>CAZGSU010000043.1:0-48217 GCA_964528615.1 uncultured Acidobacteriaceae bacterium | reverse complement strand
GCTCCTTGCTTCTGGCTCTGGCTCCGGGCTTTCATTGTCCTTTGTCCAGAAGATGAAGGGAGAAGATCGGCTCAACTTGCTTTGGCCGACTCCGCAAGGGCTTTGCGCCGGCCTTCTACCCGTGCCGTGATCGTCTTCAGCCGTTCGCGTCCGGTTTTCGAACTCATGATCACTTTTTCGACATTGTTGAACAGCCCCGGACTCTGCATTTTGTCGCGAAGCTCTTTCAGAACGGGCTTGAGCTTGGCGTAGATGAAAAACATCTCCCCGCTCACGCCGCCCTCGAGAAACAACTCTTGATGGATTGTCCCGTGAAGGACCAGCGCCGCCGCCATATCCCAATACCCTGCGACTTGCCGGAGCCAGTTGTTTTCCTGGGTCCCCAAGGCTGATGCTACGTTGATGAAATCGTCGGCGGTATTGGGCCAGAAGTTCACCAGCCACCAGTTACGGGCTTTGCGCAGCTCGGCTTCGCGGCGAAGATCGTAAAGTTGAAGAATTAGTTGGGCGTCGGCGGCGGTGGGTTTCTTTGCCATTTGCAAAATCTCCTTGGTTTACGGTCGATGATCTGCTGAGCGTCGCTCGGCTGGGCGGGTGAGGACACCCGCCCCTACGTGGTCTTTCTTAGGCTACGGGCACCGGTTCGGCGGCACGCTCGTAATCGCATTCTTTATTGGGGCACGCGACCACCGGCCCCGCCTTCAGGGTTTTTTCAACCAGATACTCGCTGCCGCAACTCGGACACTTTTCTGCCAGCGGCTTGCCAGCGGAAGTGAATTTGCACTTGGGATAATTTCCGCAGCCATAAAACGTGTTGCCCTTGCGAGCCTTCTTCTCTACGATTTCCCCGTCCTTGCAAAGCGGGCACTTCACCCCAATGAGGTTCTGCTTCACGTATTTGCAATCCGGATAGCCGCTGCAGGCGGTGAACTCGCCGAAACGCCCGTGACGGATCATCATGTTACGTCCGCACTTTGGGCAAAGTTCATCCAGCGGGATGTCGGGAACCTTCTTGCCCTGATCCAGGCGGCGCGTGGTCTTGCAATCGGGATAGCCCGTACAAGCCATGAACTGGCCGAAGCGTCCCCGCTTGAGCACCATCACCCGGCCGCAATTCTCGCAATATTCTTCCTGGGTCGTCTCCTGAATGTCCGCCGAATCTAGGTCCGGCAGATTAATCGGATTCTCCTTGGTGAAGGTGCAGCTCTCGGGATTCTCCTTGTCGTAGGAGCTGCAGGCGTAGAACGACCCGTGCTTGCCCCACTTGATCACCAGAGGAGAGCCGCAACGCTCGCACTTTTCGTCGGTCGGCTTCTCCATCCGCTTGATGTTCTCCATGTGCTTCTCGGCATAGCGGAGGTCTTTGGAGAAACGCTTGTAGAATTCGGCGAGTGCGTCGGTCCAGGTTTCCTTGCCTTCTTCGATCTCGTCCAGTTCTTCTTCCAGCCGCGCAGTGTACTGAACGTCGAAGATGTCGCGGAAGTTCTCCACCAGCAGGTCGGTCACCACCAGTCCAATTTCGGTGGGGGAGAACTTGCCGCCTATTTTCTGCACGTACTGCCGCTCCTGAATGGTGCTGAGAATCGCGGAGTACGTGGATGGCCGTCCGATACCGCGCTCTTCCAGCTCCTTCACCAGCGATGCTTCGTTGTAACGCGGCGGAGGCTCGGTAAAGTGCTGCTCCGGCTTCAACTCTCGTAGCGTGAGCTTCTGTCCGGCTTCGAGCGGTGGCAGCTTGTGCTTGAGTTCTTCGTCCTCTTCATCTTTGCCTTCTTTGGATTCTTCGTAAACCTTGAGGAAGCCGTCGAACTTGGGCACCGAACCCGTCACCCGGAACCAGAAAGTTTCTGCTCCGGATTTTGCATCGATGTCGACGGTGGTCTGGTCGAAGACGGCGGGCGTAATCTGCGAAGCCACGAAGCGCTGCCAGATCAGTTTATAAACTTTGTATTCATCCTCTTTCAGATATTGCTTGATCTGGTCGGGATGACGCATGGCCGAAGTGGGACGGATGGCCTCGTGCGCCGCTTGCGCCGCCTTCTTCTCTTTATATACATTCGGCGACTCGGGCAGATAGTCTTTGCCATACTGAGACGTGATGTACTCGCGCACTTCCGCCAGAGCCTCGTTGGAAACCCGGGTGGAATCAGTACGCATGTAGGTGATGAGGCCGACCGAGCCTTCTTCGCCCAGTTCAACACCTTCGTACAGACGCTGCGCGATCATCATGGTGCGTTTGACGCTGAAGCGTAGCTTGCGCGAAGAATCCTGCTGCAGTTTGCTGGTGGTAAACGGCGGAGTGGCGTTACGCCGGCGCTCTTTGCGCTCGACCGTGCGAACCAGCCAGTCGGCTTTTTCCACCGCGGCGCGGATTTTTTCCGCGTCTTCGCCGTTGGTTACCTCGACCTTTTCCTCGCCCCTGCCCAGGAAGCGGGCATCGAAGGCAGGTGGCTTGGGTCCCGCCAGGTGTGCGTCGATGGTCCAGTATTCCTGCTTTTGGAAAGCCTTGATTTCGCGCTCACGTTCGACGATGAGCCGGAGAGCGACAGTCTGAACCCGGCCTGCAGACAGGCCGCGGCGGACCTTATCCCACAACAAGGGTGAAACCTGGTAGCCCACCAGGCGGTCGAGCACACGCCGCGCCTGCTGCGCATCCACCAGGTTGCGGTCGATGTTATGGGGATGCTCGAAAGCTTCCTGCACGGCCCGCTTCGTGATTTCGTTGAAAGTGACGCGGCGGATGCGGTCGGGTTCGTCGCCCTCTTTCTTCTTCTTTTTCTTTTTGGTCTTCCCGTCGCCCAGTTCCTCGGCCAGGTGCCAGGCGATGGCTTCGCCTTCGCGATCCGGGTCAGGCGCAAGGTAGATACTGTCGGCGGACAAGGCCAGCTTCTTCAGCTTGGCGAGAACTTTCTCCTTGCCGGGAATGACGACGTATTCGGTTTCGAAATTGTTATCGATGTCGACGCCCAGCGTGCTCTTGGGCAGGTCTTTGACGTGGCCAAACGATGCTTCGACAACATAGCCTTTGCCAAGATATTTCTGGATGGCTTTCGCCTTGCCGGGCGATTCGATAATGACTAAACCTTTAGACAATGTGTCCTCTTAAGTGTGGTTACTGGTTTTGAAGCTAGCATGAATGCGGTGGTGGCAACAAGTTCCGTTGGGAAGCTGCTAGCTTCTAGCTACTGGCTTCTAGCTACGACCTGAGGCGACAGGCACTGCACCAGAGACGTCAGCATTCGCTGAATCTCTAACACCATGTTTTCCAACTCTTTGAAATCCTCCATGGTTAAGAACTCCAAATCTCTTGCGAGAAGCAGATGGTATTCCACTTCGTTTGCTGAGCCGCGAGCGATTTGCAGGAAGCGTCGCATTTCTGGATCGGACCTGCGACCGCATCCCTCAGCGATATTCGCCCCAATGGAACTCGTGGCTCGTCCAGTTGGCTGGTCAGCCCGTACATCTCTTCCTTCGGAAATCCATAAGTTTTCTTATACACGTTCAACGTCAAATCTTATGCCTTTCCCCACACTCGCAAATCTTTGAAGTCTTCCATGAGCCGTTGTCCTTTCACACTGCCTTTTCTGGCTAGAAGCCAGTAGCTAGCAGCTAGAAGCTCCTTACAAAATTCTTCCCCGGCATCTGCTTCACTTTCCCTGCCAGCTCCAGCTCGAACAGGGCGGCGAAGATTTCTGAGGATGAAAGGTCGGCCTCCAGGCTTTCAACGATTTCGTCGATGTGGGTTGCTTCGTCCGCTTTCAGGATCTTCAGTATCTTTCTTTCGTGGGGCGGCAGCTCCGTTTCCCCGAATAGAGATGCAGCTTCCCCGGGCTGCGATTCATCGCTGGTAGCGGGAGTCAGCGCAAGTCGTACTTGCGGAGGGAGTTCTTCCCAAACGTCTTCCCACGTCGCCGTGAGCTTCGCGCCCTGCTTGATCAGGGTGTTGGGTCCCCAGGAGTTCTTGTTGGTTACATTGCCGGGGACCGCGAAAACCTCGCGATTCTGCTCCAAAGCGCAGCGCGACGTGATGCGCGTCCCGCTGTACTCGGCAGCTTCCACAACAAGAACGCCGATGGAAATGCCGCTGATAATACGATTGCGAATTGGAAAATTCTGCGGCGCGGCGAAGGTGTTCATAGGGAATTCGGAAATCAACGCTCCGCCCAGGCTCAGCATTTGCTCCGTCAGTCGGGTATTCTCCTTTGGATAGAGAACGTCCACTCCGGTGCCGAAAACCGCCACCGTCCTGCCCTTCGCATTGATGGCGCCGCGATGGGCAGCTGCATCCACACCCCGCGCCAGGCCGCTGAAAATAACCAGCCCTCGAACCGCCAGATCGCACGCCAGGCGCTCGGCCATTCCTAGTCCGTAAGGCGTGGGGTGGCGGGTTCCTACAACCGCGACACCGGGCTGCCCAATCACGTCCACACTTCCCCGGACGTAAAGAACCAGCGGCGGATCGTAAATTTGTTTGAGTTGCGAGGGGTAGGAAGAATCGTCCAGGCAGACAACCGAAGCTCCGGCCGCGGCAGCGCGACCCAGTTCGTCGTGCGCCAACTCCATCGAGCGGCCTGTCCCGAGCGATTGTGCCGACGCCGCCTGAATCCCGGCCGCCTCGAGTTCGGTGAGCGAGGCTTTGAAAACGTTCTGCACGCCACCCAGATGGTCGACTAGGCTTCGGCCTCGTTTGGCCCCTAGCCCCGGGGTCAAGGACAGAGCCAGCCACCGCAGGGCAAGGCTTTCGCTGGGTCTGGAAATCACAGCCAGGGCTTCGGGCACGTCGTCACCTCCGCAAGTCTTCCGACACGCGGACTGTTACACCCGTCAAAAACCCTGTCAAGGTCAGCCGACACACTCCTCTGTTAAGATTGACCATCGGCCGCATGAAACGCCTTCGTATTTCCGCCATTTCCTACCTTAATACTGCGCCCCTGATGTGGGATTTCGAGCACGGAGATGCGAGGAATCGTGTCCCCTTCGATATTTCCTATACCGTGCCCTCACAATGCGCCGCCGCCCTGGACACAGGATCGGCCGATATCGGCATCATTCCGGCTGCCGCGTATGCCAGCATCCCTGGACTGCTTATTCTGCCGGGAGTCGCAATCGCGTCACGCCGGCCGGTTCGTTCCATACTGCTGGTCAGCAGAGTTCCGCGGGAAGAGATTCGGTCAGTCGCACTCGACACTTCTTCGCTGACTTCGGTAGCGCTGACTAAAGTTCTGTTCGCAAAATGGTGGGGGCCAGGGCGAACGTTTTCGCCCACGGCTCCCGACGTAGAAAAGATGCTGGCAGAGCACGACGCCGGACTGCTGATTGGTGATCCTGCGCTAAAGGTGGATCGAGCCCGATATCGGACTTATGATCTCGCTGAGGAGTGGGTCCGTCTTACGGGCAAGCCTTTTGTCTTCGCCTTCTGGGCGGTACGGCAGGCGGCATTGGCTGGTGCTTCACCGGCGCTCGACCTGGCCACTATTTTTCAGGAGTCGCGCGACCACGGTTTGCAGCCCCGGAATCTGCAACAGATTGCGCGGGAGTGGGCGACCCAACTGGGTTTGAGCGAAGCGGAAATAAAGACCTATCTGACCGAAAACATTCACTACGATCTCGATCCCGCGGCCCTCGATGGGTTACAGCTTTTCTATCGTTATGCGAAAGAATGCGGCGCATTGCCCCCCGCGCCCGCTCTCCGCTTTCTCGACGTGGCCAAGTCTGCGTCCATTTAATGCTTGGCCAGTTCCGCCGTACCACTTGCATTGGGCAAATTGCTTCTAAGGCAGGAATGTTGACAGAGATTCATTTCTTGATCGCGGTTTCCGTTTGGACACGACTGCGGCATCTGGGCGGCGTGGGCCTGATTCTGCTAGGGATCGCGGACAGCTCAGTCGTGCCTCTGCCCGGTAGCATGGATGTGCTTACGATCTATCTGGCCGCCAGGCACCATGACTTGTGGTGGTACTACGCGTTCACGGCCACGATTGGCGCCGTCCTCGGCGGTTACATCACCTACAGCCTGGCCCGAAAGGGCGGCAAGGAAGCCTTCGAGCGCAAGCTGTCCAAGAAGAAGGCGGCAAAAGTCTTTGAGCGATTCGAACGCTGGGGGTTCGGCGCGGTTGCGGTCCCAGCCTTGTTGCCGCCACCTTTTCCGCTGGTACCGTTTCTGCTGGCGGCCGGCGCCATGCAATATTCCCGCAAAAAGTTCGTCGCGGCGCTGGCGCTGGGCCGCGCGGTTCGCTTCACGATAGTGGCCGGATTGGGGGCAATTTATGGCAGACATATCATCCGGTTTTTTTCCCGGTACCACAAGCCGGCACTGTTCCTGCTGATTGCGCTCGCGGTAGCAGGCGGGGCTGTGGCTATCATCCAATATTATCGGTACAAGAACAGGATCAACGCGGGGCGCGGCGCGTCGGCCGTTCAGCGGGAGACGGCATGACACCTCGACTGGCGTCATCCCGAATCTGGGCTTCAGCCCAGTGAGGGATCTGGCGCGCATCACCGAGAACGATTGTCCGGAGCAGAGGCACTGCACGCCAGATCCTTCGCGGCCTAAAGGCCACTCAGGATGACTGGAGGCTTTTCGGTTCCAGGTAGACGACTCGCGCAAACTCCACACCGCGAATCCTGGATTTCGGTTTGGCACTAGCCGCTCACTCCGTTAGAATCTTTACAGCGTTCTGTACCTATGTCCTTGACTAAACAGCAAGCGCTCGACCTGTTCCATTCCGACGACCTCATCGGCATCGGCATGGAGGCAGATGCCCTGCGCCGCAAGCTTCACCCGGAAGGCGTCGCCACTTACATCATCGATCGCAACATTAATTACACGAATTTCTGCACCGAGTATTGCACCTTCTGCGCTTTCTACCGGCCGTTGAAGGGGCCCGCGGCCAAAGAGGGTTACATCCTCGAATTCGACACCATCTACGACAAGATCCGCGAGACCGTCGAACTCGGCGGCACGGGTGTGCTGATGCAGGGCGGCCTGCATCCCGACCTCAAGATCGATTGGCACGAGAAAATGCTGACCGGTATCAAGCAGCATTTTCCGAAGATTCATCTGCACTGCTACTCGGCTTCCGAGATTCTCGCGATTGCCGAGTACAGCGCGTTGAGCGTCCGCGACACGATTTCCCGCCTGCGCGATGCCGGACTCGACTCCATCCCCGGTGGCGGCGCCGAAATCCTGGACGACGAAGTGCGCTACAAGATCGCACGGCTAAAATGTCTCACCGAAGACTGGCTCACGGTGCATCGCACCGCGCACCAGTTGGGGATGCGCACTACCGCCACCATGATGTTTGGCGTAGGCGAGAGCATCGAAAACCGAGTCAATCACTTCCAGCGGCTTTACGAATTACAAGAAGAAACCGGCGGCTTCACGGCATTTATCCCCTGGAGCTTCCAACCCCAGAATACGGCGCTGGGCGGGCGGCGCTGGGATGAGGCCACCGCGGTCGAGTACTTGAAAGTTTTGGCCATCTCCCGGCTGTACCTGTCAAATTTCCTCAACGTCCAATCCAGCTGGGTGACCCAGGGATTGAAAGTCTGCCAGATGGGCTTGCGCTTCGGCGGCAACGACGTAGGCTCGGTTATGCTGGAAGAAAATGTCGTGCGCGCGGCCGGCGTAACCAATTGCACCACCGAAGAAGAACTGCGCCGCATCATTCGAGATGCAGGATTCAAGCCCGCCCAGCGAGACACCCTTTATCGTACCTATTTCCTGAACTAACCGAGTCCGTGTAGGGACGGGCGTCCACGCCCGTCCAGCGGAGCGAAGCTCCGCAGTTCGGCCAGCTCAGCCAGAACACCGCCGAGCATTGCTCGCCCGCCCGGACGTGGGCGTCCGGGCCCACGCGGTTCGTGGGGGAACGCAAGGCAAGCCTACTCCGCAGGCTGGCCAAGCCTTTCGGATACAATAGCGTTTCCGGTTGTTTGGACAAGAATCACCGGATAAGGACTCTTTCCCTGGGCGTAGCCTCCATTTCACCTTCTGCTCTAGCCGCTTTCGTGGCCTCGCGGGGTATCGGTCAGTACATTCGCCAGCATTTTCTCGATACGACATTCAGAGGGTTGTACCACGCCAACGCCTTCGATATGGCGTTGCTGGTCCCCTACTTCGTTGTTCTGATCTTGCTGGCCTCTTACGGCATGCACCGCTACGTGCTGGTGTACCTTTATTACAAGCATCGGAAGAATCGTACCGTCGATCCGGCGGGACATTTTGCTGAACTGCCGCGAGTAACGGTGCAACTGCCCATCTTCAACGAGCAGTTTGTGGTGGAACGGCTGGTCGATGCCATTTGCCGTCTGCAGTATCCCCTCGAAAAGCTCGACGTGCAGGTGTTGGACGATTCCACCGACGAGACTCAGATAGTCGCTCAGAGCCTGGTCGAGCGCTATGCAGCGCGTGGCTTTCCAATTACCTATCATCACCGCGACAATCGCGAAGGATTCAAGGCAGGCGCGCTGGCGGAAGGCATGCGAACCGCAAAGGGCGAATTCATCGCCATCTTTGACGCCGATTTTGTTCCGCCGGAAGATTTTCTCTTGAAGACCATCCACCATTTTACCGACCCGAAGATCGGTATGGTGCAAACCCGCTGGAGTCATATCAATCGCAAATACTCCTTTCTTACTGAAGTCGAAGCCATCCTCCTCGACGGGCATTTCGTGCTGGAACATTCCGGACGCGCACGCAGCGGCGTCTTCTTCAATTTCAACGGGACTGCCGGCGTGTGGCGACGTAGCGCCATCGAGGAAGCGGGAGGCTGGCAGCACGACACCCTCACCGAAGACACCGATCTGTCCTATCGGGCGCAGCTGAAGGGATGGAAGTTTGTCTACCTCCAGGACGTGGAGTGCCCTGCTGAATTGCCAGTAGAAATGACCGCCTTCAAAACCCAGCAGGCGCGTTGGGCCAAGGGTTTGATCCAGACGTCCAAAAAGATTCTCCCCAGAGTAGTGAGGAGTGACCAGCCATTCCGGGTGAAGCTGGAAGCCTGGTACCACCTCACCGCGAATCTCAGCTATCCCCTGATGGTCGTCCTCTCCGTGCTGCTGCTGCCGGCCATGATCATCCGCTTTTACCAGGGTTGGTTTCAGATGCTGTACATCGACTTGCCATTGTTCATGGCCTCCACTTTTTCGATTTCCAGTTTCTATCTGGTCTCGCAGCGGGAGTTATTTCCCAAGACCTGGCCGCGAGCCCTGCTGTATCTTCCCTTCCTGATGGCGCTCGGCATCGGCCTTACCATCACAAACACGCGCGCCGTGGTGGAGGCGTTAGTGGGACAGAAGTCAGCTTTCGCGCGTACCCCCAAGTATCGTGTGGAGTCGAAAAAGGACAGGGTGAATGCCACCAAATACCGGCGCCGCCTAGGGTGGGTTCCCTGGCTCGAACTTTTGATCGGCGGCTATTTCGCGCTGACCGTCTATTACGCCATCGCCAACGAAAACTACATTACGGTGCCGTTCCTGGTTTTGTTCGTGGTCGGCTACTGGTATACGGGGCTGATGTCCTTGTTGCAGGGGCGCTTCTCCGGTTTGGCTTTGGGTGCCGAAACCCATACCAAGCCGTTTCCGGTTGGAGTGTAGTTTCTCGGCGCGAGTGAGCGCGGCGATTCCGTGTGTCTAAGCCAGCAACGGCAGATTCGGATTTGCCCGGTCGTCATAAATCGGGTCTGCAATCTTCTTCAGCTCGGGATAGTGCTCCAACAGCGGTTCCGGCGCTTTCACCCGCTGTCCAGTCAGCATATTTTTTAACTGCAGTGCGTTGACTCCAGCTTTCCCCTCGAAGTGGTTGTTGGCCACCACGTACGTGACTTCGGCTTTTTGCGCGATGCGCCCGATCGTCTCTTTCCATTCCGCCAGCTCGGCTTCGCTGTAAAGATAGTTGTAGCGATCGGCGCGGGTCTCCGCTTCAAACCACTGATCGTAGTTCCGTCCATGCAGTCGCACATAGCCGACTCGCGAGGTCACGTGTTCAGTGGGTTCGAGGGAACGTCCGATCAAAGGCTGGTCAATGTTGCAGAAGGCGACATTCTTTTTGGCAAATTCATAGATCGTGCCTGGATTGTCCCAGCTGTCATGCCGCACTTCCACCACGCAGGGGTATTCGATGAACTGGCGCAGCAGCATCTCCAGATATTCACGGTTCAGCGACGTATTCTTGAATGAGACCGGGAACTGAATCAGAAGCGCGCCCAGCTTCCCTTCTCCAGCCAGAGCCTCCAAACCCTCGCGCGCGAGCGCCTCATCTTCGTCGTTGGGCCGGATTGACGCCGCCGAAGTCGGCTCCATGACCGCCATGGGATTGTGGGTGAAAGAGCGATGCAGCTTCGCGGTAAACACAAAATTCGGATTCACTGCCTTGGCGGTGCGTATCCACAACTTGGCCAGGTGAGGTTTGATGTGTCCGTAAAAAGACGTGTTGATCTCCACCATATCGAAACATTGCGCCAGAATCTCCAGCGGATGTTGCTTGCGGTGTTGCATCCCTGGCGGATAAACAATTCCCTCCCAGTCCTTGTAGGACCAACCGGCAGTACCGACGCGGATTTGCGGAGGCGAGTCCATTCGGGGGATTAGTACATTCCCTGTTGGCAGGTTAGCATAGGCCAGTTTTGCACAGTGCAGGCTATAAGTACCAAACTTTCTCCTTTTCTTCTCTCATACCACACTCTAAAATCGAAACAGCCCTATGGGATTCCTGCTGACATTGGTCGTCGTTCTGAACCTGCTGGTATTGATCGTCGCCGTCGCGCTATGGCGCCGCGGGGCTTCATCGTCCCATGCCCCCGAATTAACGCACCTGGCGCGGGAATCGGCATCGCTTCGTGAATCCCTGTCGCAGAGCTTTGCCAGCGCGACCGCAGACATGGCTACCCGCCTGGAAAGCACCAAGGGGGACTTGCGCCAGGAAGTGACCGACCGTCTGACCCAGGGATTCACCGAGATTCGCACGTCGGTAGAAGCGCAACTGGCTGGCGGACGGCGCGAGCAGACACAGGACCTGCGCCAGGCCCGCGAGGAACTGACCAATTCTCTGGCACTGACGACCTCCCAACTCAAAGTCGAGTTTGAAAACCTCAATCAGAAAACAGCGCAGAGCCTGGACTCGATTCGCGACCGGGTTGACGCCAAACTGCTCGCCATCACTGACCAGGTGCAGCAGAAGCTCGATCAGAACATTAAGGAAGGCTTTGCCCAGTTTGAAAAAGTGCAGCAACACCTGAAGGCGGCGGAAGAGCAGTTGCGTGAAGTCGGCGCGCTCGGCCACTCCATCAACGATTTGAACAATATGCTCAAACTGCCTCACCTGCGGGGCCAGTTTGGTGAGGCCAGCCTGGAGCGCTTGCTGGCGGATTTTCTGCCGGCTCACATGTTCGAGATTCAGTCGTCCGCTGGCGACGGCAACGGACGCGCCGACGCCGTCATCCAGTTCCCTGACCGGCGCCTCCCCATCGACGCCAAGTTTCCTCGCGAGCAGGTGCTGGCGCTTTTCGAGAGCAATGTCGAGTCAGAAATTACAGAAGCGCGTCACGAGTTCGTACGCGTGATGAAGACCGAGGCCAAGCGGATCAAGGCGTATATCCAGCCGGAGCATGGCACCACCGACATTGCGTTGATGTACCTGCCCAGCGAGACCCTCTATATGGAAGCCGTCCGCAACCGGGAACTGGCCGACTGGCTCAATCTGCAGCACGTTTTTCCGGTCTCGCCCAATACTTTGCTGATGACCCTGCAGACCATCGCGCTGGTACACAAATGGTACGAAGTAGCCAGCCGCTTCGAAAAAAGCCGTCTGGAGTTGGCCAAGGCGCAGAAGTCGTTCGACCATTTCCAGAACCAGTTTGAAAACGTGGGCAAGAACCTGAACAAGGCTCAGGAGGCGTTTGATACCGCGCAGCGACATTTGAAGACCTACCGCGGCCGGGTTACTGCACTCAGCGGACAGGAACAACTGGAACTGGATGCGGCAGCCACCGCTACTGCGAAGACTGACGACGAACCCACCCTGCCGCTGGCTGACAAGGCGAGCGCGTAATAAACAGTCGGAGGTCCGTGATTAACAGATCTTCTTGCGGGGCCGGCGAGGACGACGGTCCATTCCATTGCGGTACTCTTCGAGCGTCACGGAATCACCGCGCCGCTAGGCAGCCATGCCACGCCGATAGGCGCGCGCTTCAGCGGCCGTTGGCAACCCAGTAGGATCTAGCCGCGCCGCCAGATAAACACGTAGTGCCTCGCGAACCAGTTCCGAGAGTGTCTTATGCTCTAACCTCATCGCCCGCTCGATCTCCTTCGCCATGGCTGGCGGGAGGGAGATATTAAACGTCGTGGTTTCTCTCATTCTTGTTGTTCCATTGTAATGCTCCGTGCTGAAAGTCAACTTTGGCCCGTATATCTGCCATTCGCACCTATGGAGTCGCATAGTAATAGGCCGGCTTTACATCAAACACAACTTTCACATTCGGGAGCGGGTGGTCAGCAACGTACTTCTCGATCTGTTTGGAATAATTGTCGATATACCCGTGCAACTGGTCATCGAAATTTATGATGATGTAAATAATTCGCTTCAGATCATCTTCCGCACAGTATGCCCTCATCTGCTGTGACGCGTGCTCACAATCAGTTTGAAGCTTATTGAAGAATTTATCGTCGAGGTTGAGCGCAATATTTCTTACAGAGTAGTTCGCTGGGGCATTCGCCTCATCCTCGGAAATATTGATCGTCTTGATTTCGCATAGAATCTTTCCTGACTCTGATCTCGCCTTCAAGTCCGGGGTGCGCTGTCCGGCTACCAGTGATCGAGGAATAAAGGCGATGTCCTTGCACCCAATTCTTGCCAAATAGTTGTAGGCATTTGCTTGGTTCAACAAATTGAAAAGCTGAGTCCAGCCACGCTTCGGATCCCTGATTGTTAGATGAGGAGTTACCTCGTGTCTCAGAAAACGCCATGCCGTCGGATCGAGCCCTCGCAACTGCACTTCGATATCACGGAATGCTTTTCTTGCAATCCGATTCTCTTTGAGTGTGTTGTCCAAATTCGAAAAGTAGGCGGTCGCTGAATGCTTAGCGCCGCCCAACCTCCGGAGCGCATAGAGCCTGCGAAACCTAACGCGATACACAAGTTTCCGAATTAACATTGATACAGGTTTGTATTAACCCTACGCTCCGCGCTTTGTCTTCAGCTCCGCCAATAACTGCTCAATCCGGTCTTCTTTTTCCAGCGCAGCCAAACGTTCTTCCACATCATCGGCGGCGATTTCGGACTTGGCTTGGCTATAGGCCTCCGCATGGGCGACTTTGCGCTTCATGCGGTCGAAGGCACTGGCGCTGGAACCGTTGCCGGCGGCCATCTTCGCATCGCTGGCTTTGCCCACGGCACGGGCACGGCGATGTTGGGTGATCAGCAGATCGGCCTTGGCTTGCGCCTCGGTCAGCTTTCGCTCCAGTTGGCGTAGTGCAGTTTTCAGGTTTTCTACCTGCGCCTTCTGATCGGTGACCTGCTGGGCAAAGCCTTCGCTCAGGTCGCGATAGCTCTCTACCCTTTGCAGGGCGGCGCGGGCAAGGTCGTCTTGTCTCTTGTCGACCGACAACTCTGCTTTGCGCATCCACTCTGCCACCTTGTCCTCATTCTCTTTTTGCTTTTTCTCCAGCAGGTGCTGGTCCGCAATGGCGATTGCCACCTGGGTCTTGACCTGCAGAAGCTGATTCTGCATGTCGAGGATGACCTGCTTGATCATTTTTTCCGGATGCTCAGCCTTGTCGACCAGGTCGTTGAGATTGGCCCGGACTAGTGTCGAAACCCGCTCTAGTAATGCCATGATGGACTCCTTTTTCAATTAGCTTCTAGCTGCTCGCTCTTAGCTCCTCGCTTGATGCTTTTTGTGAATTGCTTCGCACTCGGCGCAGTCGGAGTTGGATAAGCTGCTTCCGATTGCGACTCCGATGGCGATTCCAATGGCCAGCCAGATCGCGATGTGTCCTGCGAAAACGCCGGTCGCGGCGCCAACTCCAGCGCCAAGAGCAATGCCAAGGCCGATTTGGGTTGAAGGTTTCTTCATATTTCTTTGCCTCGATATCGCTTCAGCAATGGGCGGGACGGGCGGCGACGAGCCCGTCCTCCATCGCTGTCATCATCACTTCCCTGCTCCGCCGTTGGGTGGCAGCACGTCTGCTTTTGGCGACTTATCCCCGATCTGGCGGACCTTCCCCAGCAGCTCCGACATCGGCATTCCCGAAAGTGTTTCGAACAACGCCGGCACCTGCGCTGCCATCTTGGCAATGTCGCCGGTGATCTTGTTCATCCCGGAAGCATCGCCGTTGCCGGTTGAAACGATCGTGATCTTGTCCACATTGGCCAGCGGACTGGCCAGCGCGCGGACAATTTCCGGCATGCCCGTGAACAGTTTGTCGATCACAGCAGCCTGGTTGTATTCCTGGTAAGCCTCAGCCTTCACGTTCATGGCCTTTGCCTCAGCTTCACCTTTCTTAAAGATGATCTCGGCTTCGGCCTCGCCCTGCGCGCGAATTGCTGCCGCATGACCATCGGCTTCCGACATGAGCCGCTGTTTTTCTGCCAGGGCCAGGGTTTCGATCCGCTGCCGCTCGATTTCCGCCTGCTTCAACACAGTCGCGATCAGTTCTTTCTCGCGGCGGTTGATTTCGGCTTCCTGCACCTTAACCTGCTGCTCTTTTTCGATCTGCTGCACCTTCACCTGCTCGGCGATGACCTGCTGCTGCATGATGTTGGTCTGGATGTCGTAGGCTTTGTCGGCTTGCGCCTGCTGCCGCTTGGTAACTTCGACGTATTGCGCTTTCTTCACTTCCAGGTCCCGCTGCGCCTCCGCCTGCTTGGCCAGAGACAGCGTTTCCGCCAGAACTCGCTCCTGATCGGCCTGAGCCCGTGCAACTGCGGATTCGCGTTGCGCCAGGGCGCGCTTGATGGCGGTGTCGCGATCGGCCTCCGCCGTGGCAACGTCGGCGTCGCGCTTGATGCGCGCGACATCGGGCTTGCCCATGTTGGTGATGTACTCGTTCTTGTCGCGGACTTCCTTGATGGTGAAAGAAATGACCTCAAGGCCCATCTTGTTCATATCTTCGGCGCAGGTAGAGCGCATGCGGTCGGAAACCATCTCCGGCTGCTTCACAATTTCTTCCACCGTGAGTTGGCCGATGATGCCGCGCAGGTGGCCTTCCATCACCAGCCGGATCAGGCCTTCACGCTCCTGATCAGTCTTGGTGAGGAACTGCTCCGATGCGGTGAGGATGGACTCCATGTCCGATTTGACCTTGATCTGGGCCACCGCCTCGACTGTGACAGCCACACCCTGCTTGGTGTAGAGATCCTGCTGGGGCGCTACGTCAAACGACATCAGCTCGAGCGAAAGCTCGCGGCATATCTGGACCATGGGAAACACCAGCGTGCCGTGGCCTTTCACCACCCGCGTTCCGCCCAGTCCGTAGACGATCAGTGCCTCATGCGGGCCGGCTTTGCGATACAGCCGAGCCATGCTGCTCATCAGGAACAGGATGGCCATGACTCCCAGCCCAACGAAGATCCAGATTTCAACAATGTGTGACATCCCGAACATATCGCCTCCTCTTTCGAGTGCCCCGACAAACGCGTCAACCACAAAGAGCACGAAGGTGCACGAAGGAAATTAGCGTTATTCGCTTTGTGTACTTTCGCGAGCTTGGTGATTCGCGCCGATCAAATTCAAGTCGTTCACAATTCTTTCCGGTTCACGGTGACCGAGAAAAACCTCTCCATTCGAAAGCATGATGCGAACGCCCGTGTTGCCCCAGACGTAGGCCCGGCGTTCTCCAATACCACGAATCCCGTATCCGCCTATCGGGCTCCAGGGTGCGACGGCATAACCCTTGATGCTTTGCAGCGGAATGGAGCGCAAGCGAAAACCGAGTGTGCTGATCTCCACGCCTTGCGACGTGAAGCGATAGCGAAAACCACTCCAGGCCAGCATCGTCGCAACCAGCAGGAGCAGCGCGGGCAAAATCATTACTAGTCGCAGGCCCTGTACGGGAATCACGGCAATCACGGCCAACTCGATCGCCGTAAGAATGGCAAAGACCATGGCCCACAGAGGAGAAGCGTGGACCTCTTCAGCCTCCACGCCAGCGGAGAGCCGCGGTAATCCCGATCCACGGTTCGCCACCAGAGCGATTGCGATCACCGCGAATGCCGAGACAAAGACGACCATCATCGCGGGGATAGGGTCGAGCGGCCGACCATTTAAGTTGTAGTTCAGCACAGCAGCGTTGATGCTGAACAAAACACCGATTACAACGTACAGCATTGCGATTAATGACCAGGCGAGAACATCTGGCTTACGGACCCTGGTGAGTGCCCAGGTAAAGGTCACAAGCAGAAACACGGTTAACCCGATTGCGAAGGTGAATGCGGCTTGGCGCGTCATCCAGCCATTGGCTTGGCCAGTCGCTCCGAAATGAGTGGCCATTCTGGATGGCAGTTGGTCCCAGACCGACCAATACTGGAAGGCGGTTAGAGGAAGAGCTAGCCAGAGCAGCGCCGTGATCGACCGATAGAGTTTGCTGTCCATTGACTTCCGCCCCGCCCCACTTCGAGCCCTGCCACGATCTTTCTTAGCCAGACACACTTGCCGGACCACACGAAGAACCGTTGCACCTAGAGCGAACCCTCTCCCGATATTTCGCTCCACAAGCGTACGTATGCGATTCCCTTTTCGTAGCGAGTGACCACCACTTCAGTTCCCTTGGCGATAGCTTTTCCATCTTCGCCGCGTGCCCCACAGGTACGACGTGTGCCGGCCTGCGAATAAATAATTTCACCCGTGCCGTTCTCACGGATCGGAACGGAAATCCTGCCCAGCACACCGTTCATTTCGTAATCCGCGGGATCCATGCTTTCTTCGTGCGAAATCAACACCCGGGTGAGAAAGAGAAACACGATCCCCCCGCCCACCAGGCCGCTGAATACGGCGAGGCCAATCCCGGTAACGATCCACAGGCCGGAGTATCGCGTCAGCAGATAACCGGCGCCGCCAAACCAGGCCAGAAAGGCCGTGAACGTAACAAAATTAAACGGCGAAACATGCGTGTGACTGTGCGCGACTTTTGCGGCGTTTGCAGGGCCCGCAGCCCCCTGCCCGGCCGGTCCCGCGCCGTGTCCCACGGGGGCGTGCGGCGCCGTGTGCGCAGGGGAAAAGTGGGGCAGATGCAGGTGCCAGCGCAGACCGCCGGCAAGAAACGACAGCAGGCTGAACGAAAATCCCACCGCGAAACAAATGAGATAAAAATCCGCCCAGGTCATAGCCGCCGCCTTTCTTCTCTGCTCTGCGCCCGGTGCGTAGCCGCGTGTGGCTGCAGCGCTTCCAGCAACCGGTCGGCCAAACCGGGCGTATCGAGAATCGCACCCAGGAGCAGCAGACAGCGTCGCGTATCTTTTTCACGCGCCGCCTTGATCAGGACTTCGCTGATTTGCGGATCGCTGGCGAAGCGTTCCGAGCCCTGCAGCAACCAGACATCTAGCTTGCCTTCCGTGGTGCGCAAATCGGAGACCAGTTCGGTGTGATAGCCCTCGGGATCGTCCACGAGAAATCCGGGGTGAACTTTGAAAAACTTCGCCAGCATGGCGCGCGTGGATTGAGTCATGTGAGGCCGCACTCCGCCTTCGATTTGCGACACGTAAGACTGACTGATGCTCTTGCACAACTCCTTGCGGATGGCTCGCACCAATTCCTGCTGGGTCATGGGGCGGCCCAGGCCGCGCAGCGAGCCCTCGACTTCCCGCAGGTAACGTAATTTTTCGGCCACTGTCATAATCCCGAATCGCGATATTTATATAGCAATCTGCTATTCACGTCAACAACTGGATGTGCGCCCTTTTCTTGCGGTTACAGGCGAGTCTCGGCCGGAGTCATGGCGGGGCACTTACTTCGGAATGGACCTTTTTTCTGTGGTTCGCGCGGACCTGAGAGCAAAAAATAAGCGCCCCCGTTTCTGGAGGCGCTTGTTTACCGTATCGACTGATCCAGACTACTGGACTCGCCCATTGTGTTTCTTGCGGTAGATGGCGCGCGAAGTGCGGTCTTCCTGGTGGTTGACCTGCCGGCGCTCTGCTGC
Source organism: uncultured Acidobacteriaceae bacterium (assembly GCA_964528615.1). GTDB lineage: Bacteria > Acidobacteriota > Terriglobia > Terriglobales > Acidobacteriaceae > JAIQFF01. Next base: position 30,085 of record CAZGSU010000043.1, on the reverse strand, counting down.
AGTCAACTTGCCTCCGTTGGCAGCGCGGTCGTTGTGAACTTCTTTGTTGATGCGAGATTCACGGCCTTCCAGATGAGCAGTTTCACCCGCAGTCAACTGTCCGCTCTTCACACCCTGCGCGATCCGTTCCTGCTGGTTGCGTTCGCGCTCTCCGACTTCACTCTTGGGATTCACGTTTTGCACCTGGGCATCGTGCTTCTGCTTGTAGATGTCCTTGGAAAGCTTGTTCTGCTGCTGGTTCAGAGTGGCGCGGTCGGCTGCGGTCAGGTGACCGTTATCCAACTTGCGCATATCACGCTCTTCCTGATTCAGATCTGTTTCCTTCTTTTCGAGGTTCTTGGTCTCGCCCGCCGTCAGTTGGCCATCCTGGATGCCGTTGGCGATGCGATCCTGTTGGTTTTCTTTGCGTTCGTTGATGGTCGCCGGCGTGGTTGCCGGGGTGGTTTGCGCCGCTGCAGGCAGCATGAGGGCGGCCAGTACAGCGGTCAAAATGAAGCCTTTGCGATGCTTATTCATATGGTTTCCTCAGTCGCTTTTTTTAATTTCTTGCCCGTTTTCCGGACTGGTTGTTTTAACACCGGCGGATGAGGAATGTTGCGCCGGATAGGCACCAATCATAAGAATGCAAGAGTTTGCCCATGGTGACGAAAGTCGATGCACCACCTCGATTACCCTGGCAATCGATACCCTGACAACCGATGCGATTCGGCCAGCGTGGCCTACAGACCGACTTCGATTCGCGAGCGGGGGTCGAGAAAGTCACGCAGCGCGTCGCCGATGAAATTAAACGACAGCACTGCGAGCATCACCGCCAGCGCCGGAAAGAGCACAAGATGCGGGGCGTCAAACAGGTGGGCGCGTCCATCGTTGAGCATGGCTCCCCAGCTGGCCGTTGGCGGGGCTACCCCCAAACCGAGAAAGCTCATCGTGGCTTCAGCCAGGATCGCACCCGCCATGCCGATCGCGGCTTGCACAATCACGGGCTGAATGATGTTAGGAAGAATATGGCGAACAATCACCCGCAGATCGCTTGCGCCCAGAGCTCGGGCGGCTTCGACAAACTCGCGTTCGCGCGCCGCTAAAACCTGGGCACGGACCAGGCGCGCGTAGCCCACCCACCCGCCCAGGGAAAGCGCCAGCACCAGATTGAAAATGCCCGGACCGCGGAAAGCGACAAAAGCAATGGCCAGCAGAATTCCGGGGAACGAGAGAAACGCGTTCATCACCACCACGTTGAAGAAACGATCGATGTTACCGCCGTAGTAGCCGGCGATCGATCCCACGATCAGGCCGAGGGCCAGCGAGACCGCGACCACCGAACTTCCCACCAGCATCGAAATGCGCGAGCCGTAGATAAGACGGGAAAGGATGTCTCGACCAAGTTCATCACTGCCGCACCAGTGGGCGGACGAGGGCGGAGATAGGCGCGTGGGCAGGTCGATATACGCAGGATCCTGCGGCGCAATCCAGGGAGCAAACACAGCGAAGATCACGAAGATAACCACCAACACCGCGCCCGTGGTCGCCAGCGGATTGTGGCGGGCGGCGCGCGGAAGCGAGATGGAGAGCGTGGACACGGTCAAGAGCGTTGGCATTAATATACTCGACTAGCGACGCTCTTTTGCTCCGGTGCCGGCGAGAGGCTAGTAGGCATGATCCATGCATTCTTAGATGAAAGTGGAACAAATCCGGAGACTCCAGTTTTGACCGTAGCCGGTTTTTACGGCTGCGAAGGCCAATGGGCAATCTTCAGGAATCTCTGGAGGCCGCACCTTCAAGATAGAGATTTTCACGCATTGCATTCGGCAGCACTCTATTCGGATTTGTGTTTCGCAATTCGACAGAGCGCCATTGATGGAATTTTTTCCACTATAGGAAAAGAGACCTATAGGCAATATGCGAATGAACATCTTAAGACATTTGTCGGCAACGCTTACGCCGTCTGTGCCTTTTTGTGCACTCTCGCCATAGTAGAGAAGTAAAAAACGAGCCAGTATGTTTCGTGCTGGAGCATGGACAGCCAAATGTCGCTTTCGTGAAGAGAATCATGGAAGACCTCAAGGATGCCGGAGAATTCTGTATAGCTTCAGTCGCGACGGCACGGAAAGAAGAATTTATCGAACTACATCCTGCTGACCTTGTTTCCCACCTCGGCAGTTCGCACGACAAGCCATGGCTGGAGCATTTAATGGAGGCAGGGAGGCTGAAACACGGCCACATTACCGAGCAAATGATAAGAGAAGCTTCCCCGCAAGTCACAGCGCTTATAGGACGGGCGGGACATGAACGCAACAAGGAGAGAAGGACTCGCTAATCCTTCTAGGAACGAAAACGATTAGACTTTCTGGGACGAATCTACCATATCTCGAGCCGGAGTTTCCGGTAACTATTAATCAGTTCAAAATCGAGTTTGTTAGAAGTGATCAGGCGAGCACCGTAGGACCTTGCGGTGAGAGCGATCAGTACATCGAAATGCAAGTCCCGTAGTTTGCCTGCAGTGAAACCCCGATCCCTGTGAATCCGTGCCAGTATCTGACCTGATTCCAGCCAATTTCCTTCTGTAGGGGTTAGGATGGGATGGTTTCTTCCTAGAGCCCGCAAGAATTCAATCTCCGCCCGCTTGGTTGCGCCACGCCACAATTCCGCCAGAACTACTGAAGACGTCCGGATCAGACCAATGATGGATTGAATTCTTGGTTGATGACACGCGGTTCGCAGATCATCGATCAGGATCGACGTGTCGAAAATAACGAGGTCACTCACCGTGACCTGCAAACGAAAGCTTCCCTGCGTTCTTCTTCATCAAGTCTTTGAAGCGCTTCAACGCCACGATCTCGCGGAGCGCCACATGGACCGCCTCCGTGCGAGATTTCACGCCGAGAACTTTCGCCGCTTCATCTGCCAGATGAGTGTCAAGACGGATGGATGTCAGAGTTACGGCCATATGCGGTCGCCTCAATTCCTGCATATACAGTATACAATATTCGTATATACAAAGGGAAGTTCCTGTTTTGCGTCATAGGTGATGTCTGTTGAAGACGAGCCGCTCAGGTGGTTCCCATTCCCGATCCGAAACGCGATATCACCCTGTCGAGTCTGCAACGGGCAGCGGGCCTGGTCGGCCAGCGCGTGATGATCGAATTGGCCTAAGGGTGGCCGGCGGCGATCGCCCTACAACCGATATCGTAGCGCCGGCATCTTGCCGGCTGGCTCGGGGGATCCTGCCCCCGGCGGCGGTCGAGACGCCCGCCGGACAGCCGGCGGGACGCCAGCGCTACGTTACTTCACTGCCGTATCCGCGGGTTCGCCACTGAATACAGCAAATCCGTCAGGAAATTCACCGCGACATACGTCAGCCCAATCGCCAGGATGCAGCCCTGCACCAGGTAATAATCGCGATTTGAAATGGCCTGGATGGTCAACCGTCCGATTCCGGGCCAGGAAAAAATTGTTTCGGTCACGATGGCGCCGGCCAGTAGTGCACCGAATTGCAGTCCCAGCACCGTGATCACCGGGATCATGGCATTGCGTAGTGCGTGACCATAGACGACGGTGCGCTCGGGCAGTCCCTTGGCGCGGGCAGTACGAATGTAGTCCTGGCCCAACTCTTCCAGCATGGAGGTACGCACCATGCGGGTAAGGATCGCGGCCAGCGCGCCGCCCATGGTGATCGCGGGCAGTACCAGGTGTGCCACTGAGCCTGAACCTGATACCGGAAGCCATCCCAGGTAGATGGCGAAAAACAGGATGAGTATGGGACCCAGGGCGAAGTTGGGGAACGAGAGGCCGAACAGGCTGACCACGCTCAGCAGGCGGTCGTCCCAGCGATTGCGCCGTTGCGCAGAGCGCACCCCGGCCGGAACTGAGAGCAGCACCGCTACCACCAACGCCGCCAAAGTCAGTTGCAAGGTGTAGGGATAACGCTGAGCAATCAGCCGCGTGACGCTTTGGTTGAAGCGCAGTGACGGTCCCAGATCGCCGCGCAACACTCCTTCCCAGTAGTTCAGATACTGGCGGCCCAGGGGAAGGTCGAGTCCGTAAGCGTGCCGGGCGGCCTGTACGTCAGTTACCGGAGCCCCTTCTCCGAGCATCTGCAGTATGGGGTCACCGGGGACCAGGTGAATCAGGAGGAATACCAGCGAGACCACCAGCCATACTACGGGCAGCATGTAGAGGACGCGGAGGGAGAGGTAACGAAGCATCGGTCTTTCTGTTCTCAGTCGTCGGTCTTCAGTCTTGAGTCGTTACCCAGCGCTCCTTATTTAATTTACTTCGTGTCCCGCTTTCAGCTCCTCCAGCAGAATTCCCGGTACTGAGTGGTCCTCGGGCTTTGCTCTTCAACCTCAGTTTTCAGTTTCCAGTTCCTGGTTCTCAGTCTCCGGCTTGCGCGACTGCTTTGGCTTCCAGCTTTTCAATTTTTACTTTGGCGATGCGGTGGCCTTCGACCTCCTGCACGGTATAGCGGTGGCCATCGTAATCGAAACTCTCACCCTGCCTGGGAATTTTCTGCATCCGCGCCAGGATGAACCCGGCCAGAGTCTCGAAGCCGGAGTCGCGCGGCAGCAGAAGCTGGTACTGCGATTCGAGGTCGCGAATGCTGACGGAGCCTTCGAGGACGACAGCGATTTCCCCATCCACCAGGGCTTGCTGCGGCGGCGCCACATCAAACTCATCTTCGATCTCACCCACGATCTGCTCCAGAACATCTTCCACCGTGATCACGCCCGCAGTTGAACCGAACTCATCCACCACGACGGCCAGATGCCGCTTCCGCTCTTTGAACTCTTCCAGCAACTCGGTCAGGACCTTGGTCTCAGGCACGACCAGCACATCATGCATGATCTGGCTGATTCTCATGGCCGAGACCCGGGCCGCAACCGGCTGGTCGGGCGTGGCCGTGAGCCGAAGGCGCGTCCATCGCATCAGGTCTTTGGCATAGAGCACGCCGATGATGTGCTCGGGACCGCGCTGCGGATCGTATACCGGAACGCGGGAGTGCTGCTCTTCGACCACGCGTCCTAGAGCTTCCGAGATCGTAAGATCGCCGGGCAGGGAAAAAATGTCGGGGCGTGGCACCATGACCTCGCGCACCGTGACGTTGTCCAGTTCCAGTGCGTGATGAATCATCTCTTCCTGAAATGGCGGAATCTCGCCAAACTGGCGGCTGGCAGTCACGATGAGTTTGAGCTCATCCGGAGAGTGCACCGGGCCTTGCCTGATCCGGCGCGATCCGAAGATGCGCAATACCCAGCCTGCGGACCGGCTCATCACGAAGAGCACCGGACGAGTCAGCGTAAGGAAGACGTCCATCGGCGCCGCCACTGCCAGCGCCACCTGTTCTGCCCTCTGCAGGGCCAGCGACTTGGGCACCAGTTCGCCCAGAATCACGTGCAGGAAGGTGATCAGGATAAAGGAAACGACGATGGCAATGCTGTGGGCGTAGACCGAGGCATGGGGAAGATCCTGGACCGGCCCCAGCATCATGTGAGCCAGCAGAGGCTCGCCGACCCAGCCCAGAGTCAGGCTGACGATGGTGACGCCCAATTGGACGCCGTTCACAACCTCGTCTAGATTGCGGTGCAACTTCTGGACAATGCGGGCACCGATGCGGCGAGCGTCAATCAGCTGCTGGATGCGGGTGTCACGCACGCTCACCAGCGCGAATTCCGCAGCCGCAAAGAAGGCGTTAGCTGCCACCAGCAACAGGAGCAAGAACACCCGCAGCAGCACGTAGGCGATCATTGAACGCTAATTCTAACATTCCAAAGAGGTACCACATGGCTCAAGCCGCTAACCTCTTGTAGAATTAGGCTGATCCGGGCGCCCTGTCATCCAGATTCTGGAACTTTCTGCTTCCATTTCAAGACTTTGAGGGTCTAACACACGGGGCATGTTTCAGTGATCCCGGGGTCCAGGAATCATCGCGCAACAGGCATTTACGGAACAAATCGTACCTCGCATTCGTAGCTTCCATCGACAACGGTATTATTTCCCAGGAGGCAGACGTGAACGGGAACGGCAGCAAGAAGCGAAGGAAAAAGCTGATCTATGGAGGTATCGCACTTGGGCTGGTCCTCCTTATCGCCGGGGGACTCATCGCGGCTACCCGCGGCGGCACCAAGATCGATCCTTCCAAGCTGCAAAAAGTAGAAAAGGGCGATCTTGCAAAAAGCGTGGTCGCAACCGGCAAAGTCACTCCCATCACCAAGGTCGAAGTGAAGTCGAAGGCCAGCGGCATCGTGAAAAAATTGCTGGTCGACTCTGGCGATAAGGTCAAGAAGGGCCAACTGTTGGCGCAGTTAGATAAAGAAGAAATTGAAGCCCAGGTGGAGCAGTCCCGCGCCGCCGCTGAGGCCGCCGAAGCCAACCTCATGAGTTCCCAGGCCGACTTTGAACGTGCGAAGGTGGACGCCGAAGGGCCGGACGTGCCCTTGCTAAAGCGGGCCTACGAACGTGCGATCGGGATGGCCAAGGAAGGCGTGGTATCCACCTCGGCTCTGGAAGATGCCCAGAAGAACTACGAACTGGCACTGAACAAACAGAATGTCTCAAAGGCGCAAGTGACCGTCCTCAAGGCGAAAATTGCCCAATCCCAGGGGCAACTGGCGCAAGACCGCGCCAACCTGAAACAGCTCGAAGAGCAGTTGAGCTACACCGACATTGAATCGCCCATCGATGGCGTAGTCCTGTCGCGTGACGTGGAAATGGGCGATGCGGTCAGCTCGATTCTGGTGTTGGGCTCCTCCGCCACGCTGGTGATGACCCTTGGAGACACCAGTTCGGTTTACGTCAAAGGCAAGGTCGACGAGAGCGACATTGGCAAGGTCTACCTGGGGCAGCCGGCACGGATCAAGGTAGAGTCCTTCAAGGACAAGACCTTCAACGGTGTGGTCACGAAGATTTCACCGATGGGAGTCGAAAAGGACAACGTCACAACCTTCGAAGTCCGAGCATCGATCAACAATCCCGGCGGCGAACTGAAAGCTGAGATGACCGCCAACGCCGAGATTATTCTGGAGGAACACAAGAACGTGCTCCAGATTCCCGAGGGTGCGATCATCTACGACAAGGATAAGAAAGCGTCCGTCGAAGTACCCGACCCCAAGGCCAAGGATGGCAAGAAGAAACTGGCGGTCAGTATCGGTATCTCCAACGGGGCCAAGACCGAGCTCCTCAGCGGGCTGAAGGAAGGCGACGAAGTCGTACTCCAGTAGCGCTGAGGGTTAATTCCCGGGATGTTTAAGCGAACGAACTCTCCGGAGAAAACATGAAACCCCGAAAGATTGTTCCAGCGATTTTGAGTTGTGCGATCGCGGCGCTGATTTGCTTCCACCCCTTGCCGGCGGCGGCCGCCGCGGAAGGATCATTCCAGCGTACCCTGCACGTCAACGGGCCGGTCCATATGGAATTGACCACGGGCTCGGGCAATGTACAGGTGCGCACCGGCAATTCCAGTGAGGTGCAGGTGACAGGGCGCATTCGAGCCACGGATTGGTTCGAGGGAAATGTCGAGGAGAGGATAAAGCGCATCGAGTCGAACCCGCCCATCCAGCAGAGCGGTAACACCATCCGCGTCGGTCACCTCGACGATCCGGAGTTGCGTCACAACATCTCCATCAGCTACGACGTGACCGTGCCCGCCGAGACCGAATTACGGGTGGAGAGCGGTTCGGGCAATCAGCGGGTCGAAGGAATTCGAGGTCCCCTTCAGGTCAGCGCCGGCTCCGGAGGGCTGAACATTTCTGCCATCGGCGATCGGGTACATGCGGAGACCGGCTCCGGCGACATCGAGATTGATCGCGTGCAAGGCAATGTGCGTGCCAAGACCGGTAGCGGATCGATCCGCGCAGATGAGATCGCGGGCGCCTTCGAGGCCGATACCGGCAGCGGACACATCACCTTGCAGCAGACCGCGCCGGGATCAGTTCACGTGGACACCGGCTCCGGAGGTGTGGAACTGCACGGAGTGCACGGTTCGCTGGACGCCAAGGCGGGCAGCGGTACGATTGAGGCTGAGGGTAGCCCAACTGGAGCCTGGAATCTGCACACCGGCTCAGGCACGGTACAGCTGAAGATCCCGTCCGACGCATCTTTCGACCTGGTCGCCCACACTAGTTCCGGCTCCATCTCGGTGGATCAGCCCCACACCGTACAGGGTTCCATAGGACGCAAGGAGATCCGCGGCAAGGTTGGCGGCGGGGGCGTCCCCGTGGAAGTGGAAACAGGATCGGGAGATATTCAGATCCGGTAGCCGTCGGCCAACGACGCCCTCCATTACCTACGTGCCTTGACTCGACCCTCAGTCCCACGTTACCTTCAAAATTTCCCGGGATAACTCTGCCTTTTTGTGAGGGGAAATTGGCGCATCGGCCGCTCATCACGCTGACTACCGACTTCGGGACTAGCGATCACTTCGTGGGGACCCTGAAAGGGGTCATCCTCAATATCGCTCCTGAGGCCGAGATCGTGGATATTTGCCATTCGGTGCAGGCGTTCGACGTGCTGGATGGCGCGCTAACGATTGCGCAATCCTATTCGTATTTCCCCTCCGGAACCGTGCACCTGGTGGTGGTCGATCCGGGGGTGGGCACGGCGCGGCGGCCGATTCTGGTTACCAGCGAGCGGCATCATTTTGTCGCCCCCGATAACGGGGTGCTCTCCCTGGTTTATGGCCGGGAGGAGCGGTTGCACATCCGCCACGTGACCGCGGAACACTATTATCTGCAGCCGGTCAGCAACACGTTCCACGCGCGTGACATTTTTGCTCCGATCGCGGCCTGGCTGGCCAAAGGCGTGGATCCGGAAAAATTCGGCGATGAGATTTCAGACTTCGTACGCTTCAATGCGCCCAAACCAAAATCGGCGAATGGCAACACCCTGAGCGGCGTAGTGCTGAAAGTGGACCGCTTTGGCAATCTCGTCACCAATATCACGCCCCAGGATGCGCCCATGCTTTTCGGTTCCGATCCGGCTCCCTTCAAGATTCTGGTCGGTAAGCACGAGATCACTGAAATCCATTCCAGTTACTCCGGCGGCGCGCTGGGCGCGGTTTTCGGAATCCTTGGCAGTATGGGCTACCTGGAGATCGCGTCCAATCGCGGTTCCGCGGCAAAGATTGTCGGAACCGGCAAGGGCAGCGAAGTCACGGTCTCATTGGAAGGCGCAACCGCCGCCAGCCACGGAAACTAGGCGTATCCGAGCACACGTAGGGGCGGACGCCCCGCCCGCCCGGCGGAGCAAAGCTCCGCAGTGCATTACCTTTACACGAACCCCGGCGAGCTCCGCTCGCCCACCCGGACGAGGCGTCCCGGGTCTACGTGGTCTTCCTCTAGGAGCTCTTCGGGCGGGGATGGATGTAGCGCTCCATCTCGCTGGTCCATTTCAGGAACCGCCAAAGATGGCCACGCTCCCGCCACATGAACTCCCAGAATTCGAGGAAGCCAATCTGCTGCATCTTTACGCCGCAGTAGGTCTCCACTCGCCACAGGAGATAGGGGCTGCGCCACGGGGTCAGACGATGTCCGCGAGTCGCGTTCCACGCAAAGCGAAGCATGTAGCGCATCGTTGTTCCTGAGTATAACGCTGACGTGCAGTCGTCGGTCGTCAGTCTTCAGTCGGCTAGGGAGCTTTGGCGACCTTTGCGTCCTTTGCGGTTGAAGCTGTTTGCGGCAAAAGTCTTGCTGACGACCGAAAGACCGACGACTGAAGACTGCCTCTGCTAGAATTTCCGCTTCATGGCTGACGACGCGCGCCGCAAGGCCGAAGACCACTACTATGCCGCTCTCGACCTGGTGGCTGAAGGCGAGCAGGAGCGCGCCCTGGCTGAATATCAGCTTTCGCTCGCCGCCGACCCGGTGTTCACCGAGGCCATGCACGGTATGGCTCGCACTCTTCAAGATCTCAATCGCCTGGATGAAGCCATCGCAGTGGCCAAGCGGATCGCGGAACTCGATCCCGACGACGTTCTGGCCTATACCAGCCTGTCCGTCCTCTACCAGAAAAAGGGCATGATTCCAGAAGCCGAAGCCGAAGCCAACAAGGCACGGATCCTGGGATGGAAGCAACAGTTGAAAGGCAGTCGTTAGTCGTTGGCCGATGGTCGTTAGTCGTTGGCCGTTCCATACGTGAAGCAAATAGGTTTGAGGCCAAAGACCAAGGACCAACGGCCAACGACTACAGCTCGTACTTCTTCACTAGATGTCGAAACGACCGATAGGAAATTTTCAGCACATCAGCGGCGCGCGTCTGCACTCCGTTTGACTGGGCCAGGGCCGCGAGAAGCAGCGAGCGCTCGATGTCGGCCACGTACTTCTCCATATCGACACCTTCAGGCAATACCGAGCCCGATCCTATCGCGCCGGGCATCCCTGCCATGCCCACTCCGGCTGCAGCTGCCCGCGCCTTCGACCGCTCAGCGGGAAGTTCCACCCGGAGTTCTTCCGCAGTCTCCAGCGCAACCGCGCGTTCGATCGTGTTTTCCAGCTGTCGCACATTGCCGGGCCAGTCGTAGCCGCAGAGCGCGCCCAGCGACTCGCTATTCACTCGCAAAATGCTTTTGCCCGCCGCCGGGGCATACTTCTTCAGGAAATGGTTTACCAGCAGCGGTATGTCCTCGCGACGCTCGCGTAGCGGCGGCACGGAAACCGGAATCACGCTCAGCCGGTAGTACAGGTCTTCTCGAAATGTGTTTTCTGCCACCTGCTTGTCCAGATCGCGATTGGTAGCGGCAATCACGCGCACGTCGATGGGGATCTCAGTAGTGCCACCCACCGGGCGCACGCTGCGCTCCTGCAGCACGCGCAGCAATTTGACCTGCATGGTCAGGGTCATTTCGCTGATCTCATCCAGAAAAATGGTGCCCTGATCCGCCACCTCGAACAACCCACGCTTGTTCTGGTTCGCGCCCGTGAATGCGCCTTTCACGTAACCGAACAGTTCGCTTTCCAGCAGGGTTTCCGGGAAGGCGCCACAGTTGATGGAGACAAAGGGCTCGGCTGCTCGCGGAGAACATACGTGGACGGCGCGCGCCACCAGTTCTTTTCCGGTTCCGCTCTCGCCGTAAATCAGAATCGTGCTCTGGGTAGAGGCCACGGTGCGAATCGTGTGTTTCAGCTTTTCCATGGCCGGACTTGCGCCTACGATGTTGCCCAGCGAGTTGCGGGTGGCGGCATCGCGTTTGAAGGCAAAGTTCTGCCGGCTCAGGGTCATCTTTTCCAGCGCACGGTTAATCGCGAGCTTGATTTCGTCCACCAGCCCGGGCGACTTGCGGATGTAATCAGTGGCTCCGCCAGCCTTTACCGCTTGCACCGCTGCTTCATAGTCATCGACCGCAGTAATCAGAATGACCGCGGAGTCGGGCGAGACCTGGTGCGCATAACGAAGCACTTCGATACCATCGGTATGCGGCATCTTGATGTCGGTCACGACCACGTCATATAGGGCGCTGTCGAGTTTCTTCTTCGCCGCTTCGCCTGAGTTCACGGTCTCGATCTTGTGACCCTCGCGGCGCAGCGCGATATCCAGCATTTCGCAGATAGAGCGCTCATCATCACAAACCAGAATGTTACCCATGCGCTCGACCTCCGATCCCGGCCGCTGCCGCTATGTTTTCCCCTGCCTTGGCAGACGCCGGCACTTTGACCAGGCGCCGTTCGCCGGAGACGTTTTCCGCAACCGCCAACCGGCGCAACCGCAGGACGAATACGCTGCCCTCCCCAACCTTGGAGCGGGCCCAAACCTTGCCTTCGTGCGCCTGGACAATCTGATACACGATAGCCAAGCCCAGCCCGGTGCCGCCTTCGAACTGTGATTGAAAGGGCTCGAAAATCTTTTCCACCAACTGCCGGCTCATGCCCGGACCAGTGTCGGCGAAGTTGATCTGCCATTCGTCTCCGACTTGCTCCAACGACACCGTAAGGACTCCCCCCGAAGTCATGGCGCGCACCGCGTTCTCGCAAAAGTTCCAGAACACCTGTTTGATCTTGTCGCCGTCCGCCATGGTGAAGGCGTTGGGAAAGCCGTAGCGTCGTTCGATCCGGATGCCCGTGTTCTGCGCTACCAGCCGGTGCTCCAGCAAGGTGAGCGTGTCTTCGATCAGCGGCAATAGATCGACCTTGGAGAATTGATATTGCTTGCCCCGGGAGTAGGCCAGAAAATCCGTAATGATGCCGTTCAGGCGCTCGGACTCACGCATCACAATGTGCAGCAACTGCCGGTGTTCCTGGCTGAGATCAGCGATGCCGGATAGCATGCTCACCGAGCCGGCGATCGAAGTCAGAGGATTGCGGATTTCGTGCGCGATTGCGGCCGCCAGCCGGCCCACCGCCGCCAGCCGGTCCTGGATGCGCAAATCCCTTTCCAGACGCCGGATTTCGGTCAAATCATCGAAGGTGTAAACGTACCCTATGGTCTTCCGGCCCGGCACCGCCAGGGCGGTCGCCATCACCCGCAGGGTTTTGCAGAAGCCGTTCGACGCCACAAAGCGCACTTCCCCGTGCGCGCGTTCCGAGCCCACCCCGGGTAAGGGATCGAGAAAAAGCTGGTCGACCGGGTGTCCCAGAAGGTCGCCTTCCGGGCGCTCCAGTAATTCCTGGGCGGCGGTGTTTGCCAGCGTGACATATCCGTCGAGCCCAGTGGTGATGAGCCCGCCGCTGATGGACTGAATAATATTTTCGTGCAGGGCCTGGAGATCCTCCAGGGCTCCCCTGGTATGCGTCAGCTTTACGTCCACCTGCCGCAGTTTGGCAGCCAGCAATCCTGCCAGGTAGGCCACCGCCAGGTAGCCGAAGAGATTAACGAAGATGATGGCCTGCAACGCTCCCATGCCCGGATGGGTGGTGGAGTACGACGGGATGACTTCGAAGTAGGTCAGCTCCAGGACGGTCACGTACAGAATGAACGCCAGGGCTCCGGTAAGGTAGGCCCAGGCCCGTGGCAGCAGGATGCAAGCGACAATAATCACCAGCGGGTAGAGAAAGTTCAGCGAACTGTCCACGCCTCCAGTGGCGTAAACCACCAGCGTAACCATGACCAGGTCGGTTACGACTTGCAACAGCGACTGGATGCGGCGCTCCTCCCAGAAAGACAATAGGAGCAGGTAGAACACTGAAATCGTGTACCAGAGCAGAATGACGTTGACGAACAGCCGCAGGGGAAACTGGTTGGGGGTGAGCCGGGCAATGGCCAGCTCGATCCCCAGCAGGAATGTCAGAATGATGATCCGAACCTTGACCAGCCAGTTCAGCCAAAGCCGCTCATCGAACATGGATTGCATGCGAGATCCAAATCCCCGAATCTGGTCGTCAGTCGTCGATCGTCAGTCTTCAGCGCTCACTGACAACTGATGAGTGAAGTTTTTCCCGGCTGACGAAGCAGTCTCGTCGTCAGTCCAGCATCGGGTGTCAGTCTTAGGGTGGCTGACGACTGCTGACCGGCGACTGACGACTGCTCTTGTAGTTAGCCCGCCAGTTTGGCGATCATCGAGAACAGTGGCATGTAGAGCGAAATGACGATGCCGCCGATCATGACGCCCAACAGGCCGATGATGACCGGTTCCAGCATGGCCAGCATGTCCTTGGTGGCGGAGTCGACTTCGTCTTCGTAGAAGTCGGCAATCTTCTGCAGCATGGCATCCATGGCGCCGGTAGCCTCGCCGACTCCGATCATCTGGGTCACCATGTTGGGAAAGACTCCCGATTCCCGGAGCGGATCGACGATGGTGCGGCCTTCTTCGATGGCCTTGCGCACCTTCATCAGAGCCTCTTCGAGCACCGCGTTGCCGGAGGTTCTGGCGGTGATGCTGAGACCTTCCAGGATGGGCACGCCCGAAGTGATCAAAGTTCCCAGGGTCCGGGTGAAACGCGCCACCGCGATCTTGCGCAGGAGAACGCCCAGGATCGGCAACTTAAGCAATCCGTAATCGAAGTAGTACCGGCCCTTGGGGTGCTTGTTGATCTGCTTGATGCCGAAGACCAGGCCGACAATGCCCACGATGAAGAACCACCAGAACTGGCCGACAAAGGCGCTCAACCCCATCACGATACGGGTGGGCAACGGCAGAGCGACACCCAGGCCGATAAACAGGTTGGAGAAGATCGGCACCACCCACTTGAGCAAGGCGCCGACGATCAGAAAGGCCAGGCTGACCACGGACACCGGGTAGATCAGAGCGGACTTTACCGCAGCCCGCAACTTGACCGCTTTCTCGATGTAAACCGCCAAACGTTGCAGGATGATGTCGAGAATACCGCCGGTTTCGCCGGCCTCGATCATGTTGGTGGTCAGGTCATCGAAGATCTTGGGATACTGCTTCATGGCGTTGTCCAGCGTGGCGCCGCCTTCTACCGTGGTGCGCACCCCGGTCAGAGTCTTCTGGAACGCCGGGTTCTCCTGGTTTGCCGCCAGAATTTCCAGACACTGCACCAGGGGCAGACCAGCGTCGATCATGACCGAGAACTGCCGGAAGAAAATGGCAATGTCCTTGGTCTTGACCTTGTTCATGCCGAAGGTCGGCATAACAAATTCCTTGCCCTTTTCCCTGATGGGCCCAGGCGTGATGCGCTCGCGGCGCAACTGGCTAGTCAGGGCTTGTTTGTTGACCGCGGTCCGCTCACCGCTGATTTTCTGACCGGACTCGTTCTTACCCGAAAACGTGAAAACTGGCATTTGGTTCTCCCTTGCTGCAATTCTTTCCGGCGTCCGCCCTGCGGCAGCCCGCGGTGAAAACGGACGCTTCTAACTTGCCTGCGCTCAGCGCTTGCTGGGCGTGGCACCTTTCGCCATGGCGGCGGGCTGGTTGCGATTCAGGCCCGCGCCGCGGTTGATCATTTCCTGCAACTCGTCGGTGTTGCTGGAACGCGCCATAGCCACTTCCAGTGTGATCTGCTTCTGGAAGTACGCCGTCGCCAGCGCCTGGTTGAACGTCTGCATGCCGAACTTGTCCTGACCGGATTGCATGGACGAATAAATCTGGTGGATCTTGTCTTCACGGATCAGGTTGCGGACGGCCGCATTGGGCACCATGATTTCCATGCACATGGCACGGCCTTTGCCGTCAGCCTTCGGCAGCAGGCTTTGGCACAGAATGCCTTCCAGCACCAGCGATAGCTGCGCCCGAATCTGGGGCTGCTGGTGGGCTGGAAAGACGTCGATGATTCGGTTGATGGTCGAAGACGCGGAGTTGGTGTGCAGCGTACCGAAGGTAAGGTGGCCGGTTTCCGCGATACGCAGCGCCGATTCGATGGTTTCCAGATCGCGCATTTCGCCGATCAGCACCACGTCCGGGTCTTCACGGAGGGCGGCGCGCAACGCGTCGGCAAAGCTCTTGGTGTCGGCGTGCAGCTCGCGCTGGTTGACCACGCAATTCTTGTTCATGTGTACGAATTCGATCGGATCCTCGATGGTGAGGATGTGGTCGTGCCGCTCGGTATTGATCTTGTCGATCATGGCCGCGAGCGTGGTCGACTTGCCCGATCCGGTCGGACCCGTCACCAGCACCAGCCCGCGGGGCTTGTCGCACATCTTGCTCACGATGGCCGGAAGTCCCAGCTGGTTGAATGACTTGATCTCGAAGGGAATCAGACGAAAGACCGCCGAGGTAGCGCCGCGCTGATTGAAGGTGTTGGCACGAAAGCGGGCCAGGCCTTTCAGACCGAAGGAGAAGTCGAGCTCGAGGTTTTCTTCGAAGCGGTGCTTCTGCGAGTCGGTCATCACGCTGTAGGCCAGCTGCTTGGTCTCTGCCGGCGTCATCTGCGGCAGATCGAGCGGCACCAGGTGTCCGTGCACTCGAATCTGTGGCGGTGAGTTGGTAGTGATGTGGAGGTCGCTTCCTCCCATCTCCAGTAGCCGTTTCAACAGATCACTTAACGAAAGCGACATAGTCTCCCCTTTTCTTTCTGAACTCGTTCTTCCCTAAACTCAGTGAATGGTCTCGCGTGCCACTTCTTCCAGCGTCGTCTGGCCTGCGGCAACCTTGATCAGCCCGCTGCGACGCAGCGTGATCATTCCGCGCTCGATCGCCTTCTTCTTCAGCTCCAGCGCCGAGGCTCCCACCAGGACCAGCTCTTTGATCTCGTCATCAACTTCCATCACTTCGTACAAGCCGGTACGGCCCTTGTATCCGGTGTTGTTGCAGGTGCCGCAACCTTTGCCTTTTTGAATCTTCACCGTTTTGGCCTCTTCCGGCGTGTACCCTTCTTCGATCAGTGCCTGCACCGGCATTTCAATTACTTCAGCGCACTCGCGGCAGATGCGGCGCACCAACCTTTGCGCGCAAATCAGGTGGACCGAAGTCGCCACCAGGAAGGGTTCAATACCCATGTTCATTAGGCGCGTGATGGTTTCCGGCGCGCCGTTGGTATGCAGCGTGGACAGCACCAGGTGGCCGGTCAGAGCGGCCTTGATCGCAATTTCCGCGGTTTCAAAGTCGCGGATTTCGCCCACCAGGATGATGTTCGGGTCCTGCCGCAAGAATGCGCGCAGCGCGGCGGCGAAGTTCAATCCGATCTGTTCCTTCATCTGCACCTGGTTGACTCCGGCCAACTGAAACTCGACCGGATCTTCTGCAGTCATGATGTTGGTGTCGGGCGTATTTAACCGCGCGATGGACGAATACAGTGTGTTTGTTTTCCCCGATCCCGTGGGCCCCGTGACCAGCACCATCCCATACGGTTTCAGAATGGCTTTCTCGAACTTGGTGAGCGATTCCTGCTCGAAACCAAGCTTAGTCATGTCGAGCCGCAGGTTTTCCTTGTCCAGCAACCGCATGACGATCTTTTCGCCCCACAGCGTTGGCAGTGTGCTGACGCGGAAATCGAGCTGCTTCTTGCGCCCGCCCAGGCTCATTTTCAGCATGATGCGGCCGTCCTGCGGCAGGCGCTTCTCGCTGATGTCGAGCTTGGCCATGATCTTCACGCGCGACGTGATGGCGTCTTTCAGCTTCAGCGGCGGCGACATAATGCTCTGCAGCACGCCGTCAATCCGGAAGCGCACGCGGAATTCTTTTTCGTACGGCTCCATGTGAATGTCGCTGGCCCCCCGCTTGACCGCATCGGTCAGGACCAGGTTGACCAGCTTGACGATCGGAGCCTCGTCGGCCGCTCGCTCCAGGTCAGCCAGCTCCATCTCGGCTTCTTCGGATTGCAGCTCGACGTCGGCATCGTTAACCTCGGTCATGGACTGCATGACCTGCTCGAGGTCTTCCTGCTGGGTGGTGCCGTAGGCTTTCTCGATGCCTTCCAGAATCGAGCTCTCGGAGGCCACCACCGGCTCGATGTTGAAGCCGGTCATGAACTTGATATCGTCCATGGCGAAGACATTCGTCGGGTCCACCATGGCGATGGTCAGCGAAGCGCCGACCCGGCTCAGCGGCAGAATCTGGTAACGCTTCGCGGTTTCAAACGGGATCAGCTTTACGACCGAGGGATCAATCTCAAAATAGGAGAGATTGATGGCGGGTACGCCGTACTGCCGGGAGAGAAAGTTGGTGACGTCCTCATCGCTGAGGAAGCCCAGCTTGACCAAAGCCGAGCCCAGGCGACAGTTGTTCTCTTTCTGCACCTTGGTCGCCTGCTCCAACTGCTCTGCGGTAATGACCTTCTCTTTGACGAGAAGATCACCCAGCCGTTGAGACATACCTCGATCTCCTATCTGCCGATCAGATAATTTCGGTTTGCGAATGCGGCGCGACTACAACTGCTTTTCGAGGGGAGAAATTGCAGCCTATCGCGTTGACAGAAATTGTCAACGTAACTGGGTTACGGCACCAGTAACTTTGGTACCTGTACCGCGCTCTGGAACAGGGCCAACTCGCTCAAGGCTCACGCGAGGCGCATTCGACGTGTGTTCTGCGGTGTAACCACCCTGATTAAGTTCAGCCGGACATGCCCTTCGGTAAGTCGGTGCGTACGCGACTGCGGCCCTGTGTCGCCAAATTGAGGAACTGATGACCCGCGAGCCGGGTGCCCCATTTCTCGCGTCTTCTGCGAGAAGTGGGGCCATATGGAGCGTCCGCGCCACTAAGGGCTCAGGGATCCGCGCTGCGTCACTCCCTGTTGATTTCACCGCCAGCCGTGGTTGCGCGTGGTCCGCGGGCGCAATCTATTTCTCACCCTTCTGGAACAGTCCGACGACTGTTGGAACGGACTTGAAATCACGATTGGGGATCAGGAAGATCGTCAAGGTTCGATCCGCCGCCCAAGCCCCCTTCTCGCAAAAGAGGCGAGAAATGGGGCACCCTCTTAGATACCGTCGTACTCTGGGCCCGACCCGATCACGGCACGTTACTCTCAGCCTGCCCACTCGAGGCTTATAATGAAGCACTTACATCCGATCATGCATCTATGCATACGGATGTCAGTTCCGATCGAACGGTCTGGACTTGTCTACTCCTAACCCAATCCGCAAACAGGAACCTACCAGCCGCAAGAAAGTAATTATCTTGCTGGTCATCGGAATCCTTGTGCTCTTTGGGATTCTGCTTTCCCAATCATCCTTCGATGTGCCATTTCTCAACCCCGACACCAACCAGCAGCGTTTTCCTCTGCTATCCTTCGCCGCCCTTTCGGCGGTGATATTCCTGCTGTTCGTTGCCCTGACGTTTGTTCTGGCCCGCAATCTCCTGAAACTGTTCGCGGAGCGCCGTCTGGGCGTCCTGGGTTCGAAGTTCCGCACCCGCCTGGTGGTGGGAGGCCTTCTGCTTTCGTTCCTGCCGGTCATCATGATGTTCTGGTTCGCCTATGGCCTGATGAACCGCTCGCTCGACAAATGGTTCTCTCGTCCCGTGGAAGAAGTGCGCGAAGATACGGCCTCTGTGGCAGCCCTGGTGTCGAAGTACGCGGCGCAAAATGCTCGGGCCGAAGCCGAATCCATTGCGGCTTCACCCGACACCCAGCATGCTTTTTCCGGCCATAGCTTTTCGTCGGTGATGAATGAGTTCCGCCGTCATGAGACCACCTTGCAGGGCGGCTTCGCCCTGGCGCTGGAGGGTGGCAACGCGGAAGCCAGCATCGACGCGCCCGCTCCCTGGCCACTTCTGAAGGCGAAAATCCCGCTCGACCAGCTGACCTCCGATGCTATTGTCCCGCTTAAGTGGGAAAACACCGACTACATTCTTAGTGGCGCTCCGGTGGGTGATCGCGGCCTGATTGTGGTCGCCATGCCCCTGCCCCAGAAGTTTTCCGAAACAGTGAAGCAACTGGAGGCGAGCCAGCGTCGCTACCTTGAACTCAGCCGCCAGCGCAGGCTGGTTCGCCGCACCTACATGGGGCTGCTGCTCCTCCTGACCGTTCTGGTGTTGTTTTCCACCACCTGGCTGGCTCTCTATCTGGCCAAGCTGGTGACCCGCCCTGTAGTGGCGCTGGCCGAGGCTACCCAGGAAATCTCGCGTGGACGTCTGGACTACCGGGTAGAAGTCAGTGCAGCCGATGAAATCGGTGACCTGGTGCGGTCTTTCAACCGCATGGCGGAAGAATTGGAGACCGGACGCCGTCAGATCGAGGCTTCCAGCCATGATCTGGGTGCGGCAAACATTGCACTGGAACAGCGACGCCGGCACATCGAAACCATTCTGGAGAGCATTCCTACTGGCGTGCTTTCGCTGGACGCCGGGCGGCGCATCACCCACGTGAATCATGCCTTGCTGCGCATGTTCAACTCCGCCAGCGACGCGGCTAACCCGAAAGTGGCGATCGGGGCGGCCTTGGCCGATGTCTTCCCCCGTGAAGTTCTGGAAGATCTGGAACCTCTGTTGCGCCGTGCCGACCGGATGGGCACCACCACTACGCAACTGGAAGTGTCGCTCCATCCCCTGAAATTCAACGCTGCCGTCACCGTGGCCACGCTGAAGCACGGAGGCCAGGGCCTGGGCTATGTTCTGGTCTTCGAAGACCTGTCCGACCTGCTCAAGGCGCAGAAGCAGACTGCCTGGCGCGAAGTGGCACGGCGGGTAGCCCACGAAATCAAGAACCCGTTGACTCCGATTGCTCTCTCCGCCGAGCGCATCCGCCGCCATCTGGAGCGCGGCTCTCCTCCCGACGCGGCGTCGCTGGAAATTCTCCATGGTTGCGCCGAAACTATCGGCGGAGCGGTGGAAACCCTGCGCACGTTGGTGGATGAATTTTCCACTCTGGCCCGTTTTCCCACGGCGCAGCCCACGCCCGCAAATATCAACGCCATCGTGGAAAATACCCTGGCCATGTTCAACGGTAGGCTGGACGGCATTCATGTACAGACTTTTCTGGCTACGGATCTTCCCAAGGTAATGGCGGACTCCGAGGCGATTAAGCGGGCACTGGCGAATCTGGTCGACAACGCTGCTGAGGCCATGCAGGGCGCGCTGGTACGCGACATTCAGATTTCCACGTCGCTGGTGGCCAGTCGCGACGCAGTCGAAATCACTGTAGCCGACACCGGCCACGGTGTAACCCAGGAACTGAAAGAGCGGCTGTTCCTGCCCTACTTCTCCACTAAGAAGCGTGGCACCGGACTCGGCTTGGCCATCGTCAGCCGCATCATTGAAGACCACCACGGTTCCATTCGGGTCGAGGAAAATCGGCCGGTCGGGACCAGATTCGTTGTGGAGTTGCCGGTCGCCGCCGAACTCATCTCCGCTCCCCTTACCCGACAGCATGCATAACATCCTCATCGTGGACGACGAATCGGGCATTCGGCAATCGCTCAAAGGCGTGCTCGAAGATGAAGGCTACAAAGCCTCAGCCGCCGAGAGCGGCGAAGCCTGCCTCGAGGCCCTGCGCAAACGCGCCTTCGATCTGGTGCTGCTGGATGTCTGGCTGCCGGGAATGGACGGCCTGGAAACTTTGCAAAAGATCCGCGACATCGAGAATGCGCCTGAGGTCATCATGATCTCCGGCCACGGCACCATCGAAACCGCAGTCCGCGCTACCAAACTGGGCGCCTACGACTTTCTGGAAAAGCCGCTCTCCATCGACAAGACACTCATCCTGGTAAAGCACGCCATCGATGCCAAACAGATGCGGCAGGAAAACCGCGAGCTCAAGAAGCAGCTCACTCCGCGCAGCGTGATCGAAGGCGAGAGCGTCCCCATGAAGGCCCTACGCCAGCAGATTCAACTCATGGCGCCGACCAACGGAAGGGTGCTGATTTACGGCGAGTCAGGTACAGGGAAGGAATTGGTGGCCCATGCCATCCACGCGCAAAGCCTGCGCAAAAATGAGATGTTCGTCGAACTGAACTGCGCCGCAATCCCGGAAGATCTGATCGAGAGCGAGCTCTTTGGCCATCGCAAGGGATCGTTCCCCGCCGCCACCACCGACAAGGAAGGAAAATTCCACCGCGCCAACGGGGGCACGCTGTTTCTGGACGAAATCGGCGACATGAGCCTGAAGACTCAATCCAAAGTCCTGCGCACGCTTGACGAGCAGCGTTTCACTCCGGTGGGCAGCGACGAACCGATCACCGTGGATGCCCGTCTCATCGCTTCCACCAACAAAGACCTCGACGAAGAAATCTCGCGTGGCAACTTTCGCGAGGACCTGTTCTACCGCCTCAACGTCATTCCGTTCTCGGTTCCCCCTTTGCGCGAACGCCAGGAGGACATCCCGCTGCTGGCCCGGCACTTTTTGAAGGAATTTTCGGCCACGTATGGCCGACGGCCCCGTGAAATCACCGACGACGCCATCGACACCCTGATGCGCTATTCCTGGCCGGGCAACGTGCGCGAGTTGCGCAACGTCATCGAGCGTATCGTAATCATGAACCCGACAACCACCCGCTTCGACCGCAAGCATCTACCGCCGCTAGTCCATCGCGACGGCAGCCGCCGTTCCATCGGCAGTGAATTTTCTACGCTGCATCAGGCTCGGGCCGCCTATGAGCGCGATTACATCCTGAAAAAACTCGACGACAACCACGGCAATATCAGCCGCACCGCCGAGGTGCTGGGTCTGGAACGCAGTCATTTGTACCGGAAGATGAAAACCCTGGGAATTGCAGTGAAGGAGTGAACCGCTCTTGGTAGCGCGGGGTTTATCGTAGCGCCAGCGTCCCTTCGACCTCGCTCAGGGCAGGCCCGCCCGGCTGTTGTGAGGGCATCTTGCCTCACAGGGGGCCGCAAGAGCCCCGTTACTTCTTGATCATGTGAATTTCGCTGCCGTTCTTAAGGAACTTCACTTCATCCATAAGCTGATTAATCAGAAATATTCCGCGCCCATGATCCGAGTACAGGCTCTCGCCACCCACGGGGCTGGGAATTTTATTTGGGTCAAATCCGCTGCCGGGATCGCGAACCACAATCAGCATGCTCTGATCTTCCTTACAGACCACGTCGCATTCAACGGTCTTGGTAGCGTCGCCCTTGGCTCCATGCACGACGGCATTGGCCAGGGCTTCGGTTAACGCCAACTCGATGGCATCGTGCTTCTCGGACTCGCAGTGAATTTGCCTGACCAGGTCCATCACGCTCTGGACCACTGGATCCACCGCATTCCGATCCGCAGCCAGCATGATTTTCAGCTTCAGCGTTCCGGTCTCGAAATTGTGAAGCTCAGGGTTATCGGTCATGACCTGCTTCGTATTACATGCGCTCGGGGATTCTACAGGATGTAGGCCTTTGCGCAAAGTAACGTCCGCTCATGGCTTTCCGCCACCCGCCAGCTGCTCCATCTGCCGCCGCCAGTCGAGCTCGTCGACGAATTCGCGCGATCCACGCCAGTTTTCGCGTACTTTTACGAACAGCTCCAGAAAGACTCGTTTCCCCAGCATTTCCTCGATCTGCAACCTGGCCGCCGTGCCAATTTTCTTGAGCATCTGACCGCCTTTACCCACCAGGATCGCCTTCTGCCCGGCACGTTCGCAGAAGATCGCGGCAGCGATGCGAGTCAGCTTGGGTCGTTCCTCGAATTGCTCCATCACTACCGTAGTCGCGTATGGAACTTCCTCGCTGGTCTCGATCAAGACCTGTTCCCGGATGATTTCCGTCACCATAAAACGGACGGGTTGGTCGGTGACCTGGTCGTCAGGAAAGTAGCGAGGTCCTTCCGGCAGAAACCGGACCAGTTTTTCGAGAAGCACATCGAGGCCTTCGCGCTTGCGAGCCGAGAGAGGAATGATTTCCCGAAAGTCATGCAGACTCCGGTATCCATCGATGATAGGCAGCAGCTTCTCTTTCGTGCCACGGAGCAGGTCAATCTTGTTGAGCAGCAGCAAGACAGGCGTCCCGGTTTTCTTCGCCATCTCGATGACGAAGTGGTCAGCTTGAGCGAACTTCCGCGTGACGTCCACGATCAGCAGAACCAGTTCGCAGCTACCCAGCGCTTCCCGCACCTCCGCCATCATTTTGCGGTCGAGAGAAGTGTCGGGCCGGTGAACCCCGGGAGTGTCAATTAGAACGACCTGGCCGCCCGGCCTGCCCTTTTGCTTTGGCACATGGATAATTCCGAGGATGCGGTTGCGCGTGGTCTGCGGTTTGGGACTGATGATGGCAACTTTTTCGCCCACCAATGCATTGAGCAGCGTCGATTTACCGGCGTTGGGACGCCCCAGGATGCACACGAATCCGGAATGAAAAGCCATACGATGAACACATGGGGACGGCCGCCTCCGGCCGTCCTGGCCGAGTGAAGCCCGGCAGCCTGATCTCCTTGACCGAAGAGCGAAAAAACAAAGAACGCGTGCGAGGACGCGCTCGCCCACACAGGCACGACTATATCAGCTTCATCTGGGTTGGGTTGGCGACGGAGATCCTTACCCGTTCCACCCGCCGCTCAGTCGCCTCCAATACTTCGAATCGAAGACCGTCTTCTTCGACCACCTCGCCGCGATGCGGGATCCGGCCGGCCAGTTCGCTCACCAGTCCAGCGACTGTCGCCGACTCCTTGCCTTCAGGCTTGATACCGAACATCTCGCCCAGCCGGTCCACATCCATGCTGCCGGGCACGATATACGAATGATCGGACTCGCGGATTACTTCCATCTTCTCGTGCTCGTCGCGAATCTCTCCCACGATTTCTTCCACCAGGTCTTCGATGGTGACCAGGCCCGCCACGCCGCCGTATTCATCCACAACGATCGCCATACGGATGTTGTTCTTCTGCATGTCCCGTAACAGATCGCTGCCCAGCTTGCTTTCAGGCACAAAATAGACATCCCGGCGCATCAAGGTGTCTACGGTGCGGGTGTGGGCTTCGGTGTCCGGCACTTGCAAGACATCCTGGGCATACACAATCCCCACGATGTTGTGAATGGTGCCTTCAAAAACTGGCACTCTCGAGAACGGCCGGTTGCGCAGCAGTTCGACAAACTGCTCTACGGTGGTGTTGGTCGGGACCGCAACAATCTCCGGACGTGGCTTCATGGCATCGCGCACGGTCTTCTCGCCGAACTCCACCACCGACTGGATCAGGTCTCGATTGCTCTCATGCAGAATGCCTTCTTCCTGCCCGGCTTCGATGAGCGCATCCACCGCTTCGGCCTGGGTCTCCGGCAGTTCGTCTGGGTGTTCCTTGGTCAACGCCGTGACCGATTGCAGGAACCCCAGCACCAGGGTTACAGGGAGCGAGAGATAGATCAGGCCCTTTAGCAGCAGCACCCACCGCGCTAGCCATGCTCCGTTAGTTCTCGTAAAGAACAGAAATGGCAGGAACCGGTTAAACAGGATAATGATCAGGACAAGACTGAGCGTAGCCTGCAGGATCTCGTACACGCTCCAGGCCCGGTCGCGGAAGACGGCGAAGCCCACCAGCATGGCGATGGCGGCCATCACCACTTGAGTCAGTACTGCCATTGAGAGCGAAGCACGCGCCCGGCTCACTCCCAGGCGGGGCTCGATTTCCTGCTCGAAAGAGGCGATGTTGTCCTGAAACTCCCGCGAAAGGAACTTGCCAATCTCCGCGTACACCCGGTCCACGTATGAAACCAGCGTCAGCAGGCAAAGCATCCCGAGTAGCGCAGCTGCGATGGCGTAGTTCATCGACTCCGTACCTGTGTCCTTGCCCGGGACTGTGTGGGGACGGGTCGGAGCTTGCCCTGAGCAACGTCGAAGGGACCCGTCCGCGCCGAGCGAAGCTCGGCAGCAGCCTGTGTCGCGCGGGCGCCCGCGGCTCTTGCCCTCGTCCCCTTACTTGCAGCTCGCTCGTTCCTCTCAATCAAGCCCGCAGGCAATCCCAACGCCCGCCGCAGGTCCACTTCCTTGCCCGCCATCCGCCCATGATCGCTCTCATGATCGTATCCCGCCAAATGCAGTACTCCGTGCAGAGCCAGAATCTTGATTTCCTGCGCCGCCGAATGGCCCAGCAGACGTGCATTCTGCTTGGCAATTTCCGCCGAAATCGCGATATCGCCCGCCAACCCGTTACCAAAATCAGGGCTGGGCAGAAAGGACAACACGTCCGTAGGCTTGTCCTGTCCGCGAAAGCGACGATTCAGCGACCGCAGCTCACGGCTGCCGGTCACCAGCACATTGACCAAACCACGAAGTTTGACCGCGCGGCTGGCCCGCGCCACAAATTTCGCCAAAGCGGTGTCGCTCAATCCCGTGACGCGTTGTCGAAAAATAACCAAGGTTTTCTCTGCACCCTCGAGGCTTTTCTCTGCGCCCTTTGCGGTTAAAAGCTTTTGTTTGGCCAAAAAAGCAAATAGGAGGGCCAAATCCAGGCGCCCTCCCGTTCAATCTTATCTGCTCTACTCGTTGGTTTCTAGATCTCGAGCTTCTACTTCCGCAGAGGGCGTGCGGCTGTTGTCCGCAGGCGCGATTTCCGCTCCGTTGAACTTGCCGTTCGCCTTGGATTCGAGCAGCGCGGCCTCGCCTTCCGCTACTCGTGCCTTGTGCTCATCGTAGGCCCGAATGATGCGCTGCACCAGGTGGTGCCGCACTACATCCGTATCGTCAAAATATGCAAATGTCAGTCCCTCGACGTGCTTGAGCACATCGGCCGCTTCCAGCAGGCCGCTGCGCTTGGCATTGGGCAAATCAATCTGGGTAACGTCGCCGGTGATAACCGCTTTCGAATTGAACCCCAGCCGGGTGACGAACATCTTCATCTGCTCGGAAGTCGTATTCTGCGCCTCATCCAGGATGACGAACGAATCGTTCAACGTGCGTCCGCGCATAAACGCGATGGGCGCGATCTCGATCACGTTTTTCTCTAGGTACCGGTCCACTTTTTCCGGCTCCAGCATGTCGTAAAGCGCGTCGTAAAGGGGACGCAGATAGGGATCGATTTTGTCCTGAAGCGTTCCCGGCAGGAACCCGAGGCGCTCACCGGCCTCGACCGCCGGGCGCGCCAGAATGATCCGGTTCACGCGCTTGGACAACAGAGCCGAAATTGCCATCGCCACCGCCAGGTAAGTCTTGCCGGTTCCCGCCGGACCGATGCCGAACACCATGTCGTGCTTTTCGATGGCTTCCAGATAACGGCGCTGATTCACACTCTTGGGTTGCACGGTTCGGCGTCCGAACGAACGCTGTCGCCCGGCTTCGGCCAAGCCTCGCAAGCTGGTCTTGGGATCAGCTAGCAGGACGCGCAGCATACTGCCGAGATCGCCGTTGTTGAAGGCGTGTCCGGAACGCTGCAGGTGATCGTAATCCGCGAAGACCTGCTCTGCCCGGGCGACATCGCGCGCCGCCCCTTCCAGTTCGATGGAATCCGATCGCAGGTCAATATTGATATTCAGGCCGTCTTCCAGCAGGCGGATATTCTCATCGCGCGTGCCGAAAAGGGTTTCGATGTTGGGACTGATTTCAATGCTCTTCTTCATTCAGTGTCTGCCGACTTCCTCCGCCCGCATTAGATGCTGGTTTGCCGTTGTGGAGCGCGCTGGCTCTGCCGAACAGGCAGAAACACTCCCGCCCATTGAGAACAAACAATCCTTTTCTTATCTCTGGAGGTGGAACCAGCCGAGGTTGCTCGCCCCGAAGTGCAGGCAACTACCATTACGTAAAGGGTACCCCTGCTCGATGAGAGGAGTCAATGAGGTTGCTCCGATTTCCGGTGGTGCCCTATGTTCATGAACCACTGGTGCTGAACCGACGTCTCTACACGCACGTAGGGGCGGCCGCCCTCGGCCGTCCCCACGTGGTCCGTGGTCCTAGGCTCCTTCGCCCTTGGCATCGGCCAGTGACGCCGGCACCGCCCGTTGCGTAGCCCAACCACGCAATGCCTGGATTTCCTCGTACCGCGTGGTAGAAAGGGGTACCGTGGCCTTCAGCGCATCCAGTAAGCCCTGGGTGTTTACGGTCTGCTTGCTGGAGAAGGCTGCGTACAGCGCGGTCTGCACCGCGGCATCAATTTCCGCGCCGGAATATCCTCGCGCAGCCGCGGCCACCCGGTCGAGGTCGAAATCCGCCGGACTGCGTTTCCTTCGCCCCAGGTGAATCGCAAAAATCTGCTTGCGCTCGGACTGGTTCGGCAGGTCGACAAAAAATAGCTCGTCGAACCTTCCCTTGCGGATCAACTCCGGAGGCAGCACGGTGACGTTATTACAAGTCGCAGCCACGAACACCGGAGCCTTGCGATCCTGCATCCAGGAAAGGAACGCAGCCAGGATGCGCGAGGACACGCCCGCATCCACCGAAGCGGAATCGGCTCCGCTTCCGGCAAAGATTTTTTCCAGCTCGTCAATCCAGAACACGCAGGGCGCAAGACCCTCGGCTACGCGAAACACTTTCTGGATGCGTTTCTCGGTCTCACCAATGAACTTGTCGAAGATAGCGGCAGTATCGAATTTCACCAGCGGCAGTTTCCATTCTCCGGCAATAGCGCGGGCGCACATACTCTTGCCGCAACCTTGCACACCCAGAATGATCACGCCTCGCGGTGGCTCAAGGCCAAAATCGCGGGCCGCATCTTCCCATGTGCCGCGTCGTTGTGCCAGCCAACGCTTGAGATTGTCGAGCCCGCCCACACTGGTCAGGTTTTCCGAAGCATCGATAAACTCCAGCATTCCCGAACGACGCAACAATTCTTTTTTCGCCTCGAGCACATCAGTGACGGTCTCCGGCGTAACTCCGTATCGGGTCACGATCGCCTGCGAAGTCGCGCGCTCAGCTTCTTCCTCGGTCAGGCCGCGCAGATTGTTCGCCATAGCGTCAAGGCCGGCCGGATCCAGTGTGCGTTTCAGGGTGCGCGTCTTCCCTACTCGCACGCTCATCTCATCGATGATCTGGCGCAACCGCTGCTTGTCGGGCAGAGGCAGCTCCAGGAATTCGACCAGGCTGCCCAGTTCCGCTGGTATCGCGATGGAAGGCGCCGTGATAATGACGGTGCGCCGGTTGGCCGAAAACTTCTGTCCCACATCCCGCAGCCGGCGGATGACTACCGGATCGTCCATGTGGCGATGGAAATCTTTGAGAACGAACGCTGCTTCAAGCGACATGGCCTCCAGGTTACTCAGCGCCTGGACCGGTTCCTTGCTGTTGTAAAGTGCCTGGGCGCCGGCATCGTGTGAGTCGTATCCCGTGGCTGCCGCCGGAAGATAGCTTGGTTCCGGAACCAGTTCCCCAACGTCGCTGCCACAACGAACCAGTCCGCTGGCAATGCTCCACTCGAAAGTGGCCAGATTCAACGATGAGCAGGCTACGCGCACCAGACGCACGGCACGCATCTCTTCCACGGTTTCCATCACGACAATGGGGGTGGAAGAGTTGAGCAGGATCTTCAGGCGCTCGAGGGCGTCCGCCATAAGGGTTTGACCATCTGTGACTTACTCTCGTAAAATAGCGTATTCGACATCAATCGGAACATCTCTCCTTAGAAACGAAGGTAACGAACCAGACATGGCAAACCATTTTTCGGCGCTGAAGCGCGCCCGACAGACTGAGAAGCGAAGCGTCCGCAACCGGGCCAACACCTCACGGCTCCGCAGCGCGTTGCGGCAACTGCGTGAGTCTTTGACCAAAGGTGATAAGGCCGGAGCCGAGCTGGTCTACAGACAGACCGTTTCCGCCCTGGATAAGGCCGTCCAGAAGGGCGTTCTCCACGAGAACACCGCGTCGCGCTATAAGTCCCGCC
This sequence comes from uncultured Acidobacteriaceae bacterium, assembly GCA_964528615.1. GTDB lineage: Bacteria > Acidobacteriota > Terriglobia > Terriglobales > Acidobacteriaceae > JAIQFF01. The sequence goes on along the minus strand of CAZGSU010000043.1, from coordinate 1,103 downwards.
TGAGCGCGCGGGTAAATGCATTGAAGTAGTCGCTCAGCTCTAAGGCATTGCCATTAGTTTGGTTCGTGCTCTTCAGAGAACGACCCCGAACTGTTCCCGCAAAGTAGCGTGCCATTCTGCTTCCGAAGTCAGCAATCGCTCTTCTCTTCCACCACTGTGTGCACCATTGCGACTGATGATCAGCGTGCGATCCGAGAGCGTGATCCGTCCGTAGGTCGTGGCCAGGCTGCACAGTCTCTTGCGCGTGAAAGGCGACGCTGGCGAGGTCTGGTGGTAGTGGCACATGTCCCCGAACTCATCCAGACGTCTCGCGGTTTGAGTCAGGGAATACTGCCGCTTCCAGCCCTGGGCACGGTCTTTGCGTTCCATTCGTTCTATACGTTCGACGTGCTGCGAATCATTTTCTGACACGATGCGAAACTTCCACCCGTCCTGTTCCTGCTCAGCTTCCGTCGCAAGGCGTAGCGGATCGAGACATAAATCGCCAAAACCTACATCGGCCAGCCAGGGCTCCTCCAGATCCACGCGCAGAGCGAGATGATCGAACTCCGGGCTGTAACTTCCATCGTCGCGGGGCACGCGTGCGGAAAGTAGCGTGACCGCGAATCCCAATGCGCGCAGCAAGACCGCAAACGCACCGTTCAGTTCATAACAAAAGCCGCCGCGGCGGTGCTCAACGATCTTGCGGAGAAAAGCGTCTTCGTCACAAACGATTTTGCGGCCGAGCGCGACGTCAAGATTCTCGAAAGGAACGGTGAACATATGCGCGCGATGAAGTAGCCGCAGAGTCTCGGCGGTTGGTTCAGTAGGTCCGTTGTAAGCGATACGATCCAGATAGCGGCTTGAATTAGAAATCACGATCACATACCCGGATACGGCCGCTGGCCGGTTTCAGCGAAAACGTGGGATCAGAAAACCGGTGTGCTTCTGGTGCTCGCGGAATGCGTCGCCGAACTGCTGGCTGAGCATGGTTTCTTCCTTCATCGCTTTGATGCAATAGCCAGCTAGCACCAGGCACACACCCACGACACATCGCCACTTGTCGATCACCAGGGCCGTGCCGATGGTCGCCAGAACCAGGCCGGAATAAATCGGGTGCCGCA
>CAZGSU010000042.1:0-29194 GCA_964528615.1 uncultured Acidobacteriaceae bacterium | reverse complement strand
CTGCAGCAAAACTCCGGCTTCCGGGGACTCCAGTTCGTAGCTGACTTTCTCGGTTTCCAATTCGACAAGCGGGTCTCCTGGTTTGACGGTATCGCCTTCCCGCTTCAGCCAGCGCACCACGACTGCCTTGGTGCTGGTCACTCCGCCGGATTTTGGGACTATGACGGTGGTTACGATGCTTCCTCCTGATCAAACGTCCGTTCGGTGAATACTGCATGCTTGAAGCACTGTCAAGCCGGAAGTCGACCGTGTGCACCTTCTAGTCAGGCCTCTCCAATATCGTTACAGCACACGCGGCAAAGTCGTTGCCGATGAGGCCGCCGCCATTTTCCGCGAGACCGATGCGCGCGTTTGGAATCTGCATTCCTTCTGCTTCGCCACGGAGCTGCAGACAGAGTTCATTGAGCATCATGAGCCCGGTCGCTCCGATGGGGTGACCTCTGGAGACCAATCCTCCAGACGGATTTACCGGGATTTCACCATCGCGCTGCGTGGCTCCGGACGCGGTGAATGGGCCGCCTTGCCCGCGCGCGCAGAGGCATAGATCTTCGACCATGTGGATCTCGGCGAAGGAAGTGGCATCGTGCAGTTCGACTACATCGATATCTTTTGGCGTGAGTCCGGCCATTTGATATGCCCGCCGGGCGGCCAGAACGGGGGCGCGATCGTCTTCCCATGTGGCCCGCATGCGCCCGGAGGCAATGGCGTGCCCTCGGACTCGTATGGCACGGGCACGAATATCGGAGCTGAGTGTGCTGAGGAAAGAGCGCGAGCAGAGAAGGGCGGCCGCAGCGGCGTCCCCGATCGGTGCGCACATGGCGCGGGTGAGCGGGTCGCTGATCATGCGATCGGCCAGGACAGCGTCTACGTTCATCGGAAAACGATATTGGGCGCGGGGATTATTTACGGAATTGGTGTGGTTCTTGGCGGCAGCGGTGGCGATCTGGCGCGCGGTGGTACCGTAGCGGGCCATATGCGTCTTGGCCCACAAGGCGTAAATGTCGATCGCAATTGAGCGATCGGGGCTCTGCTCGAACGTGGTGCCGACGCTAAAAGCCATTTCGCTATACAACTCTCGCCAGATTTCCGGGTCCAGATAGTCCGTGCCTTTTTCCAGACGGACAAAGAATTCCGCGCGGCGGTTGGGGTCGTACATTTTTTCCATGCCGATGGCAAGCGAGAGCTCGCACTGGCCAGAAAGGATGTCTTTCCACGCTCCGTTAAAAGCTAGGCTGGCGCTGGCACAAGCAGCTTCTACGTTTGTGGTCGGCACACCGGCGGCCAGGATGCCATCTTCAACCAGCGGCATAAGACAGACCTGGCCTCTGACGTTCGGTTGTCCCCAGAAGTCGAGCATCATGTTGCTGAACCAGATGTGACCAATGGCGGAACCGTCGAGCCGGGCGTCTGAAAGCACACCGGCATACGCGAGACGTACCAGGTCTTTGGGGGAAAGGTCGAGGAAACGCCCAGCGGCCGTGCTATAGATGGCGATGATGAAAACATCGTCGGGCATGAATTGGCTTCTAGCTTCCAGCTCCTGGCTTCTAGCGAATAGTGGCTCAGTGGGAACAAATTCGCCACACCGGCGTCATCCTGAACGACTTCAGTCGTGAAGGATCTCGCGCGTACCATCCATCAGCCCGCCATCGTGATATCCGCTTCGCGCCAGACCCTTCGCAAGCTCAGGATGACGTCTTCATTAAGAGTAGCGACAATTCGAACCAAGCCATTCCTAGGTCTTAGCCTCTAGCTTTTCCGCACAAGCTAAGAAGCTAGAAGCCTTTAATGCACCTGCCGGTCTGCTCCCGCCCAATAGGGCTGGCGAATCGCTTTTCGGTCGAGCTTTCCCGCCGGCGTTTTCGGAAGCTCCTTCCAGAACTCGACTGACTTCGGCGATTTCACGCCGCCGAGCCTGGCCTTGCAGTGTGCTATTACGGCCTCTTCGCTGAGCGTCTCACCCTCCTGAAGCACGACGACGGCTTTGACTGCCTCTCCCCATCGGTCGTCAGGAACGCCGATCACCACGCATTCGTGCACTGCGGGCAAAGCCATGATGCCGGCTTCGACTTCCGCACAAAACACGTTGAAACCACCGGAGATGATCATGTCTTTCTTACGGTCAACTATGTAGACGTAGCCGTCTTCATCGATGTAACCAACGTCTCCCGTGTGGTGCCAGTTATGAGCGTGGATTTCGGCGGTTGCTTCCGGCATGTTGTGATATCCCGCGGTCACCAGGCTGCCGCGCGCGACGATCTCACCGATCTGGTGAGGAGGCAGAATCTGGCCGGCTTCGTCCATGATGGCGAGGCGCACCGCCGAAGTGGCTCTTCCGCAGCTGCGCAGGCGCTCGGGGTGATCGCCCGCGGCTGCAGCGGCCAGGGTCTTGGCATCCAGGAAGGTGAGCAACATCGGCGCCTCGGTTTGGCCATAGGATTGGCACATGCACGGTCCAAAGATCTCAACGCCTCTTTTTAACTTGTCGGGCGAGACCGGCGAGCCCGCGAGCAGAAACACGCGCAGGCTGGAGTAGTCGAATCGGCTGACTTCCGAGCATGCCAGCAGGGAGTAAAACGCAGTGGGCGGCAGAAAGAGATGTGTCACCCTGTAACGCTCAATGCTTTTCAGAACTTGCAGCGCGTCGAAGCCGGGCATCACAACATTCGTTCCTGTAATCGCGAACATGGTGAAAGCGACGACGCCCGCAGCGTGGGAAAGCGGAGCCGTGCAAAGACACATCGCCGGTTCCTCCGACGTCCAGTAGTGGCAGGCCATTTCGGTCATCGTTCCCCACGCCAGATTGGTCACGCGCACACCCTTGGCGGGGCCGGTGGTTCCACCGGTCGGCACCAGGCCCATGAGACGATCGATATTGCCGCGGGGATCGGCCCAGTCATATTCCTTCTCGTTGACGCCTTGCGCCATGAACTGCTCCAGTGAAAGATTCTCGCCATCCTCGCCGTCGATGCAGACCAGTTGCCGCAACGAAGGCACATTGGCCTTCAGTTGCGCGATGGTCCCTCTGGTATGGCTGTCGTAAAACAGCCATGCCGTCTCCGAATAGTTGAGATATTCAATGTTGGCTTCGGCAGCGCTGCGGAAGTTCATCGGAACCCATACGCCGCCCGCGCGCAGAATGCCGAGCATGCAGAAGAGAACTTCAGCATGATTGTGGGAATAGATGGCGGCACGCTCCTCTCCGCGCATGCCATTGGCCCATAGCGCGCGGGCAATCCGCTCGCTGATCGACCGCAGCTCTCGATACGAATAGCGGCGTTCACCGTCGAGAATGGCCGTCCGGTCAGGGCTCGCGTCGGCGCTCCTGTCGAAATAATCGATGGCACGCATGAGTGTGGAGAAATGCTGTCCCCCGTCCGGGGAAGTTCGAAGCAGCGTCGGCGCTCTACGAAGTCAGCCTGACTTTCGCCAGCCCATGGCTTTCGACGGCGCGCAGCAGTTCGCGATGGCCGAAAGCCTCGGCGGCCGAGACAAATCCGACTTTTCGCGGCTTGGCGTGAACCAGGTTGTGTGCCGCGAAAGCCTGAATCAGGCCGGTCTGGCGATAGCAGCACGTGCCGAATATGACGCACTGGACGAAATCGGTAGTGCCACGGCCCACCACTACATCAATGGTCCGATGGTCCTGCACATTTTCACGCGGAGGCGTCGCGCCCTGCACCGCATTCGCCATCTCGGCGAGTTTCTTCTCACGCTCCGCTTTCGGCAAGGGGCGGATCTGCTCTTCGAACAGCTTCTCGGTTGCAGCAACGTTCTCCATGATCTGCCGGTCGAGCAAGCCTCCCATAGAGCGTACATTCGCCACCTGCGGGTGGTTCTTGAACCACAACGGTTGGGGGAAGCCGCCCCACGCCAGGGCTAATTGCGTGGGTAAATATCCCGGCACGGCCACATCGTAGCGAGTAGCGCGCGGCCAGGGCTTGAGTTGATTTTGCTCCAGGTAGTATGCGTCGGTCTGGATTACCGCAAAAATAGTTTGCGTAGAACCGAAGGTGGGATTGCCCTTGAACATCGTCACCGTTTCCAGCGTATCGACGGCGCTCGATTCAAGGCAGAGCCGGGATGCGGCATCGCTCATCGCCGACATAAACGCGGTTCCGGGAGCGGCCAGCAACCCGCGCTCGGCAAACCGGCAGCTCCACTTCTCCGCCACTTCGCGGACCCACGCCTGCTCGCCCCCGATATCGACGTAGTGGCATCCCGCCTGTAACGCGGCTTCAATGACGGCCGGGCCGTTATAGATAAATGGTCCTACCGTGTTGCAGACCACCTTGGCCCCGGCGAACAGTTTGACCAGATCATCCACCGAATCGTTGGTTTCGGCGATCTCGTAATCCGCAGTTTCGATGCCCGGAACGTGGGCCATGACCTCTTCGATCTTGGTCTTGTTTCGTCCTGCGGCAATAAAGGGGAGGTGATATTCGCGCAAAAACTCGGCCACCAGCCGCCCGGAAAAACCGCTGGCACCGTAGATCACTACTGGTCGCTTGCTCATTTCCTGCTGCTCCGAATCGCATTGTCGCGGAGCCGGCCAACGTCATTTCCGGCCTTTGTCCGGGGTCGGTGGCCAGCCCGCGGGCGGCGAAAGCCCGCAGATTCTCCTGCTGCGGCGGAGGCAATTTTAGGCTAAAGTATCTTTAATGCTAGTAGGTACATTTTTGTAACCAGGTCGCTTGATGGAGGCTTTCCATGGAGTCATTTCAGTGTTCGGTCAAACTCACAGCAGACATTATCGGAGGCAAGTGGAAGCCGCTGATTCTGTTTTACCTGGAAAGCGGGACGAAGCGGTTCAGCCAACTCCAGCGTTTGATTCCGGGAATGACTAAGAAAATGCTGACGCAGCATCTGCGCGAACTGGAAAGAGACGAAATCATACGGCGCAAAGTTTATGCCGAAGTTCCACCCCGGGTGGAATATTCACTGACGAAACACGGCGAGAGTCTGAAGCCGATTCTGAAGTTGATGTCGGCATGGGGGACCAGGCATCGCGCTCGCTACGGCGTACCCCAGCATGCGGCCCCGAAGCCGGCGCCCGAACCCACCTCGCTGGAGCGTCCACCGGTGCTCGACAAACCCGGCTTAACCGGGGGCGAGGTGTCTGTCAGAGTGGCCAGATAGATAAGGCGGTGTCCCAAAGAATCTGCTGCCTGGATTTTTCGCCCAGCGGCAACGCGCAAAAATCTTCCACATTCTTGCGCATCTCCGGTACGCCCGGTCCCGGCCAATCCGTGCCGAACATGGTTTTATAAGCGATTTCCTCCAACCGCGGAAAATAAGTCAGCAGGCTCTTGGGCGGGATGCTGCTAATGTCGAGAAACATGTTGGGATGACGGCGGAGCAGAAAAAACGCAGTATCCATCCATAGCGGGCGTCCCCCGTGCGCCATGATGATTTTCAGCTTGGGGAAGTCCACGGCAACATCGTCCAGATACATCGGGTCTCCATAGCGGTTTCGTGCGCCCTCAAAGATTGAGGTTCCGGTGTGGAATATTATCGGAAGTCCATTGGCCTCCGCGGCGCGGTAGATCAGCTCGAGTTCCTTGACTCCGTTCAAATAGTCGTTGGGAAACAGAAGCTGATGGGGCGGATGCAGCTTGATCGCGCGTATCTTGAGGCGCAGAAACTGCTCCACTTCAGCCATGATGTTTTGGGATTGGCGCGGATGAAGCCCGCCGCAGGAGATCAGGCGGCGGGGATTTTCTTTGGTGTAGTCGGCGACGTACTGGTTGATGGTGGGAGTGAATCCGATGAAGTCTGGTGCAACGTAATTGATGAGCACTGCGCGTTCCACGCCCGCCTCATCCAGATATTTAAGCAGCGATGTGGGAGAATGGCCGAAATCCGCAATCTGGTCGAAATTGGGGCGGCGGCGCTTAATCAATTCGAGCGCGCCCGAACGCAACATCTCCATGGGGTGGATATGAATATGGCAGTCGGTGATCAAATGAGCGTTTCTCCGTCCTGATCTTTTACCGAGGATTCTGCCCGGCCCCTCGTATTTTCAGCGGCCATCAGCCGAAGCGTAAATGCCGCGCAGAAATACATTACCGATCTCGCGGGCTACAGTCGCTGCATCGCCGTCCACCCGCCGGTTGTACCAGGTGTGGATCCAGTTCATCATCCCGAAGAGACACAAGACCACAGCCCGGGAGTTGAACTTGAGGTTCTTTGCCAGCTTAAGCTCCTCGATCAGATCTGCGCAGCAATGATAGTACTGACGTTTGAGCATTCGAATCTCCGCCCCCAGAGCGCCTTTCAGAACATCATCTTCGTGGGAGAGCACCTTCATGGCCTTGGGCTTGGCCAGGAAATAGGTCAGATGGTTCGAAATGAAGATGCGTAAACGCTTTTCCGGATCCGACTCGGGTTTGAGATTCTCCTTCAGGCGCTCCATCACGGAAGTGAAGAGGTGTTTCTGGATCAGGTACAAGAGCTCATCCTTCGACTGAAAGTAATAGTAGAGTCCCGCGAGCGACATGCCGGTCGCACGGGAGAGATCGCGAATGGAAGCGCCTTCGTATCCCTTCTCGGAGAAGATTGCGGTAGCATGGTTGAGAATGCGGCTAAGCTGGCGGTCGAAGCGGGAATCGGCCCGACAGGATGTCGATGTCATTGAGTAAGCTTTGGCCATATCTATCGAACGTTCGTCCGCCAAAGCATTATATAGTATGCTGAATGGCCACTCGAGGCAAGATGTGGTCCACTCTGATGTGGTCAACTCTGTATTGTCTCGGTCGAAATCCCAACCGCTTTCATTTCAGATACCGTTCCCTGGACACCACCACTTGGCAACGAAAGCAGCGAGCCGGAACTGAAGAGCATATCCCCACAGATGGTTGCAGTCATCTAGCGAACGTCCGTTATACTCCTAGGCGCGTTGTGCCGTAAGGTCCCTTCTGTCGAGGTCGCAATGCAAGGCACCATGATGAATTACCCGCTCACGCTCGTTCACGTCCTCGAGCGCGGGGGAAAGCTGTTTGCAAAGCGGGAGGTGGTGTCGCGCCTGCCAGACCGGTCTTTGCATCGCTGCACATTCGGGGATGTGTACCAGCGGGCGCGAGCCTTGGCCGCCGGTTTGCAGAAAGCCGGACTACAACGTGGCGACCGGGTAGCCACGCTTATGTGGAACAATCACGCTCATCTTGAAGCGTATCTGGGAATTCCAGCCTGCGGCGGGGTGATGCACACCTTGAACCTGCGCCTTGCACCCAGAGAAATCGCCTACATCGCGCAGCACGGAGGCGCGCGGTTTCTGATCTTAGACGACGTTCTAATGCCGATTTATGAGCAAATCAAAGAGTCCGCAAAGTTCGAACGCGTGTTTGTGGCATCTTCGGCCAAGACTACTCTTCCGCCAGGAACAGAGGATTACGAGGATCTTTTGCGAGCCGGTGGAGACAGTTTTTGCTATCCCGAACTCGACGAAAACGAAGCTGCTTCTCTCTGCTACACCTCGGGGACGACCGGCCTCCCGAAGGGCGTTGCCTACACCCACCGATCGGTGTTCTTACATACGTTTCTGCTGACCACGGCGGACAACTTCGCCATCCGTCACGCTGATGTTGTATTGCCGGTGGTCTCGATGTTCCACGTTAATGGGTGGGGCCTGCCCTACGCCGCCGCCATGGTGGGTTGCAAGCTGGTTCTGCCGGGCCCGCATCTCGAAGCGGAGAGCTTGCTGGATCTGTGCGAGCAGGAGCAAGTCACAGTTGCTGCGGGTGTGCCCACGATCTGGTTCAATGTAGTCAGTTGCCTGGAGAAGCACCCCGGGCGGTGGAAGCTGCCGAAAATGCGTGTGCTGGTGGGTGGGGCCGCACCGCCGTTGGCGCTGATCCGCAAGCTGGACCACTACGGCATCAACCTGCATCAGGGTTGGGGGCTTACGGAGAGCAGCCCGCAGGCCACCACCAATCAATTGAAATCTCACATGCTGAACTGGCCGGAAGAGCAAAGGGACGCGGTCCGCGCCAAAGCCGGAATTCCTGTTCCCCTCGTGGAAATGAGGGTGGTCAACGAAGCAGGAGAGGTTCCGCAGGACGATCAGACTATGGGGGAAGTGCAACTGCGTGGACCCTGGGTCGCTGCCAGCTATTACCACCTGCCGGAAGAGACGGACAAGTGGACCGGCGACGGTTGGTTCCGTACCGGCGACGTTGGCACAATCGACGCAGAAGGCTATTTGAAAATCGCCGACCGGACCAAGGACCTCATCAAATCCGGCGGGGAATGGATCAGTTCCGTCGATCTGGAAAATGCCCTCGTCGCCCATCCCGACGTGCGCGAGGCCGCAGTGGTCGCCGTACCGCATCCCACGTGGCAAGAGCGCCCGCTGGCCGTAATTGTGCCGAGAGAGGGAGCGCGACTTTCCCCCAAAGCCCTGCGTGAGTTTTTGGGCGGCAAGTTCGCCAAGTGGCAACTACCGGATGCGTTCGTCTTCGTGGACGAACTCCCTCACACTTCGACCGGAAAACTTCTCAAGACCGAGTTGCGGAAACGGTATCAGGGTTGGGAGTGGGAACGGTGATGGGCGCGGCCAGCAGGCTGAGCCAGTCTCGTTCCAGTGTTATCCGCCATGGGTTTCGAATCCAGCCCCCGCCAGCATTCATTTTTCCTGCAGCGACTCGATATAGCGGTTCAGGTTGGAGATCCTTTGCTGGACCTCAGCTTCGTGTCCACCACTCATTTTCCAGAATACCGTCCCCCACACCGGCATCTCCTGAGAGCCATGCGCAGCGAGTGTGGCTTGGCCGCGTAGGACACTGGTGACCTTCAACGCGGGGTACTTGCCCCCGTTCGTCTTGGCGAGCGCGGTAAGGTCAGCGGGAGCCTGCTTAAGAGCCGCGGCAGCGGGACCATCGCCCTTCGCATCCTCTCCGTGACACGACGCGCAATAAGCCTTGAACATTTCCTGGCCCGAGGCGGCCGAAGTGAGCGAAGCCGTAGCATGCTTGATTTCGGTCTTCTGCTCCTGCGCAGTTGAAAGCATTACGGTGCCAAACAAAGCAACGCAGCAGAGTACGAAGCGAATCACCATAAACTTCCTCCCTGGACTTCCAGATGCCCAACCAGACTACGCATGATAAGACCGGACGTGCCACTGCGCCAAGGCAAAATACTGGCTGTGCGCTGGCAGCGCCGTTTGCGTTCCGAGCCTCTTCCGCAGCCTCCTAGAACGTAAATTTAAAGGAAAACTGCAATTGCCGCGGATTCAGCATTGTCCTTGGCTTCCCCAAGACCGGATTTGGAGTGTTGGGGATCGAGACCGGGATGAGTCCTTTCGCAAGCCATGCAGGCGGTGCTGCGGCAGCTTGTTGCGAAGCGCAGGAAATCGAGCCGCTCTGGATGGCCAGAGTAGTCGCGTCGTTGAAGTGCTGCGGAATTACAGGACTACTTCCACAGAACACTGGCGAGCCATAAACGGAAGTGACCTCATCGATGTTGCCACGATTCAGAAGGTTAAAGGCGTCGACGGCGAAATTGAGTCCCACGTGCTCGCCGATTTTAAAACTTCGGGAGAGACGCGCATCCCAAACGTTCAGCTTGTCGCCGACGTACGTGTTTCTCGACACCTGGGTAGCGCAGTTCGACACCGAGGTGCAAGTGCCAACGACCGGCGGACCTCCGACTCGGTCCGTGTTGGGGCCCGCCAGGTCACCCAGACTGCCGCTGCCCACAAACAAGGTGAAGGGGCGCCCCGACTGCAACGTGACGATACTGCTGAACTCAAAGTTGCGCGCAAACCCGTGATCCGGGGCAGTGGCAGTGAAGTTTGCCACAAAGCGGTGACGCGCATCCTGGTTGGAGTTGGCGCGCTCCGCCTGGTAGTCAAACTGGTTCACAGGCAGGTTGATGAAGGTCGTGAAGTTGCCATTGTCAATGGTGTGCGAATAAGTGTAGTTCGCCGTCAGGTTGAAATACTTCCCCAGCCTCTCCAGCGCACTGACGGTCAAACCGTGGTAGCTCGCGTTCGCAACGTTGTTGTTGTAGTCCAGCAGGCCGGCGCTCAAAGGAGTAAACGGGGCGCCCGCGAATTCAAATCCTGCCGGATTACCCACACAGGCAAAACCTGTTGGACTCCCGCCGAACGGGAAGGGAGATTGGTAAGGCATGGGGCAGGTGCTCGTCGCCGAAGGAACCGGCCCAAACGGCAGTGCTGAGAAAATCGGGCCCAGACCCAGGGGGCCCAGTGTGGGTGTTCCCTGGCAGGGACTGAGGGTGCCATCCGGGTTCAGCAAGCCCTGAACATCAGATGGATTGCCGGGCTTTTGCGTGCCCACCGGGCAAGGCACATTGAGGTTATTTCCGCGCACCAGTTTGTGTGCGGCCACGAACAAATAACCGACATCAAGGGTCAATCCGCGTCCAAACTGGTGATCGATTTCCAGGCTGGCCTGTTCCGCATAGGGCAGCCGTCCATCCCGTTGAATGCCTCCCGCACCGACTCCGCAAGCCGGTGGGCAAGCACCCGAAAGGGTCTGCGCCGGATAGGGCTGGCCGGCAAGAATGCTTAAGGCGACCAGTTCCGCCGGCGCCGCTGGTTCGCCAGGAAGCGCCGCCAGTTGCCAACCCCCGTTCGCCGCTCCGTTATGGACCATGGGTGTGACCACTGGAGTCACGCCTGCGCAAGACGGATCATTATTGGGCGGACTGCACAGATAACCCGGGATGGTCTTCTGGTTCCCGGTAGTGAAGAAGAACGTCATGTTGTTGCGGTCGAAAAATAGCCCGAACCCGGAGCGGATAACCGTCTTTCCATCGGGAGAATAGGCAAACCCCACACGTGGTTGAAATCCACGATAGTCCGAGTTGATGACCTTGCCCAAGCCTGATTCAAAGTCCCAGCGCAGGCCGTAAGTGACGGTCAGCTTTGGAGTCAGTCGCCACTGGTCCTGGCCAAAGAAGCCCCAGTAACCGTGGTTCAAGGTGTACGCGTAGTTGGAATAAAGGTTCGTGGGAAAAGCGTTTGGCCAGCCGCTGTCAAAGCCAGAGCCAGTGGCCGGAGGCGGAACCGTACCGTTCGTGAAGCCCGTTCTGGGCAGCGCGACTCCAAAGTAAACGACCGATATTCCCTGCGCGGCCGGGTCCAAGGGGCACGCCCCGGTTCCGGGCAGCGTTCCCGGCGTCCCGGTTCTTTGTCCTTCGACGTAATTTGCGAATGCGTACACACAGCCGAGATCCGGAAACACTATCCTCTCCGGGGTAAAGCCTGGATAGTTGTTGTAGCTCCATAGGTAGTTTCCGTCGAACCCGAATTTCACGAGGTGATTGCCTTTCACCCAGGCGACCGAGTCCGAACCTTGCACGCGGCTCTCGTAGATAGCGTCGTAAGTCCCAAAGTTGTGGCCCATCTCCAGATCGTTGACCACGCTCAGATCAGGCTCGCCGGTAGCTCCGGGAAAGTTGTAGTGCCGCCGCGAATACTGAAGCAGAGCGGTATTCACCAGGGATGGCTTAAGCAACGAATTCAACGTGCCTACCACCGACTGATCGCGAATGAACAAATTGCGGCCCCCGCTGGGGGTGCCAATACCGCCGCCATCTTCAGTGTTGCCGATCAATTCGCCCGTGTCGCGCGCATCCTCTACCACATAGCGGACCGCCAGCCGGTTGTTGGTGCTGATCTGATGGTCCAGCCTGGCGAAGCCGTAGTCGTTGTGAAAAGTCTTCAGCGTGGACTGGAGGTAAGAGAAGGGCGTGCCGGTGCATTGCGCAGGCGGAAGCTGGCAACCCTCGGGGGAAAGGCCCAAGAACGCCTTGGCTTGATCGATTTCTGCAAGGTTGCTGATGAGATCGGGCGCGTAAGTAGGAGACTCCGCCCGGCGCTGCCCTTCGTAGTTCAAAAAGAAAAACGTCCGATCTTTCCTGACCGGCCCGCCCAAGGTGCCACCAAACTGGTTTTGCCGCACGACATACGGCAGGGGGCTGGGCTGAAGCAGAGAGCGAGCGTTGGCGGCCGTGTTCTGTAGATAATCGTAAGCCGAACCGTGCAAAGTATTTGTGCCAGTCTTGGTGACGATGTTTACGATACCACCCAGGGCCCGGCCATACTCGGTTCCAAAGCTGTTGTTCACTACGCGGAATTCCTGGACCGACTCCTGTGGCGGAGTGGCGCGTTGCACGCCGCTGATCGTGTTGACAAAATCAGCGCCGTCCACGGTGATTTCGTTGCTGAACGAACGCATGCCGCCGAAAGAAATCTGCGTAACCTCAAACTCCGTAAAAGTCGTTCCCAGGCTGGTGCGGCTGCTGGCGACCCCAGGTGTCAGCAATGCGAAATCCGTAAAGCGACGGCTGGCCGTGGGAAGATCCGCGATTTGCTGGGTATCGATAACCTGGCTGACTTCGGTACGCGTAGTTTCAATCACCGGCGCCTCGGTGGTGACTATGATAGTTTCGCCGGCTGATGCGACCTTCAAGGTGATGTTGATTGTGGCTGTTTGGCCGACGGTCAGCGCGATCCCGGTCTGCGTGAATCTGGCGAAACCGCTATATGAAGCCGTCAAATCGTAGCGCCCGGGCGAAAGACTGGGCAGGACGTAAAACCCGGAGGTATTCGTTGTAGTGTTGGAGAGCTGATTCGTATCCAGCGACCGCAGGGTAATGCTGGCCCCCACCACCGCACGACCGCTCGTGTCCAGAACGGTGCCGTTGAGTTGGGCGAGGCTGATGGTGGCTTGGCCTGACGCGGGTAGAGCCAACAGCGCGGTGAGTAAGAAAATGACCAGGGCGGAGAACAACCGGCATGAATTCATATATGCCTCCGGAGCTTTCGAAACGATGGCACGCTTCGCCATCTACATTCTCGGCCTGGCTGGGCAGCCAGCCTGACCACAAATGGCCCTCGCGATATGAGACTTGGCTGGTAACACTGGCGGGGCCAAGAACCATCGCGCAACCGCTATAGCGGATCGCAACTGGGGGAGGGAATCCGAAACATGACCGGCTCCCATTTTCCTATCGAACGTCCGTTCGCTAACTGAGCCGTAGTATTGTCCATAAGCTCACTCAGGTGTCAAGACAAATGCGAACTCGTGCACCCTCGCAACAACGTGATCGCGACTAGGCGTGAACCGCTGGAACCGGTTTGCCCCAGACTTCGCGCGCAGTTTCAGCCACCAGGCGCAGCTTGGCCTCCTGGTCTGCCATGCTCAACAAGTTGCCCTCAATGGTGGACGCGAAACCACACTGCGGGCTAAGGGCCAGCCGCTCCAGCGGCACAAATGCAGAAGCCTGGTCGATGCGATGTTTCAGTTCGTCCTTGCTCTCCAGCGCCGCCTTCTTTGAACTCACCAGCCCGAGCACGACTGTCCGATCATCGGGAACCTGGCGCAATGGTTCGAAGCCGCCTGAACGTTCGTCGTCGTATTCCAGCAGGAAGCGGTGAAAATGGGTGTTGCGAAATACCTTGGTGATCGGGCCGTAATCGCCGGCGGCGTAAAACTTGCTCTGATTGTTTCCCCGGCACAGGTGCAGCCCAAAGATAATGCCGGGATGTTCGCCGATGACCGCATTGTCCATTTCGATGGAAAGATCCAGCAGGCGGTCGGGATCGTTGCCCCGCTGCCGATAGCCCTCGCGCAACTGCGGGTCGAGCAGGGCAGTGTATTGCGGCGAATCGATTTGGATGTAGGTGCAGCCCAGGCGGATGAGTTCGTCCACTTCATCGCGAAGAATCTGGACGAGATCAGCCAGGTAGGCATCCACGGTTGCATAGGCGCCGGCGGACTTCGTCTTGTCGTAGTAGGCCGCCGCCTGCTGGGCGCTGATCATCGTAGTCTTGGCGGGATGTTTGGTGCGCGCCCGCAAGTATGTAAACTCCTCGGCGCAAAGGGGACGCTTGCGGCGCAATCGCGATACCACCACGGGACGCGGAAGCACCAGCTCTTCGCCTTTCTCATTCCGAAAGGGGATGGCCCAGCCACCGAACTTGTCGAACCCCTCAACCGCATCGATCAGGTGGCCGTAAAACGCATAGCGGCGAACTTCGCCGTCGGTAAGAACCTCGACTCCGGAACGAACCTGTAAGTCAACCGCTTCATCCACAGCGCGATCTTCGGCTTGCTTGAAGGCGGCATCCGTGATTTGGTTCGATGCGTATTGGTCCCTGGCCTCTTTCAAGTACCCCGGACGAAGCAGGCTACCCACAACATCGCTGCGGTACACATGAACCTCCATCAGTCGGGCAACAATCTACCCCGAATCGGAAGCAGCTTACAAGACGGTATCGTCACGGGTACCAGGGATAACTCAACGTCACCACATCCCAAGGGTTACGAAAGCGGATATTATGTTCGCGTTTCGAGCCGGTTACGCCGAAGGAATGTTGCGCATGGGCCAGAAAGTCAAGACCACGGTGGTTGGCAGTTATCCGGTACCTTCCTGGCTAGTCGGAAACATCTCTCGCCTGGTGATGCGCGACGCCGTAATGGCAGTGCTGAAGACGCAGGAACTCGCCGGATTGGACCTGATCACTGACGGCGAGCTGATGCGCTTCGATCCCAGCCACCCCGAAGCCAATGGCATGGTGGACTACTTTGCCTCCCGAATGGACGGCATCCGCAAGCATTATTCCGTCTCTGACTTCGACCGCTCCCGGCCCGACCAGGCCTCGGGGTATGGCCTTCTCACTGCCGGCATGGTGGTCGCGAAATTGCATGAGGGAACTCTCAATCTGCCGCGGGATTACGAGTTTGTCAGCGCCCTGACCCGCACCCCGCTCAAGTTCACCTGCACCGGGCCGCATATGTTATCGCGCCAATTGACCAATTGTTTTTACAAGGATCTGCCTGATCTGGCCATGGACATCGCTGCCATCCTGCGCCGCCAGATCGAATTGATCGAAGCCGACACGGTCCAACTGGATGAAGCCTCGATTATTGGTTTCCCTGAAGATGCCTCCTGGGCGGCCGAGGCTGTCAATCACGTGCTGGACGGCATATTGAATGAACGAGCAGTTCACGTGTGCTTCGGAAACTATGGTGGGCAGCCACAGCTTCGCGGTTTTTGGCGCGACCTGATTCCTTTCCTGAACTCTCTTCACGCCGACCACCTGGTGCTGGAGTTCGCACGGCGCGGTTACGACGAACTGGAAGTCTTGACTGATCTAAATCCGAAGATTGGTCTGGGCATTGGCGTGATTGATATCAAAGACAACGAAGTAGAGAGTCCGGAACTGATTGCTTCTCGCATTGAGCATGCGACCCAGGTGCTCGGGCCGGAGCGTCTGCACTACGTTCATCCCGATTGTGGATTCTGGATGCTGCAACGCAGTGTGGTAGACCGCAAGATGCGGGCCCTGGTTCAGGGCAGGGATCTGTTCGAAGGACAAGTGTAGGTTCTTCTCACGAGGGCGGCATGGCGGATGTATCTATCTCCGAGGCGCAGAAAGCGGAAGTTCGAGCTGCGGTATTCAGCCACCTCTCCGGAATTGTCGTCGCCCCCACCGTCAAGGCGCTTGCCGACCGCAAGGTATTCGAACTTTTCCATAGCGTTTCGGATGAAGTAACCCTCGATGAAATTGTGGACCACACCCGAGCCAACCGGGGCTATTTGCGAGTCGCCCTGCGGTTGCTGGCTTCCTGCGGTTGGTTAAAGCAAACCGCCAGTGATAACGACAGGAAAATCACTTACACCCTGACGCGGGAGGGCGCGATCGCAACATTCCTCGCTCCTCCGCTCTACGCGGAAGTGCTGCCATTCACTCCCAAGGCGGTTTATCTCGAAGATTTTGTATTCGGGGACTCCGCCGCGCCGGGTCTGCCTTCGTTTCCGGAGTTGGTGTCCAGATCAGCGGGGCTTTGGGGCATGGCTCTGCCCAGCGATGAGGTTGAAGCCAGGGTGCTTGAACAAGTCCGTGCCCATCTCGATGGTGTGCTGATTGGCCCGTCCATGGTGGCCCTGTCGCGCGGCGGCATTCTGGCAATGCTGGCGCGAGGGCCGGTCAGTCCCGACGCGCTGAACGGAAACCGCGAGAACCTGGAATGCATTTTTGATCTGCTCGGCATTCAAGGATGGCTTTTGCGTGAGCATAACCGCGTTGCCCTCACTCCCTGTGGCCGCTACGCCGCTCAGATCGGTGCATCGTATGGCGTGACGGTTTCTTATCTGCCAATGTTCAATGTCGTGAGCACTCTGATCTTCGGCAATCCACGCATTCCGCGCATCGATGAAAATGGAATCGAACTGCTGGTCGACCGGGGCATGAACGTATGGGGCAGCGGAGGCGCGCACAAAACGTATTTCAAGAAAGTGGATGAGATCATCCTGGAGATCTTCAACCGGCCACTTGATGCTCAACCCAAGGGTATCTGCGACATGGGCTGCGGCGATGGCACCTTTCTGGAGCACTTGTATCAGGTTGTGAAAAATCAGACAGCGCGCGGTAAAGTCCTCGACCAACAACCGCTCATCATGGTGGGCGCGGACTTCAACAAGGTGGCCCGGCGCGTCACCAAGCTGACCATGCGCAGAGCGGAAATTCCGCAATACCACGTCATCTACGGCGACATCAACCGCCCAGCGCTGCTGGCGGGAGATTTGGAAGCGATCGGCCTCGATATTCACGATCTGCTGCACGTGCGCTCGTTTCTGGACCACAACCGTCCGTACATTCCGCCTGCCGGTTACGTGAAGGGAAACCGCACCGCACGATGTACCGGCGCGTTTGCCT
The DNA here is from genome assembly GCA_964528615.1 of uncultured Acidobacteriaceae bacterium. Lineage (GTDB taxonomy): Bacteria > Acidobacteriota > Terriglobia > Terriglobales > Acidobacteriaceae > JAIQFF01. The sequence continues at coordinate 12,504 of CAZGSU010000042.1, read as the reverse complement.
ATCTGGGACAGGAAATTCTTCCCGATGAACTGGAAGAGAACCTGGTGCGGCATCTGCGCCGCTGGGCGCCTTACGTGGGCCGGTTCGGACTCATCGTACTGGAACTGCACACGCTGCCGCCCGAGGTCACTGCCGCAAATCTTCAGAAGACTCCCGCCGTCGCCTATGACGGCACCCATGGATTTTCAGATCAATATCTGGTGGAAATTCCCATCTTCCTGGACTGTGTGCGTGAAGCCGGACTGCACACAGATACGCGCTATCAATGCGAATTTCCGCCGTCCGAGTTGGCAACCGTGAGCATTAACTTCCTCGCCGCGCGTTCCGGCTGATGGCGGGCACGTCGCGTCCACTTAGGAGGCAATAGTCTCGCCTAGCGTTTATCGGGGCCGGTGGCCTTGCCCGCGTCGTGGTCCACCTGAAGTTTGCTTTGGTTGGCGCGAAAGATTACGTAGTCGCGGATGGCGGTGGCGCCAGGCCGTGAGATTTCCTTGGCGAATGAGGTCATTCCTTCCGGCTTCAGAATCCCACCTAGTACGATGTCGAACCACTGTGGAGTGGCGAGCGTGGGGGAATAGCGCAGGTCCGGCAGCACGCCGCCGCTCACCGCAACGTCTCCGTGGCACTCTCCGCAGTATCGCTGGTAGAGCGCTTCTCCGTTCTTGATCTGTACCGGGGTGGCGGTGGAAGGGGGTGCATCCATCGCCATCTCCTGAAATTCTGGAGGCGGAGGCAGGCTTGCTTTGCCGCCAAGTTTAAACACCAGCATGCGACTGATATTTCGTACTCTCCCTGACTTGAACGATACCTCGCCCGTCGCCAGCGGAAAAACACCACCCCACCCTGCGAGCACAGCGATGTATTGTTCGCCATTCACGGTATAGCTCACCGGCCCCGCCATGACTCCGGTTTGCGCGTCGAATGACCAGCGCTTCTCGCCATTATCGGCGCGATAGGCTTCGAAATTCCCGCCGGCTGTGCCTTCGAATACCAGGTTACCCGCGGTGGATAGCACGCCGCCGTTCCACGGACCGGGGCGCTCAATGGCCCACGCTTTCTTCTGCTGCACCGGGTCCCATGCGACCAGCTGTCCTTTGACCGTGCTCAGAATCGCCTTCTTGATTGCAGGGTCTTGTGGCATTTCGGCCGCCACAACATCGACACCGTAATTGGGAGAGAGATCGTGGGCCACAAAATGGTCGGGAGATTTGTACTTGAATCCGACATCATTGACCGGAATGTACACGAAGCCAGTCAGGGGGCTATACGACATCGGCTGCCAACTGTGCGCGCCGAGCGGTCCAGGTACGACGGGCGGCGGATCATCGCCCGGATATCGCGCGATTGGAGTTTCGATCGGCCGGCCGGTCTTCATATCGATGCCCGTGGCCCAGTTGATATATGTGTACGGCTGCGCCGAAATCAACTCTCCGGTGGCGCGGTCAAGCACATAGAAGAAACCGTTCTTGGGCGCATGCAACAGCACTCTGCGGGGCTTGCCATCTACCGAAATCGTGGCCAGGACGATCTGCTGGCTGGAAGTGTAGTCCCACATGTCGCCGGGAGTTTCCTGATAATGCCAGACATATTCGCCGGTCTCCGGCTTGAGCGCGACAACTGATCCGACAAAAAGGTTGTCGCCGCCTTGCGGGCTGCGAATCCGTTCGTTCCACGGGCCGCCGTTGCCCACTCCGATGTAGAGCAGATCGAGCTCGGGATCGTAGACGATCGAATCCCAGACGGTACCGCCGCCGCCGAAGGTCCACCATTGGCCGGTCCACGTCTTTGCCGCTTTGGCGAGAACTGGATTTTCAAAAGGCTTCGATGGATCCCCGGGCACGGTGTAAAAGCGCCACGCCAGATTGCCAGTGGCGGCGTCATACGCGGAGACGTAGCCGCGAACACTCATTTCAGCGCCGCCGTTTCCAATGATCACTTTGTCTTTGACCACTCGCGGCGCGCCCGTGATGGTGTAGCGATAATGCCGATCAATTGTGAGCTTCTCCCAGACTGACTTGCCGGTAGCGGCATCAAGCGCGATCAGCCGGCCGTCGAGCGTACCCAGAAAGAGTTTGCCTCTCCAAGCCGCCACGCCACGGTTCACTACATCACAACAAGCATTGACGCCCCATTCACCCGGAACTTCGGGGTCGTAAGTCCACAGCAGCTTCCCGGTGGCGGCATTGAGTGCGACCACCTTGCTCCAGGCCGTGGTGAAGTACATGTTGCCGTCAATCACCAGCGGAGTGGCTTCCTGTCCGCGATTCGTATCCAGATCGTGGTACCAGGCGAGGCCAAGCTGATTGACGTTCTGGTCGTTGATCTCCTTCAGCGGGCTGAAACGCTGCTCGCTATAAGTTCGTCCGTGGGTCATCCAGTTGCCCGGTTCGCCGTCGGCATGGACGATGCGATCGTCGTCGACAGCCTTCGTATTCGAAGCGCTTGTGGTCTGCCCCGTCGCGAAAAGCAGCGCACCAGCTGCGCCGAAGAATGAAAGCGCCAGCAATGACGCGACGCTTAATAGACGCTTGCTCTGAGTCATGATTGCTTGGCCCGGATCATTCAGCAGATTTCAGCACGATGCTTTCAGCACGATGATGTCGGCACGACGACTGCGGTACGGTGATTGCCGGGCTCGCATCACGCCGCCCACTACACATCGAAAAACACCGTTTCTTGCTCGCCTTGAAGATGGATATCAAATCGCCACAACCCCGGCTTTGCAGGATCGGGCTTCGCCATCAGCGTCTCGCGACGCTCTGCAGGAACCAGGGCCAGAACCGGGTCCTGCTCATTGGCGATATCTCCAGCGAAGTAGATGCGGGTATAAAACTGCTTCAGCATGCCGCGGGAAAACACCGCAACATTCAAGTGTGGCGCCTGCAGAGTATTTTCTGGCCCGGGCACGCACCCCGGCTTGATGGTGTCAAACTGGCAGCGCCCTTCTTCATCGGTGCCTACGCGGCCGAATCCACCGCATCCCGGGTCAGCGGCCTGGGTTTGAGGATCGTCGGGATGCTTGTACTTTCCTGACGCGTCCGCTTGCCAGATCTCGATCAGAGAATCGTTGACCGGCACGCCGTCGCCATCCAGCACGCGAACGCTCAGTCCGACGCGCTCACCTTTTGCCTGCGGCGCGGCGATGCAGGGCTTGGAATATTTTTCGATCAGGCCGATGCGGAAAAAAGGCCCCACCGTTTGCGAAGGAGTCGGAACGAAATACATGTTTACCTCAGGTCTCGAACGGAGTCTGCTCCGGGCCGCGCAAGACAACATCGAACTTGTAACCGAGCGCCCACTGCGGCTGCGTAGTCTCCAGATCGAACTTGCAGATCATGCGCTGGCGCGCTTTTTCGTCGGGCACCGAATTGAAAACCGGATCGTATGCGAACAGCGGATCGCCCGGGAAATACATCTGCGTGACCAGGCGCGTGAGGAACGCCCTGCCGAAAAGCGAAAAGTGAATGTGTCGCGGCCGCCAGGCGTTGTAATGATTGAGCCAGGGATACGCTCCGGGCGCGATGGTCACGAAGCGATAGGCGCCATTGTCATCGGTCAGAGTGCGTCCGCAGCCGCCAAAATTGGGATCGAGCGGCGCGGGATGCTCGTCTTTCACATGACGATATCGCCCAGCCGCGTTGGCTTGCCAAATCTCGACCAGGGCCTGCGGCACCGGGCGTCCATTGCTGTCGAGTACGCGCCCTGTCACGATGATGCGTTCGCCCTGGGGTTCGCCCGGATAGTGGCGCGTAAGGTCGTTGTCATTCTCGGCGATTGCATCCTCGCCGAAAAGGGGCCCGGTGACTTCTGACAACGTGTGGGGAAGAAAAATCAGCGGCTTGGTTGGAGAACGCTTGATGGTGGACTGGTAGGGCTCATAGGGCGCGGGCGGTTGCGTCCCAGGGGCATGTCTCCGGTAGGGCGTAATGATCGAGCGTTCGTTCGTAAATGGGCCCACAGAACTCTCCGCGTGCTCGTGTTGTCGGCAACCGGAAGCGAGCATATCTCAGGCGATTTTGTTTGTCATCCGGAAGACCGCCGGTTTCCCCACTCATATCTAAGTTACAAGAAGGTGCCTACTGGTGAGAAACCGACGCGGCTTTAGCTGCTGTGGCCTCCGCGACTGTTTCATTCCAGGGGAAGGCCCACGTAGTTCTCGGCGAGCGTCAGCGCAGCTGCCCGGGAGCTGGTGACGTAATCCAGTTCGGCCAGCTGCCGGCGCCGGTCGAACGGACGGTCCTCCGGAAACCGGTGCAGCATCGAAGTCATCCACCAGGAGAAGCGCTGCACCTTCCAGACCCGCCTCAGGCAGATCTCAGAATAGCGATCAAGAAGGTCGCGGTTGCCGGTGGAGTAAAAGTGGTTGAGCCCACGTGCAAGAATCTGGACATCGGCCACAGCCAGATTCAGGCCTTTCGCGCCAGTCGGCGGAACAATGTGGGCTGAGTCTCCGGCCAGAAAGAGTCTTCCATATTGCATCGGCTCGACGACAAAGGCACGCATCCCGGTTACGCCTTTTTGCACGATCGGTCCCTCGTTGAGTTCCCACCCGGTTGACGCCAGGCGAACCTGCAGTTCCTGCCAGATCCTCTCATCATTCCAGTTAGCGATATCCTCGTCCGGTTTGCATTGCAGATACAACCGGCTGATTTGCGGCGTCCGCATGCTGTGTAAAGCGAAGCCGTGATCGTGGTAGGCATAAATCAATTCCTCCGAAGACGGGCGTACTTCGGCGAGAATGCCGAGCCATCCGAAGGGAAAAGTCCGGTCATACTCGATGCAGACGCCTCGTGGAATGCTGGGCCGGCAGATTCCGTGGAAGCCGTCACATCCCGCAATGAAGCCGCAAGAGATCTCGTATTGCTCTTCATTCCTTTTGTATCGGATCTTCGGAACAGGACCCTCGAAGTCGCGCACGCTGACATCCTCGACTTCGAACAGAACCTGGCCTCCGGTGGCGATGCGGGCATCGTTCAGGTCCTTTAAGACCTCGTGCTGCGCATAGATCATGATGCCCTTGCCACCGGTGAGTTCCTTGAAGTCGATGCGATGACCGCGGCCGCCGAAGCGCAGCTCAATTCCATAATGAACAAGTCCCTCCCGCTTCATGCGCTCGCCAACACCCATTTCAGCAAGCAGGTTGACCGTCCCTTGTTCCAGCACGCCGGCGCGAACACGCTCTTCCACGTATTGTCGGCTGCGATTCTCAACCACGATCGACTCAATGCCCTGAAGATGTAAGAGGTGCGACAACACCAGGCCTGCTGGTCCCGCACCAACGATTCCGACCTGTGTGCGCAAGGATTTGGACAATGAAAACCTACCTCGGGAGGCGCAGGGAGATTCATCCCCGCACCTCATCAACTGAAAGCCGTCAGTGATACTCAGATATTACGCAATATCGCAGCGCGCGACTTTCAATTCGACTACTACTCAGTTAATGCGCGGCCGCCTTTTCCGCGCCCAAGCCGGTGTTCGCGCGGACCATCAGCTCGTTGAACTTGGCTTCCGCGCCGGGCTCCTTGCTAAGCAATGTACCTGCCCACGCCGCCAGGAAACCTAGCGGGACGCTCGCAATACCGACGTTTTCCAGCGGAAACCAGGGCTTCGCCTGAATCAGGTGGCGCGCCGCCTTAGCCGTGTTCAATGGATCGATGCCCATGAAATTTGGCCCTGCGACTAAGAGGCCAAGCGTGGCCAGCAGGCCGACGGAAAGCCCGGCGATCGCCCCTGCAGTATTGAAACGCCGCCAGAAGATCGAAAGAACTAGGACCGGAAAATTAGCTGAGGCAGCAGTCGCCATGCCGAAAGTCGCCAGAATTCCGGCGTTCGACCCAGGTCCCATCACGATGGCCGCCGCAATGGACACCGCGCCCACGGTGAGCGCCGCGATGCGAGCCACCAGGACCGATTCGTCCGGGTGCCGCTTGATTCCATGATGGACCACATTCATCCAGAAATCGTAGGCGAACGAAGTTGACGCGCTGATCGTCAAACCGGCGACCACAGCGAGAATCGTGGCGAAGGCGACCGCCGACACCAGCGCCAGCAGAATTTCGCCCCCTAATGCTTGCGCCAGCAGGGGCCCGCCCATGTTGGTTCCACCATGCGTCAGAATGTAATCGGGCCCGACCACCGCGGCGGCCCCCAGGCCGAGTGCTGATGTCATCACGTAGAAGGTGCCAATCAAAACCATGGCCCACACCACGCTCTGGCGTGCTGTCTTGGCATCCGGCACGGTATAAAACTTCACCAAAACATGCGGAAGGCCCGCAGTTCCGAACGCAAAGATAAAAGCCAGGGACACGAGATCTAACGGACCATAAGGAGGCTTATAGCGCAGACCCGGCTGAAGAAAGTCGCTGACAATCAGCTGCCCATTCCGGTGATACAGGATTCGGCTGGCCGCAGAAAAGAATTCGCCGAAATGAAAATGAAAACGCCCCAGGAGCAGGAACGTCAAGCCGAGTGTGCAGGTGCATAACAGCATCGCCTTGATGATCTGAACCCAGGTGGTGGCCAGCATTCCGCCAAACACCACGTATAGGATCATGAGGATGCCCACGCCAGTCACAGCCGCGTTATAACTGATGCCGGAACCAGAAAACAGCAGTGTGACCAGCGCGCCCGCGCCGACCATCTGCGCCACCATGTAGAAGAAAACGATCGTGAGTGTAGTGAGAGCGGCGAGAGCTCGCACCGGCCTGGGTCGCAGGCGATAGGCCAGGACGTCTCCCACGGTGTATTTGCCGCTGTTGCGCAGTGGCTCGGCAACCAAAAGCAAAATCGCTACGAAAGCGATGAAGCCGCCGACAGAATAAAGAAATGCGTCAAAGCCCTGCAAAGCAATCAGCCCGACCACGCCCAGGAAAGAGGCAGCGCTCATGAAATCTCCAGCCACGGCAAATCCGTTTTGCCATGCCGTGATCCGGCGTCCCGCAGCGAAATATGCTCCCGCCCCCCTCGAGCGCTTGGACGCCCAGTACGTGATCCCAAGCGTCGCCGCCACAAATACGAGGAACACGGCCAGCGAAACGGACATCTCACTTCCCCCCTTGCTGGCCATCCACGTTCGCCAGAATGTCTTTCGTGAGCGCATCGAATTTCGACGCAGCCTTCAGGTACAACCACGCGATGGTCCAGCCCACCACAAATTGCGAGAGCGCAAAAAGATAAGCAAGATTGACGGTTCCGATCACTCGCCGGGACATCAGCTTCGGAGCGAAACCGACCAGCACCGGCAGAAGAAAGTAGTACGCGCAAAAGAAAATAAGCGCCGGAACAATGAACACTTTCTTGAGCGCGAGCAAGTCCTGGAACTGTTGGCTGGCCGCAATGCGGTCCGACTCTGTCCCGCCCGATGCATCAAGGCCCGTCCGCTCCTCGTTCGCTTCCATCTCCATCTCCTGCGCCGGAGGATTGTATCGGAATCGCGGACCAGCACAAGCGAGACGCCTGTTGCCGGCGACTCCTCGCTGGATTCATGCGATAATCGCGCTCGTCTCTTATATGTCCCGATACATGTCCTGGCTTCATTGGACGGCGGAAGAGTGTGAGGTTCTATGAATCAATTCAGAAAGTTGAGCAAACAATATATCGGTGGCGTCTGGCGTGATGGCAAAAGCGAGAAAGTATTGACCGATCGAAATCCGTACGATGGAACAACGATCGCCGAATTCAAACTCGCGACCCGCGCTGACCTGGATGAAGCCTACCGCTCGGCCGCGGCGGCACAAAAAATTTGGGCAGAGGTGAATCCGTTCGAGAAGCGGACCATCCTGGAAAAAGCGATTACCTGGATCGAGCAAAATGAAGCCGATATCACGGACCTCATTATCGATGAACTGGGCGGCACGCGGCTGAAAGCAATGATTGAGATATTCCTGGTGAAGACTTTTATCAAGGAGGCCTCGACCTATCCGCTTCGCATGACAGGCGAGATTCTGCCCTCTACGGTCGAGGGCAAGGAAAACCGGCTTTATCGAGTTCCAGCCGGAGTCGTGGGTGTGATCAGCCCGTTTAATTTTCCGTTCAATCTGAGCATGCGCTCTGTGGCTCCGGCGCTGGGGACCGGCAATGGCGTCGTGCTCAAGCCGCACGACGACACCCCAATTACCGGGGGGACACTGATTGCGAAGATTTTTGAAGAGACCGGACTTCCGAAGGGATTGCTGAACGTAATCGTGGCCGATATCGGTGAACTCGGGGATAGCTTCGTCGAGCACCCAATTCCCCGCATCATCTCGTTCACCGGTTCGGAGGGCGTGGGCCGGCACATTGGGGAGGTTGCGGGTCGGTGCTTGAAGAAGGCCATCCTCGAACTCGGCGGCAACAGCGCGATGCTCGTGCTCAATGACGCCGATCTCGACGTCGCGGTGAATGCTGCCGTGTTCAGCCGCTTCGCCCATCAGGGCCAGGTGTGCATGTGCTCTAACCGAATTCTTGTGCAGCGGGGCGTCTACGATCGGTTCCTCACCAGATTCGTGCATCGAGTTTCGAAACTCAAAGTTGGCGACCCTCGAAAAGCGGACACCGATCTCGGCCCTCTCAACAGCCCGCATCAGACGGAGAGCTACCTGAAGCAAGTACAACGTGGAATCGATGAAGGCGCCACGGTGGCTTTGCAAGGTAAGGCCGAAGGAAATGTAGTCTCTCCGACAATCTTCGCCGATGTGAAGCCAGATATGTGGATCGCGCAGAATGAAATGTTCGGTCCCGCCGTTTGTGTTCTGCCCTTCGACACTGAGGAGGAAGGCGTCCGCATTGCGAACAACAGCCCCTACGGGCTGAGCGGTGCGATTCACACGCGGGATGCGGAACACGGCTCTGAACTGGCCAAACAGATCGAATCAGGGATGGTGCACGTGAATGATGGAACCATCAATGATGACCCACTCATCGCTTTCGGAGGAGAAAAGGCCTCAGGCGTGGGCCGCCTGAACGGCAAGTGGGCGCTTGACGAATTCACTACCTGGAGGTGGATCTCAGTCCAGCACAAGACGCGCCACTATCCATTCGAGCTTGCGGCGGCGTCGTAGGCTAGGGCATGAAGCCTTCAACCCGGCAAATGTGGCCGTGGCCTGAATCGCTCGACGCGCTGGCAGCGGCCCCGGCTTTTCACGGGAAACTACTGGAAAATGAGCGCGTCCGTGTTCTCCACACGCTGATTCCGGCGGGAGCGCTCGTTCCTCTTCACACCCATCAATATCCGGCGGTGGCTTACGTCACGAGTGCCAGCCATTCATTCGCCGGGACGGTGAGAGCGATGTCACGTTTGGCAGCCGTCAGGCTGGTCTGCCTTCGATAGTCCCTGCCGTGCAGTAGCTGGAGCCCGTGCCGCCACACACGGTTGAGAACGTGGGAGAATCGGAGATCAGTATCTTTATTGTGGAGCTGAAAGACAGTGAAACTACACCGGCGCAATTGAAATGAGAGCGCTGTTTGTTCGAAGCCAGCTTCTACTTCGCTGGCGTATTCTTGGCGCCTGAACTTGCACGAAGCTTTTCCACTTCTTCCGCTGCGATGTGAAACCCCGTGTTTGCCGCGGGCACTCCGGCATAGATCGCTGTCTGCATGAGTACCTCTTTGAGATCGCATGGCTCTAGTTCGTGTTCCAGTCCGGTGCGCACGTGAAGACGAAATTCCTCCACGCGGCCAGTGGATGCGGCGATTGCCAGCGCCAATAACCGGCGAACTCTGTGACTGAGGCCGGGGCGGGTCCAGATCGTGCCCCACGCATAGCGCGTGATCAGAGTTTGAAAATCGCGTGTCAAATCATTCGCCGCCGCCATCGAACGATCGACATGCGCGTCACCCAGAACCGCGCGGCGCACCTTGAAACCTGCGTCAAGAGGATCGGAGGCAGCAGGTGGCAGAAGGAATTCCAGCAGCGCGGCGCTGAACGATCTCGGCCGCTCCAGGTTTGAAAGATGTGCCGCCGGCAAGCGCACTGCTCGAGCCCTCGGGATCTCTCGCGCCAACACTTCGCCATGACCTTGCCACGGAGTCGAAACATCCCGATCACCTGCGATGACCAGGGTTGGCACGTTGATCTTTCGCAATGAGGCGTTGTTATCAGCATCACGTAGCGCAACGCAACATCCGATATAGCCGGCAGGACTGGTGCCGAGAAAAACCGAGCGAATCGCATTTACTTCCGGACCGTTGGCGGCGAGCGTTTCAGCAGAAAAGAAGCGCCCCATCACCACAGAAATAACCGCCTCCATCCCGCCTTCGGACACGCGCTTGATACGTTCGTCCCAGTTGCTGCGAGGCCCAAATTGCGGCGAAGTATTCGCCAGAATCAGTGCAGTCAGTTTTTCAGGCGCATGGATCGCCAGCCACTGCCCGACGGCTCCGCCCATCGAGAGTCCGCAGAATGCGAATGTGTCGATCCCGAGCGCCCGCGTGATTCCAAGTACGTCTCGCGCCAACATTTCCAGCGAATATTCGCCCGACGGTGCATCAGAAGCGCCATGGCCGCGCGTGTCGTAACGAAGGATCTGAAAGTGTGGAAGAAGATCTTCCACCTGTGCCGCCCACATTCCGTGGTCGGTGCCGACCGAGTGCGACAAAACCAGGGTGGGTTGACCGGATCTTCCTTCCAGTCGGTAGTACAGGCGCGTGTTGTCGACAATTACGAACGGCAAGGCTATGGCTCCTTTTCGCCATCATCGGGCTGGCCCGCAGATGAGAGCAGACGTTCTCGAAAAGTCTCGGCATTGCCGAGATACAGTTCAGGGGATTCCAGTCCGGCGATCGTGGTCTTATCGAGGAGGCGTGTCACCTCGGGCATCTCGGCCAGCACGTCTTTCAGCCGGCGCTTTTCAGCGGCACTCTTCCGGGAAGTAGTTTCGAGGAGTTTGTGTGCAACATCACGGCCGAGCTTTGGGCCAAGCAGCATCATGGCGCGTTCGGCGAAGATGGCGCCGTTCGTAGCCTCCAGGTTTGCGCGCATGCGGGCGCTGTCTACGGATAATCCCTCCGCAACTTCGGCCATGGACGCCGCTGCCACGCCGGTCCCTTGGATGACTGCGGCCACAATCGGCCACTCTGCTTGCCATCCTCCAACCCCGCGTTCGTGTTCCTGCACCATGGCTGAAAGGAAGGCGGCAACATTTGCAGAAACCCAGTGGGCCGCTGCCAAAGTCGCCATACAGCCGACCGGATTCCGTTTGTGCGGCATTGTAGAGGAACCGCCTCGACCCTCCCCGCTCGGCTCCGAAACTTCGGCGACTTCCGCTTGCATCAGCAGACTCAGATCGCGAGCCATCTTGGCCAGGCTGCCCGCCAGCACCCCGCAAGCCGAAAGCAGCGCGGCCAACCGATCCCGCTGCGTATGCCATGGCGCATCGGGAAGGGCTAGCCCAAGATCAGTGGCAAGTGTCTGGGCGACCGCAAGTCCCTGACCATCGAGCGCGGCCAGAGTACCGCTGGCCCCGCCGAATTGCAGCACCAGCGCTTCCGAAAAGGCAACATCCAGGCGACGGCGACTGCGGCGGACAGCCCCCAGCCATCCGGCCGCTTTCAGACCGAAAGTGATTGGCGGCGCAGGCTGCATCAGAGTGCGTCCCAGCATCACCGTGTGCGCGTGCTCTTCGGAAAGTCGACGGAGCGATTTTTCCAGCGACAATATTTCCAACATCCCCCGCGCTTTTTTCAACAGAAGGACCAGTGCGGTATCTGCGACATCCTGACTGGTGGCTCCCCAGTGGACAAAGCCCGCCGCCTCTGGATCGCGAGCACGCACCTGCTCGGTCAGGGCTTTCACCACCGGAATGCTAAGCGTCCCAGCCCTGAGTGTTGCGCTTGCTAAAGCGGCAGTATCGAAATTCTCCGCCCTGGCTGCGGCGGCGATACTCTCGGCAGCTGCCGACGGCACGATACCAGCCTTTGCCTCGGCTCGGGCCAGGGCGGCCTCAAAGTCCAACATTGCTTGCAAGACAGACTGGTCCGAGAATAAGTCGGCAAATGGAGTGGTAGTGGCGAAAGCTTCAAGCAGCCGCGCCGGCATCCTGAGTGTTCCTCAGCCCCGCATTATAGACGCGGTCCCCGACAAACACTCCGGACTCATTCATCCGGCTGACCCGGCACACCTGCCGTGTAGTCCGCGAGGGAATGATGCCCATCCTGTCTTTTGTGGTTGTCACTCGAGCATCCTTCCGAGCTGCGAGCGGAAAACGTGATTGGGACTCGGACCCGAGAAGATCCAGTGCACGGAATGCGGCGTGGGATGCATTCAAGGGGGCTATTAAACGGAACAGGATTTTGATGAGAGGATAAGTGGCGGAGAGAGTGGGATTCAACTTTTACTGTTAGACAAGGGGTTAGCCCTATCTCGTTGAAAGGCAAAGCTCACAGAATTGTTCTTATTTTTCCTGTGCTTGTTTGACAACCCTATCTAGTGCTCGATTTCGGTACACATGTATACATGACACGGGATCGGCAGGCTGCTTCATGGCTTTGATTTTGACTTTGGTTTTCTTCATCGTACCCTCCTCAAAA
>CAZGSU010000041.1:0-40596 GCA_964528615.1 uncultured Acidobacteriaceae bacterium | reverse complement strand
GCCGTCGGCGTAGCCGATATCGAACAGCATTCCTTCCGACAGCACACCTCGCATCTTGCGCGGCTCCAGGTTCAGCACGAACAGCGCCTGCTTGCCTTCGATTTCGCGCGGGTTGGCACGTTCTGTCTTCATGCCGGCCACGATAGTTCGCTCGTGATCGCCGAAGCTCACCCGCATCTGAACCAGTTTGTCGGAATTGGGAACATCGGCCACCGCGAGAATGGTTCCGACGCGGATGTCAATCTGATTGAGTGTGTCCAGAGAAATCGCGGGCTTGATGGCAGCAGGCGTCATATCTCTAAAGATAACCACAGAGGACACGGTGCAACACTGAGACAAATCAGAGCGTTGCCTCGGCGGTCTTCTGTGCCTCTATGGTCATGCCTTCCTTAGCTTTTCTCTCACAAATTCGACGATCTCAGGTGTGACATATTCGGGCGGGCAAATGTGAAACCGAGGCCGCCCAGCCACCGGTTTTAGAGAGACTTCGTGCCACGCAGGCTCTGCTCTTCTTTCGTGCAAGATGACCGCGTCCGCGCGATCCATGAACTCCTGCGCTGATTTCTTGAAATCTGCGGTCGCGGGATCGAGGACGGTCAGGTAAAGGTCGGGGCGCAGGAACTTGAGAATGCTGGTCGACTCCAGGATCGCGTTCTCGCACTCGGCCAGCTTGCGACGAATGGTGGGCATGGCTTCCGCCAAGCGTCCCTGCTCGGTCCGCACCCACCATGCACGGGCAGCCCCGGCGGCCAGAAAGCGCGATGTGTCAGAGTCCCCGGAACGGTCCTGCTCCTGGGAGATTGCCCAGCTGTGATCATCGGTGGCACAGTGACATGGTTCGCCATCCCTGGAGCACACACCGTGTCCATATTGCGTGATCTTGAGCGCGGTCCAGTTGTAGTCCGGCAAAGCGGCGATCAAGCCGGCAACCACGCTGGTCTTGCCCACGCTGCGAGAGTGTCCGCCGATGACGATGAGGGACATGGGTGAAGACGTTCTGGTCCTTGGTAGTTCAGAATCGTCGTTGGCCCTTGGTCGTTGGTTGTTGGCAAAATCCAGACCTACTGGTTCGCCGAATAGCTGTCAGCGAATGGCCAACGACCAAGAGCCAAGGACCAACGACGTTCTTGACTATTCTTTCCGCGCTAACCGCGCCAACGCCGCCAACTGCTTCAAGTATTCCCGTACCGGACGCGCCGGGGTTCCCCAGAACGCGACTCCCTTGCCGCGCAACACTTTGTTGGGAAGGACGCCACCCTGCCCGCCCAACATCACTCCTTCTTCGATGCGGGCGTGTTCCCCGATGCCCACCTGGCCGCCAAGTACGACGTCTTTCTCGATCACGATGCTGCCGGACAGCCCGGTTTGTGCGGCAATCACCACATCTTCCCCAATCTGGCAGTTGTGCCCGACGTGGACCAGGTTGTCGATCTTGGCGCCGCGCCCGATGCGAGTCACTTCGAGAGCGCCCCGATCGATGGTCGTGTTCGCGCCGACCTCTACGTCATCTCCGATTTCCAGGCGCCCCACCTGGGGAAATTTCTCGTAGTGTCCGGTCGCCCGGTCGCGGACGTAGCCGAAGCCGTCGCTGCCCAACACGGCACCGGCATGAACAATCACGCGGTTGCCCAGACGCACTCCGGGATAAACCGTCACATTGGGATACAGTTCACAATCGCAACCGACGCGGACCTCGGCACCGATTACGGTGCCGGCGCCAATCCAGGTCTGATCGCCGATTTCGGCGTTTTCGCCGACCGCCACTCGCTCACCCACGCTTACGGCCTTTCCCAACCGTGCCGACGCGTGCACCACGGCACTGGGGTGAATTCCGGGATGGCGATCGGGCGGGGGAAAAATAAATTTCGCCGCGCGCGAAAATGCCAGTTTCGGTTGTGTCGAAACCAGCATGGGCTTTGTTGGGTCTTTTTCTGCGGCGAACTTGCCCACGACTACGGCTGCGGCGCGCGATTCCAGCGCGAAGCGCAGATGCTTTACGTCCTCCACAAACACCAGGTCTGCTGGGGACGCCTGCGCGATGCTCGCGACTCCACTGACTTCGACGGTACCATCTCCCACGAGTTGCGCCTGAACCGCTTCGGCTACCGACCTGAGCGAGCGCTTCATGGCATCTTTGTATACGTTTGGCGGAGGAAAGAAAAGCCGATCGAGGTCCAACGCTCGCGTCGAGGCGGGCGCCCTCGCCAGCCTAGCTGGGCAAAGCCCGGCAGGTCTCGTTCCGCGGCCGGCGGCATACCGGAGTGTTTTCGGCGACACCAGAATCCGGCGAGCTTCGCTCGCCCACTCGGACAGGGCGTCCGGGCCTACGTGGGCGTTTTTCTAACCACAGGGTTGCACGAAGGTGCGATTCCCAGGCGCGCCCTTCGTGTCTCGGGATGCCCTTCACCATGAGTTGCGGACAGTAACCGGGTCTAAAATGTGGAGATGGAGAAAAAGATCTTCTGGATCACTTTCACCGTGCTGGGGCTGGTAGCGGATTTCGTCCTGCCCCTGTGGTGGGCGCTGGGCGCGACTCTCCCCATCGTTTACGCCAGCTGGTGGATCGCGTATCGCAGTGATTGGTTTTGAGGGCAGCTTTTAGCTGTTAGCTCCTAGCTTTTAGCGGGTGCGCTTGGCGCTCAGGACTCAGCGCCTGGGCACTTCGCTAAGAGCTGCCGGCTAAGAGCTAGAAGCTGCCTTTCAGTACAGTCCGGGCTCGCCGGGTGGCCGCGTCTTCCAGCGTCGATGCACCCACAGCCACTGTTCGGGATAGCGGCGCACATAGTCTTCGGTGATTTTCGTAAACAGTTGAGTGTTAGCGACGATGTCCTGTTCGTCGTTACCGGTGCGCACCAGGTTTACGGCCGGATCAAATCGCAGCCGGTATTTCCGCAATGTGTGATCCCAGATGGTGAAGGTAGGGACGACCGCAGCATCGGTGCGGAGCGCGATTCTGGCCAGGCCGCTGGCGGTGCATGCCGGCACCCCGAAGAAATTCACAAATATGCCTTGCGGCGGGGTCATGTTCGTGTCCATCAGAATGCCCACGACCTCGCCCGCCTTCATCGCAGCCAGCAAGCCACGCACGAAGTTATCTTTGTTCACTGTAGTGTTGCCGTGCATGGAGCGATAGGTCTGGATCAGGCGGTCGAGATAGGCGTTGTCCAGGTTGCGCACTACGACGTGCATGGGATGACCGTGTAGCGAGTGCACAAACGCGGAGAGTTCCCAACCACCAAAGTGCCCAGTGAGAAACAAGACGCCCTTGCCGCGGGTGAAGGCGCGTTCGTAGTTTTCGAAGCCGTCGTAGATCACCACGCGGTTCACATTTTCCGGAGTGTAGCGAGGAAACTGGCAGACTTCGGCCAGCTGCCGCCCCAGCGAGGTAAACTCCCCGCGCAAAATGCGGGCGCGTTCGCTGCGTTTTTTTTCCGGAAAGGCCAGGGCCAGGTTGCGCATGCCGACCCTTCGTAGCCGCCCATGCAGCAGATAGACCAGCCAGGCCAGGGCAATCGCCGCCGCCCGGGCCAGGGGACGCGGCAGCAGGCTCAGAGTCTTGATTAGAGGCCACGCAAGCGCGTACTCGAGTCGCTGACGCATGTTAAGGAAACTGGTGACGGTAGCAAGGGGAAAACTGGTTGTCAAACGTGGAGCGCGTTGTGTCCTGAATTGCATGAACCACGACGGACACGAAGTTACACGAAGCACGAGTGTCAAGATTTCCTTCTTGTACCTTCGTGCCCTTGGTGGCCAAGTAACGCGCCCACGTTGGTGGTGGCAGAGCAAATTCTCCGGCTTGGACCGGATTCAACGCTACTTCTTCTCAGAAGCCGACTTGGCCCACTTGGCCAACGTGTTCAGGAACGGAAATGAGTTCGGAGGAGGCTCGATGTTGCCCTTAAGCGATGTCTTGAAGGGCACCATGCGGCGGTAAAATTCGCGGGTCGCGTCTTTGTCCTGCCCAATCGCAGCGCCGCTCAACTCCAGGCCGGCGAACAGTCCACGAGCCCGGGAATAGCTGAGGACCTGCGCCTTCATTTTCCAGTCGGTATCGGCGGCAGCATGCCGGCCCACGGGCCCGGCGGCCACGCTTGCGTCCGCTCCCAGCTTGAACTGGCTGCTGAGCAGGTTCTTCATGCCATTGTCATTCATGATGAGCATCACCAGATCGACTGCCTGGGCGCCAATCTGCAGACCGAAACTGCCACCCTTGACGGTGAAGAACGCGGGCGCGCTCCAGCCCTTGGGCGTGCGGCAGCTGGCAACGCCCCGCCCGTAACGGGCGCCGACGATGAATCCGCCTTTGAGCATGGTGGGAACCACGGCCACGCATTCGGCCGAGCCCAACACCTCTTCCGGAATACCCTGGTCGGGAGCGGACTCGATCTCCTCCAGCACGGTGCCGGCAGCTTTGATGCGGTCCTCGGCCTTGTTCTGGTCTTGATCTTCATCCTTGGCAAATGTGGCGACGGTGAGACAGGCAACTACGCACAGAATCAGCAGTCTTTTCATTTCTTCCTTACTTTCGGGAGCTTATGGAGTTTGGTGCAATTCGATGCTACTGATTCTAACGGATTTCGATCCGGAAAACTGCGCGGGGGTTGATCGAGTTCTTTTGGGCCCTTTGCGGTTAAAGACTTTGACCGCAAAGGCCGCAAAGAAATCCGGGCGAAAAGGCGCGAAAACATATCGAGACGGAATCTGCAGAGAATGGAGCAACTCAGAATTATCTGGACGCAAAAAAATCGGGGTTAGCAGCGGTGACCCTAAATCTCCGCTTCCAACCCCGTCTCCCAGGTTCTGTGGTAGGTGAAGCGAGTATGCGGCGGGACAGAGAAAGCGACAAGATTACCTAGGGTCATTGTCCTAAAGTAATCGAGTGTCAGGACGAGATCTACTTCGCTGTGACCAATGAATGTGTGATGGCGTGCACCGAAAGTGCGATCCGGTTCTGCACTCCCACTTTGCGCATCAACTTGGCCACATGGGCCTTGACGGTGCGTTCTTCGATCCCGAGGGCGGAGCCAATTTCCTTGTTGGAGCGGCCCGCGACCAGCATTTCCAGCACTTCCTTCTCGCGGTCGGTAAAGGTCACGCGACCTGCAGGGAAGACTCGTCCGGGAGCGGAGCTCACGCGCTCAATGAACATCGAGAGCACGCGGCGCGGCGCCCAGACCGATCCCTGGTTCACAACCCGTATGGCCTGCACAAATTCGGTCGGCGAGGCGGCTTCATCCACATAGCCTTTGGCGCCGGAAGCAATTGCTTTCAAAATGGTTTCCTCGTCCATGCCTGAACCTGTCACAATGATGCGCAGATCGGGACGGCTGGCCTTGAGGCTGGCCATCAGATCGAACAGGTTCTGGCCGTTGCGATTGCCCAGCAGCACCAGATCGATGTTCAGAGTTCCTATGTCGGGAAGAGAGGCAGCGATGAGCTCAAAGTCAGTTTCCGAATCAAACAAGGCGCGAAATCCCACAAAACGTAGTGGATCGCTCTCCACCACAGCAAGACGGATAGCCGGTTTTTTTACCGGTGAAGCCTTCATGGCGGTTGCAGCCTTCATAGGGTTCCCTAGTTTGGTTTGAGAAGCTGGTTTAGCATATCCACATTTGCACACGATGAGAACATTCGACCACCGGTTGGCGATTACGCCGGTAACATGGGAAGCATCCAAGAAAAGGCTAGTAACCACGCGGGTAATCAGAAAATGAAACGGGATGGAAACTTGATGAAGCGATATCGAAAACTGGTTCGGTGGACTGCGGTGAAGACGGCGGCGATCGTGCTCATGGGCTGCATCGCGGCCGGTGGGCAGACGACCTATCAACCGAAGTTCAAGGGCGATCCGGCCAGGTCAGACTCGGAAGCTGCCGCCCTGGGCTACATGCGCACCGTGCTGCGAGCTCAGAAGCTCTATAAAAAAAAGAACGACAAGTTTGCTGCCTCGCTGGCCGACCTGGTACACACCGGCTCCTTTACCAAGCGCATGGTAAATCCGGAGCGGGGTGACTACTCCGTGGGTTTCAAGCCAAACAAGGACGGTTTTGATCTGACACTCACGCCCAAGCAGCTCGATGCCGAACACCGGTCGTTCTACGCGGCCGAGGATGGCATCATTCACGGGGACGACCAGGGTCCGGCGAACGAGAAGTCTCCTGTCGTGAAGTGAATTTAAGTCGTCAGTCGTCGGTCTTCAGTCTTCAGAAAAAGCAGACAGCTGCACTTCTGAGGACTGATGACCGACGACTGCCCCTCACTGGATCTCCGATACTTTGCCATCACGGTACTTGATAGTGAATGGCTTGCCACCGTTCGCATAGCGTGCCGTCTGCACTGCCGAGTCGCTCGAGCGCTCCAGGGTTCCCATCCCTAGTGCGAAATCCACCTGAGATTGATTCATCCCGGGCTTGACCTGGTGCTGATCGATGGCAGCCCAGATATCCGGCGGCCAGTGCTTGTACAGCTCATGCGGATCCTGGATGAAAAACAAGTCGTCAGAGTAGATGCTGTAACTGTTGCCGGTTGCGGAGCCGATGGGAACTGCGTAGGTCTTCCCGTCTTGCTCGAAGACGGCCATCACCTGCTGAAGATGCGCAGAATGCGGTGCGGAGTCCGTCACTACATCTTTGATCTCGAGCTTCTGAATAGGTAGCAGTAAGCCAGCCTCGTGCGAAAAGTCAGCGTGGTGACGTACCGGATCGTAGGGATAGTAAGTGTGCTGGTAGCCTTCCCTGACCCAAACCGGCTGCTGGGTAAGCTGTTTCGCTGACTTCAGGTCGGTGGGATAGAGCTTCTTGGGCACGACGTAATCGTCCGCATTCAGGGGCGCCGCTTTTTTTCTGGCCTCGGCAGCGTCCTCGGCTCGCTCGGAATAGCGTTCGTAGACAATGTATGCGGCACGAATTCCCACCACGGCAATGGTGATGGCCAGAGCCAACTGAATTTTTTGCTTCACTTCTGGACTCATCGTGTTGCTATCCCGCACGCCAATCGCGGAGAGAAGTGTAAACTATGAATATGAACACTCCGCCAGCCGCGGGGAGTGCCACTTTTCAGGAGAACCGCATGCCTACTCTCACCGAGGACGAAGTTCTGAGCGCGCTGAAGCAGTGCTACGATCCGGAAATTCCGGTCAACATCGTGGACCTTGGCCTGATCTACGGCGTCCATTTTGAAGACGCTCCCGAGGAAAAACAGGACGTCACCGTGGAAATGACGCTGACGGCCCAGGGCTGCCCCTCGCATGTCCAGATCGGAGAGCAGGTCAAAGCCCGCGTGGAACAAATGCCCGGAGTGCGCAATGCCACCGTCAACGTGGTATGGAACCCACCGTGGAGCCCGGAGCGGCTGAGCCCGGATGCCCGCAAACAACTGGGCATCGAGTAATCAGCTGCTCAGCAGCGACTCGTACCATGTTTTAGAGCGGCTCTCGGCGGCTTCCGCCAGACGGTCTCCCACGCGTGACGCCACCTCGAGAAAGTTATTGCCCCGCTCGATAAAGTCGGGCAGCCTTTGGCGAACTTCGGCAAACTTTTCCGGATATTCCGAGGCCAACGTCGCCACTCCGACACCCGCGAGAATGATGCCGGCGGTCCACTTCTTCTTCAAAAACATTAGGGTGCCCACACCCGCTGCACCGGTTACCAGGGCTACTTTCCAGTTTTCCATTCTGCCCTCCGCAGATCACCCTTCGCGGATCACCTCTTCAAAAATCAGGGAATTATTCGCCAAGGGTGAATTCCAAATATCTTATACTGCCCAACTTACCACGGAGAACTTTGATGCTGAAACCTGTTCGCAGAACCGGCATTACACTGGTTTTTTATTTGCTGGTCGCCGCGGCCTTTGCCCAACCCGAACCTCGAGCGCGTGATCTGGGCGTTCCCTTCGATGGCACACCCGGCCCGCTTAACGCCATTACCGACGTCAAAGGTGTGGAGGTAGGGCAGACCACGCTGATTTCCGGCAGCGGCCCCTTGAAGGTGGGAGTGGGTCCGGTACGCACCGGAGTGACCGCGATTTTTCCCCGTGGCAAGGATTCCCTGGACGCGGTGTTCGGAGGCTGGTTCGCCCTGAACGGCAACGGCGAGATGACCGGAACCACATGGTTGGAGGAGTCCGGTCTGCTGGACGGGCCGGTACTGATCACGAACACCCACAGCGTAGGTGTGGTGCGCGACGCGGTAATCGCGTGGCGCGTAAAGCACGCACCTCCAGATGAGGAAGGCTATTCGTGGTCACTGCCGGTGGTCGCCGAGACCGCGGACGACGATTTGAACGACATGAACGGCTTTCACGTCAAGCCCGAGCACGTCTTTCATGCGCTGGATACTGCACATGGCGGGCCGGTGGAAGAAGGCAGTGTGGGCGGCGGCACGGGAATGATCTGCAATGAGTTCAAGGGAGGCATCGGGACCGCCTCGCGCGTACTCGACGCCAAATTCGGTGGCTACACAGTGGCGGTATTGGTGCAATGCAATTATGGACGACGAAGCCAGTTGCGCATCGCGGGCGTCCCGGTAGGCCGCGAGATTTCCGACCACGTGGTGCGCGATGAAGACATTGGATCGATCATCGTAGTCGTGGCCACGGACGCGCCCCTCATCCCAACCCAGTTGAAACGTGTGGCCCGAAGGGTCTCGCTGGGTTTAGCGAGGGATGGAAGTTTTGCCTCGGACGGTTCCGGAGACATTTTTATCGCCTTCTCAACCGCCAACCCCGGCATCAAGGGAGCGAAGGGTCTGCACCAGCTGACCATGCTTCCCAACCAGCGCCTGAATCCCATTTTCCTCGCTACCGTTCAGGCCACGGAAGAAGCGATTGTCAATGCCATGGTCGCAGCCAAAACTATGAAGGGGATTAATGATTTCGAGGTCATCGGCCTACCCCATGATCGTCTGCGCGAGATTTTGAAGAAGTACAACCGGCTGGTGAAGTAGGCTGGGATTTTGTGGCGCGGGCGCCCTCGCCCGCGAAAGTTGGAAACAGTGAAGTTGGAAACAGTGAAAAGACCTGCGGAGCTTCGCTCCGCCTGGACGGGCGAGGGCGCCGTCCCTACATGGCATTTTAATAGATGGTATAGCCCGGCGCTGGAGTTCGCAGGTCTGGCTTCGAGGCCATCAGCAACAGCGCGCCCATCTTCTTGAATGCGCGCAGGTCGTCCAGGCTGTGGAAGGACTTGGTCTGATAGTCATCCGGCGTCGGCGTATCGTCCGGAATCCGCCGGGACTCCACGTTCTCGAAGGCATGCTTCTTCAGCAGGTCAACGTATTCCGCCTCGGAGCGCAGGTGCACCGGCACCTTCAGCTTGTCCACCCATTGCAGCGAGTAGGGATTGTCGCGATACAGATTGATCAGGATGAACAGGCGCCCATGCGGCGCCATGACGCGAAAGAGCTCCGCCAGCGACCGGTCCTGGTCCGGGTAGTAATAAAACGATTCGACCGACAGAACCTTATCAAAAAAGTTTTCCTCCCAGGGAATCTGCAGCGCCGATCCCCAGACATACAGAATATTTTCGAAGTCTTTTGACGCCGCCCGGGCCTGCCGGATCATTTCGTCGGAAACGTCGAGGCCGACCACCTGACCAAAACCCTCAGGCCCTTCTCCAACCAGGCGCGAGAGTAGTCGTGTAGCCCAGCCGGAGCCGCACCCGAGATCGAGCACGCGCTCGCCCGGGCGGAGGTCCATCAAGCGCAGGGTCTTCTCGGTGATGTCGAGATGATGGTTCTCCATCTTCTCGCCTTCACCCGCTTGCGCCCAGCGATTGAACTCGAGTTGCAGCTTCTCATCTGGCGTAGGGGAATTTTGGGGCATGCTCATATCTTAACGCCACGATGCACACGCACTTCAACGCCACACCGCACACGTTGGGGGCGGACGCCCTCGTCCGCCCGCGGGGCCCGGCAGCGTTGAGGCTGAAAAGACTTTAATCGCGAAGTTCGCAAAGGTACCGCAAAGATCGCAAAGAATTTCTTCGCGTCCTTTGCGGTACCTCAGCGCCCTTTGCGGTTAAGAGCTTTGCAGTTCGGCCTGGAAACCCTGGCGAGCTTCGCCCGCCCGGGCGAGGGCGCCCGGGCCTACACGGTTTTCGCGGCGAACAAAGGTGGTTCACGGCGGACGAAGTTTGGTGGCCCACGACGCCAACGCGGCGTCTATGCTACATTTGCCATCTTCATGGCGCCAACTCCTCAGACGGAGCCCCGCACAGAGCCTGACCCGGAACCACTGTACTGCCCCAAGTGCAGCCGGGAAGTTACCGATCCGTTGACTTGCGGCGACTGCTCCGCCGTCATTTGCCGTCGCTGTGGAACTCCGCTGGAATCTCCCGACGAACTGGGCATGGGATAGGACATGAGCCTGCCTTCGGTTTTTCCGCCATCTGATGCGCAGTCTGAGTCTCGTCCCAGCCTGGTTCGTGGGCTGTCACTTTTGGATTCCGTTCTGCTGCTGGTTAGCGGCATTATCGGCTCTTCCATTTTCCTGACCGCGAAAGACATCGCCGGCCCCCTGCCGCACGCGGGATTGTTTTTGCTGGTTTGGCTCCTGGGCGCAGTGATCTCGCTGTTTGCGTGCGTCGCCTTCGCTGAACTCGGGTCCATGTTTCCCGACTCCGGCGGACAGTATGTGTATCTGCGTGAGGCGTATGGCGACCTGGTCGCCTTCCTCTACGGATGGATGCTCTTTGCCGTGGCCAATGGCGGCACCATCGCGGCACTCTCGGTCGCCTCCGCCGCCTATATGGGGCAGATCGTTCCCGTGATCTCGCAGGAACACGTGGTATTTGCGGTTGCCGGCATCACCTTCACCCGCGCACACATGGTCGGGCTGCTGCTGATTGTCGTACTCACTCTAGTCAACGTGTTCGGGCTGCGCTGGGGCGCTCTCCTGCAAAACGTTTCCACCTGGACCAAATTCACCGCCATGGCAGCGTTCGTGGTACTGGGATTCGCCATCGGTAAGGGCCATTGGTCAAACTTTAGCGGACACGGCGTCGGTCTCACCATGGGGCTCGGTCCCGGCCAATTTGTTTCCGCCCTGGGGGTTGGCCTGATTGCGGTGTTCTGGGCCTATGACGGATGGGTCTACATCACCTGGGTCGCGGGTGAAGTCAAGGATCCGCGGCGCAACGTGCCTCTCGCTATGGTGCTGGGCGTGCTTGCCGTGGGTGTGATCTACATGGCGATGAACATGACCTACGTCTACGCCATGCCACTTTCTGAAATCGCGAAACATGAAACCATCGCCCACGCGGCCGCTGCGGCACTGTTCTCGCCCCACGCCGCAGTTTGGCTCTCGGCCATGATCGCGATCTCCTGCTTCAGCGCCGCCGCCACCTGCACCCTTTCCGGCGCGCGCGTTTGCCTCGCCATGGCCCAGGATGGCGTCTTCTTTCGGCGGATGGCGCACATCCACCCCAAGTGGCGCACTCCCACTTTCGGCCTGGTCGGACAGGGACTCTGGGCAGCCCTGCTCACTCTCAGCGGCCGCTACGATCAGCTCTATACGTACGTCATCTACGGCATGGTCCTCTCTTACACGCTGACCGTGATCGGCCTTTTTATCCTGCGCTGGAAACGCCCGGAAGCTCCACGCCCTTATCGCTGCACGGGATATCCCTGGTTGCCCGGCATCTACGTGCTGATCGGCGTTGCCTGGACGCTGAACACAATCATCACCCGGCCCACCGAAGCCTTCTGGGGGACGGCGATTGTGCTGATCGGGGTGCCGGGATATCTGTACTGGAAGCGGTTGAGCAAGAGGGGGCTGCGAACGTCCTGATAGTAATCTTTGCGTTCTTTTACGGGCTTTCTTTGTGAGTTTTGCGGTTAAGGTTTTGACTTTTACGCGACTCAGACAAAAATCTTAAACTGCAAGGACCGCGAAGACATCATCAAGGTTCAAATTTTCTTACGTACACGGGGACCTGACTTTCCGCACACCAGCGTGGACGAAGCCGGACCATCTTCCGACCCGACAGCCCTGAGTGCCAGCGGCCACTCCTCGCCTGATCCTGAAACTGCAGACCAGCCCAAGCGCGTAATGGGCTTCCGCGACCTCGTCCTGTTCTACGTGGTCACCGGCATCAGCCTGCGCTGGATTGCGACGGCTGCCGCCGCCGGGCCCAGTTCGATCGTGATCTGGATCGGAGCCTGGCTGGTTTTTTACATCCCGCTGGCTTTTTCGGTCGTCGAGTTGTCCTCGCGCTATCCCGACGAGGGCGGGCTCTACGTCTGGAGCAAGAAGGCATTCGGAGATTTTTCCGGGTTCATGTCGGCGTGGGCTTACTGGACCAGCAATCTGCCTTATTTCCCCGCCGTACTTTATTTCGCCGCCAGCAATGTCATTTTCATGCGGCAGAGCGTCTGGGGACATCTTTCGAACGATGCCACCTTCTACATTATTTTCTCGATGCTCACTTTGACCCTCGCCACGGTAGTCAACGTCGTCGGACTGGATGTTGGCAAGTGGCTGCACAACCTGGGCGCTATCGCGATGTGGATTCCGGCGGTGATCGTGATCGTGATGGGTGGAATCGCATGGCACCGTTTTGGTTCGGCGAACGCATTCACGTTGCATACCATGACGCCCAGCATTCACTTTAAGGACATTATTTTCTGGTCCCTGCTGGTCTTCGCCTTCGGGGGGTGTGAAACCGGATCTTTCCTGGGCGGAGAGATCAAGAATCCCCGTCGCACCATTCCCTGGGCGGTGTTCGTTGCCGGAATCACGGTGGCGTTCTGCTACATCATCGGAACCGTGGGCGTGCTGGTGGCACTGCCGTCAAGCGAGGTCAGCAACCTGCAAGGCCTGGTGCAGGCGATCGCAAAGACAGTCGAGCGGGTTGGATACTTCTGGACTCTACCCTTGGCAGCGTTCCTGATTGCCCTGAGCAACGTGGGCGCGGCCGCCGCCTATCTGGCCGCGGTGGCCCGGTTGCCATTCGTTGCCGGCATTGACCATTTTCTGCCGCCGGCGTTTGGCAGGCTGCATCCGCGCTGGAAAACTCCCTGGGTCTCTCTGCTCACGCAATACTTTGTCGGGATACTGTTCATCTTTCTTGGGCAAGCCGGAACCAATGTCAAAGGGGCCTACGATGTGCTGGCCAGCATGACCGTTATCGTTTATTTCATCCCTTATCTGTACGTGTTTGCCGCCATGATCAAATTGCAGCGCGAGCCCGCAGGGCCGGAGATAATCCGGGTTCCAGGGGGAAAGCCTGTCGCCGTATTGATCTCCGTAATCGGCCTACTCACGACGATGGCCACAATCCTGCTGTCCGTCGTGCCTCCGTCCGACGACCCCAACAAGCCGCTGGCTGTTCTAAAAATCGTGGGAGGCACGGCAGTGCTCATGGCGGTGGGCGGCTGGATCTACTGGGCGGGAAAGAAAAGAAACATGTAGGGACGGGCGCCCTCGCCCGTCCGGTCGGGCAAAGCCCGACTGTATTCATTGTCCGCCGAAAATCCTGTCGAGCTTCGCTCGACCTGGACGGGCGAGGGCGCCCGTCACTACACAATCTCGTCTAGACCGGCACAGCCGTTTTTCTCTTCGGATTGAAGAACGGCATCTTCACGACTTTCGCCGTCACTCTCTGCCGCATGGCCTCGATGGTAATTTCCATCTGCAGCTTGGTGCCGAGTTGTGAGTGAGCTGTGTCCACGCTGGCCAGCGCAATCATCTTCTTCAGCACCGGAGACCATGTGGTAGTCGTCGCTTTGCCGACTTGCTTGTCGTCCAAATATAACGGAACTGCGACGCGCGAAGCCTGACTGGGCGCCGCCGGCGTGAGTCCAAATTTCTCGTAACGTTCCTCGACCTCGGGCCAATCGATCTCCAGCCCGACGAACTGTCGCGGCACACCTTGCTTCTGGTCGCGCGCCAGCGCAGCTTTGCCGATGAAGTTTTCTTTTTCCAGGTGGACCATCTTGCCGAAGCCCAACTCGTAGGGCGAATATTTCTGCGACGCAATCAGCGCCTTCTTGCTGCTGGTATAGTCCACTTCGATGAGCAACAGTCCGGCCTCGACCCGGGCCACGTCGAGAGCCAGCATGCCGGCGGCGTGGATGTCGAACTGCTTGCCCTTCTCCATGACCGCGTCCCAGACTTTCACCGCGTCGCTCCAGGGAACCCATATCTCATAGCCCAGATCCCCGGTGTATCCGGTGCGCGAGATGTCCACGAAAACGTTGGCGATCTTGCCTCGCGTCATGCGAAAATATTTCAGATTGGCGATATCCGCCGCTTCCACCACGGCCTTGAGCAGCTTGCCCGAGGTCGGGCCCTGCAAGGCCAGCGCGGCCAGCTTCTCCGAAATGTCCTCGACCTGAACATCCATGTTCAGGCCGTTCTGCCGGAACCAGCGCAAGCTGGGGTCGGCGGCGGTCCAGCGATACTTGTTCTCTTCCAGGCGAGTGATGGTGCCGTCGTCGATCACTTTTCCCTGCTCGTCGCACCAGCAGCAATAAATTACCTGCCCCACCCTCACCTTGCTGATGTCGCGCGTGATGATCCGATTCACCAGCTTGGTCGCATCCTTGCCCGTGATCAGATACTTGTAGAGCGGCGTAATATCGATGAGCGCGCAAGCATTGCGGATGGCGTTGTACTCGTGCTCGTGATGCACTTCGTAGACGCTGACCGCGTAGTATCCCGACCACTCGCGGTAGTTCAGGCTCTGGCAAAGCGGAAAAGTTCTCTCGTGAAATGCGGTTCCGACTGGCAAGGTGGTTCCCTCTTATAGTTAGGACGAAAAACGTCGCAGCTGATTATAAGCAGCGCTGATGATGTCACGCCAGTGCTGCGATGACTGCTGGTCACGGCAAACCGGAGTTTGGCCTTTCTCCGTGACCTCCGCTTTGTCTCTGCGACCTCTGTAGTCAAAAGCTTTTAACCGCAAAGATCGCTGAGAACCCGAGAGAACGCAGAGAAATGCATCTGACATCCTTGCAGACAGAACTCGAACTTCCCGGTAGAATGACATTTCGCTCAGGATCGTTCAAACCATGACATCTCCCTGGAGCGTCATTCTTACCTGGACCGTTCTTCCCAGCGGACTCTGAGCCCGCGTCTCTTCGCCGCATTTCGGAAACTGTTAGAATCCTGGGCAATCTTGCATCGCAGACACAGTCCTTTTCACGGACTGAGAATTGAAAGCTGGCATGCCGTCCAACTCAAAGTACGACGCAATCGTGATTGGCGGAGGCCACAATGGCCTCACCACTGCCGCCTATCTCGCCCGCGCGGGAAAGAAAGTTCTGGTGCTGGAGCGGCGTCACGTGCTGGGCGGCGCCGCCGTCACCGAAGAAGTTTTTCCTGGATTCAAGTTCTCGGTGTGTTCTTACGTGGTGTCACTGCTTCGTCCGGAAATCATTCGCGATCTCGACCTGCCGCGCCACGGCCTGGAAATCCTCCCGCTCGACGGCACGTTCACCCCTATGCCCAGCGGCGATTATCTGTGGCGGGTAAACGATCACGGCAAGACTCATCGTGAGATCGCGCGGCACTCGAAAGTCGACGCCGAAGCTTACGACGAGTTCGGCAAGGCAATGCAGGCCATGTGCCGCTTCGTGAAGCCGATCCTGAGCATGGTGCCGCCTGATCCGGCAACGCTCAATCCCAAAGAACTGATGAAGCTGTTGTTCATCGGGCGCCGCTTTCAGGGCATGACCAGCGAGGACAAATATAACCAGGTGCAGTTGATGACCATGAGCGCCATCGACTTTCTGGATCAGTGGTTTGAGACGGACGTGCTCAAGGCAACCATGTCAGCCTCGGGGATCATTGGGACGTTTCTTGGCGTGCGTTCGCCGGGAACCGCGTATGTCCTGCTGCACCACTACATGGGAGAAATTGACGGCGCGTTTCGCTCCTGGGGATTTGCCCGCGGCGGCACTGGTGCGATTTCGAACGCGATCGCCGACGCAGCGCGCGAAGCCGGCACCGAGATTCGCACCAAGGCTGCCATCGCCCAGATTATCGTAAAGAACGGTAAGGCAAAGGGTGTGGTGCTCGTCGACGGCGACGAAATCTACGCCGATATTATTTCGTCGAGCGTCGATCCCCGGCTTACTTTTACCAAGTTCCTCGAAGCAGGCACGCTGCCCAGCACTTTCCTTGAAGAAGTGAACCGTTACAAGTTCCGCGGCTCCTCCGGCAAGGTGAATCTGGCTCTGGACGCGCTGCCCGACTTCAAGTGCATGCCCGGTGCGGGCGCTCATCTACGCGGCGCGATTTCGATTTCGCCCAGCGTTGAGTACATGGAGCGGGCTTACGACGATGCCAAGTACGGCAACTTCTCGCGGCGGCCTTACATTGACATGGTGATTCCCACGCTGACCGATCCTTCGGTCGCGCCTCCGGGCAAGCACATCATGTCCTGCTTCGTGCAGTACGCGCCCTACAAACTGCGGCCAGGCCTGAACTGGGACGATCAGAAAGAAGCCTTCGGCGACAACGTGATCAACACCATCGCCGAATACGCGCCCAACATCAAAGACATCATTCTCCACCGTCAGGTGGTGACGCCGCTGGATCTGGAACGCGAGTTCGGCTTGAGCGAAGGCAACATTTTCCAGGGCGAGCTTTCGCTGGAACAACTCTTCTTTCTGCGGCCGGTGCCGGGCTGGGCGCAGTTTCGCACGCCCATCAAGAACCTGTACATGTGCGGATCAGCCACGCATCCCGGTGGCGGAATCATGGGCGGACCGGGAAGGCTGGCGGCCCTCGAAATCCTGAAAGACTTCAAGGGAGCAGCCTAGACCCATGCCCGACAAAACCACCAGCGCGTCGGACCGCGACGTTGTCGTCATCGGCGGTGGCCACAACGGGCTCGTCACCGCTTTCTACTTGGCCAAAGCTGGATACAAACCGCTAGTGCTGGAACGTCGTGCGCAACCCGGTGGCGCAGCGATTACGGAAGAATTCCACCCCGGGTTCCGTGGTTCCATCCTCGCCCACTCCGCCGGACCGCTGCGGCCCGACGTGGTGCGCGACATGCAACTGTCCAAGCATGGCTTGAAGATGATTAAACCCGAAGCGGAGATGACCGCTCTCTCCCCGGACGGGCGCGCGCTCACGCTCTACAGCGACATAGAACAAAGCGCGCAGGCAATCGCCAAGTTTTCGCAGAAGGACGCAACCCGGTATCCCCAGTTCCAGGCATCACTAGGCAAGATGGGAAGAGTCATTGGCAAGGCGCTCGGCCTGGCCCCGCCGAACATCGACGAACCCAGCTCCGGCGATCTCTGGGGAATGCTCAATACCGGCCGCGCCGTGCGCAATCTGGGCCGCCGAGATATGTACCGCCTGCTGCGCTGGGGGCCAATGGCGGTCGCCGATCTGGTGGCGGAATACTTTGAAACCGAGTTGCTGCGTGGAACCATTGCCGCCCGCGGAATTTTCGGGACATTTCTCGGGCCGTGGTCCGCGGGAAGCAGCCTGGTCCTTCTAATCCGCGCCGCCGCGGACGAGCATCCAGCCGGCTCCTGCTGGTTCGCCTCCGGCGGCATGGGCGCCGTGACCCAGGCCATGGCCTCTGCCGCACAGCAAGCAGGTGCGGAGATTCGAAACAACCTGGAAGTGATTGAAGTTCGCGTGAAGGACGGCGTCGCCAGCGGTGTCGTCCTTTCGACCGGCGAGGAGATTAGCGCGCGTGCGGTCATTTCCAACGCCGACCCCAAACGCACGTTGCTGAAGCTGGTGGACCCGACGCACCTGTCGCCGGATTTCGTGATGAAGCTGCAGCACTATCGCATGCCCGGCACCGTGGCCAAAGTAAACCTGGCGCTCTCCGGGCTCCCCAAGTTCACTGCACTAGAAGGCGAAAATCACGGCCGGGCTTTGAGCGGCAGGATCCATATTGGCCCGGAAATTGACTATCTGGAGCGAGCCTTCGACGAATCCAAATACGGCAATTTTTCACGGCAACCGTATCTTGAGGTTGCCATCCCGTCACTCACCGATCCCACCCTCGCGCCCGAGGGCAAACATGTGATGTCGATCTACATGCAATACGCTCCTTATAAGTTGAAGGGCAGTGACTGGGAAAAACAGCGTGTGCCGCTGGGCGACACCGTGGTCAAAACGCTGTCGCAATACGCACCCAACCTGCCGGAACTGATCCTGACCCATCAGATCATCACGCCACAGGATCTGGAAGAAACCTACGGCCTGACCGGAGGACACATCTTTCACGGTGAGCTGGCGCTGGACCAATTCTTCACCATGCGTCCATTGCTGGACTGGGCACGCTACCGGACGCCAATTCGGAATCTGTATCTGTGCGGATCAGGAACCCATCCCGGCGCAGGCCTCACCGGCGGCTCAGGCGCCAACGCAGCCCGCGAAATCCTGAAAGACCTGAAGAAATAAGCAATCCTTTCAAGGTGTCATTCTGAGCCCGCGCTCTTGCGGGCGAAGGACCCAGGCTCGCCCCCGGCGCGCAATCGCGCTCTGCGTGATTGCAATAAAGCGCGAGGCGAGCATCCTTATTGGTGTTTCCCCCGCCGGCAACTCGCCCGCGACCACACAAACAGCCTCGCACATCCGTTGTGACTTTAGTGCCACCCCTTCGGGAAAACGATTGTGCCGAAGGCCCGCATTAGGTTTTACTAAAGCCAAACCTGTGTTCAGCGTGATCGAGTTCTCGGGAGTGTACGCGTGGTAGAAGATCCAAAATGGGAGCTGGCCATTCTGGCCACCGTGCAGGGCTTCTATGAGAAGCTGCTGCAGGATTCCGTTGGTGGCGAGGTCCCGGTTCCCGCTGGGCTGGAGGCAATTTCGCTACAGGAAGGCGATGGTGAGGTACATGCCACGCTGGACAAGATGCGCCGCTGGCTGCTGCTGCTCGATCAGGCCATCACTCCGGCCATGCTGCGCCGGGCATTCACCGCTGACATTGATCCGGAAATCGCCGAGGCCGTACTCCGTTACTACACGCGAAAGAAAGACACTAGCGACGTAAATCGCGACAAGACTGACCTGGTTGCCACCTTCCTGTATCGCCACCCGCGCGTCCCCGGACAATGGGAGCGCCGCGGTTACGGACTGGACGGCTCGCTTCCGCTCTCGCCCTTCGAAATTGCCCTGATCGAAATACTCGCCGACAACGACGTGCCGTCGTTATCCGAGGAACACGTCCAGCTGTTGCGGCGCTTCGACCCCTTGCAGCAGGAGGCGCTGGGCTACACCGATCTGAACGCGCTGCTGGAATCGGAAATCATCACCCGGGTTCGGGAACTGAAGCAGTTTCTGGAATCATCTTTTTATCATCCCGGAGTGCTGGCAACGATTGCGCCCTACAACGCCGCCTTCGGCAAGAAGTTCGACGAGCTCTTTCACGACGCCGCCTCCGGCATCAGAGAGTTCGCCTCTGCTTTGCAGGAGCAGGGCGGCACCATTCTCGGTAACGTGGAAGGTGTGGACGTCACCGTCGAGCACGTGGCTGCGCTGGAAGAGAGCGAACTGCTGAAAATTGATTACAGTACCGCGCTGGAGAAGTTCCGGCGCGTCTCCAAGCTCAAGCAGGCCCTGGAGCGGCGTCCACCGATCCGCCGGATGTCATATTTTACGAAGCTTCCCGGACCCGGCTCGGCTACTGCAGGTACAAACTCAAAGACCGGCCGCCGGGCCGGAGCCGACTCGCCAGCACGCCCGCGCCGTCCGGTTGTTGATTTGCAGGCCATGCGCGCAGCGGTTACGCCGCAACAGATCTCTACCGAAGAAACCAAAATTCGTCAGGTCGAGGAATCCATCCGGATTTTCGTCCGCGTAGCCGACCCAAAATTCCGCCAGGTCGTTCCTATGCGGTTCTTCAATCTGACGCTCACCCCCGCCGAAGCAGACGCCTGCAGCGCGGAATACCTGGACGAAAAGTCTCCGCGCGGAAGTGTGGCCCGGCTGTTGTTGCGCATCGTGGCGGTGGTCGCGCGCATGACCACGGAACTCGAGGAACTCAAGCGGGCTGAAAACTCGCCGTCCTTGTGGAAACTGCACGCCGACTCGCTGGTCGCATTATTGGAATCAGCCGCTGCCCTCGTGCAAAACGCCAGAAACGTGATGACCGAAGCCGCCGATCAAGCCACGAATGCAGGCGAGCAGACCATCAAGGTATCGATGCAGCGCCTTCGCCAGCGTTGCGATTTGATCTCCGACACTCTGGCTCCAGCCGGAACCGAAACTCAAACGGTTTGAACACATATCGTCTGCTCATTTTGGCGGCGAGTGCTCGTCTCTTACTGATCAACCCGTACCGATCAACCCGTACCGACCACCTGTCCTGAGTCAGTAAACTGGAAACCGAGTTCTGGCTTGCCATATTCCTGCCAAGTGTTGCACCTTATAGGCTCGCCAATCGAGAGGATTTGCGTATGGCCACCGCCGACGACAAGTTTTACCGCGCCAGAATTACTCAGCGCAAAGACTTCGCCTCCGACCTGTGGATGATCCGGGTCCAGGCAAGCGGCGAATTCAAATTTGCGCCCGGCCAGTACGCCACTCTAGGTCTGGAGCGCGCGCCGGACAAGCGGTCGGAGCGGCCTTACTCCATCGCGTCTTCTCCGTATGAGAGCGAAATTGAATTCTTTTTTGAGCTGGTTCCCGAGGGTGAACTGACGCCGTACCTGTACAAGCTGCAGGTCGGCGATGAGATGCTCCTGCGAAAAGTTCCCAAGGGACGCTTCACGCTCGATACGAAAAGTGGACGCACCAACCACCTGCTGGTCTCGACCGTCACCGGCATCGCGCCCTTCGTCAGTTACGTCCGCACTCTCTACAAAGACTGGAAGGAAGGAAGGTTTGCCGGCGAGCAGAAACTGTTCTTACTCAACGGCGCCAGCCGCTCGTGGGAGTTCGGATACATGGATGAATTGCAGAAAACCGCCGGGGAAGTGCCCTGGCTGAAGTACGTGCCCACGGTCAGCCGTACCTGGGATGATCCGAAATGGACTGGCGAAGTGGGCCGGGTAGATGACCTGATACGCAAATACGCCGACATGTGGGGGCTCAATGGCGCCAACTCAGTGGGCTACCTGTGCGGCCATCCCCAGATGATCGAGCACGGCAAAGGAATGCTGCAAAGAATTGGATTCGCCCGAGAAGTACTGAAAGAAGAAATCTACTGGATCCCGGGAAAAGAAACCGCAACAAAGTAGGGCCGGATGGGTAGGCCTTCAGGCGTGCACTTTTGAGAGGCTTACTTTAGAAGCTTCATCCCCTGAGGCAAGCCCGCTGCACTTAACTCTCCGCAGGCGCAAAGAAAACCAGCACCACCAATTCTTCCTCGATGTCGTAAAACCGGTGTTCCACCCTGGCCGCCACAAAAATCACGCTGCCCGCGCTGACTCTTCGATCTTCCGATTCCACCCGCATGCGAGCCCGCCCGCGCACGACATAATACATCTCGTCTTCGCTATGCGGCCGCTGCTGATCGGCGGCTCCGGCAGGCAACGTGTACACTCCCGCGCTCATAGCCGGAACCCGCAAAAACTCCAGATACGACTTCCCTGCCCCTGCCCGGTCCTGATCCAGCTGAGCAATCTCAAAAAATTCTTTCTTCTTCATTGCGGAAAGAATATACCCCATACCTGTGGGACCGGGTCTCAGACCCGGTCAGGCCGAGCAAAGCTCGCCAGCTCATCAGAATCGAAGAGTTTTTAAACGCAAAGATCGCAGAGAAACACCGCCAAAGGACGCAGAGAAAACCACCCTACAGCCCGTCGGTTCCTAAGATCGACCTTCCTCTGTCATAATCTCTCTCCCATGGATCTAAAGCACCGCAGCCACGGCATCACCGACGGACGCGACCGGGCTCCGTCCCGCGCTATGTTCAAGGCCATCGGATTTACTGACAGCGATCTGGCCAAGCCCATCATCGGCGTCGCCAACACCTGGATCGAAACCATGCCCTGCAACTTCCACCTGCGCCGCCTCGCGGCGAAGGTGAAGGAAGGCATCCGCGCCGCAGGCGGTACTCCTATGGAGTTCAATACGATCGCGATCAGCGATGGCGAAACTATGGGCACGGAAGGGATGCGGGCCTCGCTGGTCAGCCGCGAGCTTATTGCCGACTCCATCGAACTGGTCTGCCGCGGGCAAATGTTCGACGCGGTCGTCTGCGTCGTGGGCTGCGATAAAACCATTCCCGCGGGCGCGATGGCGCTGGCGCGGCTGAATCTTCCCGGCCTCGTCCTCTACGGTGGCACTATCGCGGCCGGGAGCTACCGCGGCAAAGACGTGACCATCCAGGATGTGTTTGAGGCAGTGGGTGCAAACGCTGCTGGAAAGATGAGCGATGCCGACCTGCACGAACTGGAAAATGTTGCCTGCCCGGCCGCGGGTGCTTGTGGCGGTCAGTACACCGCCAACACCATGTCCACGGTGATGGAGATGATTGGGCTTTCTCCCATTGGCTTCAACAGCGTTCCCGCTATGGATCCGCAGAAAGATCAGATTGCTTACGACTGCGGCGAACTCGTCCTGAACCTCCTGCGCCAGGGCACAACTCCCCGAGAAATCCTTACCCGCCCTGCGTTTGACAATGCCATCGCCGGCGTCGCTGCTACCGGAGGCTCGACCAACGCAGTTCTGCATCTGCTCGCCATCGCACGCGAGGCTGGTATTCCCCTCCACATTGATGACTTCCAGAAAGTCAGCGAACACACTCCCCTGCTGGCCGACCTGAAGCCTTCAGGCCGCTTTGTTGCCGCTGACATGCATCGCGCCGGCGGCGTGCGTCTTCTGCTGCAACGTCTTCTGCACGCGGGTCTTATTCACGAGAACACGCTCACCGTCACTGGCAAGACTTTGTCCGCGGAAGGTGAGAGCGCCGTCGAAACTCCCGGCCAGGACGTAATCGCGCCGCTGGATAAGCCGCTGAAGAAAACCGGCGGGCTGGTGATTCTGCACGGCAATCTCGCGCCCGAGGGATGCGTTGCCAAAATCAGCGGACACGAACGGCTGAGTCATCGCGGGCCGGCGCGGGTTTTCGAATCCGAAGAAGATGCCATGACCGCGGTCACCGCCAAGCGCATCAAGGCTGGAGACGTGGTCGTGATCCGCAATGAAGGGCCAAAGGGCGGTCCGGGGATGCGCGAGATGTTGAGCGTTACCGCTGCAATCGTGGGTGAAGGCCTGGGCGGATCCGTCGCTCTCTTGACCGACGGACGTTTCAGCGGAGCCACCCGCGGCCTGATGATGGGACACGTTTCGCCGGAAGCTGCGCTGGGCGGCCCCATCGCCGCAGTACACGAAGGCGACACCATTCACATCGATATCAATCAACGCGTGCTGGAGGTCGAAGTCAGCGACGCCGCACTGCGCCAACGTTTGGCGCAATGGAAAGCGCCGCAGCCGAGATATCCCACTGGCGTGTTCGCGAAATACGCGGCACTGGTGTCCTCCGCGTCGGAGGGTGCAATCACCAAACCCCGGTAGGATCGGGTGGTCGCGGGCGACTCGCCCGCGCGTCTGAGGGTCAGGACTGTTACCCAATCGAGTCGAAGAAATCTCGAGCGAAAGATTGTCCACAAACCGCTAGCGAGACATGAAGCGGAATCGTCGACGCCAACCTTTGGGCTCCGTCGTGCTGGTCGCGGGAAACTTGGGTGTTTGCAAGTCTGAAGTCGTATCGTCCGGAGGCGGCTGGTCGTCGGAGGAAAGCAAAGGAATGCTGGAACGCAGGGCTTCAATCTCCTGGCGGAGGCGCGCCAAATCCAGCTCCTTTTCCCGCAACAGTTCGTTGACATCCTTCACAACTCACCTCCAACCGCAGACCCGGGAACCGCTGCCGACACGGCTTTCCGCAGGCAAAGATTATAAGTCAAACCCCGGTGTTGATGGGCTGGGCCGCATTGACGTGACCTTCATGACCTGCCTAACATGGCGCCTCAGCATGATCTGTAAGATTATGAAAAGGTGAGCCATGCAAGCGCTGAAAGCCCAAATCAAGATTCGTTCAGGCTATGAGCAATCCTGATCGCCAGACAATCCGGGTCATCGATTCCCACACTGGTGGGGAGCCTACGCGACTGGTGATCAGCGGCGGCCCGGACCTCGGCAGCGGGCCATTGAATGTTCGGCTGCAGCGGTTTCGCAGCGAACACGATGATTTCCGCTCGGCCGTCGTGAATGAACCGCGAGGTTCAGACGTGATGGTGGGCGCGCTCTTGTGTGAACCTGTAGACCCGTCCTGCGCCGCCGGCGTGATTTTCTTCAATAATGTAGGGTACCTGGGAATGTGCGGCCACGGCACGATCGGACTGGTCGCGACGCTTTCCTACATGGACCGAATTCAGCCCGGCGAACTCCGCATCGAAACTCCCGTGGGCACAGTCGGTGCGATCCTCCACGAAAATGGAGAAGTCACGGTGAATAATGTTCCCAGCTATCGCAGCGCAGCCAAGGTGTCGGTGGAAGTTCCGGGCTTCGGAGAAGTATGCGGCGATGTTGCCTGGGGCGGAAACTGGTTCTTTCTGGTAGAAAATCACCATCACGATCTGACGCTCGAGAACGTGGAGTTCTTGACCAACTGCACGTGGGCAATCCGCCAGGCGCTGCACGTCCACGGAATTACCGGCGCAAGCGGTCAGGAAATCGACCATGTCGAATTGTTCGGGCCATCGCAGCTACCCGGAGTGAACAGCAAGAACTTTGTTTTGTGTCCGGGCAAGGCTTATGACCGATCTCCGTGCGGGACCGGAACCAGCGCGAAGCTGGCGTGTCTTTATGCCGACGGAAAGCTGCGCGAGGGTCAGGTGTGGAAACAGGAAAGCATCGTGGGCAGCGTGTTCGAAGGCAGCATCAGCATACGCGACGGACAGGTGCACCCGAGCATCAAAGGCTCCGCATTCGTCAACGCCGAGGCTGATTTAATCCTGGACGCGCGCGATCCGTTCTGTATGGGCATTCAGGGATCAATGCGGGAATGAGCACACTAACCTACGATGTAGTTGTAGTTGGTGCCGGCATCGTGGGGGCGGCTTGCGCGGACGAATGCGCCCGGCAAGGGATGCGGGTCGGAATCGTTGACCGGGATGTGATTGGGGGCGGCGCCACTGCTGCCGGCATGGGACACATCGTGGTAATGGATGATTCCGAGGTCCAGTTTGCGCTGACCCGCTACTCCCAGCAGCTTTGGCAACAATTAAAGCCAGAGCTCCCGCCGGATGTCGAATACGAACAGTGCGGAACAATTTGGGTCGCCGCCGACGGGAAGAGATGGCGGAGGTGAATCGGAAGCACACCTGCTATGGCAATCTCGGAGTTCCCACCGACGTGCTCGACCCGAGGGAATTGGAATTTCTGGAACCGAATCTGCGGAAGGGAATGGCCGGCGGCCTGCTCGTCCCCGAGGACTGCGTGCTTTATCCCCCATGCGCCGCACGATTGCTTGTTGAGCGTGCCTGCGCAGCCGGGGGCAAACTCCATCTTGGTTGTACAGTGTCAGAGATGGGAAAAGGGCGGGTTCGCCTGACCGACGGAAACGAGTTTTCCGCACCTCGCGTCATCAATGCGACAGGAGCGTGGGCGCCTGCACTCACGCCGGGTTTGGCTATCAAGAAACGAAAAGGCCATCTGGCCATTACCGATCGCTATCCTGGATTTCTCCGTCACCAGTTGGTAGAACTGGGATACTTGAAAAGCGCCCAATCGAGCTCCGCTGATTCGGTAGCTTTCAATGTGCAACCGCGCCAGACCGGACAAGTTCTTGTCGGATCATCGCGCCAGTACGGGGCGGAAGAAAAAGAAGAAAATAAAGAAGTCGATACCAGAATTCTGGTCCGCATGCTGCAGCGCGCCCAAGAGTACATGCCGCACTTGGCGCAGATGTCCACGATCAGAGTCTGGACGGGATTTCGCGCCGCGACCCCGGACAAGCTGCCGCTCATCGGGCCTTCGCCGGGAGATCCGACATTGTTTCTGGCGACCGGTCACGAAGGGTTGGGAATTACCACGTCGCTCGCCACCGCGCGCCTGGTGGTCGACCAGATTGCAGACAGGAAGCCGGCGATTCCGATCGAGCCATACCTGCCGTCTCGCGTCTCTACGGAACATGCATACGTCTGATCCAATCACGCTGACCGTGAACGGGACGCCCATTACCGCCCCTCCGGGTGCGACGGTTGCAGTTGCGATGGGGCTGGCGGGAGCGGCTTGCCGCAAATCCGTCACTGGAGAACCGCGTGGACCGCTATGCGGAATGGGCATTTGCTTCGAATGCCGCGCGGTCGTGAACGGACAGCCGCATTGCCGCAGCTGTCAGATCCCGTGCCAGCCCGGCATGGACATCAGAACTGGTGAGTAGTAGTGATGAAGAATCAGTTCGACGTGCTCGTGATCGGCGGCGGCCCCGCGGGCCTCGCTGCGGCCGCATGCGCCGCGGAATGCGGACAGCATGTTGGGCTCGTCGATGACAATCCCAGCCTCGGAGGCCAGATTTGGCGCGGCAATTCGAACGCTGCGAACTCCAGCACCACGACGCCGGAGGCAGCAAAATGGTTTGACCGCCTTGGTGCTGCCGGAACAGAAGTTCTTTGCGGCACACGCATCTTCCATCAGCTCGGGCATCAATCAGAACCGGGAATACTGCTCGCGGAAGGGGCGGAGAATCTTTTGGAGCTGAGCTACGGGAAATTGATTCTGGCAACCGGCGCCAGAGAACGGTTTCTTCCCTTCCCCGGTTGGACCCTGCCCAATGTGATGGGCGCAGGCGGTCTGCAAGCTCTGGTTAAGTCGGGCCTCCCGGTGGCTGGCAAGCGAGTGGTTGTCGCTGGCAGCGGCCCCTTGCTTCTGGCGGTGGCCGCGTATTTGCGCCAACATGGCGCCGAGATTCCCGCGATTTGTGAGCAGGCTTCGTGGACCTCTCTCCTGCGCTTCAGCGTTGCCTTACTGCGTCAGCCTAAAAAAGTCC
Organism: uncultured Acidobacteriaceae bacterium; assembly: GCA_964528615.1. Classification (GTDB taxonomy): domain Bacteria; phylum Acidobacteriota; class Terriglobia; order Terriglobales; family Acidobacteriaceae; genus JAIQFF01. The sequence goes on along the minus strand of CAZGSU010000041.1, from coordinate 13,685 downwards.
GCGAGGGATTCCTGCTTTGCAGGCAGCTTTCGGGAATTCCATTCGTACCGAATTGCTGGCCCGTCGCCGCCCGAGGCGAAGATGCCATCCAGGAAGTGGTCATCTCGCATGGCGGAAAAATCAGGACCATCGCTTGCGATTACCTGGCATGCGGATTCCATTTGGTTCCTAACAGCGAACTTGCGGTCTTGTTAGGATGCCGGGTGCAAAATGATTTTGTGCAGGTCGACAGTTTTCAGCAAACCTCGGTCCCGGACGTATTTTGTGCCGGCGAGCCCACCGGCATCGGAGGTCTGGAGCTATCACTGGTCGAAGGCCAGATCGCCGGCCTCGCGGTGAGTGGACGCAGCGCTGCCGCCAAACAACTTTTCGCGCAGCGCGGGAATCTGCGAAAATTCGCTCGGGCGCTCGACCGGGCCTTCTCTCCACGCGCCGAACTGCGTGGCTTGCCCCTTCCTGAAACCATCGTTTGCCGGTGCGAGGACATTATCTATTCGCGCATCGCGCAGCACGGTTCCTGGCGTTCCGCCAAACTGCAGACTCGCTGCGGAATGGGGCCATGCCAGGCTCGCATCTGCGGACCTGCCGCCGATTTTCTGTTTGGCTGGTCGCCGGATTCGGTACGGCCGCCCATCTTTCCCACTCGTTTTGAAAATCTCAGTACTATAACCTTCAAGCCGGAAGCCGAGCCCAGCGAAATCACAGGAGGACGGGGATGAACTGGAAGGGCGTCATGCCCGCGATTACCACTTGCTTTGATGAGGCCAGGAAAATCGATCATGGCTTTATAGCGAGACATTGCCGGTGGCTGCTGGACAACGGCTGCACTGGGGTGGTCGCGCTGGGGTCGTTGGGTGAAGGCGCGACTCTCTCGTTCGAAGAGAGAGTGCTGATCGTGCGGACTTGCGTCAATGCTGTACAGGGCCGCGCGCCGGTCGTGGTTGCGATCTCCGCGCTCTCCACCGCGGAGGCGGTGGCCCAGGCAAAAGCAGCCGCGGACGCCGGATGTGACGCATTCATGGTTTTGCCGCCCTATGTCTATCAAGGCGACTGGCGGGAAATGGAGGCGCATGTTTCTGCTGTGTTCGCAGCCACTCCACTTTCCTGCATGCTATACAACAATCCGGTGGCTTACGGAACCGACTTCGTTCCTGAGCAGATACAGGAACTGGCGGCGGAGCATGAAAACCTGGCAGCGGTCAAGGAATCCAGCACGGACGTGCGCCGAGTCACTGCGATTCGCGCTTTGATTGGCAACCGTCTGGAAATATTCGTAGGCGTGGATGATGCGATCGTGGAAGGCATATCAGCCGGGGCCAGCGGTTGGATCGCAGGGTTAGCCAATGCTTTTCCCCGCGAGTCGGTGGAACTGTTTAATTCCGCCATGTCGCGTGAAACCGGGAAAACCTTCGAGTTGTACCGGTGGTTTCTGCCTCTGCTACGTATGGACACGGTGCCTAAGTTTGTCCAGCTCATAAAGCTGGCGCAAGCCGAAGTTGGCATGGGCAACGCGCGTGTGCGTCCGCCCCGGCTGGAGTTAACTGGCCTTGAATTAGAGCACGCGAAAAAACTCATCCAGCATACGTGCAAAATCGGCCCCAAATGGTCGGCACACCAGTGCCAAGTTCTAAATAGTCGGGAGAGAAAACATTGAACATATCGGGACGGTCAATATCGGGACAATCGATCTCAGCACGATCGATCTCAGGAAAATCGATCATCGGATTCCGCAGGGGATCAGGTACGAGCAGTTTTCGCGCCGCCAATCCCCGCACCGGAGAGCTTCTGCCTCCAGACTTTTTTTCCGCAGAACCCGGCGAAATCGAGATAGCCGCAAGTTTGGCCCACGACGCATTCGCAACCTATAGCCAGACCTCGGGCCGCGAGAGGGGCCGGTTCTTACGTACTATCGCGGCCAAAATCGAAGGCGCGGGCGATGTGATTGCGGCACGAGCCGAACTGGAAACCGCTCTGCCGCCGAAGCGCCTGCAAAGCGAAACTGCGCGCACCTGTGACCAGCTCCGCCTGTTCGCCGAAGTGGTAGAAGAAGGTTCGTGGGTTATGGCGCGGATCGACCGGGCTGATCCCGGCCGCAAGCCCGCGCCCAAGCCTGATCTCCGCTCCATGCTGCATCCCCTGGGGCCCGTCGTCGTCTTTGGGGCAAGTAACTTTCCGCTGGCGTTCTCGGTTGCAGGCGGGGACACCGCATCCGCTCTGGCTGCGGGAAATCCTGTCCTCGTCAAAGGGCATCCGGCGCACCCCGGCACCAGTGAAATTGTGGGCCTGCTATTGCAGGAAAGCGTTCGGGAATGCGGCTTACCGGAAGGCGTTTTCTCGCTGCTGCTCGATTCCGGCACCACGGTTGGCGTTGCCCTGGTGAAACATCCGCTGGTAAAAGCCGTGGGCTTCACCGGATCCCTCAAAGGCGGACGGGCTCTCATGGATATCGCCGCCGCCCGCCGCGAACCCATCCCGGTTTTCGCCGAAATGAGCAGCACGAATCCCGTTTTCATTTTGCCGGGTGCGCTGCGGGAACGAGGCGACAACATCGCTACCGGACTATTCGCATCTCTCTCCCAGGGAGCGGGCCAATTCTGCACCAAACCTGGGATCGTATTGCTGCCCGACGGCTTCGAGGCCGAAACTCTCATCGGCAAAGTACAGAAGCTTGTCGAGGACTCGCACCAGTTTCACATGCTGACCTCGGGCATTCGGTCTGCCTATCAATCGGCCACTGCACGCCGCAAGCAGGAGCAAGGTGTGAAGCTCCTGGCAGAACTCTCTGCCAATGGTGAAGAACTCGGAGTGAGTGCCTCGCTGTTCGAAACTGATGTCCAGTCATTTTTGCGCAACCAGAACCTGTCTGCAGAGGTCTTTGGACCCACCACCCTGGTGGTCCGCCACTCCAGTCGCGCGCAAATATTGGAGGTCGCTCGCCATCTGGAGGGACACCTGACCGCTACCATTCATGGAACCGAAGACGATCTCCGCGAGTTTGGCGACTTGCTGGAGATCCTGAAAAATAAAGTCGGCAGGATTGTGTTTAACGGCTTCCCTACTGGAGTTGAGCTTTCCCACGCCACCGTACATGGCGGACCCTATCCCGCAACTTCAGATGGCCGCTCGACCTCAGTGGGTAGCCAGGCGATTTTCCGTTTCTGCCGCCCGGTTTGCTATCAAGGGTTCCCCGATACAGCGTTGCCCGAAGAACTGAAAGACAGCAATCCTTTGGGAGTCTGGCGGATGCACGACGGCGAAATGAGCAAAGGAGCATTGTCGCGCGATCGTCCATAGCACGGCGGTTTGCACCGTGTCCTTGTTCGCCGATGGCACGACGACGCGCACACCGCGAAACCCGTCAACCGCGGCATGCGCTATGTGGTAACCACCTGGATGGCTGCGGTTGGTACCGATAGGGTACGACCGACTCCGCCGCCACGGGTGCTAAGCCGCGCGTGGCAGCAGCCATGGCGTTTCCTCTCTCCCAGTTTTATTTCGCAAAACCCCTTCAAATTCCAAAGTCGTGCGGAAGGTCTAGGATTCCGAAAAGCTTATGCGCCGCGCCCATCGCCCGACGGCGGAACCACAACCTGCGGCACTATACTCCCGTTCGCTTGCCCCTGAAAACACTGCGCCCACTAGGCAATCCGCCTTCATTCGGACTGGTATTCCCCACGCAGCTTGCGCAGCATCTGGTCAAAGCGGACTGCCCCAGAGAGATGTCGTCAAGCGAAGAGTCAGCCAGCTCGTCGCCATCGTCCTGGCCGGGATTGCCATAGCCGAGGCGGCTAACGGTCACCCGCAGACGAGCGGAAAGAAACATCGCGATCGAACGATAAAAGCGTGCGGCAAACGCAGTGTCCCGGGCGAGCTGCGATGACAGCAGTTGGCGGGGAATGGCCAGCAGCCAGGCATTGGTCTGAGCGACGACTGAGGCCGAGGGCGGGCGCGAATCCACGAAGGACATCTCGCCCACGATTTCGCCCGCATAGAGTTTGGCAATCTGCTTGTTATCCAGCGACCGTGCGAGCACTGACAACTCCCCCTCCAGCAGAATGTAGAACCACTGAATCGGCTCGCTCTCGCGGATCAGTTCGGTGCCGGCTTCCACGTATTGCCGCCTGCCATGTTTCGCCATCCACGCGACATCGATGTCATCCAGCACTCCTAACAACTGCAGCACTTTTCTCATGATTGCTTCCCTTCCCAACCGAACCTCCAGGCGTCAGAGAGTTCTGTTTCAGACTGCAATTCAATCCCCAGCTTTCACGCCAGTTGGCGGCTTACCAGGTCGCGGAACACGCCTTTCTGATCGCGCAACTCCTCATAGGTTCCGGACTGGACCACTGTCCCCTTGTCCACAACAAATACCCGGTCGGCGTGGGCGATCGTGCTCAGCCGGTGCGCAATCACGATCCGGGTGGCACGCAGGCGCTCAAGATTGCGGCCCACAATCGCCTGCGTCTGGTTGTCCAGAGAGCTGGTAGCTTCATCCATCAAAAGGATTCGGGGCCTGCCTTACGATGGCACGGGCAATCATCAAACGCTGGCGTTGGCCTCCCGAAATGCTTCCTCCGCCCTCACCGACGATGGTGTGCATACCCATGGGCATGCGTTTGATGTCCTCATCCATGCCCGCCAGGGTCGCGGCTTCCCAGGCGTCGTCTATGGTCAGCGGCGAAGAACCGACAATGTTGGTGAAAATGTCTCCGCTGATCAGGCGGCTGGTTTGCAGCACTACCCCCCTCTGGCAGCGAACCGCCTGCACATCCAGCCCTGCCAGATCCTGCCGGTCAAAGTAAACCGTCCCCGACTCCGGAGTCTCGAACCTGGGGCGTTCTCTACTATCTCGCCATCGCCTGGTCCGCGTGGGGTCACAACGGGTGGGCTTGGCCGGTCACTATCTCGATCGGGGTCGTTGTTACCCTTGTCGTTGCTTCTTTGAAGGCCGGCAATCATCCGGAGACCACCCTAGGCAGGGCAGTCGGTTCTATCTGGATTGCTTTGGGAGTATCGATGTTTCTGCTCTTTCTAGCCCTCGGCCTGAGTGGAAGACTGACCGATCAGCATCTCTTTCTGGCTGTGATCTCGGCCATCCTTGGCTTGGCCAACGGAGCCTCAGCCCTGATTCTTCGCTGGAAGGTTCAGTTTGCGTGCGCAGTCGTGTGGTGGGTAACGGCTGTGGCTACGTGCTTTGGCACTGACGCGCAGAGCACGATCGTGTTTCTGATCGCCATCTTTTTCTGTCAGATCGCGTTCGGCATCTATGTCATGGCCGCCATAGCGCCGGAGCGCAAACAACGCGGTCCAATCCATGCCTGATTTACCCTCACTTAATCCCGTGGTTCACGGCAGACTGCGCCTGGCCCTGCTTTCGCTGCTCAGGGGCGTGGAAGAGGCTGAGTTTACATGGCTCCGCGCCAAGACGGAGGCCACAGACGGCAATCTGGGGGCGCAACTGCTCAAGCTCGAAGAAGCCGGCTACGTAGCGCTCAAAAAGAAGTTCGTCTTTCGCAAACCGCAAATCCTCTATCGCATCACCGAAGCCGGCCGCGACGCCCTCACCGAATACGTCCAGGCATTAAGACAGTTGCTTGGCCCCGCCATCGATGCCTAGACTGCGCTTTTCATAATCTCCAGGAAATGGTGGACCGCAGCTCACTCTTCCCCGCGAGCCAGAAACTCCCCGAGCTTTGCGTACGAGGTCAGCCAGGTCTCTACCGGCTGCTTGTAACCCTTCAACTCCGCGAGTCGCTTTTCAAAATATTTCACGGCGTCCGGTGAGCCACCCAGGCACTCGAATGTCAGTCGGCCGAGGGCAATATCACATTGAGTGTTCTTGGTCGCGGTTTCCAGACGGAACGCCGTGTTGACACTGTCCCCCAGAGGACTGAAGTCGGGATGCTCGAGAGGGCCGCTGTTGCTCATCACGGATAGCCCGGTGTTGATTCCGGCTCCGATGCGCACCGGGGAAGGCAGTGGGAACTGCTGGTGCAAACTGGCGGTGAACTCCTGAATCTTCAACAGGGTTTTCAGCACGCGGCGAATTTGCTCCTGATCCGGAATCTCCCCTTCGTGGACCCAGACTCCCATGGCCGCGTCCCCGATGTATTTGTCGGTAGCGCAGCCGCTTCGCCGGAGCATGGAGCCGAGTTCCCGAAACCAGGTCCCCATGGCCTGCGCCAGCAATGCTTCGTCGATCTGGCAGGCCAGCTCGGTAAAGCCGCGGATGTCGACCACCAACACCGTGATCAGGCGTTTCTGATACAAAATCAGCGTGGCGCGTTCGTCTTCGGAAGCCAGCTTCGCTGCCTTGTCTGCCGGCGCTGCCGCCGCTTTTTCCCCCGCCGGATTGTGAAACACCAGGGTGGTCTCGCCGCAAAGGATTGAGTCTCCGTCGTGCAATTCAACCGAGGTGGTGATCCGGCGGCCATTGAGGGATGAACCATTACGACTGCCCAGGTCGATCATGTAGAACTTGCCGGGCTGCATCTGCTGAATCAGGGCATGCCTCCGCGACATGGCGTCATCCTCGACGACAAATGCGCTATCCGGAGATCGGCCAATGGTCCAGGAGTTTGCCCCGACGAGCTGCAGGTTCCGGCTTTCCGGCGCGCCCTCCATTTCAAGATACGGCTGCTCAATTTCCAAGATGCGATCTCCAGCGTGAAGAGTGATTCCGAGGCTGAATCCTCAGGACTTCGCGGACACCACGAACCAACCCTGCTGAGGACACGCAATCCCCGGTGCCCTGCGCGAAGCTACACCGTCAACCACAGGATACAAGAGCCGAAAGTGGCAACTCCGAGTTCTGCGAGGGGTGTCATCCTGTGGGTTAACCGGCAGGCCGAAGGATCAGACGGAAAGGAGGCTGGCCCGCAACCGTCCGTGATGCCCACCTAACCCGTTGGAGGGATGTTGCTGGTATTGGACAAATCCACGCGAATCGGGTATATAATCTCTTCGCAGCAGCGCAATCTTTCCCCCGGCCTGCCTCAGCAAGTCCTTTCCAAGGAGCAGCGCCATGACTGAAGAAATTAAGAATCAGCAGCAGCGTAAAGCATTGTCTGACCAGGACCTGAACCAGGTAACTGGAAGTGGTGGTACCCCGGCGCTGCCGCCGCCCAAGGCGCCTCCGCCAAAATCAGTCATTAAGGGTGAGTGGCCTTCCACCGACCATAAGGATTGGTAGCTTCAGTCCGCATGGATCCTTGTTTGGCTTTCGGCAACAAACTGCCGCTGCAGATTCGCTTGCCGAATAGCATCTCAATGGCGTAGATTTGTGGGCGTTTCGGGGGAGGGTACTCCGATGCACGTGCTTCGTCAGTTGTTGCGGACTTCCATTATCGCGACTTTGGTTTGTCTGATTTGCGCTGGTGTTGCCCGCGCCGCGGACGAGTCTAATCTTACCGAGGAACAGATCACGAATTTCCTGCTCACCGCGAAGGTGGTGAACAGCAAGCCGGCCGCTAAGGGCATTACCAATACTTTGCGGCTCACGCTCACCGACGGAACCATTACTCACGATGCCCACTTTCAATCCGTCGACGAGCATAAAGCCTCGATGCAGCTTGCCTCCGGAACCGAACTGGGCTTCGTCGATTCGTACAAATACAACATCGGCGCCTACCAGTTGGCTGAACTGCTTGGCCTGGACGATATGGTACCCGTGTATGTGGAGCGCAAATGGAAGGGCGATGCCGGTTCATTCGGTTGGTGGCTGCCGGTGAAGATGGATGAGGCGGACCGCGTCAAGCGGAAGATCGAAGTCCCCGATCCCGAGGCTTGGGACAAGCAGATGTACAAAATCCGGGTTCTGGACGCTCTGGTTTCTGATTCCGATCCTAACTTGACTAATGTTCTCATCGCTGACGATTGGAAGATTTGGAGAATTGATTTCACTCGCGCATTTCGACAGCGCAAAGACTTGAAAGATGCCGACGCTAATCTGGTGAAATGCGACCGGCAGTTGCTGGAGAAACTAAAGGCGCTGGACGCCAACGTACTGACCGATAAGACTAAGCACTATCTAACTAAGGATGAAGTGAAAGCGCTGATGGTTCGACGCGACAAGATCGTGGACCATTTCCAGAAGCTGATCGCGCAAAAAGGTGAGAGCGAAGTCTTATATTGATGTTTCGCATTGCGCGCCTTGTATTGAAGTCTTGTACTGGACGTCTTGTTTTGAACCGGTGCTCGATTGAAAGCGCACCGGTCTGACTTGCGAAGCTTGTCGCTTGCGAGCGGTCAGGCACTCACAAGTCGGGATGTGCTTTCCAGTTCTCGGGCCCAGGGCCATTTGTTATGCATCACAAAAATCGATCCAGTGTAAGAGGAGATCTTATGGTGAAGAAGTCACTTGCCCTGCTGTTCACGTTCGTACTTGCCTTCCCGCTGGCCACGACGTTATTCGCGCAGGACAAAATGGCGAAGCCTGCGAAGCAGGACCGCTGGGAAGGCACAATTATTCGAAGCAGCCAGGATAAATCCACCTTGACCGTCCGCAAGGTGGGCGGCAGCGACGAGAGGACCGTGCAGTACGACAGCTCGACGCGCTGGGTCGCCCAACAACACGGCAGCAAGAAAGTGGAAGACATCGACGTCAGCAAAGTGAAAGACGGCGATCGCGTGATCTGTGAAGGGACTTGGGACAAGAGTGGCATCCTCCACGCTACTCTCATCTCGAAGCGGCTTTCCCACAGTCAATAGTGCAATAAGCGTCGCCCGGCAGCGCAGGTTGGACGATACCGCTTCAACTGCTCAGGCCGCGAGAATTCTCAACCTGGGACAAGGACGCTTGTCGGGTTCCCTTTCGCTCGGAACTCAGCATGGCGTCCTGGCAGGTTCAAGGTGTGGCTGTCGTTCAGAGGCCCATCAGGGCATTCCACGCCCGCAGGAGTAGATGTTCGGTCATGCCGATCACTTGACGAATTCCCCTTGTCCTCCGCCCGCCCACGGATCATAGGTCAAGCTGAACCGAACCCGGTCGGAAATTGGAGGATGATCATAAAACAAGAAAACATTCACGCGGTTCGGATCGGGATCGGATAGATCCACCTCTCCCAATACCTGGAATGCCTGCGCGGCTACTTGTGCGGAATCCGGCGTGAGCCCATGCGTGACTTCCAACCCGTACTGATCCGCCTGATGCTCCAGGTACCGGCTGAGCGCCGAGCCGATCGGATTGATCGCAAACGAAAAGACTGACAACAGCAACAACAGCGCCGGTAACGACGCCCAATCCTCCACTCCACGAATCTGCCAGTCCGCTCCCCAGCGTGCCAGCAGCCATCCGATACAGCGATAGCCGAGATAAAAAGCCAGCAGCAAGAAAACCGCGAAGAAAGTCAGCCCCTTCGGAATGTGTTGCAAAACATAGTGTCCCATCTCGTGGCCTGCAACAAATACGATCTGTGGGGTGGTCATCTTCGCGATGGTTGTGTCCCACACCACGATGCGCTTCGAAGCCCCGATGCCGGTCACATACGCGTTGAGCCCAGTCGTTTTTTCGCCCGCCCCCATCCAGAACATCCGTTCGGGGGGAATGTCCTGACCGGCGCGCTTCACCAACTGTTCGAGATTGGCGGTAAGTACGGGATCTTTTTGCTGTAGTGGCTCGAACTTATGAAACATGGGATCAATAACCAGCGGTTGCAGGACAAATAAGAAAACGCCCAGCGGCAACGTAATCAGCCAAAAATAAAACCACCAGCGGTGAACGCTCTTGCGGATCACGAGATAAAGCAGCCAGATAAAAATTGTCCCGATCACCAGCGAGATCAGTTCTGCCTTCACCCAATCCCAACCCCACGAACCCCATCCCTGCACCGAGAGTCCATACTTCCTTTCTATCCACTCGCCATAAATATCTAGCGGCGATGTCAAAATCGCGATGGTCAGCAGTATTAGTGGAGAGAACACCAGGCCCTGAAGAAAGCTCTTCGATGAGAAACGTACACTCCAGTCCCGATATCTCGGCGCCAGCCTCCACCGCAGAACCAGCCACAAGACCACGATTCCATAAACAAACCCAATTAAAGCCAGCCGGAAACGGATGCGGTTCAAATCGTGCGCCTTCTTGTAAAGATCAGGAGGAAGGGTGTAAGAGGTAATGATCCTGCCCGTGGCCGGCTGCACTGTCTGGCTGGATGCTGTACTTTTGTCTGCGCTCGGCGACTCGTGCTGTTGCGCGCCCGAAGCAATGGAAGGCGATCGCGTCTGGGCGGCCATTGCCGGAACTACGAAGAACGCGACTACGGCGACCGCGAGAGCAATCCGCGATGATGTTTTCATATCATTGTTCTCATTGTTCGGCTCATGGCTTTGGCGCTGAGTCATTCCCCGCTGGAGAATTTGGCTACTCTACTCTGCTTTTCAATCGTTGTTAGTGAATTGAAATCTACCCATCGATGCATGTGCGACCTCCTATTCGTATCGGAGGGCGGTAATTGGCTGTACCTTGGCAGCTCGACGGGCCGGCGCCCCCGCGGCCAGCAACGCAACCATTCCGATTACCAGCGTGACTACCAGCAGCGTGACAGGGTCGTGATGTGAGACGCCGAACAACTGGCTCTTCACCAGTGCGCTCAGAGCAATCGACAGCGGCACTGCCGCGACTAGACTGAAACCTGTCAGCATCATCACTTCGCGTAAAACCATCTTCACCACTGAGCCTTGGGTTGCCCCCAGGGCCATTCGGATGCCAATCTCGCGGGTACGCTGGGCAACGGAATAAGCCAACACTCCGTAAAGTCCGATTGCCGAAACAAAGATGGCGACCATACCGAAACCGCTTGCCAGAAACGAAAGCATGCGTTCAGTAGTCAGGGTCTCATCGATCTGCGCACCCATGGTTTGCAACGAATCCAAAACCAGCCGAGAGTCGATCCCGCTAACGGCCCGGCGAATCGTACTCGCCGCATCCTCTGGCCTCTGCTGGGTGCGGAGATAAACGGTAACTGCGTTGGGTTTGTCATCCTGAAAAATCGGCGAATAAAAAATAGGCTTGGGCGGCTCGTGCAAGTCGAAGTGCTTGGCATCCCGGACTACGCCCACGATGAGGAGAGGATTCTTACCCTGTGTTCCAGCTTCAGAAAACGTCCCCCCAATTGCCCGGTCGGTATTCCCGAAGAATTTGCGGACAAAACTCTGGTTAACCACGACAACCCTGACGCTGTTTGGTCCATCTCCCTCGTTGAACGCCCGTCCGGCTACGACAGGAATTTGCAGGGCCGAGAAATAACCGGGCGTCACGTGTTCCCACTCAAAGCTCAGGCGTTCCCCTTCCTGCTGCTGGTACCCGGGAACCTCAATCGAGAAGGTATTATCGGATTGTGCCAGGACGGGGTCATCGGTCATCCCCACAGCCTGGACTCCTGGCTGCGACCTGAGAGTATCGATCAGCCTCTTGTACAGAGGAGTAACAGCAGAAGACTCGTAGCCGACAAGGCGGGGGTCGAGTTGAAAAGCAAGCAGATGGTCGGTGACGAAGCCAACATCAACTGACTTCAGATTTGCCAACGTGCGGGTGAACAAACCAGCGCCGACCAGCAGTAGAACGCTGAGACCGATCTGGACACCAACAGTGAGTCTGCGAAATCTGGCGTGGCCACCATCGGCAGTCATAGTCTGTTGTTTGAGCGAGGGACTCATCTTCGGGCGATAGAACTGGAGAATCGGTGCAAGGCTGAAAAGAACACTGGCGATTACGGAAATCGTGAAACAGAACAGCAGAACTCGCCAATCGGGGGACGCGGATAGCGAGGTCGTCCCCGTGCCGGACGCGGGGGGATTGACGAAACTAATCAAACCGGCCGCGATGACCGGCGCCAGTGCCAGGCCAAATGTTCCTCCTGCTAGTCCCAATGCCAAACCTTCCACCAGGAGTTGACGAGTTACTCGCTCACGGCTGGCACCGAGCGCGTAGCGTACCGCCATCTCTCGAATGCGGCCGGCGGCCCGCACCATGAGAAGGCCCCCTACATTCGCGGTTGCCATCAAAGTGAGAAGGCCGACCATTCCCATCAGGATGAGCAGAGGCATTCGCATGAGCTGACGGAGAGGAGAAAAACCTTTCGAGCCGTCAAGCAGCATCAGGTAGCTCTTCTCCGTAAACTGTTCGCGGAAGCGCTGGCTGCGTGCCGGAATGCTCTGGAGTTCGGTGGCGCGGATTGATTTCCAGAGTGGATTGATTCCGGCCTCAGCCTGCCGAGCCGTTATGCCCGGCTTCAAACGGCCAACGATGTTCAACCACTTGGATCGACGGTTCTCCAGGTCGTCCCAGCCGGGAGTCATCTGCGCTTTCATGGTGATAGGGACAAAGAAATCCGGGACCGTACCTGCGATCACGCTGTCAAAACCGGGCTGCACAACGCCGATAATAGTGAACGGATTCCCGTTTATCAGGATGCTGTGGTTGATTACCGATGGGTCGGACCCGAGATGTTGCTTCCAATAGCGATAACCCAGAACAACCAAGGGAGCCGCCCCACGTGTCGCGCTGTCGTCGGCAACAAATAGCCGGCCAAGCAGTGGTTTCACGCCGAGCAGAGAGAAATAGTTTCCACTAACCAGCTCACTGCTGGCTAGGCTCGGCGTGTTTTGCCATTGCACTCCGACATGCGTGGGAAACATAGTCAGCATCCCGGAAAACACACTGTTCTGGTCGCGCAGGTCGCGATACATGGGATAGGAGAAATATTGCACGGCCTCACCGCCATATGAACTCGTTTGGCCAGTATCCGAACCGGTGAATTTCAGCATCACCAGGCGATCGGGTTCGGCGACAGGCAAGCGCTTTAGGAGTAGCTGATCCACAAGAGAGAAAATGGCGGCATTCGCGCCGATTCCCAACGCGAGAGTGATAACGGCCGCCACAGTGAAGGCAGGAGCGCGACGGAACTGGCGCAATGTGTAACTCAGATCTTGAAATAGTCCAGCCATAGCTGAATATTCGTCTCAGGCGCCGAAACAGTCAACTGTCGGCAGCCGGGCAAAAACAAGATCATGGCGAATGCCAGTGCCATTCGAACCGAACGGCGACAGGTAATCGCCAAGCTGGCGATGCGATTTGAGTGAGAGTGGGCAAGTGCAGTAGAGTCGAGAACAGGCGCAGTAACTGTAGTCTCCCGGTGGATATTCGACTTGGCTTTCGCCTCGCCACCTCAGTCCGGTTTGGCTTGGTCCTGTTTCCTGTTCTCGCTCATCGAACCGGACTGGCAGATTTCCCGCATCCGGCTCTCGGAAAAGACTCACGCGTTCGCCCACGGATGGTTCGCGGTCCGGTGGGGTAACTGGACCAAGCCATACACAGAGTGCAGAGACGCTTCCGGAAATCGTTGGTATGCCGGTCGCGGCTCTTGGTGTTTGTCGCATAACCACCGACGCAGCCTCCGGCGGGCGTGTAAGTCGACCGCACTGTAGGCTTTGCTGACTGGCCCCAGACAGAAGTAGTTAGCCCAGCCGATCATCATCCGATTGAGCCTGTCCACGACTGTCTTCGAATCTTGCCAGACTTTGTCACGTCCGGTTTCGTCGCTGATAGCTCGACAGATACGCTGCACTCGTTTCTTCGAGGGTACCGTGCCGAGAAAGATACGGCCCCTTCGCATCGAGTAGCAGCGCCCGAACGTATACCCCAGAAAGTCGAACTTCTCTTCCGGCAGCTTGCAGACCCGCGTCTTCTT
>CAZGSU010000040.1:0-13590 GCA_964528615.1 uncultured Acidobacteriaceae bacterium | reverse complement strand
CCCATGGAGTTGACCGAGGCGGAGTGGGTGGCGCGTCATCCGCTGGGCTTTATCGAGCAACGGGAGGCTTTCAGTCCGCAGGGCGTGTATGGCAAATGGCTGCGCGAGCACGCGGCTCTGGCCAAAGTTGGCTCCGTGATCTTTTTGCACGGCGGAATTCATCCCAGTCTGGCGCACCTGAAACTCGACACGATCAACGCTCACGTCCACGACGAAATCAAAGCCTTCGATTCTGCCAAACATGACTTGCAGGACCAGAAAGTGATCCTGCCATTTTTTACGCTTCAGGAAATCACTGCCGTAGCGCAGGCGGAAGTGGTAGCGGAGCGCAAGTCGCGAGTTTCAGCGAACGAACAAAGACAGGCCCAGATAGTGCAGTTCCTGGGTTACGGCGACTGGCTCAGCGTGCGGCCTGACGGCCCCTTGTGGTTTCGCGGTTATGACCAGTGGCCTGACGACGAGGGTGCCGCGCAACTGGGCAAGGTTCTGGAAGCTTACGACGTAGCACACATTGCGGTGGGGCACACGGTACAGAAGGGAGGGCGCATCCGTCCCCGGTTTGACGGTAAAGTGTTCCTGATCGACACTGGCATGCTGAGCAGTTACTACCCCGGAGGGCGGGCGTCGGCTCTGGAGATTTGCGGCGATAAGAAATTCACCGCCGTATACATGGACCAGCGGGTAGTGCTTCTGGATACGGCGGTGCCGGCGGCGGCAAAAGCGGGCACTGACGACGCCAAAGCAGCGGACAAGCTCGCAGTAGTGCCGAGCGACAGCGGGATATGTTCCGCCATGGCGGCCTCGGCGCCTTAGGAGCGGCGGGAAAAACGGAACGGCGTTTTGCAGATGAAACGGTGGATTGAACGCGCGCTGAACGTCCACCCCGGCGATCTGGGGCGCGGCTCCCTGCTGTGCTCCTGTTTATTCCTCGTAATTGCCACCTACAAAATCGGCGGGGTGGCAGCCCCAGCTTTATTCCTGTCTCGCTTCCAGGCCAAGCAGTTGGCCTACGCTGACATTTCCAGCGCTGTGTTCGTGATCCTGCTGGTGGCAGGCTATGTGCGGGTGGCACGGCGCGTGCCCTTCAACGGTCTGCTGCTGGCCAGCAACTTATTTTTTGCCAGCAATTGCGCGCTGTTCTGGGGCCTGATCCACTATCTTCATCTGGCCTGGCTGTACCCGGTGTTCTACGTCTGGGTAAAAATCTTCGGCGTGCTGGTGCCGACCCAGATCTGGACTCTGGCCAACTACGTACTCACCACGCGTGAGGCCAAGCGGGTTTTCGGAATGGTGGGCGGGGGGGGTATCGCGGGTTGGATCTTTTCCGGCTATTTCTCCAAAACGATCGCCAAGAGATTCGGCACGGAGAGCCTGCTGCTGGGCATGGTGGTGTTTCTGTTGATTTGTACCGGACTGATTGTCCTGATCTGGCGCAGCGGGTTGGTAGCCCGAGGCGGGGCCGAAGAGGCAAGCCGGGAATCGGCGCAAGGCGGCCCAAGGAATTTGTTTGGCAGCATGCGGGTGGTGTTCGCATCTTCCTACCTGAGGGCGATCGCCGCCGTAATTTGCATCGGGTCATTGGTGACCACACTGACGGGCTGGCAGTTCCTGGCCATTGCGCAACAGACGCTGCAAAAAAAAGATGCTCTGGCCGCCTTTTTCGGGGACTTCAATTTCTACGCTGGAATACTGTCGCTCGTGTTCCAGCTGCTGGTGACCCCGCGGTTCCTGCGCAAGTTCGGCATTGGTGCGTCATTATTCGCGCTTCCCGCCACGGTGTTCCTGGGTTCCGCGGGAGTGCTGGCTTTTGGCACGCTGGGTTCGGTAGTGGTGCTGAAAGGCTTCGACCAGGTGCAGCGCTATTCCCTGGACAAGTCCGCGGTCGAATTGCTCTACCTTCCGCTTCCAGCCCGGATCAAGATCCAGGTCAAATGGTTCATCGACACCGTAGTCTGGCGCCTGGGTGACGGCCTTTCCGGGTTGGCAGTCCTCGTTTTCGCCACCACCCTGCATATGCCGGCCCGTCAGATCAGCTGGATTGTGTTGCTTCTGATCAGCGGTTGGCTGATGGCAGTGGCGGTTGCGAAACGACAATACGTGGCGACGCTGAAGGAAAGCATCAGCCAGCATCGGGTGGACGTGGAACAGACTTCCATGGCCGTACTGGACCGATCCACCGCCGAGTTGTTGGCCACCAATCTTTCGGCCTCGGACCCCAAAGACATTCTTTACGCGCTGAGCCTGTTTGAAGTGGAGCAGCAGAGAGCTGCGCATCCTGCTATCCCGGCTTTACTGAGCCATTCGAGCCCGGAAGTCCGACGGAAGGCCATCGCCATTCTGTCTACGTCGCGCGATCCCACGGTGCGGCCGGCGATGGAACAACTCCTGCGCGATCCCGATCTGAACGTGCGCACCGAAGCTCTGCTCTATCTGACCCACTGCGCACAGGTCGATCCTCTGCCTCTCATCGAGGAAGCAGGCGACTTCGCCGATTTCTCAGTGAGCTCGGGCGTAGTTGCGTTTCTGGCGCGGCCCGGTGAAGCCCAGAACCTCGACGCCGCGCGGCAGATGCTGTCAATGATGGTGAGCGAAACCGGCCCAGACGCGCAGCGGACCAAGGTGGAGGCTGCGCGCCTGCTGGGCGAGCTGCCGGATTGTTTCGATCCCTCGCTGTCGACCCTGCTGGCCGATCCCGACATCACAGTCGTGCGGGAAGCAATCCGCTCGGTGGGAAAACTGCGCAAGCGCCGTCTGGTGCCAGAGTTGCTGGACCGGCTAGGACATCGCGAGCTCTGTCCCGACGCGGCTCAAGCCCTCGGAGAGTTTGGGGATTCGATCGTGGGAGCGCTGCGCGACCACCTCGGCGACCACACCATCCCCATCGAGTCGCGGAGAGAGATCCCCTCCGTACTGGTGCGGGTGGGAACGACGGCAGCGGCGAAAGTGCTGATGGAGAATCTCCTCGAAAGCGATACTACCCTTCGCTTCCGTACCATCAGCGCTCTCAACAAGCTGTGCCGTCGCCACCCTGAGATCGAACCCGACGTTCTGACGCTGGAGACGGTGCTGGCGGCCGAGATTCTCGGACATTACCGGTCCTATCAGATCCTGGACAAGCTCGGGGTCACGGGGCAGGCTCAGGAGTCGATTGCACGTCCGCTGACCGAGTCCATGAAACAGGAGTTGGAGCGCATCTTTCGTTTACTTGGCCTTTTATATCCCCACTTCGATGTGCACAGCGCATATGTATGCCTACAGTCCACCAGCGCCTCGGTTCACGACAATGCGCTGGAGTTTCTCGATAGCGTCTTGAAAACCCAGTTGCGGGAGATGCTGGTGCCCCTGCTCGACGGAAAGATCACGGTGACTGAGCGTGCCACCATGGCGAACCGGCTGGTGCGAGCCAAGATCGATAACCGGGAACACGCCGTGGCTGCGTTGGTCAACAGCGACGATCCGTGGCTCAGGTCTTGCGGGGCTCATGCCATCGGGACCTTCGGATTGAAGTCTTTGCAGACTGAATTAGATCGATGTCTGAACGATTCAGACCCGTTGCTGCGAGAAACCGCCCGGGCCGCCAAAGTGCGCCTGGAGGCCATGGCTGTGAATCCGTGAAATAACGAGGGCCCATCTCTCCAATGGCCGGCGGCAAATCAGCGCGCCGGGGAGGCTAGGCCCTTTTCTGGAGAGATGCTATCTGGGCAGCCGTAAATCGATCTGGCTGGCGTGAAAAACGCCCTTGTCGTCAGGCTTTCCCACCACGATCACGAATGAGCCTTCTTTGAAATCGCCCATCTCGGCTTTCTTTCCCTGCTTGGTCCACTTGGTCGAGTCATCGTAGGCGATCGTTCTTTCAGTGCTCGCCATGTTCGATTGCCCGCCGCGAACACTCAAAGTCGACTGGTCCTTGCTGATTCGGACGATCGTGCCTTGCCACCGACCCTCTTTCTCGTCGGCCATTGCCATTTTCTTGTCGCCGGCCAGTGCTGCAGGACCAGTGAAGGCCACTCCTAGGAATACGCAGGTCAGCAAAATTACTGAAAGTTTCATCACATCCTCCCGAGCTATGGCGCCAGCTGGCGCTGTTTCTGAAACTGCAACTGCTTTGAGACGACTCTAAGCCTAGCTGCGGGAGTATAGCCTTAGCCGTGAGTGGAGTAAATCCCAATCTGGAATGGCAGACGGGTGGCGGGGTTTGCAGATTTTAGGTTGCCGAACGCGGCGTAAGAGGGTAGATTCTGTCTGCACAATTTGGAGGATGAGTCCGATGAACGCACTTCAGCAGCAGTGGCGGCGCCTCTTCATCGCCGTAGCAGTCGGTTTGATTTGCACCCAGCTTGTCAGCGCAGCGGATGAAACCACTCTTACTAAAGATCAGATCAAGACCTTCCTTCTCAAAGCGAAAGTCGTGGGCAGCAAGCAATCCAGCAAGGGCGTTACCTCGCCATGGAGGCTGACCCTCAGCGATGGCACGATCACTCATGACGCTTCTTTCCAGGCGGTTGACGAACACAAGACGTCGGTGACTCTGGCGAGCGGCAAAACCGAAATGAACTTCGTAGATTCCTACAAGTACAACATCGCCGCCTATCAGCTGGCGGAGTTGGTCGGGATGGACGACATGCTGCCGGTCTACGTGGAACGCTCGTGGCAAGGCAACTCGGGCTCGCTCAGTTGGTGGCTGCCGGTGAAGATGGACGAAGCAGAACGCACCAAGCAGAAGATTGCCGTACCTGATCCCGACGCCTGGAACAATCAGATGTACAAAATTCGGGTGTTCGACCAACTGGTTTACGATGCCGATCCCAACCTGACCAACTTGCTCATCGGCGAGAACTTCAAGATCTGGCGGGTCGACTTCAGCCGGGCGTTCCGGCTCTACAAAGACTTGCAGAGTACAAGCGATCTTACCCACTGCGACCGCCAGCTTTTCGAAAAGCTTAAGGCACTGAACGGGGACGAACTGGCGGCAAAAACCAAGCATTATCTGACCAAGGACGAGGTCAAAGCGGTGATGGCCAGGCGGGACAAGATCGTGGAGCACTTCAACCAGTTAATCGCCCAAAACGGGGAGAAGGAAGTGTTGTACTAAATCTGTAGCGGCGGTCGCCCCTTCTACTTCGCGTAGGCCGGCTCTCGCCCGCCCAAACGTGGCGCAGAATGCGTCGCTCCTTCGCTTGCTTTGTCCCGCGTCGCGGACGAAAGACCGCGCTCCGGATGACAGCCTTGAGGCGCCCCGGTATGAAAGAAGCAAATCAAGCTGACCCACCTGCCGGATTCGGATACAGCTTGCTCTTTTTAGTCATAGGGTCTATTGTTTTTTGCCACATATTCCATTCCGTTGATACGGAGGAGATCACATGGTGAAAAAGCTGCTCACTCTGTTGTTCACATCGATGCTTGCCTTGCCATTGGCTGGCACTGTTTTCGCACAGGACGCTCCCATGAAGGAGATGGCCGCAAAGGTGGACCGTTGGGAAGGCCGGATCGTAAGGAGCAATCCGGATAAGTCATCCCTGACGGTTCGCAAAGTAGGCTCGACCGTCGAGAAAACCGTGGTTTATGACAGCTCGACCCAATGGACCAGTCAGGAGCACGGCAGCAAGAAGGTCAACACGATCACTGCCGCCGACGTTAAGGACGACGATCGCGTAATCTGTCGCGGTACGTGGAACAAGGACGGCACACTCCACGCCACGATGATCTCGAAGCGGCTCACCAACTAGGGCGGCTGGTCGATTGCCGGCGGCAGGTCTCGCAGGATCGTCGCGGGACAGCCGCCCGTTTTTCACAAGAGGTGCGCGCGGACTCTTTCCAGGAGTTCGGTTGCGGCCTCGCCCGCGTGGAGTGTGGAAAATTCGTTTCCCAGTTCCACCACCGGCAGGCTCGCACACGCCGCCTTGAAGCTTTGCTGCGTCCCGGGTGATGCGGTCAGGCTCGGACCCAGGATCATCAGGCCTGGCTTGGCCGCCCGCATCAGTATCAGCGAATCGTGCAGGCTGCTGTTGGTGTGTACGTTGTAGCCCGCGCCTCGCAACAACTCCCGCAAGTAAGCCAGCACGTCGGCGGATTGATCGACGCACAAGATGTGAGGGCCATTGAAGGCGGCTTGTTGCGTAGCCGGGCTTCGCCGATAAAACGCGGAAACTGCGTCCGCTTCAGATTCGTGCGTGTCGAACAGCGTGATCAGGTTGGTCAGCTTCAGGACTTTGCGGACATCTTCCGGCACATTGCACAACTTCAGGTCGCCGCTGGCCCGGCGTGTGCTGGTCAGCAGGCGCACCAGGGTTCCTAGTCCACTGCTGTCGATGAAGACCACTTCACCCAGGTGCAAGACAAAGCCTTTGCGATCCTGCATGAGTTCGTGTACATGGAGGCGCAGGGATTCTGTTTCGCCGCCAGCCACAATGCGTCCGGTGCACCGGATAATGGTGACGTCGCCCACTCCACGCGTGTTCAGCGATAGCCGCACTGTGCCTCTTTTCCGACCCGGTTGCAGGCCGTGAACAGCTGCATTATATCCAAGCCGCGTCATCAGCTTGGTTGAGACCGTTGCGATCTCAACCTCTGGTTCTGGTTTCCGGTTTCTGGTTCGTGGGTCTTGAACGGGAAACTGGAAACCAGAAACTCGAAACGATTATGAACCTGCAGACGCCCTTCCGACCAAGCATACTCCGATAGTGAAAAGTTTTGCCTACCTGCTTCCAAGGCTGCCGACGACATAGCCTGAAGTGTTTATGAAACAGTCACTTAGCACCGCGGGAACTGGCAATCCAACTGCGGGGTCGGCGGCAAGGCACATCAGTATTTTGTGCGGGGTCTCTCTCTTGTTCTCCAGACGGGTTCTTGTGGCCTTCGATACCGGCAGGGGTGTGGTGCATGCGCAGGCTTTCGGCTGGGCGCGAATCTACCTTCTGTGGACATTCCGGAACTTCCACAGCTTGCCGTATAAAGTTCTGAACCCACGACAACAGGAACTGATCACGGCTTTGTACCGGACAGCGTCGCAGACGTCGCCACGCCAGTTCGATGATGCTCTGATCGGAACCGTAGAAGAATTCCTTCCGCCAGCTCGCGTCACTGCTACCCAACCGGCCACAGAACTCTCCTCGAGCAATACTGCCGTTGTTCGCACAGCGGCTCGGGGCCGGAAGGTCTTCAATGTTCTTGATTTTGTTTCTGATCGATTTTCTTTTACCCGATTCGATTTCTCCGGGCTTGTTTCCTCCGGGATGACTCTTAAAGTCGTCGCGGGAGTGCTGGCGGCGATCGTAGCGCTGCTGGGCTGGCGCCAGTCGCGAAACCAGACGGTTCTTGCTCACTGGGCTTCTGCAGCATGGATGGTTCAAGCGGCACCTGCGCCGCAAACTCGCGTAAGTCAGGCTCCGGAGAACCAGATTCCCATGAATCAGGTTGCCAGCTCTGAAGTGCCGGCGGCACTTCTTCTCACAGCTCCAGCACCGGAACCCGTTTCCAGCGAGCCGCCGGCGTCTGTTGCCGTCTTCGGTAGACTGGACGCCGGACTGCCGATCCAGCAGCGCGCCAATCTGTCCGTAACACGAACCGCTACACATGCGCTTACGCTCAAAACCCAGACACACCAGGTCCCCAGCCATCAAGCTCTGGCGCCCGAAACTCCGGCGGAATCCCCGCGGGTGCAAATCTCCGGGCCGCCGCGGAAACTGGTGTATCCCGTCTGTCCCGCTACCAACACCCGCGGCAAGGTTTCTCTGCACGCGGTGGTTGGTTTCGACGGGGTGGTAAGTCAGGTCAAGGTCGTGCGCGGAGACCGGACGCTGGCCGCAGCCGCAGTTGAAGCCGTACGGCAGTGGCGCTATCAGCCCTCTACGGGAGATGCATCCGGGGCGGAACGAGAGACCAACATCACGGTCTCGTTCGTTTCAAGCGAAGTGGTCGCGGTCAGTTTTCCTGACTCGGCGATTTCCAGGTAGGCCTGGCCTAGTTTCTAGTTTCTAGTTTCCGGTTCTCGATCAGAGACCAGTGCCTCGTCCGAAGTCGAAGGGGTGCCCGCCCCTTACGTGGTCCTCGCCTGGTAGTGGGTCAGTTTCCACTTTCACACCCTGTCATCCTGAGGAAGCGGAGCCCTTCGCGAGGCGAAGGGCTCCCACGAATGACCTTTGTCTTGCGCGACGATCGCAGCGCCAAAACCGTGCCTAATCCGGTAATGCGCTTCGCGCTGGATTTGCGCCGATACGCATGGGAGGGCGGCGTGGAATGCACAGGTCCTTCACTTGCTTTCATCCCGCTTCGCGGGACGAAAGACTACATTCAGGATTACAGCCTTGCGGTGTCGCGATAATGGGAGAACCGCATCAAACTGACCTACTACCCTTGCCCTGCATTCGTTGACTTCAGCCTCGCTTCCCGCCTAACATGGGCCGACTGAATGATCGGCCAAACCATCTCGCACTATCGCATTGTCGACAGGCTGGGCGGCGGCGGGATGGGCGTGGTGTACAAAGCCGAAGACACCCAGCTCGGGCGTTTCGTTGCATTGAAGTTTCTGCCTGACGACCTCTCCCACGACTCACAAGCACTCGAGCGCTTCCGTCGCGAAGCGCGGGCGGCCTCGGCCCTGAACCACCCCAACATCTGCACCATTTATGAAATCGGTGCGCATGAAGGCCAGTCCTTCATCGCCATGGAGTTTCTGGAAGGGACAACACTAAAGCACCGCATCACCTTTCGCCCTCTCGAGGTTCGGTTGCTTCTCAGCCTCGCTATCGAGATCGCCGACGCCCTCGAGGCCGCGCACTCCAAGAACATCGTTCATCGCGACATCAAGCCCGCAAACGTGTTCGTCACCAACCGCAACAGCGCCAAGATTCTCGATTTCGGACTGGCCAAAGTGGGGCTCGATCGCAGCAAGCTGCAGCCTACTGATGCTACCGCCGGAGCTACTGGAATCGAGATCGAACATCTGACGTCACCGGGCGCTGCCCTGGGTACCGTGGCCTACATGAGTCCAGAGCAGGCACTGGCGGAAGAACTCGATGCCCGCACAGATATTTTTTCCTTCGGCGTGGTGCTCTACGAAATGTGCACCGGACGCCTTCCCTTCGACGGCAACACCTCGGCAGCGATCTTTAACTCGATTCTGAATAAGGCTCCGGCATCGCCGGTCAGTCTGAATTCCGAATTGCCGCCAGAGCTGGAACGCATCGTCAGCAAGGCGCTCGAAAAAGACCGCGACCTGCGATATCAAAGCGCCGCCGATATGAGAGCCGACCTTAGGCGGCTGCAGCGCGACTGGCATCCGTCTTCGCAGGGACAACGACTGGCGGCCGCAACTTCGGAGTCCGGATCCAAAATCATCCCCGCCGCCGCTGATGTACCACTACCGGCCGCGCCGGTTGAAACGAAACCCGCGAAACACCCGCTGCTCGTCGGCGCCGCCCTGCTGGCCATGGTCGCTATCGGCGTCGGGGCCTTTCTCATCGGCGTGCGGTCCGCGACCCGACCCGTGCCCACTTTTCGCGAATTGAGTTTCCGCCGTGGAGCTTTGGTGGCGGCCAGGTTCGCTCCGGATCCGCGCTCGGCGGTTTACAGTGCGGCCTGGGAGGGGAATCCAGAGGCGGTCTTTATCAGCTCCGCCAGCTCGACCGAGTCCCGTGACCTGGGCCTGGCCGCGACGGAAGTATTGGCGGTCTCCGCAGCGGGACAGATGGCGGTGTTGCGCCGCTTCACCGTCAGTCCCAACCATTTCACCCATCGCGGGACGCTGGCCCAGGTTTCGATCGGCGCGGACGCTCCGCGGGACCTGCTGGACAGCGTCGAAGCGGCGGACTGGACGCCGGACGGAAGCGCGCTCGCGGTAGTCCACGTGGTGAAAGGCCAAAGCCGAATCGAGTTCCCGGTTGGCAAAGTGCTTTATGAAACCCCCGGCTGGATCAGCCACTTGCGCTTCTCTCCAAAAGGCGATCGCCTCGCGTTCATCGATCACAATCTCCTTGGAGATGACGGAGGAGTGATCGGTGTAGTTGACCTGAACGGCAAGAAGTCTGACCTCACCGAGCGCTGGGCGAGCGCGCTTGGGGCCGCCTGGTCACCTTCCGGGACCGAAATCTGGTTCACCGCCACCGCTACCGGCTTCAGCCGTTCTCTGCGAGGCGTCACCCTGTCGGGCAAGGTGCGCGAGTTGCTCGGCGCTCCGGGAACCCTTACGTTGCACGATGTGGGCGCCGGCGGCCGGGCTTTGATTTCGCGCGATGCCATGCGCGCCGGCGCCATGGGCATGGCCCCGGGGGAAAGCAAGGAACGCGACCTGAGCTGGCAGGACTGGACAGTTCCGATCGACCTCTCGGAAGACGGGAGGCTCTTTTTGTTTATCGAGGCGGGTGAGGCCGGCGGTGGCGAATATGCGGTTTTCACTCGCGACACCAATGGCACTTCGGCGGTTCGTCTCGGTCAGGGCTCGGCGAATGCCTTTTCGCCCGATGGAAAATGGGCGCTGGTCTTGCGGCAGAACATGTCTCCTCCCGACCTCGTACTCCTTCCGACTGGCGTGGGACAGCAACAAGCCGTCCCCACGGGCAATGTAATTCCGGTTGGCGGCCAGTTCTTCCCTGATTCCAAACGGCTGCTGATCGAAGGCCACGAAGCCGGTCACGCCTCGCGCATCTATCTAGCGAATCTGGATGGCGGGCAACTTCGTGCCATTACCCCCGAAGGCTACAGTCTGGGCACGCATCCCCGCTCGGTTTCGCCCGATGGCACACGAATCGCGACCGTGACGAACGATGGGATTGCCCTTTTTGCGGTGGACGGCGGCGAGCCGCAGCCAGTCCGTGGTTCACAACCAGGCGACCTGCCGCTACGTTGGGCGAAAGCCGGAGACGCGTTGCTGGTCGGACAGCGCGGCGAAACATCCTGTCCGGTTTCGCGCCTGGACCTGCAGATGGGCGCCAGAACCCCTTGGAAAACGGTTGGCCCGGCGGACGTGGCCGGAGTGACCGGAGTGGCATGCCCTCGAATCGCCGCCGACGAAGCGCATTACGTGTTCGGATACATCCGCAATCTGTCAGATCTGTTCCTCGTGGAAAACTTGAAGTAAACGTCGGGACTCCAAGAGGCACAAGCTCTTAACCCTTCGAGCCGAGGTAGGAGGAACTCTAACGGAGGAAAAAACTCATGGCACGTCGGCTATTCCTGTCACGATTGTGGCAATTGGCGGCTGTCCCTCTGGTCATGGCGAGTGGTTCCGTCCAGGAACAGGCCACACACAAGTCGCTGAAGATCCTGATGAAGAGCGCCTGGGGCTCGGACGACCCAACCAAGGCGGCGTTTCCCTTCTCCCATGGGCTCGCGCTCGCGGAAGCCGGCCACGAAGTTCAAATCTATCTGTTGGGAGAAGCTGTGGTTCTGATGCGGAAAACGGTCGCCAACGCGGTCACACCCGTCGGATGGCCGCCCGTAGGTGAAACGCTGGACAAGGTAGTTGCCAAGCGAATTCCAATCTACGCCTGTGGGGCGTGCTCGCGGGCGAGAGGCGTGACCGAAGGGGACCTCAACAATTATGCAGCGAAGTTTGGCAACCCGACAATATTCGTCTCGCTCATTGAATGGGCCGATCACATAATTACCGAGTAGCAGTGATTCCCACTTTCGGGTTGCAGCTCATTTAGCGGTTCTGGTTTAGAAACACGAAACTGGAAACTAGACACTAAAATCTGCCATGCGCTCGCAGACCAGCCAGACATGGCAGCTCTTGTGCATTCGTCCGGGTTCGAAACCGGCGAGCACGGTCTGATTCACTCTGAAGCCGTGGTTGAGTAGAACCTCTTTCCATTCGGTCGGAGTCTTGAACTCAAACGGCATATTCATTTCGGGAAGCCCCTGCGCAATCGCGTTGCTGAAAAAATCAATCAGCACCAGCACCTGATGTTGCGCGCTGCGAGGCAAGCTCACAAACGTCGCCAGCAGTGGCTGTTCCGCCAATTTCTGCGCCAATCCTTCGATCTGGTCGGATACTCCGTATGTGTCTTCTTTGATCAAGGCGTACTTTGCAATCTTTCTGAGGCGCCGGATCACGAGCGGCAGATCATCGGGATCGATGTGATGCAGCACCGCCTGCACCAGGGCCACGTCTACGCTGTTATCCGGGCAAGGGATGTCGGTCGGCGATGCCATCTGAACAAATGGCAGTCGCCTGGCTTCTTCGTAACGATAGTCCAGCACATCCGTGGTGAAGACGTCGTAGCCGCCCCGGGCCAGTCTGGCGGCAAGGTAACCGCTGCCGCAGCCGTAGTCCAGGACTCTTTTGCCCGGGAGCAACTTCTGTAATTGCCGGAAATCAGTTTCAGGCTTGGTCTGAGTCTTGTATTGATGATAAATCCGGTTAAACCAGAATGACCTGTCGGCCTTCCTGAATGTGTGCTTCAGAAGATCCGATGTGACTTCGACAAGTTGTCCGGCGTTTGCCCCGGCTTGCTGGCTATGCGCCAATTTCTCGAAAGCGCGATCCACCATTCCGCAGACTCGGTCGCTTTCCGCGTCGAAGAATTCGCGGTAGCCGGCCTTCACGGAGGCACACACGAATTCGACCACAGTCGGGTTCTGCAGAGAGTCGGCGACGGTTCGGAGAGCCTGATCCTGTATCACGTGATCCAGCATGATTGAGCCTGCGGCCGACGCCCCTCCCGGTCGCTGCACTTACTTCTTGATCAGATTGGTGTGGCTGGCAACGCACTGCCACTTGCTGTTCAGGAACATCCAGGTGTCGGTGAAGCGTCCATAGTGCTCGAAGGGCTGGCGCTTGTACGTTCCCTTGGTGTGATACGTCCCCACTACAATGGCCACGTTCGGATAAGAAATAACTCGCGCTTCGTCATTGGCGATCAGGGTGGCGCGGTAATCTTTGTCCGCTAGATCGGCCAGGAACTGTGTCTTGTTCAGGACGGTGCCATCGTAATCCGTATAGACGAATTCCTCGGATACTAGACCGCTCACGGCTTTCGCATCGTGATGCAGTTGTGCCCGGTTCCAGGCATTCTCCAGCGCAATGAGTTTGCTGGCGTCGCTGGAGCTGTCATTAGCCTGGCCCTGCGCCAAAAGCAGACTGCCCAGGAGCACGAGACATGTGATCCCGATTTTCATCGTATTTCTCGTTTCTTCCAATCTACTGCACGTTGAGCGTAAGTGTCGCGGTATGGGTAATGGGTCCGCTGGTGGCGGTCACGGTCACAGTCGAGGCGCCCACGGGAGTGCCCGGATCGGTGTTGCCACCACCGCCACTGCCGCCGCCACCGCAACCTGCGATTGTGATCACAAACGCGAAGGCCATCACGGAGAGCAACCTGCTCCAGGCCTGCCGTCTCGACGCGCCGCCCAGCAGGAAGACGCCCGCCAGAGCGCCGCCCAAGCCAGTAGTCCACCAGCCCGAGTCTTGCAGACTGGCGTGATGGGCTGCAGTGGTTGCAATCGTGAGTGTCGTCGAACCGTTACCCGTGACCGATGCCGGGCTAAAGCTGCAGGTACTCTCGCTAGGCAAGCCGGCGCACGACGTCGCGGAGAAGTTGACTGTACCGTTGTAGCCCGGCTGACCAGTGATCGTAAGCATCACAGTTCCGC
>CAZGSU010000039.1:0-9299 GCA_964528615.1 uncultured Acidobacteriaceae bacterium | reverse complement strand
GTCAGTCGTCCCGACTCGATCAGATGCGCCATCACCGGCTGCGCTCGTCCGCCAAATAGCGCCAGGAAGTCATCAATCAGCTTTCGTTGCGCGTTTTCCCGCGAAACCGCGGCCTCGAAAATGTGAAAGTTGCCCACCTTCTTGACGCGGCGCACGGCCTTCTTGGCCTCGAGACGATATACCGTGGTCTGGATGGTCGTGTAAGCGGGTCTTACCTTCTCCGGAAAGGCTTCCTGAATCTCGCGGATGGACGCATTGCTGCGAGTCCACAGCGTCTCCATAATCTGAAGTTCGAGCTTCGCTAATCTAGGTCCGGCCATCTTGTCTCCTACCAATGTATGCATTACTACTACATGTGTAGTTTGTTGTCAAATGTTTTTTCTGAGCGTTGACTCGCGGTTGCTCAGGGTTACAGGAAAAAATCAGAGTTCCCGCGCGCTCTTGGGTTCCCGATTCTGGAAATCCACAGGCCGTTGTGACATCTGTCACAGCTTTTTTATTCTCTGCTGGACTAGGCTGACCTGTTTCGGTTTCCTCCGAGCAGAGGTCACATTTTTCGAGGTCGCAATGTGATCACCGGAACGCCACATGCGACGCCCGACGATTACGCCGGATTTCCGGTGATGCACTTCAGCGATCCCTGGAATTGCGCGCCAATAACGCTCTGTTCTCCGAATCCCTACCGGTTGGCGATGGACGACGTCGCTGCCCTCTCGCGTCTATATCCAGTCACATTCCAAAATCATTCGAGTTTCCCTGGCAAACAAGTGTTTTCAGCGGTTACCGCCCGGATCCATGGCTCGGTTTGGTTTACCGACGCTCACGGGAACCAGACGCAGGCCATGCAGGGCGTCAACGTCATAGCCCGCTGGATCGACCCTACAACCGGTCTGCCCTCGCGTCGGTATGCCGTCTCGTCGGTCTCCGGCTTTCTGTTCACCGGCAACGCAGGCAATCCCATTACGGGCTTCGACGACGCGCAGGGAAACCCTTTCGCCGAATGGGGATCAGGGAATCAGGGCGTGGAAGGTTTCTTTGATCTGGCTGGACTGCAAGCGCCCAATGGCAACAACGCGCAATACCAGTTGAGCGTGGAGGCCCTCAATCCACAGTGGTCGGCAGAAGTTGGCCCGTACTCACCAAGGCCGATCGCGCCTTCAGGACTGTTTTCGCCGATCGTGGTAGGCGTTGTACCCGGCAACGATCTGGAGCAGGACATTCTTATGGCAGGCAGCGCCCAACCTGTACCACGACCGCAGTCCACATGGACCGTTCCCGCAGCCCTGCCTGCAGGAGGCGACTGGGTCGGAACTCTGAATGGCTACGGAGACACTGAGTACTTGAGGCTCGCCGCCCAAACCAATCGCACGCTGTCGGTGGTCGTGACTTCTCTGGACGAAACCGGAAACTCAACTCAGCTCAAAGCCCAACCGATGGTCGGCATGTGGGCCGCATCCGACCCGCAAGGTACCGCGCCTCCGGCCTTCACTCCGTCGGCGTTCAACCAGGTCGCTCCCGGCATGACGCGGCTGGATGCACAAATCGCTGCCTCCACCAACTT
Organism: uncultured Acidobacteriaceae bacterium; assembly: GCA_964528615.1. Classification (GTDB taxonomy): domain Bacteria; phylum Acidobacteriota; class Terriglobia; order Terriglobales; family Acidobacteriaceae; genus JAIQFF01. The sequence continues at coordinate 7,738 of CAZGSU010000039.1, read as the reverse complement.
CCTGATCGGCATTTCCGACGAACGCGGTGACGGGCGCCCCGACTACCGCTATCACGCTCACGTCCTCTACGCAGACTCGGTTTCTCCCGCGCGCCTCGGCGTGAATGGCGGCGCTGTCACGGTGAAAGGGTCTGGCTTCGCACCGGGTCTCAGCGTAGCCCTGGGCAGCACCACGACGACTCCACTCACAGTCAGCGCCGGGCAAATGATGCTGAGTGCGCCGGCAAATGCCGATGGGCCGCAAAGCATCACCATCACCGATCCAGTAAGCGGCGCATCGTCCGTCATGACGAACGCACTAATCTACGGCGCAGCGCCCACCGACAACATCGTTCTGCTGGGAAGTGGCCTCAATCCTCCCACTCCCGTGGGCACTCAGGCAACGAACCCTATGATGGTCCGAGTGCGGGCAGCCGACGGAGTCACTCCCGTCAGCGGCGCTACCATCGCCTGGAGCGCCAGGAACGGCGTGCAGCTTTCAGCCTGCAGCGACGCCTCGGCCTGCTCGGTCGCCAGCGATCCACTTGGAGAGGCCACCACCTTGCTCACTCCGTCCTCCAGCGGTGTGGCGACCATCAGCGCCACTCTCGCCCCCGCAGCCTATGGTTCTTCGAACGCGGTAAGCGCCACGCTCTTTGCGATTCAGTCGCCCTCCGACTTGGGAGTGTCGACTCCTTACCTTTGGATTTCCCAAGGCGCCACCACGAGCATCCCGCTTACCGCACGCGCGCTCAGCAACGGCCTGCCGCAGAACAATGTCCAAGTTAATTTCAACATCGTCAGCGGCTCCGCAACACTCAGCGCAGCCAGCGCACAAACCAATTCCAGTGGATATGCCACCGTGAACTTGACGGTTACGCAATTTGCCGCGCCAGTGCAGGTGAGTGCCTGTGTCGCCATCGCGAATGGCGCATGCCGCCCCATTTACGCGAGCCCAGTACCGCTTGCCAGCCAGAATCTGCAGCCGGTGAGCGGAATCGGGCAAGTGTCCACAGGATCGGCATTTCAGCCGGTTGTGGTGCGAGCCACAGATTCCGCTTCGCCGCCAAATTTCGTAATCGGTGCCAGTGTGGGCTTTTTGACCACGGTGCTTCGGCCCGGTGGAACTTCTCCCACTGGTGCCAGCGGCGAAACCCATCCCGGCAATCCCGCCACGCCCGTGATCCTACAAGTGAGCCAGAGCATCGCCAACACCGATATCAACGGACTAGCCAGCATCGCGCCGTCAGCGGGCGGCTTCAGCGTTCCGCTGGAAGTTGATGTAGCAGCTACAACCGGATCCGGTGCCTTGCTCGACTACCGGCTGGAACTGCTGCCCGCTGCGAGCAATTCACCCGGGACGCCCCAGCCCCCGATCGGAACGACCCCGGCGCGCACCGTTCGTCCGGCAACGATCGAAGAAGACGAGAGAAGCCAACGACGGACAGAGCAGCCCACGCCTTGGTAGCGCAGGCAGTTGGCGGACAAGAGTGTCCGCGCCACACAAATCTTCGAGCTCGCTAGCCGGAAGCCGAATTGCGGAAGCCGGAAGCCGGCTCTACTTCGTCCACTGATCGACCCAGGCATTCACCGTCTGATACCACAGCCGCGAATTCTGCGGCTTCAGCACCCAGTGGCCTTCGTCGGGAAAATACAGCATCTTCGAGGGCACGCCCTCCATATGCAGCGTGGTGAAAAGCTGGAAGCCTTCGCTCACGTCGAGCCGGTAATCGCGCTGCCCGTGTACAACCAGTGTCGGTGTCTTGAAATTCTTGGCGTATTGGTGTGGCGACCATTTCTCATACATCGCCCGATTGTCATAGGGAGTGCCTTTGAACTCCCAATCGTTGAACCATAGCTCTTCGGTTGACCCCCACGCCGACTCGGCGTCAAACATGCCGTCGTGCGACACCAGGCACTTGAAGCGGTCAGTGTGGCCGAGGATCCAGTTGATCATGTACCCACCATAGCTGGCGCCCAGCGCGCATTCCCGGTTCTTATCGATAAACGGATAAGTCTTCTCCGCGTAGTCAAGACCCTTCATCAGGTCTTCAAACGGCGCCCCGCCCCAGTCGCCGTTAATCGCGTCAATAAAGTTCTGCCCGTAACCAGTCGAGCCGTGGAAGTTGATCATGATGACCACGTATCCATTGGCCGCGAACAGCTCGGGATTCCAGCGATACGACCAGTCGTCTCCCCAAGCCCCCTGCGGCCCGCCGTGGATGAGGAACTTCACGGGATAGTTCTTCGAGGCATCGAAATTCGGCGGCTTGACCAGGAAACCTTCGACCTTATCGCCGTGAGCGCCGGTGAACCAGAAGGGTTCGAGGGGCTGTGTCTCGATCTGCGTGAGCGTTTCACGATTCATCGATTCAATTGGCGGTTTGTAGATGAAAGGCATTTCAATACATTCTGAATTTCCCTGCTTGTCATGGAAACCGCAGACCTTCTTAGGACCGCGGATTCCGATTTCGATTGGACTCGTCGCTGTCATATGTGTAAACAGAATGTTCCCGTCCGGCACAACAGCGAAGTCGTCGTTGTAGCCATCGGTCATCAATTTGTGAATCCGCCGGGTGCATAGGTCACATTCGGAGTATCCCTGAATGGGGAAATTCTTGGGCTGGAGATCAAACACGAAGATCGGCTGCCTGCCTCCGTCTTCGGCTGCAAAGAATATCTGCGAGGAGTCAAGCGCCCAAGCGAACGATCCAACCCAGCGATCAAAGTCTTCTGTCAAATTCCTTTTCTCCCCCGTCTTCCTGTCATATAGCATCAACCGGAAGCGGTCGCTCTCGTATCCCGGACGCTGCTGGGCGCGGTAGGCGATGTAGCGGCCATCGGGCGAATAGAGCGGCGTCGAGTCGCTGGCGGGATTGTCGGCGGTGATGTTTTTGGCCGGCACCCCAGTGATTGGGACGATCCACAGATCGTTGTTGGTGGAAGCCGCCGGATTCTTGTCATGGTTCGACGCGTAGCAAATCTCCTGCCCGTCGGGCGAGAAAGCATAGTCATCCTGCCCGCCAAGCGAGAACACGGGCGAGTCGTAGTCGCCAGGTGTGAGATCGCGGGGGACGACATCAGCCGGACTAAAACCCAGAGTGTCGTATTCGCGTCCAGCACTGTCGTGGCGCGAAACTCCAAACGGTATCCCCTGAACGAAGATATGGCTGCGCTTGCCTTCTTTGTAGGCATTCCAGTGGCGATACAGCAGATGCTCGAAAATCAGCGCCTTCACTTTCGATTGCTCAACTTCCTTCAGCTTCTTCGCATTGCATGCTGTCTCGGTCTCCGGCGCCCCGTCGCATTCTGGGTAAACATCCGAAGTAAAAAGAATTTTGTTGCCGTCGGGTGACCAGAGTTCGCCACCAGCCTCTGTAGCGATCGAGGTCAGCTTGTGCACCTCACTCACCTTGCCCGCCGCGCCATCAAAATCCGCAATCCAAACTTGCGATCCGCCTTCCTTCGTCGACAAAAAGGCAAACCGCTTCCCATCCGGCGCCCAGCGCGGGCGATCCGCGTCTTGATCCGCAATAATCTCCCGCTCTTGACCTCCGGCCATCGGCACGATCCAGATGTGCGGCGTCTTCGTGTTCGCGTCCAGATCGACGTCGACGACGCTGAAGATCACCCACTTGCCATCGGGCGAGACTTCCGGTTCGCCCACGCGCTTCAACTTCATCATGTCTTCGAAGGTGAAAGGATGTTTGGCTTGGGCAACAGCAGAAACTGCAAATGCGAGAACAAGAATAGAAAGAAGAAGGCGGCGCATAAGCCACTCCTTAAAAACAATTGGTCAAACGCATGAGTGTAGCAGGACGAACTTCTACCTCCTAGGGGGCTCTCCCACCTTCTAGCGCTCCTCCTTCCTACCCCAAGCTCTGTCATCCTGAGCGGCGTTCCTGGCCGCGAAGGACCTATGCCACCCGCCGCAGAGTGCACAGGTCCTTCGCTTCGCTCATGATGACAGGCTCATTTTAGATGGCAGGCCCATTTTGAATATGAAGGGTTGCGATTTTGAACCGATGTTCATTCGTCACAGACATGGGCGCAACAACTCTGCGATCTTCCAGCAAGAAGCATCACATCGTTTGCAGCCATCGAAAACATACTTTGCCTACATCATGACTAACCTGTCCAAAACACTCTACACGGGGACAAACAAATCCGGCCGCAGAGTGCGCGAGCACAAAATGGGCACCGGATCCAGCTTCGCCTCGAAATACAAACTCGATCGCCTCGCGTATTTTGAACGCTTCGAGAATATCCACAACGCAATCGAGCGCGAAAAGCAAATCAAAGGCTGGCTGCCCATCAAGAAGATCGCTCTCATCGTCTCTGTCAACCCGGCATGGAGAGATCTCAGGCAGGAGTGGTACGAACGACATCAATTTAAGCCGACGACCTTGTCATCCTGAGCGAAGCGAAGGACCCGTGCACTTCGCGTCCAGCTGTATAGATCATCGGGGCTGAAAGAAGCTCTGATGTCAGTTCACGATGCTGAACAACCCGCCATAGCCGTCCCACATGGTTTTAAGATCTACACGATTTAACTTCCACGACTAGTTTTCGCCGGCAGGTTTTCTCAACCAACCTCTTTTCCGAGAAGGCATCCAAGTGAGTGGCAGAACTGCAGCACCCTACCCTCCGGCCTCACTGAGCGGAGAGGGGTTGGAGGGCGGGGTCGCCGCGGTGTTTGCCCACAGATTCGTTTCCCCCGCACGCCAACGAGGTCGGCAGTTGCGGCTCTCGGGCATCCTCGCCTGAAATTCGCTAAACTATAACCATGAAATCGGTACCGGCTCGTTTGCTCATTTGTCTGGCCGTGCTGGCCTGCGGACTGCCCGCGCGCGCCCAGGAAGGTCCGCTCGAAAACACTCCTCCCGCTGGCACCACGCCGGAAGACGTTATCAAGCGCTTTGCCGCCAAGGAAACGGAATTTGCCAAAGCGCGCGACCAGTACACCTACCGCCAGGACGTAAAAGTGCAAACCCTCGACGGCAACACGGTCGACGGCGAGTATCACGAAGTCTTCGATGTTATGTTCGACGACAAGGGTCACCGAATCGAGAATGTGGTGTTCGCGCCACAGTCGAGTCTTAACAAGATCTTCATGTCGCAGGAAGATTTCCAGGATATTCGCCACCGGCTGCCATTCGTGCTGACTGAAGAAGACCTTCCCGAATACAACATCCTCTACGTGGGCCAGCAAAAGGAAGACGAACTGGAGTGCTACGTGTTCGACATTGCACCCAAGAAAATCGAAGGAAAGAAGCGCTACTTCCAGGGACGCGTCTGGGTCGACAACCACGATTTTCAGATCGTGAAGACGTACGGCAAGACTGTGCCCGACATCCGCCAGAAACATGGCGACCAGGAAAATCTGTTCCCCAAATTCACCACCTGGCGGCAACAGATCGACGGCCAATACTGGTTTCCCGTCTACACCAAGGCGGACGACGAACTGCACTTCAAGATGGAAGACGTGCACATCAAGGAAATCGTGAAGTACGAAGATTACAAGCGTTTCGGTTCAAACGTGAAGATCCTGTACGAGGGCAAGGAGATTCCGAAGGACGCCAAACCGCCAGACCAGAAAAAGCCGGACGAGCAGAAACCCCAGAAATAGCTCTCAGCTTTCAGGCAAGTCAACGCAACTCAGCGCTCTCCTGCGCCTGACATCAACCAAGGATTTTCTGTGGGTATGGCTGAAAGCTGCACAGCTGAGAGCTGACAGCTTTATTTAGTAGAAAAGATACTTCCGCCACTTATCATCCGACCGTCCCATCAACCGCATAATGTGGCGGCTGGTGTGAAGGTTGAACGCGCGCGGTTCGCGCATCAACTTCATGCCAGCTTCCGTGGGATGCTGGTTGCCTTTGCGGCGGTTGCAGGCGTGGCAGCAGGCGACCAGATTTTCCCAGGTGGACGACCCTCCCCGCGACCGCGGTATCACGTGATCAAGCGTCAGTTCACTTGAGGGCAGCACCGTGGCGCAATACTGACAGGTGTTGCGATCGCGCAGCAAAATGTTCTTACGCGAGAGTGCGCGGCTCTGGTGCGGAATGCGGCGGTACTCGAGCAGCCGGATCACCGAAGGCAGGCGCATGGCCACGCGGGCCGAGTGCAGAAAGTGTCCATTCTCTTCCTCGGTCATGGCCACGCCTTTGAGCACGAGAACCAGCGCACGGCGTGCAGCGCAAACGTTGATGGGTTCGTAGGAAGCGTTCAGCACGAGGACGGGCGCAAGCAGAGCATGGCCATCGCCGGGCCGGTGCGTTGCCGCCGCCGGCGAGAACAAGCCGGCGGCATGCCGGGAGCCTCCGTCGTGGTCCATCCTCAGTGACATAACTTCCTGCCCTCAGGGGCCGAAGCCCAATCCTCTTTCTTACCGAAGGACGCAGGCGCTTTTCTAAATGCCCCGGGTCGATTAGCTCGCCGCGGCTCTCGCCAAAACTTCTTCGTCCTCTTCCGCCGAATCATCCTCTGTGTCCGGCCGGAACTGCCCATAATTAGATGCCATTTTCTGCGTACGCGCCACCGTCGCCACCCACACCTGCGAGGCTCCGGCACGGCGCAGCACGTGAGCGCACTCCGTGGCCGTAGCTCCTGTCGTATAAACATCATCCACCAGAATCACATGTCGGCCAGTGACTTCCGCGGCAGGCGCCACGGCAAAAGCTCCACGCAGGTTGGCGCGACGCTGGTGGCTGGTCAAGCCGATCTGAGAAGGGGTGTCCCGGGTACGCAGCAGAAGCTTGGGGACAAGTTGCAAACGCTCGCTTGCGGGACGAAGCTTCACCGCGGCCCGCGCGATCAGTTCCGCCTGATTGAATCCACGCTGCCGCCGCTTGCCCTTATAGAGCGGCACGGGAATCACCAGGATCGCCGGTTGGTCAAAACTCAATTGCTCAAAGCCCGGCTCCACTGCGGCCATGGCCTCTGCCAGCAAGCCTCCCAGGACCTTCGCCGCCGGACGCACGCCGTTGTACTTCAGCAGGTGAATCAGTTCGCGCAGCCCACCCTCATAGCCTCCGTATGCCACCGCCCGGTCAAAAGGTCTGCGAATGCGGCGGCAAACCGGACATCGCCTCAAACCGTCGTCGTCTCTTTCCGCATAGGAAGAAAACACGCGGTCCCCGCAGTTCGAGCAAATTTTGCGGCTGGCCGGCTGGATGCTGTTCAAGCAATGGGGACACACCGGAAGCCGGGCAATATTCAGCAGAGGCTCGCCGCAGATGCAGCAGTCGGAAGGAAAGAAAACAGAGAACAGGCTCTCAGCTACTCGACGAGGCCAACTGGGCGAGACCCCCTGCGAAACAATGGAATGCCCTGCTACTCCAACACTGGCGTGACTCGCCCGGATTCGGTCCTCACTACTGCTGAAGACGGCCTCCTGTTAATCCCGCGGACAAATCCGCCGCGGACAATCGTTGCTGCAACTCCTGCAGTATAGCGGCCATGGCGGCCACTAGGCAACGTTACGACTGGAAGCCGGCTTCGCTTTCCCCGGCCCAATCCTCGCCGTCTCTGACTGACGGTCGCGCACCTGCGTGAAAATCAGGCGATAGTCCCGCCGGAAACATTCCCCGCAGCGCACCGGCTTCAGTAACAATAGGGGAAGGATAAACCGTTCTGCCAAGCTACGACGCCGCGAGCGAAATCCAACTTCGCTGCCACAATCGCGACAAATGTAGGGTAAAGTCAAAGGCCGATCAGGGGTGACGCTCATACTTACACCTCAGAAAACCCAGACTAC
>CAZGSU010000038.1:0-44746 GCA_964528615.1 uncultured Acidobacteriaceae bacterium | reverse complement strand
CCCGAGCTCGACCGGCTGATGGCCGACGCTCACCGTCGACGATTCGATGTCGTCGTGGTTTGGAAGTTTGACCGCTTTGCCCGTTCTCTGAAGAATCTAATTGCTGGCTTCGAACTGTGCAGAGCGCTTGGCATCGATTTTGTATCGGTGACAGAAGCGGTAGACACATCCCTTCCAGCCGGTGAAATGCTCTTCCAGATGATTGGCGCCGTTGCCCAGTTCGAGAGATCACTGATCGCGGAACGGGTGAGATCAGGTTTGGCGAATGCACGGGCTAACGGAAAGGTTCTGGGTCGGCCACCGTTGCGTAAATTGACGCGCAAAGAGGTTGCTGATCTCAGAAGTCAACGTGTGCACGAGAAGGTGACATTTAGAGCCTTGGCTGACAAGTTTAGGGTCTCGGTCTGGACAGCTCACAGGTTATGCGCAGGAAGGGAGAACTAGACAGGTCGGCAAGCGTCGAGTCCCAGAAAGTCACGTCGAAGGCTGTACGGCGGTTTAGCAATACACGGGAGAGTTCTGAACCGTTTGCAAAATTTTCTACTCTACTCCTCTTTTCAGCGGATTACAAATCAGTCGATTTGATCCGTTCTGCTTGGAAACGATTCGTTCTGATCATGCAACCATTACAATTTCATTACAGTCTGGACGGCCCGCCCGGATAGTCGAGTCTGTATCGCGCCATTGCTTCCGGATTGTAACCGACTCGCGAAGTGAAGAGCCGATTCTGGGGTTGTGAGTGCTATCGTGATGTTACGCTAACAATCAGCAACCGTCTTCGGAAACAAAAAGCAAATTCCAAGAGGACCGCGATGACGATGCGTCAGCGGTGCGCCAATCGCTCCTTGATCTGTTACACCAACTACGGCTCGGGAAGTGAGCTCCTAATTGATCACCAGAATCAGCGTGGCAGAGTTCCCACCGCTAGGACATCCCACAACGGGGACCGATCCTTGGGACCTCACTGCAATCTGCACACTGCTCCCCACTGAACCGCCAAAGGAGTCAAAAGTTTGCTGCGTAATCGTGGCTCGAAGGTGGCTTGAATCCATGAACGTGGTCTGCAGCCCGCCTCCGTTCCACATGATCTGCGATTGAGGAACAAAGCCGCTTCCGTTCACCATCAGTACAACAGATTCCGTGTTGCCTGGCATAGGGTCCGGCGAGAGTGAATTAATTAGAGGCTGGGGCATGGTGCCGGAACAGCTGCTGAAATTGCTGATCGCGGCGCAAGTCGACCAGCCGGATAACAGCAGGGCCAGGAATGCAATGAAGCCAATGCGAACCCAGGGACAAGGTTTGCAGGGATTGACGAGGCAAGAGCGCATACGGGCCTCCCTCTTACTAGCCTGCCTAATTGTAGCCCCCGAAGCGCGACCCCGGCGCACCAAACAGCCCCGAAACAGGCCGCCCAGCAAGCTTTCTGCGATAACCACCCTTTTCTCGGGCTGCTTCGCTCTTTTTTCGCTGAGGGGGTTCGTTATGCTGCCGGCAAATGGCATTCCAGCCCATGCCGCTATCCCGCAGGGTCCTGCCTTTCGACCATCCTGACTGGCTGTTCGAGCTGAAGTACGATGGGTTCCGCTCGCTTGCCGTCATCCAGAACGGTCGCACACAGCTCATCTCCCGTAACGGAAATCCCTTCAACTCCTTCGCAGATCTTTGCAAGGGACTGACTCTGCCGCTTGCTGGTAAGACCGTGCTCGATGGGGAGATCGTTGCACCTTTCAAGGAGGGGTATGAAGAGAGCGGCGATCTACACGCGAGTCAGAATTGCGAAGCTGCGGAAAGAACGAGTTCGATCCAAAACGCCATTCAGAACGCTCGCCAAGAAGTATGGGATCTCAGTTTTTACGGCACACAAGCTTTGCGGGAGATCTAGGCAGAACGTGCCATGAGCAGGTACCCAGGCATTTACAAGCGCGGAAAGATCTATTGGATCACGTACAGATGGCAAGGTCGCCAGTATTTCGAATCCTCACATTCGCACGATATCCATGATGCCGAGGCCCTGCTTCGCGGAAAGAAAGCGGAGCTTGACGCAGGCCGCAAACCAATGAGACTCTCGGAAACTCCGACCGTCGATGAGCTTCTGGATTCATACATTGCGCAAATCGAGCATCCAGCCACCCGAAAACGCTATCGATTGTCGCAGAGCGCTTTGTCACCGCACTGCGGAACGCGTCGGATTACCGATGTTGACGCTTTCACGTTCGACCTCTTCAAAGAACTGAGAATAAAACAAGGTGTGAGCCCGGCGGGTGTAAACCGAGATTTGGCGTTGCCGCGTGCCGCCTTCAACTTCGCCGTAGAACGGAGAATGCTCGCCCACAGTCCGCTTGATGGCGTGAAGCTATTCAACGAAGCCAAATACCGAAAACCTCCACGCACGATCTCATTCCCTGAGGAACGCAGGATCCTGATGTGCTGCGATGCGAGGCTGCAAACCATCGTCACGACGCTTCTCGAAACGGGAATGCGCATTGGGATCGAAGCTCTTAGACTCAAGTGGTCAGATATCGATTTTGAAGAATCGATAATTACGATTGTCCAATCCAAGACGGCAGCGGGTCTACGTGCTTTGCCAATGACAAGGTTTGTAAGATGTGAACTTCAAAAATGGCGTACCATCACGAACGGGGTATCAGGGTACGTCTTTTTCAACCCGCAACGGCTGAATACACATATCCGCAGCGTGAAAACTGCTTGGCACAACGCTCTCAGGCTGGCTGGGCTATCGCCGTTTCCCATCTACCAGTGCCGTCACACCTTCGCAACAAGACTGGCAGCAGCAGGAGTATCGGACACCATCATCGACCAACTTCTCGGACATTCCCGCCGAGATGTCCTCCGCTTCTATACGGCACGAGTCCCCGAATATCTCCGAGATGCCATCAACCTGCTGGATCAATTGCGAAGCGCTAAAACAGAGCGGTCAGGAGGATCGAAAATCGAAGTGATCGAGGAGGGCCCCGGGAAGGGTCCGAGCCTAATAAATTAAGGCCTTTCTTGTTCTGAAAGCACCATCGCAGTCGAGCCTCAATTACAATTTCATTACAATTTTCATTACAGTGCACCGGAATTGAGGCCATGTGCAGCGAGAGGCAAATTGCTAAACTATTGGAAACAAACCGTAAAACTTGGTGGCGGCGAGTGGACTCGAACCACTGACCTACGGATTATGAGACCGTCGCTCTAACCACCTGAGCTACGCCGCCATGTTGTGAGCCAACGGTCGAGTGCATGCTGGAGGCAGCTTGCTCGAATCCAGGCTGGTACCTTCTATGGAGTCACTGTGATTGTAGATGGTAAGCAGCGACGCGTGCAACGGTGGCGGCCCACAACCCGAGCCTGCCTCAACCAAACAACCGCATGAATCCTGAGGGCGTCAAGCCTGGGACCAGGAACGCTGCGTCGCGCCGTCCTGCGACCCGGGCCACACATTGCGCTGCGGAATAGCCGCTGCGTACCGCGCCTTCCATGGTGGCCGGCCAACCGGTCGCCGTCCAGTCTCCAGCCAGGAAGATGCGCGGCCACACCGTCTCCGGCTGGGGTCGGTGAATCTCGATTCCGGGACGAGGCGAATAGGTCGCGTGAACTTCCTTGATCACCGTCGATTTCACCAGGTTCGCGGCACGCGCCCCGGGAAAGAACTCACGCAACTCGGATAGCGCCAATTCGACAATGTCGTTGCGGGACTTCTCCACCAGGGTCTTCGAAGAACTCACCACCAGCTCGACATAGCTGCCGTTGGCCTCAGGCGCACGTCCTTCCCGCCCATTGGATCCGCCGGAGGAGGCCGCCTCGCGCAATTTCGACTTGTGAAACATCCACTGAATGGTGCGATCCAGCAATACGGCGTGTTCCAGGTCCGTGATCTGGCGATCGAACCACAGATGAATGCCGGTAATAGGCGAGGTTTCAAATCGCGCAAGGGTTTGCCGCAGCGGCTCCGCCGCCGAGGTGTCAGGCAGCATGCGCGCTAACACGTCAAAGGGGACGGCCAGGACGGCGAAATCAAAAGCCTCTTGACCGCTGTCCAGCAGCAGCTTTACTCCAGCAAACTCGGCATGGAACGACTCCACGCTGGAGCGGAGCCGGACCTCGCCGCCGCGCGCCGAAATGTATTCCCCCGCCGCGTTGTAAAGCTCAGTCAACGGAACCGTGGGCACACCCATGCGTCCGGCTTTCGGGGATTTCAGAAAAGATTCCCTCACCACCTGCGCCGCGCAGGGGACCGATATCAGGTCCATCTGCTCATTCAGGGCGCTTACCAGCACGGTCTTCCAAAAGCGGTCGATGGCGCGCTCCGTCTGCCCGTGCCGGCGTAACCAATGCAGGAAGGACTCGCCTGTGTCGCGCGGCATGATCGGCGTCAGAGCCGCCAGACCCGCCGCAATCGCCATCTTGTCGGGCAGATTCAGGCAGGCTGCGCGCAGGAAGGCAGGTGCGGTGTGCAGCGGAGCCGGCAGCCCTGAAGGCTCGATTACCGAGGCACGGCCGCCGGGCTCGAGGAAAGTCAGCCGGTCATACCAGCGAATCTTGTCTTGCGCTCCGATGCGGTGGTAGAACTCAATGAGGTTGGTGCAGCAGCCCAGCAGAACGTGCTGGCAATTATCCACGACCTCGCCAGTCCCCGGGTGCTGGTAGGACGAGGCCCGGCCTCCCAGGTACGGACGCCGTTCGAACAGCGTGACCCGATAGCCGCTTTCAGCCAGGGCACAGCCCGCAGCCAGTCCCGCCAGGCCGCCCCCTACTACTGCTACTTTGGGAGATTGTGTCCAGCGCTCCGTCATCAAGCCAGGCGTTTGAGCAAACCCTTTCCCAGAATGAAGACTTTCTCCCGGACGGTGAGGCTGATCTTGGGACCGAAGACGTCGTACTTGCGCTCTGCGATTTTTTCCAGCAGCCGACGGTAAATGCTCACCAGCACCCACAGCGCGGGCTGGCTGTCTTCGTCGATCAGCGGCATCAACTCTCGCGTGGCCGTGTAGTATTCGCGGGCTCGATCCGCCTCCGCTGCCAGCAGCCAACGCAACCGTTCGGGAATCGCGCTCTGGCGCAACTCGGACGCAGCAATCTTGAAGCGCTCCAGATCCTCGGCAGGAAGATAGATTCGCCCCATGCCGGCATCTTCCTTGATGTCCCGGATGATGTTAGTCAGCTGAAATGCCAGGCCCAAGTTCTCCGCCAGCGGTTCCGCCGCCGGATCCCTGTAGCCGAATATCCGGATGCACACCAGTCCGACAACTGACGCCACCCGATAGCAATAAACGCGAAGATCCGCAAAAGTGTGATAAAGGACCTGGAGCCCCTCCGCGCCGGACGAATTCTGTGACCCATTCTCCGGAATGTCCATGCCGGTGCCATAAGCCAACTGGTCGAGCAGTTCAGGCGCGATTTTGAAACGCCGCTGGGTATCGCTCAGCGCGAGCAGCACCGGATCGTCACTCGACTGTCCAGATTGCACGCGATGCAGGGCTTCCAGCCAGGCCTCAAGCTTCTGTCGCCTCTCATGAGGAGGAAGGTTCACGTCGTCGGTGATGTCATCGCAGCGCCGCATGAAGGCGTAAACCGCGCAAAGCGCCTGCCGTTTGGCCGAGGGCAACACCAGAAATGCATAGTAGAAATTCTTCGCGGCCGAGCGCGTAATGTGGCGGCAAACCGAGTAAGCCACGGCGATTTGCGAAGGGGTGGGTGAAAACGGAGCAGGCATCTGTTGCACGGCCGCGCTCATAAGAGCTTCTCCAGTGCGGCCCGGGCCACCAGTGCCAGTTTGCGGGCCTTGGAGATTGCCGGACGCCGCCCCAACACGGCAAATCCCTGACGCTCGATCGCGTTCAGGATTTCGTGCCCGCCGCGGCTAAATAACTCGATGTCGACGGCGAGTTCGCGATCGACCTGCGCCGCCAGCGCGGACCCTTGCTTGAACCAGTTGCGCGCCCGTTCCACCTCAAATCGCATCAAAGCGCAGAATGCCTGCGTGTTCCGGTCGGCGGCAATTTCCTGTTCGCTCACGCTGTGCTGCCGCAGATCCTCCAGAGGAATGTAGATCCGCCCCTTGGCGTAGTCCACACTCACGTCCTGCCAGAAGTTGGCCAACTGCAACGCAGTGCATGTGTAGTCGGACAGAGCCTGACGTTGCGAATCGCGGTAGCCGCAAAGGTAAAGAACGAGATGGCCGACCGGATTGGCCGAGTAGTGGCAATATCCCAGCAGGCTCTCGAAAGTTTCATAACGATGGATGCTCTGGTCCTGGCGAAACGCGCTCAGCAAATCAACGAAAGGCTGGCGCGGAATATCAAACTTGCGGACGGTCTCGGCCAGAGCCACAAACACCGGGTGCCGCGGGCTGCCGTCATAGCAGGCGTCCAGTTGCGCCTGCCACTGATCGAGCAATTCGAGCGAGGCATCGGGATCTCCGACTTCGTCCCCCAGATCGTCCGAAATGCGGCAGTACGCGTACACATTAAAGAAGTGCTGGCGCAGGCGCTCTGGCAGAAACCAGGACGCTACCGAAAAATTTTCGTAGTGACTGCGGGCCAGCCGGCGGCAATACTCCCGTGCCTCGGCCTCTGACGGGGCCTGCTCGGGTATCGCGTACTCCGCAGGCAACCGGCTCCAGCCCGCCAGGGGAGCGGGACTGGACGCGATCCGGGAGCCGTTGCTGGCAATGGATGACATAGTCAGTTCCGTCTCCTCGGTATCCCCAGAGCGCCCGGTGAGAACGTACTCCGGGACCGCCTCAGTGACCGGGAATGATGGCCGTCTTGATATCGCCGTTGCGATTCAGCATGTGGCGGAGCACCTGCTGCAGCCGGGAAAGGGGCGCCTCTCCGGTGATGTAGTCGGTGGAGCGAATTTTCTTTTCGGCGATCAGCGCAAAGGCCTTGCGCACTGTCTCTGGGGTGTGATGGAACGTAGCCTTGAGCGTCACTTCCGAATAATGCAGCCGGTTGGTGTCCAGTTGGACCTTGGTTCCGCTGGCGCATCCACCGAAGAAGTTGACGGTGCCGCCCTTGCGCACCATGTCGATGGCCCACTCCCAGGCCTCGGGACGTCCCACCGCTTCAATGACCACATCGCTGCCGCGTTTTTCCGGCGAAATCATGCGTACCACTTCCACCGGATCCTTCACCTTGGTGATCTGCACCACCTCGTGCGCGCCCATGCGCTTTGCGGCCGCCACTTGCGAATCCCGCTTGACCACGGAAATCACGTTGCAGCCCGTAGCTTTCGCAACCTGCACAAACATCAGGCCGATGGGCCCGCCGCCGATTACGGTGACGGTGTCGCCGATCTCGACCCGGGTTTCGTGCAGCCCGCGCAAAACGCACGCCAGCGGCTCAACCATTGCCGCTTCTTCGTAAGTGACATCCGCCGGAACCGCCAACATGTTGGTTTCCACGATGCGGCGCGGAATGCGGATGTACTCGGCATAGGCCCCGTTGTTGAACAACAGGTCTTCACAGAGATTTTCCTGATGTTTGGAGCAGTAGAAGCACATCTGACAGGGCGCCGAGTTCAGCGCCACCACCCGCATGCCCTTCTTGAAGCCGCGCACGCCGTGCCCGACTTCTTCGATCACGCCGGCCAGTTCGTGTCCAAACAGCGCCGGCGGCACAATCATGCGGGCGTGGTAGCCACGCTGGTACACCTTGAGATCGGTCCCGCAGGTCAGCGCGACCTGCACTTTGACCAGTACTTCCCCATCACCCACCCGGGGAATTGGTACTTTTTCAATCTTTACGTCCTCTTTGCCATAGAGGACGGCTGCTGTCATCTTACCGTTCACGCTCGACTTCCTTCCCACGAGCCGCCCGGCTGAATCACTATCTTCATCGAATCGGGTTGGGGATGGGCGGCCAGATCCAGGGCCTCGACGCTGCAGGACAAAGAGAAGCGGTGACTGATCAACCGTTCCAGATCCATTTCGCGGTTCATCACAAACCGCACTGAATCCTCCTGCAGTTCGACAGAGGCGCTATATGACCCCAACAATGTCTTCTCGTCCACGCAAACCGCCGCGGGGTCAATCGTGGTTTCACCCCGAACAGTTTGTGCGAACAACAAAACCCGGCCTCCTGGACGGGCTGCATCCATGGCGGTCCGGATCAGGTCGTTGCCCCCGACTGCCAAAATAACGGCATCGGCGCCACGACCTTCTGTCCGCTCACGCACCGCCTTTACGACGTCGGTACGCGAAGCGTCAATAGTGTTCCCCAAGCCGAGACTTGTAGATATTGTAAGCCTCTGAGGATACAAATCGGAAGTGACTACAAGGGAGCCGTCGGAACGTAGATCGCCGGATTGAGCATCTTTATGCTCACCTGAACTGAATGCGCTGGAGGCCAACGCTCTTTTTGCCAGTATACTCAATATGATACCAATCGGTCCCTGACCTATCACTAGAACCGTCTCTCCAGCCTTCAGGCCCAGTCTTTCAATCCCCTTCATACAGGTATTGACCGGCTCCAGGAAACAGGCCTGCTCGAAGGAAACATTGTCCGGAATGCGCACCGAACCCTTCCGTACAATCCAGTCCATCACCCGTACGTATTCGGCGAACCCTCCGCCCGACGGCTCGAACCCCGCCGTACATCCCACTTTCTTGTACGTTTCACACTGCGCAAAGGTTTTGCTCCGGCAATAGAAACAGTCGCCGCACGGGACGTGATGAAATACGACTACCCGATCTCCTGGCTGAAAGCCCCGCACCCCCGAGCCCACCGCCGCAACAACGCCCGAGGTCTCGTGGCCAAAAATACGGGGTGCGGAATGCGAACCGGTAGCGATCTTCTTCAGATCAGTGCCGCAAACCCCGCAAGTATGCACACGTACCAGCAATTCGCCCGCACCGATCTGGGGCACAGGTACGGTTTCCATGCGCACATCATTTACGCCGCGATAGACGGCGGCCTGCATGTTGGCAGGAATGTTGCCCGTGTTTTCCTCAACCGCGAATAGTCCTGCCTTAGCCATGTATCGCCTTCAGTTGCGGCCCGGATCGGTCTGGGTCAACTGCACTTCCACGTTCATCGAATCCAGCAACCGGCTCTCCGGACTCAACTTGTGATAGTCCTCCACCTGGATGACGCAATAGAAGCTCTCCACCTTGAACACGCGCCTGGCTAACAGAGGGACGGCCGCATAGGGGCTCGGATCCAGCCACCAGGCCCGGTCCTGGGGCAGATCGGTGAGCGGTTCCGGGGGCTTGGTGGCAACCAGGTAGTTTCCCAGATAGCGCCGGCGCGGATCGATCAACTGCACCCGCCAGGAAACAATCTTGTCATCACCCGAGCCCACGCGGTGAGGCTCGAGGCTAAGCTGGTAACGGTCATTGCCATCGAGATCCTTGATGGTCGCGTTGTAGTAAGGATTTTTAGTGTCCAGCTTTGCCACCACCGTGTACTCCGAGACCTGCGTCGGCCCTTTCCTGAAGCTTTCGACGTAGACCGGTTTCAGCGCGGCCTGTGCCCACAACTGTGCGCTGAACAGAAACATGATCAGGACCGACACCGTCTTATGGGTCTTAGCTCGCATCAGCTTTGGCCACCGGTTGTAGGTCAGATGCCGTATCCCCGGCCGCCGATCCAATGTACCTTTCCAGCCAGTCGCAGAGGACACGTGACGCCCGCGCAGAATTCCGCGCTAATCGAACGGTCCTCGCCCACATCCAGGGCCGCACCGCCATCGCAAGGGCGAATCCCGCCGTGCGAAATTTGCCGTCGGGACGTATGAACCGATTCATCTGTGGCAAGACAAAACCACTCCCGTCCGAAATAGCTTTCACCGCCATAAAGCTCACGTCGCGGGCGTGTGCGCCCCGGGCCACCGCCGCCGCTTCCATATCGACGGCGTGTGCACCGAAAGCGTAGCCTAACTTCGCCTTCTGCTCCGGACTGGCGATCTCCGTGAAACTCACCAACACGCCCTGCCCCATATGAGTCTCGGTGCTGCTCGCGTCCTGCGAGTCGACCACGCGCGCAGGAATGAACATCTCACCCACGTTCAGGGTCAAATTCAGAGCGCCGGCAAATCCTGCGGATACGACCTGCGTCGGACGGTAGAGCGCGATTACCGCCTCAGTCGCTCTCCTAGCAGCGGATGCGCCGATACCGCCACATACCAGCACGACGCGACCGTGCCCGTAAAAAGTGAACTTTCGGCCTTCGTGCTCCCGATCCACCGACCGCCAGTGCTTGATCAGCGGGCGTACTTCCCGTTCCAGGGCTGCAACGATCGCGACTTTGGTGTCAGGCAAGGTCAATTCCTGTCGCGTCCGGCCAGCGAGTCGCGCTTTGAATGCTTTGTCATTTAGACGTCGGCTCTCCGACAAATACCAGGCACTCGTTGGGATCTTCGATGTGGAACTCGGTCATCCCATACTCCCGGTCAAATAAATCTCTGAGTTTGTAGCGGTCCTTGAACCCTTTCACATGTTCCCACAGGGCATGAATGCCAGAAACCTCGATGTATATCTCGGTGTGTCCTCTTACACACTTCATGACATCCTCGGACGCGGCCTTCATGAAGTGAATGGTCTGGCCATCACGCGCCACAATCGAATACTCAGGCGACTTCATCGCCGGGGCGAAACCAAGAACCTCCTGGTAAAACGCAATGGTTTGGTCCATGTCAGCAACCGCCAGCATCGGGCTTATCCTCTTCGCGATAGCTGGAGCAATCACTTTTGTCGCCCCCTAAACCTGCGACTTCGCTCAGGGCAGGCTTCGATCCCGTCCCACACGATCTTTGCTACACAATCTCTTTGCCGCCCGCCAACGAAATTCCTCACCGACAACTTTCATCGTGGGATCGGGAAGGGCACGACCTTCAGTCGTGCCAACCGTCGCCGTAAGAAGATCGGCTTTAGCCGCTGGGGTTTCGCCGTATCAAGCGTATCCGTTTGCCTGAAACCATTCCACCGCGCGGCGTAACGCGCCATCCACGGGGACTATATTCCATCCCAGATCGCGTTCGGCCTTGGACGACGACACGAACATCTTCTTCCGTCCCATGCGCACCGCATCAAGCGTCGCGCGCGGTTCGCGCCCGCGAAGATAGCCCGTGACCACCTGATCCACTACCCCGGTGGCGAGAGCAACGACATACGGAACTCGAACCTTCGGCGAAGGCAGCCTGGTTATGGCTGCAAGTTTATCCAGTATCTGCTTCAGCGTGAGATTCTCTCCGCCCAGGATGTAGCGCTCGCCGCTTTTCCCACGCTCCAGCGCCATCACGTGACCACGGGCACACTCAGTCACATCTACCAGATTCAGGCCAGTGTCGACGTAGGCGGGAAACTTTTTCTTCAGGAAGTCCACGATGATACGCCCGGTCGGCGTTGGCTTGATATCGCGTTCGCCCACCGGAGTCGTAGGGTTCACCACCACAACATCCATCCCGGATCTGCCGGCGTCGATCGCAATTTCTTCCGCCACGAACTTCGACCGCTTGTACGGCCCGATCATGTTGTCCAGGGAGACCGGGGAATCCTCATCCGCCAGATGCCCGTTCGAAGTGAAGCCCATGGTGGCGACGCTGGACGTATAAACCACACGCCGCACCCCGTTTTCGCGTGCCGCCTGCAGAATTGCTCGCGTGCCTTCAACATTCGATCGGTACATCTCGGCCGGATCGCGCACCCACAATCGATAGTCGGCGGCGACGTGAAACACCACGTCACACCCGGTGATTCCCTTTTTCAGCGACGCGGCATCGCGCAGGTCTCCGGTCACCCGTTCTGCGTTGAGGTCCTGAATATTACGAAGATCGCTGCTGGGGCGGACCAGCAACCGCAGATCGGCGCCGTGTTCCGCCAGGACGCGGGCAACGTGGCTGCCTACGAATCCCGTCGCGCCGGTGACAAAAGCTAGCATTTGGCACTCAGCATTCGGCATTCCGCGGATCGTAGCTCTCGCCCGACTGACTGCTGAGTGCTGATTGCTGAGTGCTAATTGCCGTTTCTCTCCGCCATGACTTTCTTGTACGTGGTCAGCGCGATCAGCGGGAAATACTGCCGGTACATGTGATACATCAGGTAGAACACGCGCGGGAAGCCGGTCCCGGTGAAATTAGGCTCGTCCCAGGAGCCGTCTTTTTTCTGCGAGCGTAGCAGATAGGCGATGCCTCGGACCACGCAGTCGCTGCGAGTGTCATTCGCCGCCAGCAATCCCAGGATGGCCCATGCCGTCTGCGACGGGGTGCTGGGTCCTACGCCCTTGGTGTTGGGATCGTCGTACGAATCGCAGGTTTCTCCCCATCCGCCGTCGGGGTTCTGCACCATGCGAATCCATTCCGCGGCTTGCTGCACATAGGGCTCGTGATGGTCAATCCCCATCGCTTCCAGGCCGCGCAGCACCTGCATAGTTCCGTAAATGTAGTTGACGCCCCAGCGGCCAAACCAGGAACCGTCCGGCTCCTGTTGCTCGCGGATGAACTTCAGCGCCTTCTTCACCGCGGGATGGCTCTTGTCGTAGCCATACGCCGCCAGCATTTCCAGGATGCGCCCGGTAATGTCCACGGTCGCGGGGTCCAGCATGGCGTTATGGTCGGCGAAGGGGACGTACTGAAACACCATGCGGTCGTTGTTTTTGTCGAACGAGGCCCAACCGCCATTGCGGCACTGCATGGAGAGTATCCAGTCAATGGCGCGCTGCACCGACTCGCGCTGGTAACGTCCGTTAGGATGCTCCACGTGGGTCAGCCCCAGGCAGACCATGGCGCTGTCGTCCACGTCGGGATAAAACTCGTTGTTGAATTCGAAATACCAGCCGCCGGGCTGTCCCGCTTTGTTCTTTACTTTCCAGTCACCAGCCGTCCGCACCTGCTTCTGCAGTATCCAGTCGGCGCACTTGACCATCCGCGAATCGCCGGCCGGAACTCCGCTCTCCCCCAGGGCGAACAAGGCGTAGGCCGTGTCCCACACCGGAGATTTGCAGGGTTGCATCCGAAACGTATCCTTTTCTTCGATCCCCAGCTTCTCGAACTCGTCCATGGCGCGAATCACCTGCGGATCGTCCACCGAATACCCCAGGCAGCGCAGGGCGATGATGGAATTCATCATGGAAGGAAAGATCGCGCCCAGACCGTCGCTCATCTCGAAGCGCTTCAGCATCCACTTCTCCGCCACTTTCAGCGCAATGGAACGAAGCGGCCGGATGTGGACCCGTTCAAACCAATGCGTCAAGCGGTCCAGCGACAAAAAGAAGTTACGCCAGGAGAGCAGCTTTTTGTCCCAGCGCAAATGCATGCGGGACTTGTCGCGCCCGCCGACGAACAGCTCGTCCACACCCAGTTCGTCGGGAATCTTCTTGAACGGCTTTTTAGCGTAGCAAATCGACAGCGGCACCAGGATGGCCCGCGACCAGGAAGAAATCTCGTAGATGTTGAACCAGAACCACTTGGGAAACAGAACGATTTCGGGTGGGATGGCCGGCACCGCGTCGTAATCGTACTGGCCGAAAAAGCACAGGTAAATCTTGGTGAATGTGTTGACTTCGGTGACCCCGCCCATCTCCAGAATCTTCTTGCGGGCACGCACCAGCTCCGGCTGGTCGGCGGCATAACCCGCCAGCTTCAGCCCGAAATAGCACTTGACCGAAGCGCTGATATTCGACGGCCCGTTGGCATAAATGCTCCAGCCGCCGTCCTCATTCTGATGTCTCGAGATATAGAGCGCCGCCTTGGCCATGTGCTCGGGATTACCCGTTCCCAGAAGAACGTGCAGGATGATGTAGTCAGCTTCGAGCGTCGCGTCGGCTTCCAGCTCACCACACCAGTAGCCTTCTTCGTGTTGCTCGGAAAACAGGCAGTTGCGTGCGCCATCAATGGCGGCAGCCACGCGGCTGGTTAGGTCATCGATTTTCCCGAAACGCATCTGCGGCAAGGCAGATGGGGCGCCGAATGGTGGGACACCAAAAGATGGGGCAGTCGAAAAGGGGGAGGATGTATCGTCCATATTAAGCTTCTATTTACTCCGCCGCGGCCGGAGCGCTCGCGATAGCTTCCACGATTTCCGGCGGCAGGCCAAACCGTACGTTTTCGGGCATGACTTCAACTTCCTGCACGTTGGTAAAGCCTTCTGTACCCAGAAACTTCACCACTTCCTCGACCAGACATTCCGGAGCCGAGGCACCCGCCGTCAACGCAATGGTCCTTACACCTTCCAGCCATTCCGGCCGGATGTTTCGGTAACTGTCGATTAGATGCGAATCGGTGCCCAAATTACGCGCTACTTCCACTAAACGATTGGAATTAGAGCTGTTATCGGAGCCAACCACCAGCAGAAGTTCGGCGTCGGAAGCCACATGCTTCACCGCCACCTGACGGTTCTCAGTGGCATAGCAGATATCCTGCGCCGCCGGGCCCTTGATGTTGGGGAAACGCCTCCGCAGGGCGGCAATAATGTCAGTGGTCTCATCCAGACTCAGGGTGGTCTGCGTCAGATATGCTACCCGGCTGGGGTCGGCCACGGTGAGCGAAGCCACTTCCTCGGGCGAGCCCACCACCTGGGTCACAATGGGTGCTTCGCCCAGCGTGCCAATAACTTCATCGTGGTCGCGATGGCCGATGAGCATCAGCGAATAGCCTTCTTTGGCAAACTTCACCGCTTCTACGTGGACTTTTGTGACCAGCGGGCAGGTGGCGTCGATGACGCGCAGCCCGCGCTGTTCACTGGCCTCACGGACTTCAGGCGAAACTCCGTGAGCGCTGTAAATTACTCGCTCCCCATTTGGGACTTCTTCCACGCTGTCGACAAAAATGGCCCCCTTGCCTTGCAGTTCTTCGACCACAAAGCGGTTGTGGACAATTTCCTTGCGCACGTAAATAGGAGGCCCAAAGGCCTCGAGCGCGATGCGGACAATGTCTATGGCACGCACTACACCCGCGCAAAAGCCACGGGGCTTGAGCAAAAGTAGTGTTTTTTCGTCCCGGTCTGCGTTCTGATGTGCCGCCATATTCTGCCTTCTTAGGGTACACGTTCCCTATGGGTGCTTGACAACTAGAGTATCGGACAAGTACCCAGTTGGTCAACGTAAGCCATAGAAAGGCTTAGGATTAGCAGCGGTTGGGGATAATTTGGCGGTGAACGGAAATCAGTCTAGCTGTTCGAATCCCAAGTCTGATAACTCTTGGTCCGTGAGGGGATCGAATGCGTCCGGACCATACGAGATTTTCCCTTTAAGAGCGCCAGGAATCCGATCCTTCTTCGCCTGGGGACCGGTTGCGCGGTGTATGACGGGCACCAGCCTACCGAGAGCTCCATGTCTCCCGATATCACGACTTCCTCGCCCGCGCAGGCTTCCTTGAGAAGTCGGGAAAGCCTCTTGCCAGCCTCTGAGAGGGTGTCTTTCATTCGGTCAAGTTTAACCCTCGCTGGCGATCACGCGTTCGTCTTCAGCATCTGCTCGGCGTGCTTGCGGGAGGTCTCGGTCAGCTTGGCGCCGCTCAGCATCCGGGCAACTTCCTCGGTGCGCTCTTCCCCGGTGATGAGATGGACGCTGGTTCGGGTGCGGCCAGCCGCAGCCTTCTTCTCGATCATATAGTGATGATCGGCAAAAGTGGCGATCTGAGGCAAGTGGGTCACGCACAATATCTGGTTCGACCGCGACAAGGCCTTGAGCTTCTTTCCAACCGCCTCCGCCGCCCGGCCACCGATGCCAGTATCGATTTCGTCGAAGACCAGTGTCCGCTGCGCTCCGGAATTCCGCTTCCTGCTCGATGCCGCTTCCACACTTGCCTTGAGCGCCAGCATGACGCGGGACAGTTCCCCACCCGAAGCAATGTGTTCCAACTGTCGTAATGGCTCGCCCGGATTCGTAGAAATCATGTAAGCCACCTGGTCGAAGCCGGCCGCAGTCCAGTTCCCTTCTTCGTCGGTGCCGCTTACCTCAATTCGAAAATTGGACCTCATGGCGAGATCATTGATCTCTATCTCAACCAGCTTTTCCAGCTTTCGCGCAGCTTCGTAGCGTTTTTTGGAGATGGCGCGCGCTGCCCCCAGGTATTCTTCTGCCGCCTGCGTCAGAGAGGCGCGAAGCTGGCGAAGAATCTCGTCCTTGTTCTGCATCTCCGAAAGTTTGCGGCTCACGTCCGCGCCATGCTTCATCACGTCGTCGAGCGCGGGCCCATATTTGCGTTTGAGCCGGTCGATGGCCGCGAGCCGGTCTTCCACTTCCGCCAGATGTTCGGGCGAAGCCTCGATGCCGCCGGCATAGTCCCGCAGACTCGCCCCCACGTCTTCTACGCTGATACGCGCGGTTTCGAGTGTAGCCATGGTTTCCTGAAATTTCGGCTCATAACGGGCCAGCTCTTCGATATGCTTTTGCGCCGTGCGCAGCGACGCTGAAGTCGAAGCCTCGCCTTCGTAGAGCAGATCGAACGCGTTCATGGCGGCGCTGTGAATTTTCTCCGCATTGGCCAGAACGCGCTTTTCCGTCTCCAGGCGCTCGTCTTCCCCGGGCTGCAGTCTGGCCGCTTCGATTTCCCGCGCCTGAAAAGTCCACAGATCGAGCAGACGCAAGCGGTCCTGCTCGTCGCGCTGGAGCTCCTCGATCCGAGCATGGATATCCTTCCACCTGGAAAACGCCTTCGCGGTCGCCTCCGTCTGAGTATTGGCGAAAGTGTCAAGCAGTCGAAGCCGAGTGCTGGCATCGAACGACAGCAAAGATTCGTTCTGGGCGTGAATGGTCGCCAGATAAGGCGCCAGTTGGCGCAGGACCGTAACCGTGGCCGGCTGATTGTTCACGAACACCCGGCCTTTTCCGCCGGAGGCAATCTCGCGGCGCAAGATCACGGATTCATCTTCCTGATCGATGCCGTTGTTTTCGAGAATTTCGGCGACGGTCTCTTCCGCTCCGCCTTCCACTTCGAAGACGGCGGAGATCGTAGCCTTGTCGGCGCCGGAACGAATCACGTCCGCGGAAGCCTTATCGCCGAGCAGAAGCGCCAGCGCATCAATGAGAATCGATTTTCCGGCGCCGGTTTCGCCGGTCAGAAGATTCAGGCCAGGCGCGAACTCTACAGCCAGATTGTCCACGACCGCGTAATTTTCAAGCCGCAGTTCGACGAGCACCGGCCATCCTGGGACACAGAACTTGGGACAACGAAATCCGGGACACAGAATTAAGCTGGAGACTTGAGCGCAGCATAGCACGAAAGCAAGTGACTGATGATCAGCGAATGCCCCCTGGGGAAATCATCCCGGAGCGAAGCGAAGGAGCCATGCAACTTGCGCATAGGCACAGTCCAGCGTGGGTTCTGTGTCGACCCCTTTAAGCCCTAAAGCCTCCGGTTCGTGGCTGTTTGCCCGGCCAGCAAAAACGTCTTCGGATAAGTCACTTCGCCGCAGATCTTGAACAATCCAAAATCCTTGTACCAAGCGCCCTCCGGGACGTCGGGTTTCGAATCGATCCAGATGCGGAGTTGGTTGAGATCGTGGAGGCTGATCTTGCGGTCGCGCATGCGCTCAACCAGATGATCGCGAATGGCCTGGGGAAACTGCGACCAGGTTTCGATTTGAGGCATTATTCACCGAATACGAACTGTCCCAACTCGTCCCCAAGCTGCTTCACCTCTTCCGGGTCCTTTGATGCGCGAAACCGTTCCGCAAGTTCGAAGAAGGCTCTTTCTTTCCTTTTGCGGGCTTCGATTCCCAACTCGATCAGTTCCACGAGCACCCGATTGTCGCTCAGGCGCCGGTGTTTAGCGATGCTGTTGACCTGTTTGGCGATATGCCCGGGCAGCGTCAGACTGCGCCGCACTGGTCTTGACTCTGCCATGGCACCAGTATACACCATAATGGTGCACTTCATACTGGAAGGAAAGAGCGTGAAGCCGTAACGTCACTTAGAAGACAGGATCCCCCACGGGGAGTTCACAGAGACTTCAGGAACTCGATGATAGCTTCTTGGTCGTCCCCTTTTAGTTTTTCAAATTTCTGACTTACATGAGTTGCCTCGCCGCGGTGCCGCAGGATCGCATCGCGAAGCGTCAGGGACTCCCCATCGTGCATCAACCGCGGACGCAAGCGGACTCCCCATAATGGCGCAGTGCGAATTTTGTTCCGGCTACTCTCGAAGTCCTGTTTCGAAAGATAGTCCGACATTATCTGAAAGACTCTCTTTCCGTAATGTTCCCGGGTGGCCTGCAGGATTCCGTCGCCCGTACCGACGTCATGCATCAAGAAGTCCCCCCACGGATGAAATGAGACTGAACCTAGCGCGGCTGGAATCGTAAACGTTCCGCCGTTGATCTTGGTTCCAGCGGGAGCAGTGGTCAAGGTTTCAACGTGGCAGGCCGCACAGCCGATCTTGTCGAATAGGCCTTCACCCTTCTTCGCTGCCGCGCTGCTCGCGAGCCGGGAATCGCGCGCCGGCGCTTTGGTGGCTCGAACAAACCGGGCGAAGTGGTCAATGTCGGAGAGGCCATCGGGTCCTGATGTGTCATTGGGCTCCGAGTGAGCGTTGCAAATGTTGGTTATCTCATCCGGTTGCAAACGGTTCGTGATGCCCATTTCATTAAGGTAAGCGTCGCCGGCGAACGATAGCAGGCTCGCGTGCTGGTCTTTCCAACCGAACCGGCCGACGCTCATCTGTCCGGGCGCTTCTACGATAGGAACCTCGAGAACCTGTCCGCAGATTTTCCGGTGCGAAGATTTGCATTGTTGCGTGGCGAGATCGATGAGGGTTTGATCGGCAACCGCCTCCACGAAGCCATCTCCCAACAGACTCAGAGAAAGGCGAAACGCCCGAATGTTCTCTGTCTCGGGAACTCGCTCTTGAATCTCGTTGTCAGGAAAAGCAGCGTTGGGACAAATGGCGCGATCGTTCACCAGAGACCGCCCAGAGATTACTTCGGCTCCGTGGGCGATCGGGATTTCCGGCGTGCGGAAGTGTCCGTCTGGCCCCAGATGGCCGACGCGTAATTCCGCGACCTGGGAGGCGGCCCCTGAAACTGGACTCTGGTGGCATTCGCGGCAGGACTGCGCGTTATAGAGTGGCCCCAGGCCATCGGTTACGAGCTCGACTTCGTCGAATCTCATTTGATCGGCCTCATGAGTCGCATCGTCGGCGAGGCCGTTGCTTTTGTTATCGAAGCCGGTAGGTGCTTCGGTCGGATGGGAAGCAGACGGGGCAGAGGCAAAGATGAGACTGAGGACGGCCGAAGGGATCAGAAGTCGCATGGCCTACTCCCGCTTCTTCGGGGCGGATTCGCGACTGGCATCTTGTAGTGAGGACTTGTTTCCGCTCGTTCAAGAATCAGGCGGCTCTATTTCCCCCCTCGACAAGTGAGCCCGTATCCGAACCGAGAAGACCAATTCTGAGTCATGAATACCACCTTTACCGAGTCTTGTCCAAAACGAAAAAAGGGGGCCTAAACTGAGACCTTCCGCAACATCTTGAAGTAATCCGCAACATCTTGAAGTAAGGAGATCCACGATTTCGATTTTTTGGCTCACACCGCCGGCGAAAAATCGGCCAGCACCATAAACGTGGAATCAACTTTCTCCACCAGCTTTCCGTTGGCCTCGGACTTGTCGCGCACGCTTTGCCATTCCGGGTCGTCGCCAAAGGCTTTCCAGTTTGCGGTCGCGGCCTCCCGGCTGGGGTGCGCAATTACATAAATCAGAGTCTTACCTTTGAGAGGATCATCGGTGGGTGTCCAGTAGGCGATGTTTTTCATCCCGTGTTTCTCGAACAGGCGCACGGTGTGTTCGCGAAAACGGGTAAGCAGATCATCGAGCTTGCCTTCGTAGGTGTGGTAAACCCGCAGTTCGTACACCAGGGTCGATTTCTGTCCGGACGCTGCCTGCAGCGGATCAGCAGCAGCGGTTGCACCCAGAAGCGCCAGGGCGGGAATCGATTGCAGTAGAGTTCTTCGTTTCATGTGCGCAATTCTAGCCGAACCAAGGTGCGTTGGACGACCACTCGATCCAGGCTGCTGTTTGGCGATAATTTCGATGGTGATCGTCCGGAACGCTCTCTGCAAAAAAACCGCGGCGCGAGTTTGTGGCTTTTGATTGTCAGTTCTTAGTTCTTACGTTCTCGGTTGTCAGTTGGCTTTGGCTGGCTTGCAACTTCCTGGGTTTTTGCACAGCCGCGGGGTTAATGGATGGGATTCACCCGGAATTTGGCCTGCAACCATGGTCTATAATCGAACTAGGAATACTCCTAAAAACCAATGAATCTGTACACCTTGCTGGCAGCAGTGGTCGGCGGCGAAATTATTGACCTGGTGGGCGAAACCGGCCCGGTCGCCAAATCGGTTTTGCTTCTTCTCCTCATATTCAGTTTGATTTCCTGGGCGATTATTCTGTCCAAGTGGAGCGTGTTGCGCCGGGCGCGGGTGCAAAGCGGCCGTTTTGTGCGCGCTTTCCGCAAGGCGCAGCGCCTGCAGGATGTGGGCGCGGTGGCTGAACAGTTTCGGCCCAGCCCGCTGGTGGGAGTGTTCGAAGGCGGATTTGAAGAATATCGTCGTCAGGGTGCGGTCACTACGGGGGCGGTGAGGAATCCGCAGGCAATTCAACGCGCCATGCAGATCGCGAACTCAGAGGAACTGACCCGCTTCGAGCGCAACCTGCCCTGGCTGGCCATTACCGGGGCGGTTACGCCGTTCGTCGGGCTGTTCGGGACAGTCTGGGGCATTATCGACGCCTTTCACGGTTTGGGCACCGCCGGCGCCGCAACTTTGCGCGCCGTCGCGCCTGGAATCTCCGAAGCTCTGATCACTACTGCCGCCGGACTGGCCGCGGCGATTCCCGCAGTTATCGCCTACAATCTGATCGGCGGATCGATTCGAGAACTCGCTGCCCGCGGCGATGACTTCGCGCTGGAAATGCTGAACGCAGTCGAACGCCAGCAACCTCTGCCGGCATACCGTACGGCGGAAGCTCCGGGGGTGCAGCGGTAATGGCCTTTACGGCTTCGAACGGACGAACTCAAACTTCACTCTCCGACATCAACATTACGCCCCTGGTGGACGTCGTACTCGTTCTATTGATCATCTTCATGGTGACCGCGCCGGTGCTGCAGTCCGGCATTGAGGTCAGCGTGCCCAAAACCCGCACCGTGAAAGAGATCACCGAAGAGCGCATGGTGATCAGCATCAACAAGCAGCAGCGAGTTTTCCTGGGCAACGACGCCGTCAATATCAACGAAATCGGTGCCAAGCTCAGACAAAAGATTCGCGACCCGCAGCACCAGTCCATCTTCGTGCGCGCCGATGAAGATGTACCCTTCGGCGCCTTTGCCACCGTTATGGACGCGGTCAAATCATCTGGTATCACCAATGTCAGTATCGTGACGCAACCGCTGGACACGCATGGCAGCAAACCCTGAGATTTTCTTCGAACACGAGCGTTGGGGACGCAACCTCACCTGGTCGCTGGGACTACACCTTGCCGTGGCTGGCTCAATCCTTCTTTATGCGGTGGTCATCCCCGCCAGCCGTGGTGAAGGCTGGGGCGCAGGCGGTGGTGGCGACGCGATGGGAGTCACGCTGGTGAGCACGGTTCCATTGCCCGCCAACCCGGTGCAGACCCAGAACGTTCTGGCCAACGACTCCAAGGGGCTTACCCAGTCGCAGCCCAAGCCGGTAGAAAAAGTTCCCGAGCCAGATGCGATTGCGATCCCGGACAAGATTTCGAAGACCAAGCCGGTCACGAAGCCCAGCGCTACCAAGGAGAAGGCAAAACCAGAGCCGATCGATGAAGCAGACAATACAGTGCCGTTCGGCCAGGGCGGCCCGGTTAGCGGGCCGTACGGAACCTTCAGTGCAAGCGGCGCCAAGGGAGGCTTCGGGTTCACCGGCGGGGGTGGAGACTTTGGCACGCGCTATTCCTGGTATGTGCATGTAGTGCAGCAGAAGGTTTCCGAAAACTGGCTCAAGTATGAGGTGGACCCGCGCATCACGACGGCGCAACGGGTATACATCACGTTCGACGTTATGCGCGACGGGAGGCCTGCCAATGTGCAGGTGGAACAGTCCAGCGGCGTGCCCTCTCTGGACCAGTCGGCAACCCGGGCCATCCAGCGCATTGACACTTTTGGTCCCCTGCCCTCGGATTATGCCGCGAATAAAGTGTCAGTCGAGTTCTGGTTCGATTACAAGAGATAACTAGTGGTAGTTGTGAGGATGCGATCATTGATGAAATTTTTTCTCAAATTATTTTTGCCTTTCCTGTTGTTGACCTCGAGCCTGGCTCAGGACTGGATCCGCACCGGGACTGGTCTGGGCGTAGAAAAAGTGCGCCTGGCGGTTCCCGATTTTAATGCCGCCAATCAGGACCCCAGGAACGTCGAACTGCTCAAGACGTTCAATGAAACTTTGTGGAATGACCTGGACAGCGCCGGCATCTTCGACATGGTTTCGAAGAGTTTTTATCCCTTGGGGCAAGTCGGAAGTCCCGCGGACGTAAAGTTCGAGGGCTGGAGTGCGCCTCCTCCAAATGCGGCCATGTTGGCTTTCGGCAATCTGGGCGCGTCCGCCAACGCAATGACTGTGCAGGGCTGGCTTTACGATGTGAAAAACGTCAACTCGCCGCAGGTTCTGGGAAAGCAGTACCAGGACGCCGCCAGCAGCGACGCGGCGCGGCTGATCGCGCACAAATTTGCCGATGAGATTATTTTCCGCCTGGGCGGCGGCATTGCCGGCATCGCAGAAAGCAAGGTCTATTTCGTCAGCAACCGCAGCGGCCACAAGGAAATCTGGGCCATGGATTACGACGGCGCGAACCAGCATGCCGTGACCCACCTGAACTCGATTTCCCTGTCTCCCCGGGTCTCGCCCGACGGGTCTCGCATCGCCTTCAGTTCTTTGACCAAGACCGGCTGGGAAATCCTGATGTACTCGCTCGAACTGAACCGACTGGTGGCGTTTCCCCGGTTCGGTGGAACCAACCTGTCTCCGGCCTGGTCAGCGGACGGAACCAAGCTGGCGTTCTCTTCCTCACGCAGCGGCGACCCCGAAATCTACACCGTTGATGCATCTGGGGCGAATCTGAAGCGGCTTACGTCGTTCAAAGGTCCGGACGTCTCGCCGGCGTGGAATCGCAAGACCGGCACCCAGATCGCGTGGGTAAGCGGCCGCACCGGACTGCCCCAGGTCTATACCATGGAAACCGACGGCACCAACGTGCAGCGGATGACCGACCAGGGATATGCGGTGTCTCCAGCGTGGTCCCCCAACGGTCAATTTCTAGTGGTCTCGTGGATGCGCAAGTATGGCCCTGGAGCGCCAGGTGCGCAGGATATCTACATCATGGACATTGCCAGCAAGCAGTGGGTGCAGCTGACTCACGATGGCGGACGAAACGATTTCCCATGTTGGTCGCCGGACGGACGGCACATCATTTTTCAGTCCAGCCGGGCAGGAAGCCTGCAGATATGGACCATGCTGGCCGATGGAACCAACCAGAAACAGTTGACCTTTGCGGGTGCAAATACTCAACCCAACTGGAGCTGGAAGTGATCGTTTTGGACTGATAGTTCACGTGTCTTGTCGTCAATTCCCGGAAGAGGCGGGGCTGTCCTCCCCCTCTCTGGACCTGAAGCGGGCGCGTCACACATGCGTCCGAAGAGTACGGAGGAGAGAGTGAAGCAACGAAACCTGAGATGGATGATGTTAGTGTTCGCGTTGGGCGCCATCATGATGCTGGGCGCCTGCAAGAAAAAAGTGGCGCCACCACCACCGCCGCCACCGCCGCCGCCGGCTGCGCCCACTGCTTCGCTGACCGCCAACCCGAATACCATCGAGAAAGGTCAGTCCACGACCCTGACCTGGCAGACCAGCAATGCGACCGACGCCAGCATCGATGGGATCGGCGCGGTCCAAACCAATGGCTCGCAGACTGTCACTCCGGCGGACTCGACCACCTACACTCTGACCGCGAAGGGAGCCGGAGGGACACAGCAGGCGACCGCCCGGGTCACCGTGACCCAGCCTCCGCCACCTCCACCTCAGCCTTCGGCTACTGAGGAAGAACTGTTCTCTCAGACCGTCAAGGACATCTACTTCGACTACGACAAGAGTGACATCAATCCCGACCAGCAGCCTGCTCTGCAGGGCGACGCGGACTTCCTGAAGCAGCATCCCAACATCACCTTCACGATCGAAGGACACTGCGACGAGCGGGGCTCGACGGAGTACAACCTGGCGCTGGGTGACAGCCGGGCGAATTCCGTGCGCAATGCCCTGGTACAAAGTGGGGTCAACGCCGATCACATCAAGACCATCAGCTACGGCAAGGAAAAGCCGTTCTGCACCGAGTCTACTGAGCAGTGCTGGCAGCAAAACCGGCGTGGCCACTTCGTGTATCAGAAGTAGTGCGCGGGACTTGATTTTGGGTGGAGCAGCGCTTTAGCGCTGCAACCAGAGGGCGATGCGGTGCGGCTTCAGCCGCTGAGGGTAGCTCAGGGGTTGAAGCCCATCCCAAGGCAGTGGTTGTGTGTAGGTCTGAAGACCTGCTCGACCCGATCCACTACCCTCGGCTCACCAAGTGCATTGCGTGCGCGGACGCGTTATCCTCAGATAGCGGCGATTCGATCGCTTTTTGTCCTCTGGCCCGGACGTGGCACATATTCTTCGCATCTTAGGAAACGGACTATGAAAATTCAGCGATACGCGGTCGTATTGGCTCTGTTGGCCGGGATCTGGTCAGGCCCCACGCCAGCATGGGCCGTGAACAAGGACATGGTTCAACTGCAGACCCAGGTGCAGGATCTGCAGGATCGGATCGCGCACATGCAGCAGTCCTTTGACGAGCGCATGGGCGTAATGCAGCACCTGATCGAACAAAGTACCGACCGCGCCAACAAAGTGGCGGCATCGGTTACCGAACTGCAAACCACGCTGCAGAAACAGCAGACCGACAGCGGTGCTCACGTCGATCAACTCTCGGGCCAGATCCAGTCCCTGAACGACACCCTGGACGAACTCAAGGCGCGCCTGGGGAAGGTGAGCAAGCAACTGGAGGACATGCAGGCGGCCCAGCAGAGCATTGCCGTCCAGCAGAGCCAGCAACAGCAGCAGGCCTCAGCTCCGCCTCCGGACGTGCTATACAACAATGCGCTGCGTGACTACCAGGCGGGAAAGAACGATCTGGCGGCGCAGGAATTCGCCGACTACGTGAAGTACTACCCCAATACCGATCTGGCGGGAAATTCGAACTTCTATCTGGCCGATATTCAGTTTCGCCAGGGGAACTATCAGGCTGCGGTCAAGAGCTACGACCAGGTTCTGCAAAGCTTCCCGGATGGAAACAAGGCCGCCTCGGCTGAGCTGAAAAAAGGGTTGGCTCTGGTCGAACTGGGACAGCAGGAAGCCGGAATTGCGGCGCTTCGTCATGTGATCCAGCGCTATCCCAAGTCAAATGAGGCCCTGCAGGCCCGAGAGCGTCTGCGTAAGCTGGGAGTCGCGACTTCGGGAACCACGGCGCGCAAGGACCAATAGGCTTCGAGCCCCGCCTTTGGGAGGAACCGGAGAATTCTGTTAAGACCGCCTTAGGGAGCACGACTTGGGGAGGGCACGACTCCAGTCGTGCCAAAAGTTGCTAAAAACTGCCCGGCTTCAGCCGCTGTAAAGGCAATGTCACATTGTAGATCTAAGATTGTTTAACAGCCGCAGTCTCGGGTCACAGTCTACAATCGCCAATCTAAAATCTGAAGTCCCTTATATAGGTTCGCTACCCCTCAACAGCCAGCACTTTTCAAGCGCCTAACTGACACCCGACCCGTCCAAACTGCGGAGCTTTGCTCCGCCGGACAGCCGAGGGCGCTGTCCCCACGTGTGCAATTATGCGGCCGTATGCTTGTGATGACGGTGATGCTTGCGACGGTGATGCCGGCGTTCGGAGTTGTTACGTGCTTCTCGCTGGTGCGCCTTCAGGCCCTCGTGCGCCTGCTCTTTCGACGTGTTTTGCCCCCAGACGCCCAAGGCCAGTACCGTCACCATAGAAACTGCAAGAATCAGACGCCTCATGCTCGCTCCTTGATCTCTTCCGCCGATCTGTACAGTTAACCCCTCTCACCGGCAAAAGTTTCGCGCCAGGCAACCGGTCACATGTTAATGTGATCTGTAAACTGGACTGATGGGATCCGAGATGGGTCAAGGATAACCGATGACTGACTTCAAAACTACCAAAGATCAGGACCGTGGTAAGGGTGCGGTAGAACAAGACGAACCTCAGCAGCCCAGTAACACCTCCCTGCAAGGTCAGCTTGGACATCGGGACCAGGACCAGCTCCTGAAATCCTCCGATACCGATTTCCCCGAGCCCGGAGGAAGCCCGGAACACACCGGCGAAAAAGATTGAGACGAACAAATTGAGTAATCAGGCAATTTGGTAATTGTGTGATTGGAAAGAACCAATGAGCTTTTAGGTTTCCAATTGCAAATCACCAAATTCCCCAATTACTCAATTTATTCCCTGCTCTCCCGTTTCTTTCTCTTTGTCCTTATGCCGGAAGTCCAGGCCGAAGGAGGGATGCTCGCGCGTGCCTGTAATCTTGATCGGCAATTCAGTTTGACCATTTTTGCGAAAGAAGGGATCGAAAGCCTTCAGCAAAAATGATTTCGCGCCGGTCATGGTCTGGGAGAGTTTGGCTTGCATGCGCAGTTTGCCGTGGAAGTCGAGATCACCTTTATCCAGTCCATAGTTGCCATTCAACGCCACTACCGCTCCGGTTACGCTGAAGGTCAAGTTTCGAAATGTGATTACTCCGTTGTCCAAAACGAACTTTCCTTCCAGTTCGGAAATGCTGCTGCCGACATCCTGGTTCTTCGGCTGGCCTTGCCCCTTGCGACTAAGGGTCGCGATCTTGCCTGCGACCTCGGAGCTGGTAAATTCGGCGTGCGCCACATCGAACTTTCCATCCAGGTTCAACCGGTCGGGGATGTCCCCTTTTTCCGGCGGTAACTCGAACGTAGTATGAAATTTGATCACCCCGGTCATGAGAGGTTTGTCGGCTTTGACCGCCAGCAGCAGTAAGTCTTCGATCCTGCCCTTGTCCACGGTGACGTCGAGGTTAATGGTTCGGCCCTTTTCCGGAAGCTTGACGATGCCGCCCTGGGCCACGATAACGGTGTTCTGAAGCTGAGCGGTCACCGGGTGCAGGAGTGTGTCTCCGTTCGTGCCGTCCACCGTGGCGCTGAAAGTCGTGTCCAAAGCCACTGGGTGACCACCGATCCGGACCATGAAGTCAGGGGTTGAGGTCGTGCCTTCGACTTCGATCT
Organism: uncultured Acidobacteriaceae bacterium; assembly: GCA_964528615.1. Taxonomy (GTDB): domain Bacteria; phylum Acidobacteriota; class Terriglobia; order Terriglobales; family Acidobacteriaceae; genus JAIQFF01. The sequence goes on along the minus strand of CAZGSU010000038.1, from coordinate 17,509 downwards.
TCTCCAGCACGCCACCGAACTTTCCCTGGGAAGACAGAATTCCACTAATCCCCTTGAACACTCCCAGGTCAGCTTTGTCGAACGTGTACTGTGCAGCCAGCGGCGTCTGTCCCGGATCGTCCGCACTCCAGGGACCGAAACTGCCCTTCGCCTCGATTTCCCCGGGTGGGACCGCGTTGGTGAGCTGAGCGGTAAACGAGGCAGCCCGGTCAAGTCCTACTGAATGCATGACCAGATGATGAATCGCGAAGACGTGGGGATCTTTGTCGGCAGACTTGGGCAGCAGGCGCAGCTCTGCATCGTCGGACACAATCTCCTGAATCAGAACCGGGCCCTTCCGCACCTTGGACCAGTCCTCTTTTCTCCTTTGAGCCGGGGGCGGAATCTGGATCAGCAGGCCCTTCAGCTTGACTTGACCAATCTTCCACGGCCTCCACAACAGGCCGGAAATTCCCGCCTGGGCGGAGAACTCGGCAATCGATATCAGGGGAGGCACATCCGTCCGGCCCTCGTGGCGCAGAGCCAGCCCCGAGCCCTCAATGCGTGCCCCGGGAAAAAGATAGACATGAAAGTCTTTCAGCTCGACAGTGGCATGAAACTTCTCGCCGAGCATCTCGACGGCTCTTTTGCGCAGGTAAGGGTTGGACAGGTGGATTCCGGTCACAATAAGCGCCACCACGGCGATCACGACCAGTGATACCACGGCCAGCAGGATCTTGCTTACCGGCCGGGCTTGCGGGTCAGTCATAGACGAAAGGGCAGTTTTGAGCACCCTACTCAGACGTTGATTATAGGCAAAGAGTTGGCAGAGCGGATGGCTCCATTCGTGTCGTCGAGGGAACTACTGACAACCGACAACTGGAAACTGACTACTGGTTTGTTACCTACCTAAGCGGCGAACCGCAACCAGCGCTGAACAAGTCGAGGAGTTGGCAGAGCGAATGGTTCCATTCGTATCGTCGAGGGAACTACTGGCAACCGACAACTGGAAACTGACTACTGATTTGTTACCTAAGCGGCCAACCGCAACCAGCGCTGAGCAAGTCGAGGAAAACTAGATCGAACAGCGAACCGCGGGCGCTGAAGCGCCATACACAGTCAGCACTTCAGCGGCACGACCGAGGTCGTGCCCCTCCCACAACCGTGCACTGCGCAAGTTTTCCGCACGCTGCGAAGCGGTGCTCCGCCCAAACCACGCTGCTCCACCTGGGTACTAGGTATTAGCTCCGGGCTACTACCGCAGCTCTTCCATCACCTGTTCGAGCACTTCCCTCCCCGGCCGTACGACTGATTCCGGCAGGGTCGCCAGCGGCTGTTCGGTGATGTTCAGAAGGTCAACGAAGCTGGGCGTCTTGGTATTGACATAGAACACTCCGGTCAGCACTTCGCCTTCTTCGTGGGCTTCGTTCAGGCGTGTGATGGCCTTGATGCGGTTGGTCGGATCGTACTCCTCTTCCAGTTTGCGCAGACGAAGGCGGGAGCCGTCGTGCATAGTGACTTCAGTTGTAGTCCCGGGATCGTAATCAACTGTGATGTCCTCGAACACGGGCACGAAACTGACTTCCTGCAGAGGTTCTTCGTGGTCCTTCATGTATTTGTAGGACTTGGTGGAACCCTCGTGATCGTTGAAGGTCACGCAAGGCGAAACCACATCGAGCATGACTGTGCCTTGATGGGCGATGGCGGCTTTCAGCATGGCGTGAAGCTGTTTCTTGTCACCGGAGAACGAGCGGCCGACGAAAGTCGCGCCTAACGTGATCGCCATGGCGCAGGTGTCTATAGGTGGCAGGTCATTGATCACGCCGGTTTTCAGCGTTGAGCCCATGTCGGCGGTAGCGGAAAACTGGCCTTTGGTCAAACCGTACACACCGTTGTCTTCGATGATGTAGATGATGGGCAGATTGCGCCGCATCAGGTGAATGAACTGGCCCACGCCGATGGAAGCCGTGTCGCCGTCTCCACTCACGCCGAGCGCAATCAGGTCGCGATTGGCCAGCACCGCCCCGGTGGCCACAGATGGCATGCGGCCATGCACAGCATTGAAACTGTGGGAGCGTCCCATAAAGTAGGCCGGGCTCTTGGACGAGCAGCCGATGCCGCTCGGTTTAATCACGCGCTCGGGCGGCACGCCCATTTCGTACATGGCGTCAATGATGCGCTCGGAAATCGCGTTGTGACCGCAACCCGCGCACAACGTGGTCTTGCCGCCCCGGTATTCAACGATCGGCAGTCCGATGCGGTTGGTTTTCGGAGCCGGTGCCGGAGTGCCGGTGGTCGTGGTCGCCATTTACTTGCCCTCCATGGAAATGAGTTCGTCGGTCACCGAGCGTGCGTCCAGCGGCAGGCCATGTATGTGGGCAATGCTGCGCAGGCGGGTCAGGAGTGCGGGGTCCAGGTCGAGCTTAAGCAAGCTGAGCATCTGAGCGTCGCGATTCTGCTCCACTACGTAGATCCGGTCGTGCTGCTTCACAAAATCGTGGACCTCGCGAGTGAAAGGGTAGGCGCGCAGCCGCAGATAGTCGGTCTCAATATCGTATTCCTGGCGCAGCTGGTCGCGGCTTTCGATCAAACCCCAATGCGAAGTGCCGTATCCGATGATCCCGATCTTGGACTTGCCGGTTTGCACCTCCGGACGCGGAACAAAAGAGCGCGCCGTCTCGAACTTGCGGTTGAGCCGTTCCATGTTGCGCTCGAAGTCGTCGGCGCGTTCGCTGTACTGGGCCTTCTCGTTGTGCCCGCTGCCCCGGGTGAAATAAGCCGCCGCGGGATGGTCGGTGCCCGGCAAGGTGCGATAGCCGATGCCGTCTCCGTCGACGTCCTGGTAGCGCGCAAAACCGCCGAGCCGGTCAAGATCCGCCTTGCCAAGCACCTTGCCGCGATTGATGGGTTTCTCCGGATACCTGAAGGGGTCGGCCATCCAGTTGTTCATGCCGAGATCCAGGTCGGACATGACAAATACCAGGGTCTGGAACTGCTCCGCCAAGTCGAAAGCGTCTCCCGCCATGCTGAAGCATTCCTCCACAGAACACGGCAGCAGCAGGATGTGCTTGGTGTCTCCGTGGGAAAGAAAGGCGGTGGAGAGAATGTCGCCTTGGGAAGTGCGGGTGGGCAGGCCGGTGGAAGGACCGACTCGCTGGATATTCCAGATCACTCCCGGAACCTCAGCGTAATAAGCGAGGCCGGCAAATTCTGCCATCAGGGAAATTCCCGGACCGGCCGATGACGTCATGGCCCGCGCGCCCGCCCAGCCTGCGCCCACGACCATGCCAATCGCGGCCAGTTCGTCCTCGGCCTGGACAATCGCGAAGGTGGCTTTCCCGTCAGGGCCGATGCGGAAGCGCTTCATGTATTCGATCATGCTCTCGGGCAGGGACGAAGAAGGCGTAATGGGATACCAGGCGACCACGGTCGCTCCGGCGAACACGCAACCGAGCGCCGCGGCCGCATTGCCGTCAATGATGATCTTGCCGGCGGTCTTGTCCATGCGCTTGATGAAATAAGGATCGCGCTTGGCCAGGTTGGCGACGGCGTAGTCGTATCCCGCCTTGACCGCAGCCAGGTTAAGGTTGGCGGCTTTCACCTTCTTGGCAAACTGCTTGCGAATGGCCTTCTCGACCTCTGCGAGATCGATCTCCAGCAGCTTGGCCACTACGCCCACGTAAATCATGTTCTTGACCAGCTTGCGCAGCTTGGCCTCGGGACACACGGGAGCGACCAGCTTGTCGTATGGCACGGCGTAGAAGACCAGGTCGGAACGCAGACTGCTCAGCTTCAACGGTTCGTCGTATAACACGGCCGCTCCCGGCGCCAGGGACATCACGTCTTCCTGCGCCGTCTCGGCATTCATGGCCACCACGAAATCGATTTCCTTTTTCCTCGCGATGTAACCGTCTTTATTGGCCCGGATGGTGTACCAGGTGGGCAACCCGGCAATGTTCGAGGGAAAAAGATTCTTGCCCGAAACTGGGACTCCCATTTGAAAAATGCTGCGCAACAGCACCGTGTTGGAGCTCTGGGAGCCCGAACCGTTGACCGTCGCGACCTGAATGCTCATGTTGTTGACTACAGGCTTTTGCTCCGCTTGGCTGCTGCCTTCGTGGAGGGATACATCCGTGGTGGCCATTCCCGTCCTTCCCTGTCCCTGAGCGGACATTGATTCGTCCGCGATGATGATGACGTCAGAACCTTTTATTATACGGCAGTGAAACCCTGCGGGAGCAATCAGGGATGGCCGTATGCGCAGAGGTACCCGCTTTGGAACTAAATTCTACGAAATGTAGCGCCACCACTCGCCTCCGAGCGTGAGAATACGTCACTTTTCACATTGATAGCAGCCGCTACTTGGATGACAATCTGCGTCGCTCGCCCCACTGAACGCAAAGACCCTAACTCACAGTCTTCACAATGAAGTGTGCCAGCGAACTTTCTGTGTGCGACGAATGCTAACCGGTAACAATCTCGCTCTCAAAGCAAATGAACTCGGAGGCGCTTTGAACCGAACATTTAAACGAATACCTGCAGCTTTCGTCTTCTTAACGGTTGCTGTTCTCATCAGTGCGGCGCAGGATGTGCCAGACTCGAAGGACCCGGCGGGCATGAAGCGCTACGAAGGAAGTGAACTCATCGGCTATCGGGCGTCCAAATTCGATGAGTATCTTTTGCCTCTCGGCGCGCCTACCGAAATGGAGCCGCCAGCATACGAGAAGAGCAAGCAGATTGAGGGCCAGGTAAGTTATTACACCTACCTCGCTCCCGCCGGACGAACTCCCGCAGAACTCTTTCGCAACTACAAGCAGGAATTTCAGCGCCTCGGCATCGAAATACAGTACGAGAAGGCAGCTGGGCAACGTGGCTGGTTTGGTCCCACCTTCAACAAGGTCGCGGCTGAAAGTGAGCTCTCTCAGATCCTTGCTTATGACGAAGATGACGAACGCCTGGTAGTGGGTATGAGTAAAGGTGCCCAGCCCAGCTACTACGTGGTCTTCGTGACCGCGTACAGGGATGGAGTAATTCCGGAGCGCCTGGAGGGAAGAGTTGCAAAGCGCCGAGCGCTAGCGCAACTCGTTGTTGTGTCGCCGGATGTCATGGAAAAGAAAATGACCTTCGTAAATGCCGACGACATGAAGCAGGCAATTCATGATTCCGGCAGAGTGGCACTCTACGGTCTTTACTTCGATACCAATAAAGATGCGGTCAAAGCGGAATCCCAGCCCACCCTGGCAGAGATTGCGACGCTATTGAAGAACAATCCCTCGCTTCGCCTGCACGTGGTCGGGCACACGGACAATCAGGGGAAATCAGACTACAACCTTGACTTGAGCCGACGGCGGGCGCCAGTGTCGTAGCCGAACTCACCGGCAAACAGGGCATTGCTGCGCACCGCTGGATTTCGTTCGGCTGCGGTATGTATTCCCCGGTCGCGTCGAATGACGCGGAAGACGGGCGGGCCAAGAACCGTAGAGTTGAGCTGGTGCAGTGGTGGTGGATCAGGCAGCGAACCTGATTTCACCTATCAAAGACGCTCAAGAGTCAGGCGATCGAGTTCGCCAGCAAAGTACTTTTGTAAGGCATCCTTGAAGATCTGATGTTCGCCAGTCGTGCGGGCAAACAAGGTCATCGAAGAATGGAACTTCAGATCGTCAGGGTATCCGAAAACCTGGTTGATCGAACGTCCCTCCACCAGGGTCACGAGCCGGCTGCACTCCCTGAGTCTGGGCCCTAGAATGGGATGTCTGAGATAAGCCTCGGCCTCCTGCAGAGAAGAGATTGCGAACTCGATCGCCGTTGGGCTGCTGCCCAGGCCTTTGATCTGAGGGAAAATGAACCACATCCAATGCGTCCGTTTTCGGCCCTGGCGCAATTCTGCGCATACCTGCTCGAACACCGGATTCTGGGCGTCGACAAAGCGCTGTAGATGGTAAGCATCACTCATGATCCGACCTGCTCTAGGCTCTTCCACAATTTGATTCTGTTGCGAGCCGATTTTATTGCGGGGTACTTTTATTGCGAATTGGTCGGGACAGCGAAATCGCCTCTACTCTTCGACCTGGAGAAACTGCGCCATGTTGCGGAACTTGGTGTAGCGGGAGTCGAGCAATTCTTTGACTTTGCCCTTCTTCAAATCAGAGAGATGCCTCTGTAACGCGGCATCGAGCAGCAGAGCGGCGGCTTCGTGGTCGACGTGGGCGCCGCCCTCGGGCTCGGGGACGATGTCGTCGATGCAGCCAAGTTCTTTCAAGTCGTCGGCGGTGATGCGCATGGCCTGGGCAGCCAGCTCTTTCTTGGTGGGATCGCGCCACATGATGGAGGCGCACCCTTCGGGCGAGATCACTGCGTAAATGGAGTTTTCCATCATCAGAACGCGGTCGGCGACGGCTATAGCCAGTGCGCCTCCGCTTCCACCCTCACCGGTAATTGTAGTCACGATCGGAACTTGCAGCCGTACCATCTCGCGCAGGTTGCGGGCGATGGCTTCAGCCTGACCGCGCTCTTCCGCACCCAGTCCGGGATACGCGCCCGGCGTGTCCACAAAGGTGAACAGCGGGCGGCCGAATTTCTCCGCGATTTTCATGGCGCGCAGGGCCTTGCGATAGCCTTCCGGATTGGGCATGCCAAAGTTGCGGTATACCTTCTGCTTGGTGTCGCGCGCCTTCTGGTGGCCGACGATCATGACCTCTTCACCATGGAAGCGAGCCATGCCACAAACTAAAGCGGGATCGTCTCCGAAGCCGCGGTCTCCATGGATCTCGCTCCAGTCGGTAAAGATGCGTTCAATGTAGTCAAGTGGGTAAGGACGCTGCGGGTGGCGGGCTAATTCGGTCTTCTCCCACGCCCCGAAGTGGGATGTCATTTCTTTGCGCAGAGACTGAATGCGATCGTGCAGCTGCTGGATTTCCTGTCGTGTCTTTTCATCCTCTCCTGCCGCCTCTTGCAGGCGGGTGATCTGCTGCTCGACCTTCTCCAGTTCCTGGTGCGTTCTCTCGCCAAAGCCCTTGCCGCTGTCACCGTTGCGCGCGGCCCAGCGGGCTTCCACCATGGAAAGCAGGAACTCCACTCCGGTCATCACCAGTGCGTCATTTGCCACGTCGGGCGCGCCCTTCGCCTGCGCCTTCGGATTTCTGTAATTGGGTACTTTCATCGGCCACAGTATTCAAACTTCGCCGGCACGTGTGAAGCCATGCCCTCCCGACTTCTTCAGTCAATGACGCGTACCGCGCCCCGGCCGCACAATTCCTCGACGCGCGCGATAAAATTACGGTCCGGTTCGACATTATAGCCTTCCGCTTCCATCACCACCATGAAATCGCCCTGGCGTTCCACGTCAAACAACACCTTCGCCTGCCCCTTGCGTTGAGCACACAGCGAGTGCAACGCGTCGACCGTGCCCGCGCTCGAACTCTCCAGCGGGATGCGAATGCGCAGCGAGTTCGGCAACGGTACTTTCGCGTCTTCTAAAGGGCTGATCTCGTTCACCGTCAGTTTGGGGTTTGCGCCTTCTTCAATGCGCACGCCGCCGCGGACCAGCACCGGCACTTCCAGCTTTACCTTGTCCTGCAGCTTGCGGTAGGCCTCGGGGAACACCAGCATCTCCACCGAACCAGCCATGTCTTCGAGCGTGCCCTGGGCGTAGAAATCGCCGCGCTTCGACTTGAGCACGCGAATGCTGGTGATGATCCCCGCGGTAGTAATGTTCTCGTCTTTCCCCGTCGAAGACTTCATGCTGGAGATTTCTTCCGTGTTAAGCGCGCGCAGGTCCTCCAGTTTGTCGCGATATTTGTCCAGAGGATGGCCGGTGATAAAAAATCCCAGGATTTCCTTTTCGTTGGCCAACCGGGTATGTTCGTCCCAGTCCGGCGTATCGGGAAGCTTGTCGTTGGCGACGGAGACTTCCTCGTCCTGGAATACGCCAAAAAGTCCATGCTGGCCGGATTCAGCGTCCCGTTGAGCTTTTTGTGCGCGCTCGATCGCCCGGTCAAGAACACCCATCAGCTGGGAACGTCGGCCGAGAGCGTCCATGGCGCCGCTCTTGATCAGCGATTCCAGCACCCGCTTGTTGAGCAGCCGCAGGTCCACCTTGTCACAAAATTCGTAAATCGAGCTGTAACGACCAAGCTCTTTGCGGCCAGCCACGATCGATTCGATCGCATTGTGGCCGACGTTCTTGACCGCCGCCAGGCCGAATCGGATGGCGCTGCCGTGGGGAGTGAAGTTCGCGTCGCTGACATTGATGTCGGGCGCTTCCACCGCGATCCCCATTTCGCGGCACTCGTTGATGTACTTGACCACATCGTCCGTGCTGCCCGTCACCGACGTCAGCAGCGCGGCCATAAACTCGACCGGATAACGCGTCTTCAGATACGCAGTGTGGTAGGCCAGCAGCGCATAGGCCGCCGAATGCGACTTGTTGAACCCGTAACCGGCGAACTGCGCCATGAGATCGAAAATCTTCTCGACCTTCTTTGGCGGATATCCCCGCTGCACCGCGCCCTCGATGAAACGCTCGCGCTGTTGTGCCATTTCCTCCGGCTTTTTCTTGCCCATGGCGCGCCGCAGAAGATCCGCCTCTCCGAGGGAGTAGCCGGCCAGGCGGTTCGCGATCTGCATCACCTGTTCCTGGTAGACGATCACGCCCAGCGTCTCCTGCAGAATCTCCTGCAGTTCAGGCAATTCGTACTCGATCTTCTTGCGGCCGTGTTTGCGATCTATGAAGTCGTCGATCATGCCGCCCTGGATCGGGCCCGGGCGGTAGAGGGCGTTCAGGGCGGTGAGGTCTTCGATCGAATTCGGCTGGTAGCGCCGGAGCACGTCGCGCATGCCGCGCGATTCAAACTGGAACACGCCGGAGGTGAGCCCTTTGTGGAAGACCTTTTCGTAGGTCTCGTGATCGTCGAGCAGAATGCCTTCCAGCACGATGCGCTCGCCTCGCGTCTGCGCGATAAGCTTCAGCGAGTCATCAAGAATGGTCAGCGTAGTCAGCCCGAGAAAATCCATCTTCAGCAGGCCCAGCTTTTCGATGGCCACCATGTCGAAGGCGGTGACGATTTCGTCGTTCTTGGTTTTATGCAGAGGCACCAATTCGATAAGCGGCCGCGGAGAGATCACCACACCCGCTGCGTGGACCCCGGCGTTGCGCACCATGCCTTCAAGTTTCTTCGCAGTGTCCAGCAATTCATGGATTTGCGAGTCGCCGTCGTACACCTGCTGCAACGCCGGCGATTCCCTGATGGCATCTTCCAGGGTGATATTCAGCGTGGCCGGAACCATTTTGGCGATGCGATCGACCTCGCTGTACAGCACGCCCATGGCTCGGCCTACGTCCTTGATCGCCGCTTTGGCGGCCATCGTGCCAAAGGTGATGATCTGGGCGACATTTTCCCGACCGTACTTGCCGGTGACGTAGTTGATGACTTCGCCGCGCCGGTTCATACAAAAATCAATGTCGATGTCGGGCAAAGACACGCGCTCGGGATTCAGGAAGCGCTCGAAGATCAACTCGTGCTGCAAAGGGTCGAGATCGGTGATTCCTAACGAGTATGAAACCAGCGACCCCGCCGCCGAACCACGGCCGGGTCCTACCGGAATGTCGCGCTCGCGGGCATAGCGGATGAAGTCCCAAACGATCAGGAAGTATCCGGAAAACTTCATCTGCTGAATGATGGACAGTTCGCGCGCCAGCCGCTGTTCATATTCAGGGAGACTATGCTTCAGCCGCCCTTGCGCTTCGAGAGGACGCAAGGTTTCCAGGCGGCGGGCGAATCCTTCCCGGGTGACATGTTCGAAGTAGCTGTCCAGGATAAATCCGGCGGGTACGTCAAAGTGCGGAAACGGGTTGCTGACTTTTTCCAAGCGCATGCTGCAGCGTTCCGCGATGGCGAGGGTGCGGGAAAGCACGTCCGGCGCGTCTTTGAAGACACGGTACATTTCGTCATGACTCTTGACGAAAAATCCCGTGCCCTGAAACTTCATGCGATTGGTGTCCTGGATAGACTTGCCGGTCTGGATGCAGAGCATCACATCCTGGGCATAAGCGTCGTCTTCGCAGAGATAGTGGCTGTCGTTCGTCGCCACCATCGGAAGACCCAGTTCCTTCTCCAGGCGGAACAGGTTGGAATGGATGCGATGCTCCTGCTCTAGGCCCTGATCCTGAATCTCAAGAAAGAAATTGTTCTTGCCGAAAATGTCGCTGTAGGTCGCGGCCGCAGTTCGTGCCGCTTCGTAGTTATCTTCCATCAAACGCTCGGCCACTTCGCCCTTCAGGCAACCTGAGAGTCCGATCAGCCCTTTGGAGTGTTCCGCCAGGAATTTCTTGCTGACGCGAGGCTTGTAGTAGAAACCGCGCAGGGACGCTTCCGAAGTAATCTTGGTGAGATTGCGGTAGCCTTCTTCGTTTTCCGCCAGCACCAGCAGATGATTGTAGGTGTCGCCTTCGGGTGGAGTGCGCTCGATGTTGTGATCGTCCTTCTTGCAGACGTAGAGTTCGCACCCGACGATCGGTTTGATCCCTGCTGCCTTTGCCGCGTTCACGAAGTGCACCGCGCCGAAAATATTGCCGTGATCGGTCATGGCCACGGCGGGCATGCCCAGCACTTTCACCCGCTGGACAAGCTTTTCCACGTCGCAGGCCCCATCCAGCATGGAGTAATCGGTATGGAGATGGAGATGAACGAATTGGGACATGGAAGATCTGTGTTGATTTTACGGTGTCGTTATTCTAACGGGAAATCGTTGCCGGGCGCAGGAGAGTTATCCACAGAATCTGCACTCATTTTGGTTTGGGAGCGGAGGTGTTATCTGGACGCGCCGTAACCTTGTGCCTACATTTGGTCTTTCGGAATCTGGAAATCTATTCCACGGGCATCGTTCGCCTTGGTGGTGGCTTCGATGTCCAGCCAGGACAGAGGGAGTTTGGTCGCGCGCTGCTCGTTGAAGATCCACAGAGTTCCGCCGACGATCGCGTAGTTCTCCACTTCCTGCGTGTGCTTGTCGCGGAAGACCAGAATTGTAGGAGTTGACGGCTGATTTTCGGCCAGCGATTTCGGCGGTGTCGTTTGCCGCGAGTCCCGCTGCTCCCGCAATTTCGCTACTTCGTCCTCCAGGCGATTTATGTCTTGTTGCTGCTGCGCGACGTCATTTTGTGCTGCGTAGTACGAGGAGGCGTAATAGTCATACGCCGGATAGTAGTCCGCTGAGGTGTAGAAGTCGCTGCCGTAGTACGCGGGATATCCGTAGTATCCGAAAGACCACGGCGAAAACGTGGAAAAGAAAATGCCATTCCGGAAAGGCCGAGGACGGAAAAAGGGTCGGCGAAAACCAACAAAGGGTGCGCGAGGTCCAAAAAAGGGAGGGCGGAAACCGGTACCGAAAGTTACTCCGAAGCGGGCCGTGGAACCGAAAGCAGGACTGCTGCGAACACCAATCGAACCGCGAGAAGAAAATCCTCCGCCGCCCATCGCGGCAGAGCCTCTGGAACCACCCATCGCAGAGCCCCTGGAGCCGCCATGCATTTGACCCCAGGCAGGGACTGCGAGTATTGCCGTGCATAACGCCGTAATGGCCCACTGGCGCCGCATACGGGCATTATAGTCCCGCCGGGGCGGCTGCGTTTGTCAAATCTTTGCCGCGGATGACACGGGGGGTGGAGAGCCCCCGGGAGCAAGGCAAAACCGCTTAACTCCTGTCAATTCTGATCTCCAGCGCCGTGTTTCTGTTGGCAAAGTTTGCAGTACGTCGGCGGCAGGCTATTGTCCACGCGGTGGTGGACTGCCTTGACAGTGCGCAGATACGCAAAGATTGCTTTGAGATCATCGTCAGTCATATTTCCGTAGACGGCGAAGGGCATCAGCGGGCTCAGCTTTCTGGCGCGGACACTGCCTGTATGCATCGCTTGCAGAAACAGTGCCTCGTCGTAGTAGCCGATACCGGACGCGTCCGTCGTGAGATTGGCCGCCGCTGCGGGTGGTTCTCCCGGGACCTGGAGCAGAAATCCCCCTGCGAAATCCATGCCGGGAATGGCCTGACCCTTGTGTTCGGGCGTATGGCAATCTTCACAACCACCAATGGTTGTCAGGTATTTGCCATATGCCAGGCGATTTGCAGAGTCGGGCTCGGCGACGGCGCCCTGTAGTGGCAGCGGAGCGTTACGGATTAAGTACTTCAAAGGAAAGACGATCTCCGTCGACGGTAGCTCGTGATGTATCGGCGGCAAAGACCGGAGATAAACGACGATCGACGCCAGATCTTCATCGGACATTGAATGGAATCTAAGGTACGGCATGATGGGGAAAAGGGTGCGACCGTCGTGCCCAATGCCCTCACGAATCGCTCGTGCGAGTTGGTCGTCAGTCCAGGAGCCCGCACCTGTCTGGGAATCGGAGGTGACATTGCTGGCCACTACCCGTCCGGGAAGACCCAGATACGGGAGCACATGGCCCGCTCCCCACTGGCTTGCCGGCACCGGCTCGTTGGTCTTCCGGAAGTCATGTTCGGAGTGGCAGTAGATGCAACCGCTTACGCCAGTTGCGAGATACCTACCCCGCTCCAACCGCTGCGGTGTGGCTTCGAACTTTCGCCCCGTCAACGGCCGCGCCCTGGGACCGATGAAGGGCCGCCATCCGATGGTGAAAGTAATGGCGGCAACCAGTAAAATGGCGAGCGCCGCCACCATCCAGAGCAGGATTTTGCCAAGTTTTTTCATTTTGCACCTCCAGAGAGTGGTCTTCCGGATGAGAGATCACGAATGAGAAATGAAACACCAGATTCGTGGCCCAACAACGATCTCAGTACGATTGACCCACCAGACCTGTTGCACGGCGGCTTTTGCGGCTTGCGATACGAACCAGCTGGCTAACGCTTTTTCTTGTTCTTGGCTTTGACTTTCTTTCCAGTTGCCTTTGCAGGCGCGGCGGGAGCTTTAGCTTTATCAGGTGTCTTTGCAGCAGCCATTCTTGTGGCTTCCGCCTTGGGAACTTCCGGTAAAGCCCCAGCTTTGCCCTTCCCTTTTTTCTTTCCCGCAGCCGCAGTGGCAGCCGCAGCGGCGGTTGCCGCAGCAGCTTCGGCGGCCGCGGCCGCTGCAACCTTCGCTGCCCTTCCGCGTTTGGGCGGTGGTGGAGGCGGGGGCGGGGGCGGGGGCGGCGCCAGAGGCTTCAGGAACTTCAAGGTTTCCGTGCGCGAACGCAGCCTGCCATCGAGCAGCAGCATGAAAACGTCCTGCGCGATCTTCGGATACTCCGGCATCTGCGGCGTGATGTGCAGTTCTGTCATTTCAGGCAACGGAATTTTCTGCTGCACCTGCCGCCACTTCGTAAAGAAGTTCTTGATTTTCTGCGCGACCGCCTGCTGGCGGGCGGTGATCGCGAGAAACAGGATCATCTCCGGCCGCGCCTCCGAGAGCAGCTTCCAGGCGCGGGACGGCGTAGCCGCCTCCTTGCTGTTAACCCGCTTGGCCAAGTCCTTGGCGTGGTCTTCGAGATCCCGCCAGGCTTCCACCAGGTCCTTGCGCGGCATCAGCTTGCGCATTTCGGCGATGTCTTTATCTGCCAATCTTGAAGTCAGGAAGTACATGACGGCGGGCGCGGGATCGAGCGCGTATCCCAGTTCCGTCATTTGCTGGCGCGTTTTCAGGAGTTGGCCCAGTTGCGCTGTATCCACCTTGGCAGTCGTCCAGTGAGGATGCAGTACCTTGAGCCAACCTTCTTTTTCCAGGACGCGCACGATGTGTAGCGGATCCTCCTCGTACGCAATCTGCTCGATTTCGTAGCCCCGGGCCTTGTCCGTGATGTACTCGATATAGTTGTTTTCCTTTGCCGATTCCACCCTGGCCTGGGTGCGTTCCTCCAGCGGCCAATGGAAGCGCGCGGCCAGGCGGCTGGCGCGAATGAGCCGCGACGGGTCTTCGACAAAGGCGTAGTTATGCAGGACGCGGAGAAGCTTGGCTTCGATATCCGCCGCCCCGTTGAAGGGATCCATGAGCAGTCCGCGCGACCCCGGATTCAGCGACAGAGCCATGGCATTGACGGTGAAATCCCGGCGGCGCAGGTCTTCAATCAGGGTAGCGGGAGAAATCACGGGCGGTTTACCGGCCTTCTCATAATGCTCGGTCCGCGCCATACTGATTTCGGCGCGCACGTTGCCTGGCAAAACCAGGTAGAGGGCTTTCAGGTCGTCGTCGGTACCCGCGATCCTGACTCCGGAACGTTCGAGGTCTTTTTGCAGCTTGAGCGGATTGCCCTGGACTGAAAAATCGAGGTCGCGGATGGGGAAACCGCTGATAATGTCGCGGACCGCGCCTCCGGTCAGATAAATATTCATCCCGGCGGCGCGCGCAATGTCTTGTACCAGGGCGACGCCGCGCTGCTGGTCCGGCGTCAGCCGGATTTCCATTGTGTAGATGTAATCGGCCATGCTTTCTAGGAATGCCGCTCCACGATCCGGTGCGCCGCTGGGGAGAGTGAGTTTTCCACAGGCTGAACCTTTGGAAGACAAACTGCTCCCGTCGCCTTCATGTAAGTGACTCTATCGAATAGGCTTAGACTACATGAGATAGGACAGGGCAAGCTACAGAAAATAACACAACGTTAACGATTTGGCTACTGCGAACATACAAGATACCCGTTTCCTGGAGGAAAGTGCGAGAATCTGCCCTGAAAACAGTCGTCAGTCGCCGGTCTTCGGCCGTCGGCGGGTCCCCGAAGACTGACGACCGATGACTGACGACTGACCTTCATGCCTTCAACCCATAAGAAAGTGGTGGTTCGGAAGATGGACCGGGACACTATCAACGGTCATGTTGCGCCCGCCAACTTCGTCCACGAAGGCAAGCTCGAACTGCTGAACACCTCTGGCAACGTGGTCGCAATTGAGTTGAAGGACATCAAGGCCGTCTATTTTGTCCGCGAGTTCGGCGACTCCGAATCGCTCAGCCGCAAGACGTTCACGACCCGTCCGCGGACGGAAGGACTGTGGGTGCGCCTCAAGTTCAAGGACAACGAAGTCCTCGAAGGGATGATGCCCAACGACCTTAGCCTGACCACGGCCGAGGGTTTTCTGATCAATCCACCCGACTTGCGCTCGAACACGCAGCGCATATTCGTCCCTCGCAGCGCACTGGAGTCCCTGACCGTGCTGGCGGTAATCGGCGCCACCCGCCGCCGCCGCAAAGCTGTGGCGACAGATACCCGCCAGGTACAACTGTTCGGGGAGTGAACAACCTCGAATCGGGCGTCGGACCTCGGGCGTCAGACCTCGGGCGCCGTGCGTCATGTCCGACGGGGTTAGAGCGCTTCCGGCCAGCGCTGGGCACCGCGGTAGACAGCGAGGATCAAGATACCGCCTTTCTCGATGGTATAGGCGACGATAAAGGGAGTATCCGAAACCACCGGGTCCCGGGTGCCGGGCGTGCGGCCCAGCCTTCCTGACATCGGAAATGCGGCCAGCTGTTGAACGCTGCCGACAATTTGCAGCGCTATCCGGGCAGCAACCTCTCCGCTGTTGGAAAGAGCGATATATTCCCGCGCCTGATCCAGTTGCCGGGTCGCCTGTTCCGTCCATGCGATGACCGACTCCCTCATCGCGTCGACAACCGGCTGGCGCGGCCCGTCCGCCGGAGGCGCTTCGCCACTTCCTCGTGGCTGACTACGCGACCCTTTTGCATCTCTTCCAGGCCCTTGCGAACGAGTGCGTCCTGGTAGGCGTGCAGCTCGATGTAGTTGGTAATGGCCTCATTGATGAGATAGCTGCGCGGGCGCTCTTGCGCCGCCGCGAGCGAATCAAGTGCATCGATCTTTTCGGCCTTGGCCCGAAAGCTGACGGTTTTCTCTGCGTTCCCAATAATACACAATGTATATCGTATATTATCGTGTATTACAAACCTGAAGGCGGTACCTCAAGGTCTGAATCCACCGCGAACATAAGAGAACTGGCACGCGCGGGAGCACTGCTGCTGCGGGAATAACGCGGCCCGCTCCGCTCTCCAGATGAAAACGGAGCGGACGGGGCTTCACGCCCTATGGCTTCATGACCTGAAGGTTGTTCGTTACCGAAAAAGATCCGGAGACTCCACGCGCTCGAATATTGGCAATATTCTTGTCCGCCTCGCTGTCGACCACTCCTTCGAGGGTCACCCTCCCGTTCTTGACGATGATGCGGATCGGCTTCTGCACTCCCATTGCATATTTCTGCAGCGCCGGGTAGTAGTAGATGGCCCGAAAGAGGCGACGACGAAGTTGGTCGTCCATGGGCGAGTTGGGCAGAACTTCAATCTGATTGTCCACCTGCTCGACGCCTTCAATCTTCTTAACCGCATTTCCGGCGTCGGACTTCAAGGTTGGATTGGTGACCTGACCCATAAGGATGACGTTGTAGCCATCTACTTTGTAGGTAAGATTGTCGAACACATCGAGATAGGGCAGCATCAGCAACTCATGCCTGACCTCCCTGGTAATCCGCTCGGTGGCGGTTGCGGAGGGTTGGGCTGCCTGGCGGCCAAAAACCGCGGAGCCCAATGCCAGGATCGTGCAAGCGAGAATCAAGGTTCGCAGCTTCATCTTTCGTTCTCCATTTCGGATCAATCGTGGTTGGTAAGACGGGCCTCCAGGGTGGACATGGTAGCAGGAGATATGCCCCCTTGTCCCTGTGCGCCGCTTCATTGATGCGCCAGTGCCCGCCGAGTTGTTTCCCTTCCGGTAGCTCTATTCGTTAAGCCGGAATCATGGATCATGAACCGTTCGCCAGATATCGAATCGGTGTTACATTTAAGTAAGCCCATGGACGCTGGCAATGACAGCCACGAACTCGACCTGCTGCTTCCGCAGAGCGTAACCGGTCCGCTTTGGAAATCGCTGTTGGGCAATCTTCGCGACCGTTTCTTCCCCCAGAAACTGCCGCCACTGCAACTCACCTCTCGGCCGCTCAACACCGGCATGTTGATCGGCGATGCGGTCAGCCTGCCCTGGTATCGGACGGTTTTCACCAACCTGGGTAATGTGATCAATCCGGAAATTCTGCCGCCCCTGGAGCTGGAGTCGCGGCCGGTGGATGTGGGCGAACTGATCAGCGACCAGATGGGACACATGTGGTGGTCTTCCCTGCTGCGCAACCTGGCCGACCGGGTCGCTCCCGAGCGCCTGCCTCCGTTGGACCTGACTTCCGCTCCAGTCGATGCCAGCCTGAAATCCGGCTCGATGCAGTTGGCCCGCTGGTCCTCGCTGATCACGCTGCCAAAAGTTCCGCTGGCCGAGCGGAAGTACGTTATCGCCACCCCAGCCCGACCGGTTGCTGGTCGAGTATCAGTGACACCATTCGCGGGCTTTGCAGGAATGTCGACGGCCCTGGCCGACACTCCGGCCCACGCTCATCCCGGCAAATTGCAAACCGCGTTGTCGCGTTCGCGATTGCGGGAAGCACTCCTGATTGCACTCGCGGTTTTGGAAGGTCTGTATCTGCTGGGCTCAGTTTTCGGACTTGTGTGACTTCAGTCGTCGGTCTTCAGCCCAGGAAAAGCAAATTCCCGCTC
>CAZGSU010000037.1:0-24990 GCA_964528615.1 uncultured Acidobacteriaceae bacterium | reverse complement strand
TTTCAGGTCAAGCAGGTCGGCTACGCGTAAGCCGCGGCGGCCCATCTTGTCCTCGTAAGCTGGCCCGATGCCGCGGGAGGTCGTACCGATCTTGACTCGTCCGGGTGCATTTTCCGACGCCAGCTCGATCATGCGATGGTAGGGAAGAATCACGTGCGCACGGTTGCTCACGAACAGGCTGCCATCTACTTTCACGCCGGTCTCGCGCAGGGCGGCGACTTCCTTGAGGAATGCCACCGGGTCAAGCACCACCCCGTTGCCGATTACACTGCGGCAACCGGAACGCAAAATGCCGCAGGGCACCAGCTGCAGAATGAATTTCTTCCCATTGATAATGACGGTGTGTCCGGCGTTGTGCCCCCCGGCATAACGGGCCACGACACGGAAATCCTCAGAGAGCACATCGACGATCTTGCCTTTGCCCTCGTCGCCCCACTGCGCACCTACGATGACCGCGGTCTTACCCTTCTTCAAAGCCGGCTCCGTGGAACAGGATAGCGGCCTCCCCGGCCGCATTGCGGGGTCGCACACACTCCATGCCCGCGAAGAACTGACATATTGAATTGCAGGGAAAGGCAGGGCTGATGTGTACCGGCAATGATAACCCGCGGGACAGCGGATGAGCAATTCTGAATGCAGTTGTCGGTCTTCAGTCGGCAGAACGAGGGCCCTGGCTGACGACCGAAGACTGACGACTGTAGACTGGTTTCCATGCCTGAACTTCCTGAGGTTGAGACCATTGCGCGCGGCCTGGCTCGGCGGGTCACCGGCGATGTGATCGAGTCGGTCTGGCTGGGATCGAAACCGGAACCGCTGAAGTCCTCCGCAGCTGAGATCGCGGCAACGCTGGAATCGCGGCGTATCGCCGGCGTGCGCCGGGTGGGAAAACATATTGTGCTGGATCTGGAGGCGGCCGGTGCGGGGCGGGCGCCCACGCCCGCTAGGAGCTTGAAACCGAAAAAAAACAAGAGGACGGGCGGGGGCGCCCGCCCCACAGACGCGAACACCCATCCGGACGCTCAGTGGATCGTCCACCTGGGGATGAGCGGGCGCTTGCTGGTTAGTGAACCGGGCGCTGAAATCGCAAAACATACGCATGCTGTTGTGAAGCTGGCTTCGGGCAGGGAACTGCGTTTCGTCGATCCGCGGCGCTTTGGACGTCTCAGTGTGGCGCATGGTTTTGAAGCTGGCGGTTTCGAACCGCTTGAGGTTTCGCTGGATCAAGTCGTCCGGCTGTTTCGTGGCCGTAAAACGCCCATCAAAAGCGCTTTGCTGAACCAGAAGCTGTTGCGCGGCGTCGGCAATATCTACGCGGATGAGGCACTGTTCCGGTCGGGAATTCGGCCCCGGCGGCGGGCTACATCGCTCACCAGCGAGGGCCTGCGACGGCTTCACGCTGCACTTCAGGAAGTGCTGCGCGAAGCCATCTCCCTGGGGGGCTCCTCGGTCTCCGACTACGTTGACGCGGATGGTGAAGAGGGATTCTTTCAACTGCAGCACCGGGTCTATGGCCGGGAAGGCGAACCTTGCCTGGTGTGCAAATCTCCAATCAAACGCGTGGTGATTGCGGGTCGCAGCAGTCACTATTGTCCGAAGTGTCAGAAGTAGCGCCGGCGGGACGCCGGCGCTACGTAACCCTGATCTGAAATTTGGTACGCTACTCACCTATGAACAACTTTTCCATCGGTGTTGACCTTGGCGGGACCAACCTCCGCATCGCCGCCGTCAACGAGCAAGGCCATTTGATGGAAAAGGTGACGCTCGGTACTCGGGTGGCACTGGGCAAGGACCACGTCATCCACGAGATGTGCGATGCAATTCATCTGCTCACCGCCAAATACCGGAATACGGCATCGCTGCAGGGGATCGGTATCGGAGTGCCGGGCATTATTGACATGAAGACGGGAACGCTGCGCGAGTCTCCCAATCTGCCGGGCTGGGCAGAATCTCCGGTGCAAGCACAAATCGAGCGGGTGCTGAGCACGCGGGTGATTCTCGAGAACGACGCCAACGTCGCTGCCCTCGGCGAAAAGTGGCTGGGCGCGGGGCGAGATGTGGATGACATGATCATGTTGACGCTGGGGACCGGCGTTGGCGGCGGCATCGTCCTCGGCGGGCGTATCTGGCACGGCATGACCGGGATGGCGGGCGAGTTTGGCCACATGACGGTGGAGCCCGAGGGCCCCCCTTGCGGCTGCGGCAACCGTGGGTGCGTCGAGCAGTACGCCTCGGCCACTGCGGTGGTCCGCATGGCGAAGGAGGCGATTGCGTCGGGCCGCGCCCCCGAGTTGGCCAGCGCGGCAAATTCCGATCCGGAATTCAGCGCCAAGGCAGTTTATAACCTCGCGATTCAGGGAGACGAGGAAGCCAGACGAATCTTCGCCCGAGTGGGACGAGCGCTGGGAATCACTATCGCGAACCTGGTGAACGCGTTCAATCTTCCTATGTACGTGATTGGGGGAGGAGTATCCAGCGCGTGGCAGGCGTTTGCGCCGTTTATCTTTGAGGAATTGCGGCAGCGCTCCCTGGTGTATGCGGCCACCGCTCCCAGTTCACTGCAGCCGGGTGATTACCGCGCGACCGGGCAGATCGCCGCGGAGGGTCCCACGCGGACGATTGTTACGCTAGCGTTATTGGGCAGCGACGCCGGTTTGTATGGCGCCGCTCAACTACCGATGACCCCTGGCCGGCAGTAACTCGGCTAGGCGGGCAATTTCTGGAGCACCCGCAAGAGGTCATTATTCTGCTCCGGTGTGCCCATCGTGATGCGAATCGCTTGGGGAGCGCCCCATTGCGTCAGGGGGCGAACCGCGATGCCCTCGGCCTGCAGGCGCGCGGCAAAGTTGCCGGCCTCCTGGCCCAGGTCGCAATAAAGGAAATTCGCCCAGGTCGCGGTGGTCGAATACCCGAGTTCGGAAATTGCCGGGACCAGGCGTTCCGCCTGAGCGGTGTTGTTTTCAACTGCCTTCCTGACATGCGCTGAGTCCTCGAGCGCTGCCAAGGCCGCAGCCTGCGCCAGGTTCGAAACGCAGTACATGGCACGCTGGCGCGAGATCAGCGCGGTTAGTTCAGCCGGCGCAATCCCATACCCGATTCGCACTCCGGCCAGCCCGTGCACCTTCGAAAATGTCCGCAGCACTATGACTTTGCAGCCCTCGCGCACGTAGTCCAGAGAATGCGAATATTTCACGCTACGCCTGACGGCAAAATCGACAGCAAATTCGTAGTAGGCCTCATCCAGCACCACGACGACTTGATCCGGGATCTGCTTCAGGAAGTGATCAACTTCTTCGGAAGTGACCAGGGTGCCGGTGGGATTGTTGGGATTTGCTAGAAATATGAGCCGGGTGTTCCGGTTCACCGCGGCGGCAATCGCGGGCAGATCAAAACCGTTTCGGCGCACGGGGACTTCAATCAACTCGGCATTTGCAGCCTGAGTCGCCAGCCGATACACGATGAAGGACCGCTCGCTGGTAACGGCGTTCAGGCCGGTCGCGAGAAATGTTCGCGCGAGCATGCCCAGGAACTCTGTGAGGCCGCCCGCGACCAGAACTTGTTCTGTTTTTACGCCGTGATTTTCCGCAAGCTTGAAGCGTAAGGTGGAAGCCTCGTCATCCGGATAGCTGCTGCAGTCCGCCAATACGGTTTGCATGGCTTTGACTGCGAGTGGCGAGGGTCCGAACGGGTTCTCGTTCGAATCCAGCTTGATCATGGTTTGAACCTGGTTCGATTCAGGCACGGGCGTCCCGCCCGTGCATCCCGAAATAGCGGTCATTTGATGGCAGATTTCAGCCGAGCAATTTCCTGGACCGTCAAATGGCGAAATTTTCCTGGAGGAACATCCAGTTGCAACGGCCCGTAGCGCACTCGCTTGATTTTCTCCACATGATGGCCGACAGCTTCGAACATACGCCGAATCTGCCGGTTCTTGCCTTCGATCAGCGTGACCTCGTACCAGGGATTGTCCGCCTCGCGAATGGGCTTGATCTTCGCAGGCGCCGTCTTAGACCTTCTCCCACCCTTTGACTGAATGAAGATTCCGGAGCGCAGCTTGGCTAATCCGTCTGCCGAGGGCGTGCCGGCGACCTTTACCAGATAGGTCTTGGGGACGTGCGACGAAGCCTTCATGAGTGCGGCTGCAAGTTCACCATCGTTGCTAAGTAGCAGCAGGCCTTCACTGGCGTAGTCGAGTCGTCCTACGGGATACACTCGGACGCCCACGCCGCGAAGCAGGTCCATCACTGTCGGACGTCGTTCGGGATCGGTAACTGCAGTGATGTATCCCTTCGGCTTGTTCATCAGCAGATAAACGTTTTTCTGCGCACCATGCAGCAACTTGCCACTCACGCGAATGTGATCGCGCTCGGCGTCGGCCTTGCTGCCCAGTTCGGTGACCACCTGTCCGTTCACCGAAACCAGCCCGCCGGAAATCAGTTGCTCCGCTTTGCGGCGTGAGGCGATTCCCGCGGCAGCGATAATCTTCTGCAGACGTTCAGAGGGCATGGGCGTATTCAGCCGCGTCTCGGTGGAAAAGGTCGCCGGCTCCAAGAGACTAGCCGAGCTCAAGTTTCAAGAAGGCTCTATGCCGCCGGGTCATTCTCACCCACGGCATGAGACTCGGCGGAAGCCCGTTCGCTCTCTGAATCAGGAGCCGCGGGGGCAGATTCAATTTGCGTGGCGCCTGTGTCGGCAGCGGTTGTCTCCTTCGCTTCGGCATCTTCCGACAAGGGCAGCATCTCGCTCTGGAACGACTCCGCCACCAGCTTCTCGAACTCTTCCATGCTGGGGAGTTCGCTGACGTCCTTCAGGCCGAAGCGCAGCAGGAATTCTTTGGTGGACTTGTAAAGGATGGGCCGACCGATGACCGCCTTGCGTCCCGCGGTCGTGATCAGTTTGCGATCCAATAGCGTGGCAATTACGCCGCTCGAATCCACGCCACGAATTTCGCTGATCTCGGGAACCGTGACCGGCTGTTTGTAAGCGATTACGGCCAGAGTCTCAAGTGCAGGTAGAGAAAGCCGGATGGGTGGCTTCAGGCTCTTAGCAAAATCGCGCACCAGGTCATGATGCTCAGGCTTGGTCGACATCCGGTATCCCCCCGCCACCTGGCGGATTTCAATGCCGTGGCTGGAAGCGGCGTAGTCGGCGCTGAGTTCTTCGAGCGCTGCGCGTACCCAGGATCGGACTTCCGTGTCGTCGATCGGAGCCTCCGCTGCAGCTTCCGCGACCACGGAGTCCTTTACCAGTTTCACTATGTGATCGAGCGTAATCGGCGTCTCCGCCGCGTAAACGATGGCTTCAAGTTTTGCTTTAAGACTCATGGTTAAGTGCCCAGTACAAGGTACTAACTAAAAATTGCCGACGACCAACGACGAACGGCCAACGACCGATTTACCTCCAGTCATCCCGGACCGCCGATTCTGTGACAACGGCTTCAAATCCCGTATGCTTGCGCAGCAAAATGTCGCCAAAAAGGCGATCCTGCCGCAACTGAATCGCCTGTAGCCGCACCATCTCGAGCAGCGCGAGAAACATGCAGACCAAGGCCGCGCGGGAATTTACGTTACGCAAAATTTGTTTCAGGCGAAGGGGCCGGTCCTCCAACGCAAGCCGCCTTTGCAAATAGTCGATCATCTGCCCGACAGTGACGGTCTCCTCATCCACCTGGATCATGGGCCGCGAACGCGCCCGCTCGAGTATCTGCTGGAAGGTTTTTACGAGATCGATTACGTCGGCGGCAATCTCAGGCTCGGTCCCTTCGGCCTCCATGAATTCTTTAATTGCGGGGTTCGAGCGGACGGCGTCTTCGATCTGCTGCTTCTGAAACAGCATCTGTGCGGCAGACTTGAACTTCTCATGCTCGATCAGCCGGTTTACCAGTTCCGCGCGCGGATCTTCTTCAGCGCCAGCCAATGCGTTGGGATCGCGTGGTAACAGCATCTTCGACTTGATGTGGATCAGCACGGCGGCCATGTAAATAAATTCGGCCGCGACGTTCACATCCAGTTCGCGCAACTTTTCCACGTACGCCAGGTATTGCGCAGTGATGCGGGCGATCGGGATATCGTAAATATCAATGTCCTGCTTGCGGATCAGGTCGAGCAGCAGATCGAGCGGCCCCTCATAGACATCGCTGACCATGACGGAGAAAGGGAAGTCGCTTTCTTCTTTTGACCCCGCTTCTTTCAGCCTGGATTCCTTCGGTCCGGATTCCGTCGGCTTGGGCGCCGCCGGCATCTCTACCACCGGAGCGAGCGCGCTCCCGGCGTCTGTCGCGGACAGGTTATCGAGCGCGATTTTCAGTTTCTCAGCCATGGTTTCCTGTCTTGCGACTGCCTGTGCTGACTGAAGCCTCGTAGTCGAGCGACATGCCCATCGCCTCCCGCACCTCGTCCATGGTTGCGGTGGCTACCTTGCTGGCACGGGAAGAGCCTGCCTCCAGAATATCCCAGGCGAGCCGTGGATTGTCCTCATATTTCTTTCGCCGCTCCTGCATGGGATTGAGAATGCCGACCAGGGCATCGGCCGCCCACCCCTTGCACTCAATGCAGCCAATGCCGGCGGAACGGCAGCCTTCGTCGACTTTCGCGATGGTTGAGCGGTCGCTGAAAATCTTGTGCAGATCGCCCACCGGGCAAACGTCGGGATTGCCCGGATCGCTGCGGCGGACTCGCGCCGGATCGGTCACCATGGTCTTGAGTTTCTGCCGTACCACGGGCTCGGGATCGGTGAGCAGAATTGTGTTGCCGTACGACTTCGACATCTTGCGGCCGTCCGTGCCCGGCAATTTGGCGGCCGGGGTCAGCAGCGGCTGAGGCTCGGGAAAAACATACGTGCCCTTGCGGGTATAGAACATGTTAAAGCGGCGCGCGATTTCGCGGGTCAGCTCGACGTGTGGAACCTGGTCCTCGCCCACTGGAACGAAATCGCCTTTGTAAATCAGGATATCGGCAGCCTGCAGCACGGGGTAGCCGAGAAATCCGTAGGTGCCCAGGTCTTTCTCCGCAATATTGTCGCGTTGCTCCTTGTAGGTGGGGACGCGCTCCAGCCAGCCCAGCGGCGTGATCATGGAAAACAACAAATGCAATTCAGCATGCTGCGGAACGTGGGACTGGATGAACATCGTGCAGCGCTCGGGATCGAGTCCGGCGGCCAGCCAGTCGAGCAGGACTTCCAGCGAGTTCTCTTTGATCTTCGAAGTATCGGCGTAATCGGTGGTAAGCGCGTGCCAGTCGGCCACGAAGAAGAAGCAGTCGTACTGGTCCTGCATGCGCACCCAGTTGTCCAGCGCGCCCACGAAGTTGCCCAGGTGCAACTTTCCCGTGGACCGCATACCGCTGAGCACGCGCCGGCGTTGGCTTGAGCGAGAAGTCATCAGTTTCCCAGGATGATATTTGTGAAAAGCCCGTAGACGGGGCGGATGAGCCTGGACAAAAGCCCGCCACCCAGAAACACCA
Source organism: uncultured Acidobacteriaceae bacterium (assembly GCA_964528615.1). Lineage (GTDB taxonomy): Bacteria > Acidobacteriota > Terriglobia > Terriglobales > Acidobacteriaceae > JAIQFF01. Next base: position 17,533 of record CAZGSU010000037.1, on the reverse strand, counting down.
GAAGCAACAACCCATACGTACCCACCGTGTCATAAATCTGCCGCATCCCGGCAGGGAGGAGATGCCGCAAGACATGACTGCCATCGAGTGGTGGAACCGGGATCAGGTTGAAAACTCCCAGCACTATATTGATCACCATCATCTCGAACATAAGTTTGCAGAACGGGACAAGGAGAGAATTGGTGTCCGTAAAAGTTGCGCCCACGACTGTACCAAAAACGACTTGCTCTCCGGCAGGTGAAATCGCCTTTACAAGAATCAGGATGAGAAGGGCAGCGCTCGCCACCACGAAATTACTGATGGGGCCGACGATCGAAGTCAGAATGTCATCGAGCACAGGATTTTTGAAGTTTCGCGGATCCACCGGGGTCGGCTTGGCCCAGCCGAGAACAGGAAGGTGAGTGAGCATGGCAACCGCGGGTAAGAGCAGGGTTCCGAAGAGATCGATGTGCCGAATCGGATTAAGCGAAATGCGCCCCAGCATGCGCGCGGTGGGATCGCCGCGACGATTGGCCATCCAAGCGTGCGCCGACTCGTGAACGCTGATCGCAAACAAGAATGCGATCAACTGGAACACGATGTCCAAGATGTCGATGTGTTGCAGATTCATGCAAGACTGATTTTGATACTAACACGCGCAGCCACGATTCCGGGCTTGTAGCGACGGGCGTCCCGCCCATCCCGAATGCGCCACGCAGGACGGGCGGGGAGGCCCGTCGCTACATTGGGTCGCCCTTAACGCTTTTCGTAAGCCTTCTGGAGTTCTTCGGGCGCGATTGATTTTATCTTGATGGTTTTGGCGGGAATGCCGCCAACCACGGTAAACGGATCAACGTCTTTCGAGGCGACTCCCATCGAACCCACCATTCCGTGTTCGCCCACCTTCACGCCGCTCAACACTGTCGCGTGATACGTGACGCGAGCCTTGGGTCCGATCTCGGTTTTGTGATTGCTCACAATCATGCCATCGTTGAGATCGTGGGCGTGAGAGTAGATGTTGGCGTAGTCGGAAACGGAAGATCCTTCGTGAATAATGATCTCGCCTCGATCGTCGAGCAGCACGTACTTGTGGATCGTGCAGTTGTCTTCCACGGTCAAGTTGTAGCCGTACGAAAATTCCACGCCGTGAAAAATCTTGACGTTATTGCCGCAATACTTGAACACATGGCGCGCCAGCATGGCTCGAACCTTGTGACCAAGCCAGTGATTCAGACCAACGGGAGACCGGTCGTACATCATCCAGAACCAGATCAGCGGTTTTCGCTCACCATACTTCACCGCATCGGCGTCTCCATACGACTCGGGTTCGAGGGTGGCGTTGCGCGGATCAAGAGAGTGGACCAAGGTTTGCATGGCCAATGGCGCTGCCGGATCGGGAGGCGCATAAGGACGTCCCAGATAAAGCTGGTGCAGCGTCTCGCGGACCACGTCGCTGCGATGCTCGGGATCGCGAGTCATAAATTCGCGATCCAGCCCGTCGATCCATTGCAAGAACGCTTTTTCCGCAGCTGGGACAGGCCTCAAAACTCGATATTCGTATCGGGGCATTAGTTGCCTCGCTCAGGTTTACCAGGAAAGCTAGAACATAACATACCGTCTGGGGTCAGAGACTTGATGTTCTTTGCGACCTTTGCGATTTCTCTGCGTCCTTTGCGGTTAAAGGCTTTTGACCGCAAAGGACGCAAAGAACGCAAAGAAGAACTGCGCTGGATTTAACGGTCGGGGATTCTTCACGATGTTTTATAATGCGCGCCACTGATGAAATCGAAGAAAACTGCAAAGCCGCACCCCATGCCGGTGGACGCGTTGGTCTACCCGCGTTTCTCCGGCATCCCCACATTCATGCGGCTGCCTCACATTCCACGTGCCGAGGAACTTGACCTGGCGTTGATTGGCATCCCGTTCGATGGGGGCACCACGTACCGCCCCGGCCCGCGCTTTGGCCCGCGCAACATTCGGGTACAGTCGGCCATGATCCGTCCCTGGAACCCGGTGCTGAAGGTCAATCCTTTTGAAAAGTGGCGCATCGGTGATTTTGGCGATCTCTCGATCAACCCGCTTTCGATTGAAGACACTTATCGCCGCATCACCGACCAATTGGGCGATGTGCTTCGCTCCGGCGCGCGTTCGGTGTGCGTAGGGGGCGATCACTCCATCCTCTTACCCATCCTGCGCGCGATTCACAAACACTTTGGACCTGTAGCTTTCGTGCAGCTCGATGCCCATGGCGACACCTGGGGCGGATACTTCGGCAGCCCGCATTCGCACGGCACGCCAGTGAAGTATGCGATCGAGGAAGGACTGATCGAAGAAAATTATGCGCTACAAGTCGGACTGCGCGGCCAAGTGTATTCCGAGGGCGACTTCGATTTTGCTCGCAAGCACGGCATAAAGATCGTGACGTCGGAAGAGTTTCACAAAAGCGGGGTCGAACTGGTCAAACGCCATTTGAAAAAACTCCGGAACCGGCCCGTCTATATCACGCTGGACATTGACGTGGTGGATCCAGCATTCGCTCCTGGGACGGGCACACCGCAAGTGGGCGGCCTCTCCAGCGCGCAAATCCTGGACCTGGTGCGCATCCTCAAAGGCCTGAAGCTGGTGGGATGCGATTTAGTCGAGGTCTCGCCCCCGTATGACAACGGCGAAATCACTTCACTCCTGGCGGCGAACCTGCTTTTCGAGCTGCTGTGCCTGTTCTAGCCTGACACTTTGAGAAGACTCTGTTGATTACGCTCGCCCGAAAACTCCGCGTAGTTGATTATTTCGCGCTGGGGTGGGGCACCATGGTCGGCGTGGGGTGGCTGGTCGTCATGGACGACTGGCTGCTGCGCGGAGGAACGCTGGGCGGCGTTCTCGGGTTCGCGATCGGGGGCGCACTTCTACTGCCCATTGGCTACGTGTATGGCCAGCTGGTAATGGCCATGCCTGATGCGGCCGCCGAGGTCGCATACACCGCGAGGGTCTTTCCCCGGCCGGTGAGCTTCGCCACCGGGTGGATGATGATCCTGGCCTACTTTATCGTATGCCCGTGGGAGGCCGTGGCGGTTGGCCGGATCGCGGGTTACATTTTTCCCGCGCTGGATTCGATGGAGCTCTACCGAATTGCAGGCCGTCCCGTGTATTTGCCGCACGTCATCATCGGGCTTGCGCTCACCGGCCTTCTGACTCTGCTGAACTACCGCGGCATCCGGCTGAGCGCGACTTTCCAGAACTGGACGACCTTCGGGACGCTGGCTCTGTTCGTAGTGTTTGTCGCGGTCGGAGTGAGCAAGGGTTCGCCGCAAAATCTTCCGCCCCTGTTCACCCACAGCGGGTTTGTCTCCATTCTTCTTGTAATTCAGATCGTGCCCTATTACATGACGGGCTATGAATCGGTGGTCAAGGGGGCGGAGGAATCGAGTCCGGAGTTCCGCAGCGGGGGATTTTTCAAAGCGATCTGGATGGCGATCATCGTCGGCATTCTCTTCTACACCATCGTGATCGCGGCGGTGGGTTACGTTGCGCCGTGGCGGGAGCTTACGGACGAGAAGTTTATGACCGCGGTTGCGTTTCAACACGCAGTCGGATCGCGATGGATCGTAAGCGTAATTCTGGCAGCGGCGTTGCTTTCGCTGTTGAAAGTCTTCAATGGAAACCTGGTGGCGGCAAGCCGGATGGTGTTTGCCATGGGGCGTCGCAGCCTGGTGGACACGCGTGTCGCGAGGTTGCATCCGCGGAATCAAACCCCGTCGGTGGCCGTGATCTGCGTGGGACTGGCCACGGCGGCATGCATGTTTCTGGGTGATGCCATCCTGGTGCCAATATCGGAAGTGGGCTCGGTGGCTTCCGCTGCGGGCTGGTTGGCTGCCTGTGCGTCGTATTATCAGATGGGTCCCGCACCGAAGGAACGTGTCGTAGCTGCCATCGGGGCGCTGGTAGCGATGCTGATGATCTTGATGAAAGTCTTTCCCTTCGTGCCCGGTCACTTCAGCGTTTATGAGTGGCTGGCGCTGGGAATCTGGGTGGCGCTGGGCGTCGTATCCGCACGCCGGGCAAGGGCTGCGTAGTGCCAGCGTCCCCCCGTCCTTAATTAGAAGAAAGTTGGAATCGGAACAGGGAAGAGCACGGAGAAACCATGGGAAGCAACACAACGAAAAAAAGATTAGTCGCAATTATTTTCCTATTAGCTGTAAGTCATCTGTCGTCGGCACAATCCGCGACCGCACCCTTCGACATTGTCATCACTAACGGCCACATCATCGACGGCACCGGATCGCCCTGGTATTCCGGTGACATCGGTATTCGCAATGGCAAGATCGCCGCTATCGGCAATCTGATCGACGCAAGCCGAACTCGCACGATCGATGTACACGGCATGGTCGTCGCTCCCGGCTTCATCGATATGCTGGGCCAGTCGGAATTGACCATCCTCGTGGATCCTCGCCTGCCTTCGAAAATCTACCAGGGAATTACCACTGAGATCACCGGTGAAGGCAACTCGGTGGCGCCGCAGACTGAGGCGATCATCCGCGCCGACCATCTGAAATACGACCACTACCGCATCACGCCCGACTGGCAAACTTTTCAGCAGTACTTTGCCAGGCTGGAAAAGCAGGGCATGGGGATCAATCTTGCGAGCTTTGTCGGCGCCACCCAGGTCCGGCGCGTTGTGCTGGGAGACGACAACAAGCTGCCCACGGCTGCGCAGCTCGACCAGATGAAAGAACTTGTCCGGCAGGCCATGCGCGAGGGCGCAGTCGGAGTCTCGACCGCACTCGAGTATGCGCCAGCTCCCTATGCCAGGACCGAGGAATTAATCGCGCTCGCTTCCGAGGCAGGGAAAGTCGGCGGCATCTATGCCACGCATATGCGGGACGAGAGCAATGCCGTCTTGTCCGCGATCGATGAGGCCTTGCGCATTGGGCGCGAGGGCCGCCTCCCGGTTGAAATCTGGCACATCAAGGTCGCTGGAAAAGCGAACTGGGGACGCATGCCTGAAGTCGTCGCCAAGATCAACGCCGCCCGGGCGCAGGGAATGGACGTTACGGCTGACACCTATGCTTACACCGCGTGGTCCAATGATTTCTCAGCGTTCATTCCGCCCTGGGCGCACGACGGCGGCGACGCCAAGCTGGTGGAGCGCCTGAAAGATCCAGCCATGCGGGCCCGCATTCGTAAAGACATGATGACGTCTTCGAGCGACTGGGACAACGAATGGCAGGAGATTCCGGGGCCCAAGGCCGTGTTGATCAGCGCGGTGCAGAATCCCAAGCTGCTTCCTTTGCAGGGAGAAACGCTGGCGGACGTCGCGAAGATGGAGAACAAAGATCCCATCGATGCGCTGTTCGACCTGTTGATCGAAGACCACGCATTTACGGAAGTTGTCGTCTTCGGCATGTCCGAGCCTGATGTCACGCTGGCGTTGCAACAGCCGTGGGTCGCGATCGACAACGACTCTTCCGGTGCCTCCCCTGAGGGAATTCTGGGCCAGGAACATCCTCACCCGCGCGGCTATGCCACCTTCCCGCGCATCCTGAGCAAATATGTCCGGGAAGAAAAGAAGCTCACTCTGGAAGACGCAATCCGCAAGTTCTCCGCCTTGCCGGCACAGCGGATGCGACTGACGGACCGCGGAGTTCTGAAAGCTGGCATGTGGGCCGACGTCGTCATCTTCGATCCAGCCACGATCCGCGACCTGGCTACGTTCGAGAATCCCAACCAGTTATCGCGAGGAATGGAGTACGTGCTGGTGAACGGCGCGCCAGTCATTGATCAGGGCAAGATGACCGGTGCCCTGCCAGGAAAGGTGTTACGCGGACCAGGCTACGCCCAGTAGAAAGGCCACGTGGGGACAGCCGCCCTCGGCTGCCCGGCCGAGCAAAGCTCGGCGAGTTCGTAGTTGGAACAAAAGAGTCCCACTTTTCGCAAAAGACGCGAAAAATCGGGCACCCCTTCCACAGGCCACCCAGTACCCATTTTTGATGAAGCCTCATCTAGTCAAGTTCCAGAGCCGTCTTTATCGCAGCTTCTATTCGGGACAAGGTTGCAGGGGACAGGCGGCCCAATGGCGGGTATCGGATAAGACTCTTCTCCAGGGTCGTAATCTGGTCGCATTTGGCCCATGAGGCGCGCTGCAAGCCGCCTTCGCCCAGATGCAGAGGAACCCTGAGAGAGAACCGGTGATGCTCGATGGATGTGACTGGGACTATGCAAACATCCAGGGCATGGCGGTTCAACGCATCAGTTGAAATCACCAGAGCAGGGCAATCCTTATCCGATCGGACCAGGCACACCTCTCCGCGTCTAGGAAACCAGCCAGCAGGCGCCGGGGTAGGCACAGAATCAATTCCTCGCTGTGGAGCGCAATGACGCTTTCTGGAATGAACGTTCCTCCTGCCTGTCATTGGCGCTTGAGTAAAATCGGGCAGCTTCGCGCTCCAGTTCGTCCTCCTGCTCCAGATCGAGAGCGCGTTTCAGGAGTTGGTTCACCCGTTCGCTGGTGGAGCGCGTACCCTTGGTGCGCTCCACGTCCGCAAGCAACGATTCTTCCAGCGTTAAGGTCTTAGGAATCCTCATATAATATATATTATATATTATCACATATACATCATCGCGTTAAAGTGATTTCGCGAGGGGGATCTCTCTGCGTTCTTGGTGGTTTTCCGCGTCCTTTGCGGTCAAAGACTTTGACCGCAAAGGACGCAAAGTCAACCAGGTTGTTCTGGCAAAGTCACTTCTGCGTCACAGTAACTTTGTGTAATCCCACAGTCGCCGCATCCACGCGAGCGGGCAGCGCAAATCGAGAGTCCAAGCCAAGGTTCGGATACCTGGGCTTGAGGTACTTCTGCACGAACAATTCGAGAACGAAGTTGGGAATCTCTACGCCATCGAGATAGACGGAATCCATATGGACCACGCCCTGTCCCCCAGCGCCCTGCGCCTGCGCGGTTGCAACCACGTCGTGTAGGCCGCTGAAAATCGAGAGCATCGGATTGTAGGAATTCTTGCCTGCTTTAAGTTGATCGAAATCCACACGCGAGGTCGCCATCACAACCCCCGGTTGTTCCTGAAAAACCACCGAGCGAACACCCGCCGGGAGTTCGACGTTCCCGGAGGCAAAATAAGCATTGATCTCCTGCTCGGTGAACTCGGTGGGCGCCGGGTCCGGATGCGGCTCTGCCGCGTTGCTCTGCAAATGTTGCAGCTTACTTTCGACGCTTGCGACCCGAGCTGAGTTGGGAGCAGAGTTGGTCTGCGTCAGGGAATTCTGACTCAGGAGCGTGAGAGCCAGGAGCAAGGCACAGCGAGCCTTCATGGTTTGAGCGCGGCCTGAGTCTCTGCGGTGGGGTTTACGACTACATGAGGCTGGGTCAAAGTGCCGCTGATGTCAAAGCCGTGCGTTCCCTCTCCCGTCAGCTTGACGTCCAGAACCCGGGTCATCGATGCTGTGCCACTCAACTGATAGATGCCGCCCGGCGTCTGCAGTTTGCCCTGCTCAATCTCAAACTTCCCTTCGCGCACCAACACGCGGCCCGCAAACCGGTTGACGTGCAGGGGGCCGGCGTCCCCGGCCAGAGTGAGATGGGGAAGGGAACCGTCGCGGACTTCCATCAGCAAACTGGCGTCGGCGTTGGCCAGCAGGTCCGCCTTGTTCCATCCGTGTGTGCTCGCAACATAACTTGCGTTCGCCGAGCCCGTGATCCAGGCGTCATGCATCGTCTCGGCTAATTGTCGCAGTGCAACTCTTTCCAGGGTACCGTTGCCGCTGTAGGTCGGAGGATCGGCCGAAAAATCCACTCGCCATTCGCCGGCATGCTGTCCGCCCATGATGTCGCCGCGAAGATTCGAAAGCCGGAGTCGGCCCTGATCAAGTTCGACCTCGGCGGAAAGCCGGCTCGCGGTCAGGCTGCGAATCAGAACCCGATCTGCCGTAAGTTTTCCGATGGCGTGCACGGTTGCCAGATAGGGCCTGGGCTGGGTGGGAGAAGCTTTCGCCGGCGAGGAGAGAAAGCGATACCACGGTTCTTTTCCAGGAACCGGATTCACCAGAGCGCTGAGTGCATCGGTCGCGATTTCACTCGCGTGCAGATCTAACCGGACCGGACAAGCGCGCGGACTATCGCACTGTCTCGGAATTGTGAGCGAGCCGTGCCAGGTGTTGCCAACGGCTGCGGCAGTCAGCTTCTGAACTTCCGCTGCATTCGGCGTCAGGGAGATAGTTGCAGAGGCGATTTCGAGCGGATCACTAAGGCCTCGGAGGCGCGCGTGCACCGCGTGCAGGACCGCAGTGCCGGTCACTGCGGGAGCCGCGAATCCGGCCCAGTTACCGCTGACTTGAAGATTAATGCGGGCCTCTCCACTAGCGGAGGTCTGAAGAGCAGGCAATCCCACGGTTTGCGATAGCTCGAGCAGACGCTGCACTTCGGCGTCTCCCTGCACCAGAAGGCTGTAACCTGACCGGGACACCTGGCCACGCACCGTTGCGCTTGTGGGCCGGCCCAGCGCCAGACCGAACGGGCCAATATCTACATGAGGCTGGGCGTCGAACCCGGTCGCGCCGGATCGACTTCGGTCAGCCTTAGGTTTCACCTGCGGGCTGGCATCCGAGGAAACCGCAAACGGAATGTGGTCGAGTGCGAATCTGGTATTTGTGAGCGGCGACCGCACGTTCAGACCTTGTACTTCACCGCCGCCCAGCCATACAGGCCCGATGTCCGCCCTTGCAGCTTCGCGCCGCAGCGTGACCTTGGCATCCAGTTTGCCTGCCGCCACAATGTCGGCGGGGACGTTCTTTTTCACCCGGCGCGCAAACTCCACCAGCGGCTGCACGGGCACGCTCCGGGCCACCATGGTCAGATCGTACCCGCGGACAGCGGACAGCGCGGCCACACTACCTTTCAGCTCGATTGCACCATCGCCTACCGGAGCTTCGCAGCCAAGCTGGGAGAAAATGTGATCCGTGGAGCTGTAATGGGCGCTGCAACTTGCTGCCAATCGCGAAGCGTTGCCGCCGGTTATGTCATAGCGCCGGAAGTCTTGAATGGAGGCGTCTGCATTGACCGTAAGATCCTCAGGGCTGCCAGTGAGCGCGGCGGAGAACCTGATGGCGCCTCTCCATCCCTTGTCCTGGCCCCAGGTCAGCTTCGTCACTTGACCCAGCTGGGCCCCGTCCCACTGCAACGTGAAGTTCACCGGAGTTTCATGCAGATTTGCCGCCCGCTGCCAGGAACCGTCAAGCTCGAGTACGCCGGTGTCGCTGAGATTGAAATCGGTTCGTGTCGGTTGCGCTTTTAGCCGAACTCCCCAGGTATTTTCCGAGTCCTGCCACAGAGAGAAGTTAGCTTCGGTCAGCGAGTAAGGCTTTTTTTCCTGTCCAAGTTTGAGGTTGATTCGTCCATGATCGGCTTCGATGTAAGGAAAGCCCGGGCGGATTTCGCTTCTCGCCTTGGCGGTGGGGGCGACCGGCGTGCGCGCGGCGCGTTCGAGCAGATTCTCAAGATTCCAGCGGCCTTCACTATTGCGCACCAGGTTGAGACTGGGTTCGCTGAGGCTGAGGCGGGCGATTTCCAGGCGCCCGCGTAGAAGCGAGCTCACACGCACGATCGCGACAACGTCTGACGATTGCAGCACCGGCTCCGCGCCGAAGGCCGGATCCTCGTGAATCACAAAACTCCGCAGATCAAATCCAGGCTGAGGCAGCAGGCGGAGGGTTACCGAGCCCACATCGACCTGTCGTCCCAAGGCCAGGCTGATGGAACGCACAATCCGGGTGCGCAGTCGTTGCGCCCCGGGACGCGCGAGAAACAGGGCCAGCACCAGCACGATGCCCGCCACCGCTCTGCCGCGCCTGGAACGAAGAAATTTCAACTTGTCGCCCTCAATGTCAACGCACTACCCGCAATGTCCGCCGCCAGCGGGTCTCATCAAAAAAATGCAAAACCACGTGCGCCAGAAACCCGACTCGCTCTCCGATGGCGGTATGCATATATTGGTTGGGCGGCGTCTCGAACGACCAGTAGATAAACATAGGCCTTCCGATCACGTTTTCTTTGGGAATGAATCCCCAGTATCGGCTGTCATAACTCACGTCCCGATTGTCGCCCATACCGAAATAGCTGTCCGGAGGCACAACGATGTCATCGCCCTGGATGTATTGGGGCAGCGTTTCCTGCCAGGCCGAAAACAGGCGGTTGTAATCGGACGGCGGCACGGCTGGAAAGTTGTCGCGATATTCGTTGGGCCCTTCATCGCTGTTGTGGATGACGTAGGGTTCGTCCAGCTTCTCCCCATTGCGAAAAACCACGGCGTTCCGCAGGTGGATGCGGTCTCCGGGGATGCCGATAATCCGCTTTACCACGTAGAGACCGGGTTCGGCGGGTGACAGGAAGACGACGATATCTCCCCGCCGTATTTCCCGGTAGGGCATCAGGGGGCCGGTCCAGTGCGTCGCGGGAGCGAACTGCACACGGTTCACGAAGACGTGGTCGCCGATGAGCAGCGTGTTTTCCATGGAACTTGACGGAATTTCAAAGGCCTGCAGCACAAAGGTGATGATGAACAAGCCGGTCACCAGTACCGCTGCCAGGGAAGCGAGGAACTCAACGGTGGTTTCGCGCGGCTTTTCTTCCTTAACGCTTTCTTTCTCTTTCTTGGCCAATCTTTATCCTGTTCCCCTTATGGCGTTCTTTTAGTGCACCACTCGAAACGTGCGGTCCCAGCGCGTCATCTGAAACAAGTGGGTCGCCGCATAAGCGAAGTGAACGAGTTTATCACCCGGTGTAGGCGCCATCGGCATATCCTGGTCCGCGTTCCGCACCGACCAGTAAATCAGCAGGGGCCGTCCGATTACATTTTCCTGCGGAACGAAGCCCCAGTAGCGGCTGTCCAGGCTCTCGTCACGGTTATCGCCCAGCACAAAGTAGTTTCCTTCCGGAATGATCAGTTCGCCGTCTTCGACCAGCCTTTTCATCTCCAGCCACCAGGTTCCTTCCAGACCGGGAACCGGAAGGTTCAGCCGCGGAAACTCGTCGCGGAAAATATCGTGTACGCCGGAGCTGTAGCGCACGTAGGGCTCCTGCAAAGGGTTGCCATTGACATACACTTGCCGGTTGATGAGGCGCACGCGGTCACCCGGCACGCCTACGACGCGCTTCACAAAATGTTGGGTGGGGTGTACCGGATAACGGAAAACCACAATGTCCCCCCGGTGCACTTGCCGGTAGGGCATGAAGTAATCCCAGAATCCGCCTCCGCCATAACGCAGTTTGTCGACCAGGAGATAGTCTCCGATCAGCAGGGTGTTTTCCATGGATTCGGAAGGAATCTGGAAGGCTTGCACGACGAACGTGATGACGAAAACGGCAATCACGACCGTGACCAGCAGGGACTGGAGCGAGCTCAGAGTGTCGGCCTGCGCAGGCTTTTCCATTACTGCGGTCCCAAGTTCACTTGGCCATTGTTCATCTGGCCCAGATTCACGTGGCCCGGGTTCATTGCACGCGCTCATTACTGCCACGCTTGGTCCTTCCGTTCGGCTCTGCGGGCGCAGTGCCAAGATATTCGAGTACCTGGCGGGCGGCATCCTGCTCCGCATTTTTCTTGGTGGAACCATCGGCCCGGCCCACGAACTCGGCTTTGCCATTGGTGTCCAGAGGTTGTAATCGCGCCTCGACGGTAAACGTTTTGCTGTGTTCCGGGCCGCGTTCCTTCACCAAAACATAGGATGGCTGCAGTCTTCCGCTGGCCTGCAACTTTTCCTGTAACGCTGACTTGTAATCCGTCACTGGCAAGCTGCTGCCGTTGGACGCAATCCGGTCCAGCTCCGGGCTAACGACTGATCGCAACACGAATCGTCGCGCCGCCTCCAATCCGCCATCCAGGTAAATGGCTGCCAGCACCGCCTCCAGTGCATCCACCAGCAGAGCGGTCTTGTTGCGGCCGCCGCTTTTCTCTTCGCCTCGACCCAGGCTCAAGTAGTGCCCCAACTCCAGCTCCTGGGCCACCCGGATCAGGTGCTTCTCGCTCACCAGGTGGGCTCGAAGCTTGGAAAGTTCTCCTTCGCGAAAGCTGGGAAAGCGGTTAAACAATTCTTCTGTGGTTACAAATCCAAGTACCGCGTCTCCCAAAAACTCCAGTTGCTCGTTGTCTCCGACCCGCGGGCCTCCGGCCACCTGCAGAGCATCCAACTCGCGGGCCTGAGAGCTGTGGGTCAAGGCCTGGTGCAGCAACTCGGTCTTCTGGAAGAGGTATCCCAGAGCCGTTTGCAGCATCGCAATGTCACGTGACTTCATGATTTATTGAGAGGCGTCGGACCTCGGACTTCGGCAAATCCTGAGGCTGGAGTCAGAGGTCTGATATCCAAAGTCCGACGCCCGGTTACTAATTTTTAGGCGCTGGATTCTGCGCACTGGCAGGCGGCTTGGCTGGAGTGCCGCCGGTCAGCTGAACCAACCGGTCGCGTTCATTGCGGGACAGGGTAGCCAGGGTCGAGCCCTGGCTGCTCTCCGTCATCTGCACCGCCTGGTTGGCGAACTTCAACGCTTCAGGATATTTTTCCTGCTTGTCCAGTGACAGGGCCAGACGCAAAACCGCCAGGGGATCAGGCTGGGATGGGAAGGCGTCCAGGGATTTGCGGAAGTAACCTTCCGCATCCGAGTACTTCTCTCTGGTGTACTGGATCGTGCCCATAACATAGTAGGCGTTGGAGCGCAGGAATCCCTTGTATTCGTCGATCTTGTCCTGCGGAGTTCCCGGTGGCACGGTGATATCAGTGTCGGTGGTTTCTACCGAGTGCTGGGCCAGCTTCATGCCTTCATCCAGGCGCTGGTCTTTGTCCAGGTCCGAATCCCGTGTCCTCTCGGCCAGAACCTGCGCCACGCCCACCAAAGCTTCGGGATCATCGGGATCGATTTTTAGTACCTTGCGTCCCATCTCCATCATCTGCTCGGCTTTGTTCGCAGACTGATAACTGTGCATGGCGGTTCGATATAGCAGGATTCGCAACTCGCTCTCAGGGAATTTGGTGGCAAAATCATCTGCGGCTTTCTCGAGCGCTACGGGGTCGGTGTTGGCAGCCGCTACTTTGTAGGCATCGAATTCGGCCTGGGTTTTGGCCTGGGGCGGCCGTTTTCCCGCCTGGGGCGGAGGTGTCGTGGCCGGGGCGCCTTGCGCCGGCGGTGTTTGGGTTTGTGCCGATGCCAACGTACCCAGAGCCAGTATCACGACCAGTATCGCAGCTCGCTTCATGATCTCTCCTTGAGCAAAGTCCAATTCAACACTACTTCGGTGTTGCGCCCGTCCCTACTGTGGATGGTGGGTGGGCTCATACGGTTGCTGCAAACCCAGCTCGGCTGCAGCTTTGGCTTCGGGCAATGCAGACCCTGCATTCACGGCCGCCCGGTAGTGGTCCAGCGCCGCCTCTCGATCTTCCTGCAAATCGAAAATTCTTCCCAGATAAATATGGGACCAGGCCACCACCTTCGGCTCATGCGCCACTTCCAGCGCCCGTTCGAAATAATTGCGCGCGCCCTGCATGTCCGAATTGTGGGTGGCCACTTCCGCCAGGATAAAAAGTGCGCGCCCGGGATCCTCGCTCTTTTCTTCCAGCGCCTGCTGTGCCAGTTTTTGCGCGCTGTCCGTGTCCCCTGCGGTAAGCCTCTGCTCCGCGGTTACCAGCAGCTTGCCCTCCAGCGGACGGGAAAGATGTAACAACTCGGGATCGGAGTTGCTGGCAAATGTGATCTGGGCGGTGCGTTTCTGCTCTTTTCGGAGATCGATGGCGGATACCAGATCACCGTATGCATTGCTTAGCCCGGCCGGATCTTTCTCAAATTTTACCAATGCCTCGTAAAAGTACTGAGTCAGAACGAAACCCTGCTGCTGTGAATTCAGGATGGCCTGCGCGCGCTCCGTCTCCGGCGCCTTGCTAGATCCTGAGATGCGTGCCTCAATCGCCCGAATAAAACATTCGGTCACCAGCAGAGAGACATCGCTTTTGAAACTCTGATCCATCGGCGCCATCTTTACGGAAGCCAGTAATGGCTCCAGACGCTTCATCGCGCCCGGATATTTCATGGCCAGGGGATCCAGCAGGTAGTGCAAGTAGGTGTGCCGGATCTGCTCCATTTTGAGCGAAGACCCGGTACCGGGTGAAATCACAACATAATAGTCTGATCCGTAGTTTCGGGCATTGGTTTGTCCGGGCGCGCCCATTGGGTCGATGTAAACCGTGAACCCCCGCCCCAGGCGCCCGGCTGACGGCAGTTTCAGATAGATTTCCGTGTCGAACAACATCTTGGCCAGTGGCTGGTGGTAGCGCTCGGTCAAGCCGGTGAAAGCCGCGTGATCTCCTTCCCAGATGCCATGTAAACCCGCAGTGTCGTAGAACTTCTGCAACAGCGGCAGGATTCCGACGATAGCGGTAACATCCGGAGGCAGATCCGCGTCCTTGGCCTTAGCCGTCAAAGTCGGCGGCGGGTTCAGGTAGAGGGCGAGAGACACGTGCTGTGCCAACGTTTTCGAATTATCCGGCGACCGGTGGTCTTCGTAGTACTTGCACATCGCATCGGTCGCGTCCTTAGCCTCTTGTGAGTTCTGACGGGCCCGGGCCACCTCGGAGCGTACCCGAATTCGCAGCGGATCGGAGACTCCCAGCTCCTGGTCGTATCCACAGGCGTTGATGGCAGTTAGGACAGTGAAGAGAGTTTCGCTGGTGTCCAGCGTCACGCTGTTCTGGCTCTGTGCCGGGCACAGCTCCGCCAGCAGGGCAAACAAAGCCGCATAAAGCGAGCGTCTAAACCTACGACTCAGGGAAACCTCCTGCAGGCTGGCCGGAATGCGGGCTACGATCTAAACAAGTGTAAGGGTTGCCCGGCGGAGAAATCAATGCGTGTTGTTGCAGCTCTTTATTCGGAACGTCTTCGGACTGGAGGCCTCCCGGCTGTACGGCAGGCTGGGGCCGGGTTCTTAACCCTTCACGCTGACTCGCGAGAAAGAAAGTACTGCCCGCCCCGTGGTTGGCCTGCCCATGGAGAGTGCTGGACGGAACGTGGTGAAGGTCGTGAAAATGAGCATATTCTTCTTCACTTGTGGCAGCAATGCGTCATCTTCCTTGGAATCTGAAAGGATGCGGTAGTCCTGCACTCGGCCAGTCGAATCTACATAGGCCTCAATTACCAGCGAATCGTCGTTGATGGAATCCAGGGCGGTGCCGAAGGCTGACTGTTGCAGCTGCGGTGCGGTATGCAACATCAAGGGAACATCGGAATTGTCCGCCTGCAGAGGGGCCAGAAATCCCATCAGGACAACAAAGATCACTACTGCCGCTGCCAGACCAGCTGTCGCCGGCACCATGAAGATATCCAGTGCATTCTGGAGGCGCATCACAACGCCCTCCAGATAACGGCGCCTGGATCGTGCGACCTCTTGCGAAATTGCGATTCGAAGGTTCAGTGCCAGATCAGCCGGCGCCTTTCTGGGGCCCACCTGGGCCAGCAACTGTTGCGTGCGCCGCAGCGAGACGTATCGCTGCCGGCAGCGATCGCAGGTTTCAAGGTGGCCGCTGAGATCAATCATCTGTGCGCCGGTCACGGCCCCGTCGAGATAGGACGAGAACAGCGGTCTGGCTTGGGCGCAGGTCATCGCGTCACCTCAATGGCCGGTACACCACAGCCCGGCTCTTGGGCTTCCGGATCTGTGGTTGGCGAATCCGGAGTTCGCAAACCCAGTTGTTCCCCATTTTCCACTACGTAACTCATCAGGCGCCGCCGTAGCGCCTCCCGGCCGCGGGTCAGCCGGGACTTCACTGTTCCCAGAGAAACGCCGGTGATCTCCGCTATCTCTTCGTACGACATTTCTTCCAGATCTCGCAAGATAACCGTGGTGCGGTAGGGTTCTGTGACCTGCCGCAACTCTTCCTCGACTCGCGCCCGGACTTCCTCGTGAACTGCGCTATCGAACGGTGATTCACGTTCGTCAACCAGCGTATCCCGCATCCCGGAGAGGCCTAAGCCCTCCTGTGTCGGCTCGATCGAAGTTTCCTTCGACTTGTGCCGGAACCACCACCGCCGCCGGTTGGAAGCCTCATGCACCGCGATACGGTAAATCCAGGTCTTCAGGCTGGACTCGCCGTGAAAGTGTTTCATCCCGCGGAACACTTTCAGAAAGACTTCCTGGGTCGTATCGGCCGCATCCGCAGGATCGGTCACGATGCGATATACCAGACTGTAGATGGGTTGATGGAATTCGCCTATTAACCAGGCGTACGCTTCTTCCGAGCCCGCCTTCAGTTCGGCCACAATTGCCGATTCCTGGACCCGGATTCCTATCGCGCCTGCAAGATCACCCAAGGTGGTTGCTCCCGCCATGAAGGTCACGGCGTCACCCCCTATTATAGGTTCTTTCCGCCTCAACCGCCCAAAAGTTAATCCGGCTCCCGTCGAAACCGCATACCCTGATCTATATCTATAGACCCCATCATGTGAGCCAGAGTTCCATGAGAAGAAGTGTAATAATGTCAGTATCTTAGGGGACTGAAGCTCATTACAAGAAAGCAGGCGAATACAGGCCCTGGCACCTTTGCGATTCGTAGTGTTCAGCTGATCCTACTGCGGCTTGGTGGCTGGCGCGTCGGCAGCGGGCGGGGTGGGTTTGGGCGCGGCTTTCTTCTTGACAGGTTTCTTTACCGGCGCGGTGTCGTCGACCACAATCTTTTTTGGCGGCACCGCGGGCGCGCTGGCCTGTGCGTTCTGCAGTGCCGCGCGCAAACGGGTCACTTCGACTTCCTTGGCTCCTGCCAGGCTCTCCATACGGTCTGCGAAAGCGCGCCGCGATTTCTCGAACGCGCTCACATCGTTTTCCAGCCCCTGAAACTCGTCCTTGGTACCGAATGCTCCCGCCGATTCCGCTACCGATTCGAACACGTCGTAGAGCGCGTCCAGATTTCGATAGAGCTTGAAAGTGGAAGCGAGATTCTCGGGCGATGCCCTCAGCTCCGCAATAATTTCCGGCAGTGCCGTTTGCAGGTTACGCTGTATGGATTCGGTGTTTCCCTGCGCCTGCCGCTTGGTCCCGGAGTCCGTCTTCCATTTTTCGATGCGTAACTTGGCCAGATCCAGTTGCGCCGCCTGCGAGGATTGTTCCAGCTGCGATAGCAGCGCGTTCAGCTGATTCACGGAAGAATAGGAGACCGGACCCTGGTTGGCCGGCTGCGCTGCGGGTTGGTTGGAAGA
The DNA here is from genome assembly GCA_964528615.1 of uncultured Acidobacteriaceae bacterium. Taxonomy (GTDB): domain Bacteria; phylum Acidobacteriota; class Terriglobia; order Terriglobales; family Acidobacteriaceae; genus JAIQFF01. The sequence goes on along the minus strand of CAZGSU010000037.1, from coordinate 323 downwards.
AATAACCTGGGCGCCGACCGCCAGACAAAGCGGCAACAGAGACAGGTATCGCAAGTGGGAAAATGGATGTCGTTTCATGCGTAGTCGCCGCAAGCGTAAATCAGCATACTAAGTTTCCTGGCTTTCGCAAAATGTACGGTCCTAAAGAGATGCCACTCCTGGCTGCGGGGTTTGACTATCAATAGCCGGTAGGCGAGAATTGTGCTGGTCAACCCCTCGTGAAACTTTGTTGTCTTCCTCACGTGGGCCTGTGGCGCAGCTGGGAGCGCGCTTCCATGGCATGGAAGAGGTCGTCGGTTCGATCCCGACCAGGTCCACCAAAT
>CAZGSU010000036.1:0-8879 GCA_964528615.1 uncultured Acidobacteriaceae bacterium | reverse complement strand
TCGGTTTCCGAGCTATGATCGCAGGCACCATGGCCAACCTGATGTCAGCGTCAATCGTGAGCATTTTGTTGAAATGAGTGCGCTCGGGTGGATGGTGTGGTCGCGGGCGACTCGCCCGCGGGGCTCTGGGTGCCTTAGAGGTTCTTAACACCCAGGTCCCTCGCAAGCTCGGGATGGCAGCGCTAAATCTTGTTGAGCTTACAACGCGACATACACGTCAGCGCTTCACCGGATTCTAAGTCAACCCCGCCCATGCCAAATTGGCGAACTGATCGACAGATGTAATTGTCGGCGGCGCTTCCAGCGACTCCATTGTCTTGCTGACCATCATCTGGTCCAGGATCAAGGGAATCTCAAAGATAGCGTAATTCTTGTACTGGCTGACGTTGTGGCGCAGTTCTTCAAACCTAGGCTTCTCGAGTAACTGCTCCACTGCGCTCCCGATTCCGCGGAAGTCCGGCACTACCATTCCCAGTCGCTTTTCCATCAGCCATGTCCCGTTGTACCGCTCCTTCGGCATGGTGCGGGAGTTCCGTTCCACGATCGCCGGAAGTCCGAATTGCAGGGCTTCACTGATGCTGCCCGGGCCCGGCTTGCCCACAAAGAAATCTGCCAGAGACATGAAATAGTCGACCTGGGTGGTGAACCCCTCGATATGCGCAGGCCGGGCGAGCCGCAGGTTCCTGATTTTCGCGGCCAACTCAACATTGTGGCCGCACAGAAAAATCAACTGAACCGGGTTTCGACTGTGATCGATTCTTTTCGCGATCTCGAGCATTGACGTGGAGCCGTGGCCTCCGAACATAACAACGCCCGTCGGCAAGTCGGCTTCCAGGCCAAGTTTTATCCGCTCCTGCCGGCGATCGATGGCCGGTTTCCGGTAGAACGACGGCTTCAGAACCATGCCGGAAGTCTGATAAATCCGCTCCCGGGAATGCCCCATGGAAAGGGCTTGCTGCTTCGCCCGGTCGCTCCCACAGATAATGAATTCGGACTCGTGCTCAATCCAGAAATTCGGCGGATAGTCAGCCAGATCAGTGAGCAGCGTGACAAAGGCTGTGCGCGGCATCTCCTTGCGAATACTCTCTGCCAGGCAACGGTTGAAATGGGGAATCACCGAGAGCACCAGATCGGTAGGATTTTCCGACCAGTGTTTTTCCAAAATGCGGACGATGCGCGCATGGTGCAACTGGATGGTGTGCCGCAGGATTACCAGCAATTGCGGCGTCAGCCGCGTCCACCCTTTCCGGAGCAGCAAGTTGTATCCATCCTGGATGCGCAGCCCGGTGGCCTTTTGAACGAAATCAATCGGCTGCAGCAACTCCTGCAGGTTCAGAAGCCGGACATTCCAGGGAAAATACTGGCCTTCGAGAATGGACTTCAGCGCCCCGGCGGCATTGCGGTGTCCACCACCTGCATCGTGGAAAACAATTGTGAGGTTGCGCATCGCCAAGCTCCGTCCTCAGCCTGAAAGACGCTAACACTCATGAGTGTCGCAATCGGGCCTTAAAGGGAGATCAAAGCTTCGTGAATTTTCTGTGAATTCAGGGCAGGGGGAACAGGTAACGTTACTGCGGCTGTGACGGGAGGCGAACAGCAAGAACCGGCTAGGACTTCCCTTCCTGGGGTACAACCTCAGTGCCTGATCTCCTGAAACCAAAGTGCAGAATCCATGTGCTGGGCGCAGCTTTGCCGTTGACCTGGGCCGGAGCGAACTTCCACTGTTGCGCCGCTTGCATGGCCTGGCGAGAAAAATATTTGCTCGGTCCCGCGCTGATGAAAGTCGCCCTCGCTACATTCCCTGAGGAATCCACTTCCAGTTTTACTGTCACACGAAGTGTGCCCGTGATGGTGTCTCTCGCCGACTTGGACACCGCAGGCGCAACTTGCTGAAGGACTTTTCCTTGAGCGGAAGGTCCATCCGATCTATCTATGATCGGAGGAGCAGCCTCGGGAGCCGGAGTCACTGCGCTGGCGGCTTGATTCCGCTTGACGGCCTTCTGCGGGGAAGGTTTCGTTTCAGCCGCCGCATGCGCGGTTTGAGCGTTGGCCGTCGTGTGCGGTAGGTCGGGGACCTGTGCCGGCGACTGTTCGGTAGAAAGCTGCGGTGAAACCGGCGACACGGAAGACACTGGCTGAGGCTCTGGCTGCCGATTAAGCAGCTTGGGGCCGATTAGCAATGCCGCTCCCAGCAGACCCACTCCGGCCACCGGCAGGATGTAGCGCCACTTCGCGGACGCCGCCGGTATCCTCAAGGTCGACGCCTTCTGCGCCGTGGGCGACGATGGGGACAGTGACAGCGACGAGCCCGCGCTCGATCGCAGCCGTCCTGCGATATCGGCTACCGTGCATCGCCGGTGCGGGTCCCGGCGCAGGCAGCAATGCGCAATTCCCATGAACGGGGCGGGTACCGTTTCCGGCACCGGTTCGGCCATGCCTTCGCAGGCAGGCAGTCGCTGGGTCAGAGTTTCCATCAACGTCATGCCCAGCGACCAGATGTCTGATGCCGGCAAAAGTATCCCGTTCGCAATCTCGGGCGCGTCGTAGAGGCTGGCTTTCGCATCAGGGCGAATCGGCTCGCCGGCCCGTATCAAACTGTCGCTTGAAAGTTTCAGCTGATCATGTGTCGCCAGGATGTTTGACGGCTTCAACCGGCCATGCACGAGTGAATGCCCATGGAGATAAGCCAGTAGGTCCAAAGTCGGCCCCAGCATGTCGCGCACTTCTTCGGGCGTGAGCGCACGTTGGGGAAGAATCTGCGCCAGATTCTCTTCCGCATACTCCATCACTACATAGAGCAGGACCAGGCCATCGAGCTGGCAGCTTCCCGTCTCAAAAAGACGGAGCAGATGCGGATGGGAAAGCTTGGCGGCGAACTCCCAACGCGCAAGCTGGGTCGCGGTGTTCGCCGGATCCACCGTGATGAGTTTGATAGCGGCTTTTTGCGGTTCCCGTCCGCGGCGCTCGGTCAGGAACACCACGCTCTGCTCAGAACCGCCCAGGCATTGGCGCAAGGGGAAGGTGTTGTTGACCACCCGGCCCTCCCACTGCTTCCAGTCCCGAACCATCCTGGTCCCGGTTTGTCCGCTAGTTTGCATCACGGCTATTGTAAGCGAGCCCTACCCTCCGTGAGCGTGGCTTTTTGCACCGGAGATGGGACTTTGGTAATTGAAGCTGGGAATTGAGTAATTGGGGAATCGGGCAATTTGAAACCGGACTGGCCTTTTCAATTGCACAATTCCTCAATTTCCCGATTACTCAAATATTCAATGGCCTATCCCGGTCCAGGCCGCGTTCCGCCGCGCCGAATCGACCACGGCGGAAATAAAGCGCATGCCCGCCACGCCATCCTCGACGGTAGGCACGAGAAGGGACAACGGATCAGGGGCCCGCCCTTCAATCCGCGCGCTGATCTGTTCGGCCATGTCGGCGTATAGCTGGGCAAAAGCCTCGAGGTATCCTTCCGGATGGCCTGACGGTACCCGGCTGGCATGCGCCGCCACCGGACTCGCCGCCGGTCCCGCGCGGTAGATCAGACTAGGCGCCTTCCCCAGGGCGGCGAACCACAAGCAGTTCGGATCTTCCTGCCGCCATTCGATTCCAGCCTTCTCTCCGAAGACGCGCAGGCGAAGATTGTTCTGGTTCCCGGGGGCCACCTGGCTGGCCCACAGAAGGCCGCGAGCGCCTTCGGCAAAGCGCAACATGATTTGCACGTTGTCGTCGACCCGGCGGCCGGGCACGAAGCTGGTAAGCTCGGCAGCCAGCTCCTGGCACGTCAGGCCGCTGACAAAGCACGCCAGATTGTAGGCATGAGTCCCAATGTCCCCCAGAGAGCCCCCCGGCCCGCTTTGCGCTGGATCGGTCCGCCACAACGCCTGTTTCTGCCCAGTCTTCTCGAGGGGCGTGGAGAGCCAGTCCTGCGCATATTCCACCTGCACCACGCGAATCGGACCGAGTTCCCCGCCTGCCACCATCTCGCGCGCCTGCCGCACCATGGGATGACCGGTGTAGTTGTGGGTTACTGCCAACAAAAGGCCGGTGCGGCGCACGGTCCGCTCCAGATCGAGAGCGTCTTCGAGAGTGGTGGTGAGCGGCTTGTCACAAATCACGTGAATGCCAGCTTCGAGAAACGCCTTCGCCGCCGGATAGTGCAGATGGTTCGGAGTGACAATAGAAACGACCTCAATCCGGTCTTTACGTGACGACTCCGCCGCCGCCATTTCAGCAAAAAGGCCGTATGCTCGATCCGGTACGATGTGGAGATCCAGTGCCGCCGCCCGGCCCCGCTCCGGATTCGAAGACAAAGCGGCCGCCACCAACTCGAAACGATCGTCTAGCCGGGCCGCGATACGATGCACCGCTCCGATGAATCCGCCCGGGCCGCCGCCCACCATGCCCAATCGCAGACGGCGACCGAGTTTACTCTTTGTGTCTGGAGTCACAGGTTCATCCCATCCGAAAGTTCTGAGAACTGGAGACTGACAACTGCAAGTTCATTCCACGCCCAGCATCCTGCGATTCGCCGCCTGGTCCGCGCCCGAGCCAGCGAAGTCATCGAACGCGCGACCGGCCGCCTGAATAATATGACGGGCGATAAACGGAGCACCCTCAGCCGCTCCCTGATCGCTACTCTTTATACAGCATTCCCACTCCAGCACCGCCCAGCCTTCGAATCCGTATTGCGTCAGTTTGGAAAAGATGCCCCGGAAATCAACCTGCCCGTCGCCCAGCGACCGAAATCGTCCCGCCCGCTTGATCCAGGGCTGGTAGCCGCCGTACACACCTTGCCGTCCGGAAGGATGGAATTCCGCGTCTTTTGCGTGAAACATCTTGATGCGGTCGTGATAGAGATCGATGAACTGCAGATAGTCCAGTTGCTGCAGCACAAAGTGGCTGGGATCAAAGAGCAGGTTGCAGCGGGAGTGGTTCTTGACTTGATCCAGAAACATCTCAAAGGTCGCGCCATCGTGAAGGTCTTCTCCAGGATGGATTTCGAAACATAAATCGACTCCCGCGTCCTCAAATGCGTTCAAAATGGGCAGCCAGCGCACAGACAATTCGGCGAAAGCGGTTTCGACCAGTCCTGCCGGCCTTTGCGGCCAGGGATAGATATACGGCCAGGCCAGCGCTCCGGAAAAAGTGGCATGCGCATTCAGCCCCAGGTTTGCGGAAGCTTTCGCCGCCAGCCGCAATTGCTCCACCGCCCACGCCTGCCGGGCTCGCCGGTTTCCGTGAACCGCCGGTGGGGCGAATCCGTCGAACATCGGGTCATAAGCCGGGTGCACCGCGACCAGCTGTCCCTGAAGATGCGTCGAAAGCTCGGTGAGCTGAATCCCAGACTTCGCCAGGGTACCGAGCATTTCTTCGCAATAGGTCTTGCTGTCCGCGGCGCGCTTCAGGTCGAACAGCCGTCCATCCCAGGATGGAATCTGAACACCTGTGTAACCCAGGCTACCCGCCCAGCGCGCAATGTTTTCCAGGTTGTTAAAGGGAGCGTTGTCACCGGCAAACTGTGCCAGGAAAATGGCCGGCCCCTTGACTGTTTTCATCGTGTGCAGCTCCGATCAGCCTATCGAAGAGATGGGAAGCGGACTCGCGCTTTAGATACTCAACGTTCGCCAGATAATTTACACCAGCGCGAAGGCATGTGGTCAATTTTGACCAGTCGCAGCCATGCCGCCGTGGGAATATTCAGTGACCGGGTTTGCGATCCATCGCCGTTTCCAAAGCATCCGGAGAATGAACGAGGGTTCAGAATGGCACCCGTGTTTCGCAAGATCGTCACTCGTTTTCTCGCACTGTTCGATTCGATCGCTCGGGTGTGGAGAACGCTCGTCCGGAGGGTGAGGCCAAAGCTGGGCGATTTCGGATCCCTCACCGTATGCCCGTCCTGCCACCGGATTACCTCGAAATACAAGGCTTTATGCCTGGAGTGCGGCAGATCACTGAAGACGGGACTACCAGAAGCGGGATGATTCGGGGAAGAACTCAGTCGTGCAGAACAACGTTAAGCAGTGAGCTGTGGACCTGCAAACCGCCCTTTTCGCCACCAGCATAGTCGATGAAACCCATTTTTCTGAACCGGTTCATGAAAAAGCTCACCCGGGAACGGGTGGTGCCGACCATTTCCGCCAGGGTCTCCTGACTGATCCTGGGCACCACGGTCTGAGGCACGCCTTCCTTGCCAAACTGAGCCACCAGAAGAAGAATGCGGGCCAACCTCTTTTCGCTGGAATTGAACAGCTGATCGACCAGATCTTCTTCGTAGCGAATATTCCGCGCCAGCAAATACGCCACGAACATATCGGAGAAGGCATGTTCGCGGTGAAGCGCGTCCATCATCGCCTTTTTTTCGATCCGTATGAGCTTGCACTCGGTCATCGCGGCTGCCGACCCCATACGAAGAGGCTGGCCTGCCAGCGCTCCTTCTCCAAAGAAATCGCCGTCATCGAGGATTCCAATCGTCGCTTCCTTGCCGGCCTGGGAGACGACCGTCAGCTTCACTTTGCCCACCTGGATGTAGAAAACCGCGTCCGCCACATCGCCTTGCGCGAAAATGACGTGCTTTCTCGGAACCTCGATCGTCTTTCTGCCGCTGCCAATGGTCGCCAGGAAAGTGTTGGGTTCGAAACCGTATTTTTTTCGCGCCGGCGTATTAATCTTCATCTGGTTAGATTTTTAGCCCCGAACGACAAAGGGCTGACAGCTTAAGGCGTAATGGTATCAATGATGCCATTCCCGGAAAAGTCCCTTCAACTTTCCGTCTTGTCCGCGGCCTCAAGACGCCGGTCCCGGTGCGGCTCGGCTCTCGGCTGGCCCGTACTGAGCTCACATCTCTCCCCAGGCCTGGCGCCACACGTAGGGCAACGAACCGCTAGTATTTGCTTACGTGTGGCTTTCACCGCCCTATCATGTCGCGCTGTCGCGAAATAAGATGATCAATATTGACCAGGTTGCCAAAACAGCACAGAAGTGCCGGAAAACATTCGCGGGATTCGACAGGCAAGTCCCGCGTAAGTTCCGGTCGAGCGTCAGGATTTTTAGCGCGCGTCGATTTAGGAGACCGACTCGTCACCCTCCGAGTGCCGTTCGACTACGTGGCTCTCAAACACTATTTCAAGTTTGGCCCGAAGGAGCGTTGGCTGACATTTTCGCCGTCGTCGAGCCGTGCGAGCAGAGTTGCGCCGCAAGCGGAACAGACCCACAGAAATGTCAGCTTCGCGGTTGGGGCCGATTTGGCGAACGTCGCTCAAAAAAGTCGACGGCCCATAGCTTTTGACGGAGTGAAAGCGTATCCAAACAATTAACGGGTAAGGGTTCTCTATCCCTTATCAAAACCCAATCGGGTTTTTTTCAGAAGCTCCAACTGAGTCAACGCGTCGGCAATGGCTTGGCGTTCGGCATGATGATCAGAGTTTTTCTGAATCGCTTCAAGGCGCAGCAACACCGCTGCCTCGGCCACCTCAACGCATTTGAATAGGCGCGCCGTGTCCTTCTCATGTAGAGCCGCTTCATAGTCACGCTGCCACGGAAAACGCGGGGATGGAGAGGGAAAGGAATGCTTCTCGTCGGCCATTGGCGGCCTCCTGTTCACGGAAAAACATCTGTGTCACAAGAGACCGTCACCCATTCGGGGGCAGAGCGGAAGGTTGTGGTAAGACAGCCCGACTGTACTCCGATTGTTCGGATACTACACTCCACTCAGATTTGGTGGCGGCGAGTGGACTCGAACCACTGACCTACGGATTATGAGAACCCTGGCGGGATCTGACCGCTTGTGAAAATGCTCTACCATATTTGATTTCTCAACGAGTTACCAGCCCCGGCTTCTGATCGGTTCTGATCTGATTCGCAGGGTTCTGAATGTCGATACATTACAATTTCATTACAGTGCCGAGAGCGCAGCGGCGATTTGCCTGATAGCCTGCAGAGTTGCCGTCCGTTGCGTAATCTTGTGCCCTTGTAGCTGCGCAGACGAAACATCTCAGCCCTCACCACTATAATGCAAGGGCTTGCCAGAAGTACCTCAGCCCGGTGATGTGCTTTCCTACTTGGAGATGTGCTCAACCTCAGGAGTGAATCTCCAGCGTGGAATGAACTTCCGTCTGCGAAATGGGGAAAGCATCATTCTGATGAGTCTTCGGCCTGGAGCGCCCTACGCTGACCGAGTCGAGGATGATGGAAGGACGCTCATCTATGAGGGACACGATCTACCGAAAACGGTCAATGGTGCAAATCCAAAGGAATTAGATCAGCCAGATCGTAACCCCAGCGGTACCTTAACCCAGAACGGGCTTTTTGCGGATGCTGTCGCCGGATATAAGGATGGCACGTCTCCTGCTGAACGAGTCCGAGTTTACGAGAAAATACGCTCTGGAATTTGGGTCTACAACGGTCTATTCGAGTTGGTTGATTGTTGGACTGAACAATCCGGTCGCCGCAGAACGTTTAAATTCAAGCTTCGAATGATCAGCAACGAGGCTCCGGAAGCGCCACTGGCCTCAAAGACACTGGAAGATGATCGGCTGATTCCTAGTTGGGTGAAGCTGGAAGTGTGGAAGCGAGATCAAGGCCGGTGCATTGACTGTAGTGCGACCTCACATCTCCACTTTGATCACATCATCCCATACTCGAAAGGGGGCTCCTCGAAAGATCCCAAGAACATTCAGATCTTGTGTGAACGGCACAACCTGGCGAAGCGGGACAGAATCGAGTAGCAAAGAAAGGTGTTCGTTGCGCGGCGGATTTTGAGTACCCGGTAGGGTTCTGAACCGTTTGGAAAATTTTCTACTTTATCTGATTTCTCAACCGGTTACAAGCTGATCATGTTGATCGGTTCTGATCCGAAATGCTCTGTTCTGAGCATGGAACTACTACAG
>CAZGSU010000035.1:0-15873 GCA_964528615.1 uncultured Acidobacteriaceae bacterium | reverse complement strand
CAAGCCAAGGGCCGCTGCTGCGCGGACTAGCACGTGGGCAGTCAGAGGCGCTCTACTGGCACGACGCGTGCAGTGAGTCTGACGACGCGAAAGGTATGGGTGGTGTGTGGCAAAGAAGAACGCTGGCAGACGTCCGGCAAGCAAGGCCGTGCGTGCGCCGCGCATGCCGAACGCGCTACTCCGAAACCGCAGCACCGCCAAGGCGCGGAAGAATGGCGCGGAATCTGACCTGAAGCCTGTTTCCGCGTTGCCGGTCAAAAGTCCAACCCCGATGGTAAACGGTCCATCCCCAATTGTTGGTATAGGAGCCTCCGCCGGTGGACTGGAGGCATTCACGGAGTTGCTCAGCCATCTGCCGGACGACACCGGCATGGCATTCGTACTGATTCAGCATCTTGACCCGAAGCACGATAGCCATCTCACTCAGTTGCTTGCCAAAGTAAGCAAGATGCCAATTGCCGAAGTAGCGGGCGACACGCGCGTTGAAGCCAATCACGTTTACGTGATTCCACCCAGATGTAATTTAGGCATTTCCGGTGGAGTCCTGCATACCCCGCCCCGTCCGGATAGCGGTCGAAACATGCCAATCGACTCTTTTCTACGCGCGCTGGCGGGAGATCGCGGCAGCAAAGCCTTCGGCGTCGTTCTGTCGGGAACCGGATCGGATGGGACGCTTGGCCTTCAGGCGATAAAGGCGGAAGGTGGCATCACGTTTGCTCAGGAGAAACGCTCAGCGAAGTTTGAGGGCATGCCGGGAAGCGCCATCGCATCCGGTGGCGTAGATTTTGTGCTGCCGCCAGCCGGTATCGCCCGGCAACTTGCGACCATGGCGCCCCATTCTTACCTCACGCTCGATGCTCAGCAAGCGATTAAGCCATCGCACGAGGCAGATGCCGAACTGGGCAAGATATTTCGGCTGTTGCGGAGCGCCACCGGAGTGGATTTTACCCACTACAAAAACAGCACCATCAAGCGGCGTATCAAGCGGCGCATGGCTCTCGGCGGATTCGAGAGGCTGGAAGACTACATCGAGGATCTCGAACAGAACCACAGGGAAGCAAACGCGCTGCGCGAAGACTTTTTTATCACGGTCACTGCATTTTTTCGGGAGCCCGCGGTCTTCCAGGAATTGAAGAATAGGATTTTTCCCGCACTTGTTGCGAATCAGGTGTCCGAAGATCCCATCCGGATATGGGTGCCGGGGTGCGCCACTGGGGAGGAAGCTTATTCGATCGCCATGAGCATGATGGAATTCCTGGACGAGGCGGCGTCAACGGTTCCGTTCCAGGTTTTCGCCACGGATATCAGCGAAACGGCAATCGAAAAGGCCCGCGCGGGCACATACACACCCGCGGCACTGGGTCCTATCTCACCGAAGCAGTTAGCGCGGTTTTTCACGAGGTCGGAACGCGGCTACCAGATCGCGAAGAGCATTCGTGATGTATGCGTTTTCGCCAGGCACGATTTGGCGTGCGATCCGCCTTTCTCCAAGTTGGACCTCATCAGTTGCTGTAACGTGCTGATCTACCTTGGAGCAGTAATGCAACGCAAGGTGCTGTCGACACTCCATTACGCCCTTAAGCCGGCGGGCTTCCTGGTGCTGGGTCCGTCGGAAAACATCGGCACACTTTCGGATTTATTTCATCAAGTCGACAAGAAACACAAAATCTTCTGCCCGCTGGCAGCCACTGGCACGTCGCCTCCCGCGCTTGGCGAAGCCCGCCGCACCGGGGGCCGGGTGGAGCTCCGCGAGTGGGTTGCTACAGACATCCGAGATGTGCAGAGAGAAGCCGACCGGTTGGCGCTGGCGGAATACGCACCTGCCGGCGTCGTCATTGACGATGCCACGAACATCGTTCAGGTCCGGGGACGCACGGGCCCCTACCTCGAGCTGCCGACGGGAGAGCTAAGCCGTAATGTTCTGAAAATGGTGCGAGAAGGCATGATAGCGGGCCTGAACAAGGCGATCCAAACCGCCCGGCAAGGTAACGCCGTGGCCCAAGAGGATGGCTTGCGGCTCGACAGTAACGGACAGTTCATCGAAGTCAAGATCAAGGTAATTCCGCTCCGGGAGTCCTCTTCTTCTAAGGAACGCTACTTCTTAATCCTGTTCGAGGACTCTGCGGCGGCGACTAAACCAGAGCCGGGAAAGTTGAAGGCTGCCGCGGCGAAGCGCAAAGGACCCGGGCACGACCACGGAGAGGGCGCCCGGCTGCGCCTGGAGCTTGCGGCCACCAAGGAGTATCTGCAATCGATCATCGACGAAAAGAAAAGCGCCCTCGAAGAGCTCAAGTCCGCAAGCGAAGAGGCACAGGCGGGCAGTGAAGAACTGGAAACCGCCCAAGAAGAGTTGGAATCCGCCAACGAAGAATTGAATACGCTAAACGAAGAGCTCAAAACCAGTAACACGGAATTGAGCCAGGTCAACCGGGATTTGACCAATCTTCTGGAAAGCATCAACATCCCGCTCGTCATGGTTGGGAAGGATCTGCGCATTCGTCGCTTCACGCGAACCATCGAGCCCATGTTGAATCTCATCCCTGCCGATGCGGGGCGATTGATCACTGACCTTCAGCCTCACATTGAACTTCCCGATCTAAAGCAATTGCTGCTGGATGCCATGGAGGGCGGTAATCGAAAGCCACTCAATATCCGGGATGCACACGGGCACTGGTACTCGCTCCGCATATTGCCATCGGCTGGATCGAATGGGAAAGTCGACGGAGCCGTGGTGATGCTCATCGATATTGATGCGGCGAAACGCGGCCTGGACTTCGCCGAGGCTATTGTGGAGACGGTCCGGGAGCCTCTCGTGATTCTGAACCACAACTTGAGAGTCGTGAGCGCCAACAAGGCGTTCTATGAAACGTTTCAGGCCACCCCGCAGGAGACCGAGGATCGCCTTATCTACGACCTGGGAGAGGGACAGTGGAACATCCCGAAACTGCGCGAACTGTTGGATAACATTCTCCCCGCGCACTCCGCCTTCCGCGACTTCGAGGTCGTGCACGAATTTACGCGCGTTGGACGGAAAGTGATGCTGCTGAATGCTCGTGAGGTCTTCGATGCGAATGCGCAAGCGCGGACCATTCTCCTAGCGATTGAGGATACGACCGACCGCAAACTGGCAGAGGACGCGCTTAAGGCGACAAATGCGGAGCTTCAGAATTTCGGGTATGCGCTCACGCACGACCTCCAGGAACCGGTGCGGATGGTGGTGAACTTCACTCAGCTACTGGCACGGGAACATCAAGGAAAGCTGGGCGAGCAATCGGATAAATTTATTGGGTATTCGGTGGAGGGGGCTCTGAGAATAGAAGCTCTGCTCAAAGCTCTGCTGACTTATTGGGAGACTACTGAGCAGAGGCAGGACAGCCTTGGACCCGTCGACTGCAACGACGTCCTCGTCAAGACGCTGACCAACCTCGAAGCGATCATTGCCGAGAGTGGCGCTATCGTCACATCCGAACCGTTGCCTACAGTGGTGGCTGACCAGGTAATGCTCAGGCAGGTTTTTCAGAACCTCATCGCCAATTCGATCAAGTACAGAAGAGAAGAAACGCCGAGAATCCATATCACGGCTCAAACGGATGCGCAAGGGTGGCTGATCTCGGTGCGGGACAACGGAATCGGTATCGATCCGAAGGATGCCGAGCGCGTTTTCGGCATGTTCAAGCGTTTGCATGGACCGGAGATTCCCGGCGCGGGTCTTGGACTTGCGCTTTGCAAGAAGGTGGTCGAGCAGCTCGGCGGACGGATTTGGGTGGAGTCGGAAACCGGCCAAGGCGCTACATTTAAATTCACTATTTCTGCCCGCAACATCGCGACGGGCCGAATGCTGGCAAAGGTTGTCACAACGCAATGAGGCCCGGCCCGCGCGGTACTTGTACCGAAATGGATAGCTCCGATCGAAACCTCCCGGAAAACGAGAGCGCACGTTTGCACCAGGCCCTCGACGCGGAAACAGAGCGTTGCCTCCAGCTACAGAAGCAGTTGAAGCAAGCGAACGCGGATTTCGAAGAGTTCGTGTCGATCGCGGCTCACCACCTGCGCGAGTCTCTCCGCGACGTAGCTGCGAATAGCCAACTGATGGCCGCAACCTATAGCGGCCGTCTGGATTCTGACGCCGATCGATGCCTCAGCCACATGCGGGACGGCGTTGCCACAATGCAATCACTTCTGACCGACATGGTGGAGTACGCGGTTACCGATGCCGGCGACCGTCGGCCGTCCCCGACGGACATGGAGGCCGTTTTGCTGCGCTCGATAGACAAGCAGCTAAACGATGGAAGTGCAGTAATTACACATGATCCATTGCCCGTGGTAATGGGAGACGCGGAGATCCTTACAAATGTCCTGAAGCACCTCATCGGAAATGCGGTCAAATACTGTGGCTCGCCCCATCCGCACGTCCACATTTCTTCCAAGCGAGAGAATCTGGAATGGGTATTTTCCGTCCACGACAATGGTCCTGGCATAGATCCGGCATTCCACAAACGCATCTTCGGCGTCTTTAAACGTCTACACGGAAAAGAAAACCCCGGGACCGGACTGGGACTCGCATTCTGCAAGAAGGCTATCGAGCGCCACGGCGGGCGAATTTGGGTGGAATCGGCAGCCGGCCAGGGCTCGACGTTCTACTTCACTCTTCCACCAACAGATCCAGATTTGTTCGAATAGCGCACGGGAACACAATCACGAGCCCGCGTGGAGATGGGCCTCCAGCAATCGGAGGCCTCTCTCCAAAGTCTGCGAGATCCGGGTGCAGAGATCCGTTGCTCTATCTCCCTCCAGGCTTCTGATCAGACCCCTGCTTCTTCTCGGGTTTCGGCTGTTGAGGCTTCGACTGTGCGGGGGCCGATTGCACTCGGGGTTCGGGCTGAGGTCTTTCGACCTGAGGCCGTTGCACCTGCGCATGTTGCTCTGGCGGCCGGTTCGGCTGTGCCGGTGCCGGAGCCCTATAGGTCTGTGCAGGCTGTTGGCGATTCGGTGGAGGCGCACTCGGGCGCTGGGCAACGTTCGGCGGCGGCGTGTTCTGCTGCCGTGTGTTGGCAGTAGGCGGCGGAGCTACCGGCCTCGCCACCGGAGCCGGCCCGCGATCATTCGGCTTTGCACGGACATTAGGTGCAGGCGTGCTCGGACGACTGTTTCCCGCTGACGGCGGAAAAGGACTGGGCCTCTGCGCTCTCTCCGCCGGCGTGTTCTGCTGCTGTGTGTTGACTGTGGGCGACGGCGATCCTGGTTTTGCGACCGGTGCTGACCACCGATCATTCGCCTTAGCGGTGGCAGCAGGTGAAGGTGCGCTAGGCCGCTGCGCTACGTTTGTCGGGGGCGTGTTTCGCTGCGGTGCGCTGGCAGTGGGCTGCGGCGATCCCGGCCGCGCGACCGGCGCCGACCAAGGAGTATTAGGCTTCGCGGTGGCGCTGGTTGCAGGCGCGTTGGGCGTAGCAGGCGCCCCCGGGGAGGATGTCGCCTGATGCCCGCCCTGGGGCCCGGCGCCAAGTTTCGGCAGAACGCGCTGCACCTTGCTCATGTCTACGACGCGAACCGAAGAACTCAGGGCTGGCGCGCTTTGTCGCGTCTGCTGGACGGCGGCTGGCGCGAGCGGGCGGCCCGGATTCTGGGCCAGCGTGGCTTGCTGCCGTGCGAAGGAAACCGGCGGTGGCGGAGGAGCAGTACGTGCGACCACCGGCCGGCTGAATGCAGCGGCGGGAGGGCGTGGAGCGCTGGCTGCCGTGCCTCCTTTAGGGCCAAGCACGCTAGCCTGCTGCGGTGCGATCGCCGGAACCGTCACGAAATGTGCAGAGGCCAGTTGAGAAGCCGGTACCGCCCGCGCATTTTGGGCCACCGGACGGCCGCTGGCGAACGTGTTCTGCGGAACTGCCGTCACGGCGTTGCGAACGTTCTGGTTCACGTACTTCACATTTGTGATGGTGTTATTGGAGTTCCTGCTGTCGTTGTAATAGTTGTTGATCGTAGTGTTATTGATCGTCGTGTTGGTATTGTTCACGCGAGTGAAATAACCTTGGCTGCTGTGATAACCAGGGAAGTAAGGATCGCGCGGTCCCAGGGGGAACCACCCTACCGCTGCGGCATTCCCGAAGGAGAATCCCACGCTGAAGCCAGGTCCTCCGCCAATCCATCCCACCAGTGCCGGCGCATAACATGGCGTCACGTTCAACGGTCCGGGCACCCATCCCCAACCACCACCGAAAGAAGCCCAGCGGCCATAGTGCGAGGGCGCGTATCCCCACGGAGCGTCATCCACCCAAGTCCAACCCCACGGCGCCACCCAAGCCCAGGTCCCGTCATGATAGGGCGCCCAATCCGCAGAAACTCTGCTGGGACGCCAGACCTGTCCGTACCCTGGCTGATTCGACCACTCGCCGTACTGATCGAGGTCTTCATAACCGGGAACTTCGCGGGAAACATAGCGCGCCGATGGCGATCGGTCTTCCCTCAGGTCACGCGAAGCGCTCCACTGGTCCCATGCATCAGGTCCAGGAGCGGGTTCTACGTCGTACGTGATCTGATCCCCGCCGGTCACGATGGCCTGCTCGTGCGCGTGGATGGGAAACGTCTGTCCTCCGCCTGTCGCCTCACCGTCTCCGTCGCGAACCGTGATCGTAGTGGTCTGTGCGTTGGGATCGGCGCCAATCCGGTATTCTCCAGGACGCAGCAGTGTAAAAGCCAGGCTGGGCGTATCGATCTCGAAATTTTGCCCCTGCCCGAAATTCCTGACGCGGGCCGTCAGCGTACCTTGCGACAGCTGGATCTGCATCGTCTGGTCATCCAGATTTAGAAACTGGAACGCGGTATCGGAATTCAAACGCAGTGCCATCGATCCGACATGAATCTCCGCTTGCCCGCCATCGCCGACCCAGATGTGGTCACCCGTGGTTAGCGGGCGATTGATGGTAGCATCCACCCAATCGGTGACGCCCGCAGGCTGAAGGGACACCGGGCCGTTAACGTAACTGAGCCGTCCTGCCCTGCCAGGCGGATCCGTCTGCGCAGCCAGAAACGCCGCCGAGACGCCGATCAGTAGGATGATTCGTTCTATCTCTCGCATGGTAGCCTCATTACTCTCTATTGGCACGTTCGTCACCAGTCCGTGCACTTCGTAATTCAGGGCAACGGGTACAGTTGCGAGTGCGGGATCGTCTAAGCAAACCCGCGAAATCTGAGTAAGAGCAAATTCAGCACATGCAGGTGCAGGTATTGCATCTCCTCCTGGAGCAAGTCAGCTCCGTGATCTTAGCTTTCATCGGCCGCAGCTTCCCGGCCTACAACACCTTTGTTTGGACCCGCTATTGCAAGTACTGTTCGGGAAAGAACAATTTTGATCTTTGAGAGGCAGAAATATGCTTTGGACGATTTTTGTGATTTTGTTCGTTTTGTGGGCGCTGGGAGTGGTCACCTCCTACACGATGGGAGGCGTCATTCACGTTTTGTTGTTGCTCGCGTTGATTGTCCTGTTGTTCCGGGTGTTTCAAGGACGCAGATCAATTGTCTGAAATGGAGGCTTTCATGTCAGCACGCAATGGAGACAAAGCTCGCTTCGGCCGGCTACGTCAGCAGAAAATAGCGCGGCGCCAACGTATGCGCGAACTGCGGAGCCGGATATTTCAGGGGCAGCCGGCAGCTCCAAGCTCGCAAACGGCAGATGCCCAAGCAACGCAGCGGTAGTATCGCGACCGCAGACTGTGAGGATGTATGCTCCAGCGCTGGAACTACATAGCGTCAGCCTTTCAGCGAGGCAAATCGATCTTGAAAGTGTATCCATTCGCGCGTCTTTCCCGGCGGGCGGTAAAGTGGTTCTCCGTCACAATCGCTGTGGTTGTGGTCGTCCCGGTGCTTCTGCTTTCGACGCGACGGGTTCCTGCGCCTGCGGCAAGGGTTGAACCGGCTCGGACCTTAAGGTTCACCTTGGTTGCAGAGGGCGATCGGTTAGGCCTGGACTGGGATCGTGAGGCGCCGGCAATTCAAGACGCACAGTGCGGTGTCCTGTGGATTGCCGACGGCAGCATCCACCGGCGTGTGATCCTGGATGCAAGCCAGTTGCGTGCCGGCAAGCTGTTCTATTGGCCTGTCAATAAGGATGTTAGCTTTGAGATCACAACGCCCGGGAGGAAGAGTGGTGACGCTGTCTGCGGCAACAATGCGACTCCTCTGCTACAACCCGCAGAAGATCCAACTCGCCCTCCGCAACAGGCCGACAGAACGGCTTCCCACAAGCGGCTGAATAAAATCCAGAAGGCGCGCGAAAGCATTGAATCCCCTGAATCGGAAGATGCGAGCGGCAACGACAACGCTCGGATCGAGTCGAGCAGCGTTCCCACCTTTGTCATAGAAGAATCACCACTCATCCCGACTTTTCCGGTTCACCACATTTCCTTTCCAGTGGTCAGCGAGCAGCCAATGCTTTCCACCGCGATCAGTCCCGTCCCTCAGGTGGCGCTCGAGCCATACTCAACCGTGACGGTCGAAGCAGTCCCGGAATCGCGGTTAGGCCGCATCGTCGGAAAGATGCCCCTGTGGCGAAGGCTGCACCGGACGACTGAGTTCCTGCCACCCAGGCCGGTCCGTGAGACAGCTCCGGCAGTGCCTGCAGAATTGCGTCAAACCTTGAAATCAGAGGTGCCGCTGGATGTACGAGCCTACGTCGACCAATCGGGAAAAGTGACTTACGCGGAGTTGCTTTCGGACTACAACAAAGTGGACAGCAGTCTGGCGAGCATTGCCGTGTTCGACGCGCGGCGATGGGAATTTATACCAGCGCAACTAGGGGCGCACACCGTGCCTGGGCAGGTTATTCTGCACTACCGGTTCGGCAACCCCCTGTTGGCTGTCTCCCGCGATCAGCCGTGGCGCGCCGGCATCATCGTCTGTTTCACTGCCAAATTGATTTCTCCGCGCGCCGGCTGGCCCACTTTGGCCTTGTGAGCACTTTTGAACAGACTGCCAACAGTCTATTTGTTATCCTCTACCCCGCGGCCTAAGGGAAGAACCGAGTAGCCCCTGTATTAGCGAAAATTGCTCCTTTGGAAGCAGGGCTGACGTCTCTTTCCTTTGGCCGGGTCGTTTGAGTGGTGCGCGAATTGCTCTGTTGCAACGCAAGACCTGGGAGGTCCTGTGAGATTATTTACACTTCGAACAGCAGCGAGCCGCGTATTTCTCTGTCGACTCCTGCTTCTCTCTACATCTACGATTCTTGCCTTCACACCCGCACTCTTAGAGGCCCATACGATTGAAGTTTCCGCGATCCCCGGCGAGGCCAACTCGGGCGGAGGGCCGGTGGATTCCTCGGCCACGGTCACCACTCGTGCTGGCACGCTTACGACTGAGCTGTTGAACCTTTTGACCACCGCCCAGATGAAGAGCGTTGGGCGGGACGTTAACGAGGAGTTCTTCAGGCTCGATACCGTCAAGAATTGGGGTTCTGGAAAAGACTCGATGGGCACGATTAGCGATGTTCAGAGTGGAGGCCGGGCAGTATCCATGGGCCATTCCACTTCGCCGGACTCCGATCTGATCGCCTGGACCTTTGCAGACTCTGGGAGTAAGCAGCCTTTGAACAGCTTGGCCGGTGATCCAACGGTTCGGACTCAAACCCTGGTTGGCGCAACGGCGAACGCGTCGATAGAGGAGCGCGCCTCGTATAACCCGTTCGTGCACGAAAAGGATGAGTTCGTTTTGTCGGTCGCAGGAAAAGACACTAAGGTCAGGAAGGAAGCGTTCTCGCTTGGCGACCAAAGTGACGACAAGGTTTCAGCCTCAGCCGTGCCCGAGCCGCGATTCACTTCCTGGCTTCTCTTGGCTGCGATCATGCCGGTAGCGCTCGTCTATCGGCGCAGATCTCGAACCGCTTAGATCGCACGGCGGGCGCGCTTCTTCGTGCTCAAGTTGGTTCGATGCGCCGACGTCCCCCGATCATCTTTCATGTCTGAAACACCCTAATTCCCTTTTGCGGACTTGAGCTGGCCGTGAAGAGATTACGGTACGAGTGGCCAGTAGAGTGCTACGTAAGTTATCAGGAGAATTAAAATGCCGTTGTTAAACATCGTTGTAGTGTTAGTCGTGATCGGCGTAGTGCTGTGGCTGATCAACAGTTTCATCCCGATGGCCTCCAGCATCAAGTCAATTTTGAACGTGGTCGTTGTGGTCGCCGTTGTGGTTTGGGTATTGAAGGCAGTGGGAATGTGGGGGAGCGTAACCAGCTATCGAATGCATTAATCCACGTTGATAGGTGGCGGACTCTCAGACGACAGCTCGACATGTCAAAGGCCAAGGCAGCTGGGGGGTATTTTCCCAAGCGGAATGGAGTAAATTCACAATGAAAACGCTCGCCATCATCTTCGCAGCTTCGATCCCGCTCTTAGCTCAAAGCCACGATTCCTCTCCAGATAAACCTCAGAATCCTGTGGGTGTGCTGGACGGCCGCCAGATCATGCGACGGTCGATCGCAGCGACCGAGCGGAGCTGGGAGGCGCGGGACCATTACGTATATGCCGAACATGACCAGGACCGGCGCCTGGACTCAGACGGTCGGGTGAAGTCGGAAGATGTCGAGGATTCGATAATCATTTTTGTCGGCGAGGCCCCGTTTGAGCAGCTCGTGACACGCAACGGACGGCCTCTATTGGCCGAGGACCAAAGGAAGCAGGCGGAGAAGCTCGATAAACTCTTGCGCGAGACTCGGCTAGAGCGGGTTGCGAGACTGCGGGAGCAGCAGGAGAACAGGTCGTTCATCCGGGAAGTGCTCGAGGGCTTCAATTTCCAGCTCGTCGGTGAAGAGGTAGTCAACCTAAGGCCAGCCTACGTGCTTCGAGCTACGCCGCGACCTGGCTATCGCCCGCGCGGAAAATACGGCAAGCTGATGTGCAGGGTGGAGGGTAAGCTCTGGGTCGACAAACAGGACTTCGGGTGGGTCAAGGTCGAGGGGGACGTGACCCAGCCGTTCTCGATGGGACTATTCCTGGCGCGCGTGTTGCGCGGCTCGCACATTACCATGGTGCAAACTCGCTTCGATGACGGCATCTGGATGCCGATGCGCATCGAGTTACGAGCGAGCGCCAAGATCCTTTTCGTAAAGAGTTACGACATCAACAGGATTCTTACTTATTCGGACTACCAATTGCCACAGCCGGCATCAGTTGCGTCGGTTCACGTCCTCCGGGATCTCGCTACCCAATGATCGCCATTCAATTACCCGCGTTGGCTTTGCTGGCATGCTGTCTGGTGTCGGGTACGGCTGCGCAAGCACAGACAAGCGCGGGTGATGCTTCCAACTCACTAACACCGAGGGAAGAGGCGCGTTACTCGATTGAGGCGGAGCCTCTGAAACCGCTTGGCAAAAAGTTCGCCAAGAACATCTGGCTCGACCAAAAAGAAATCTGGACCAGTCCCTTTCATATGAAGCGCAGCGATGCCAAGTGGTGGCTCCTGTTTGGTACCGCTACAGGCGCGTTGATCGCTACAGATCACTGGACCTCACGACAACTTCCCAATACAAATGACCAGGCGACGTTCAGCGCGCGTGTATCGAATGTGGGCGCCGCGTACACCGTGATTCCGGCGACCGCGGCGTTCTACTTGGGGGGCGTTCTTACGGATAACGCCAAGGCGCGTGAGACAGGGCTGCTCGGCGCGCAGGCGCTGGTCGATGAACTGGTGGTGTTCGAGGTCCTCAAACTCGCTACCCAGCGGCAGCGGCCGCTGGACGACGGCGGTCATGGGCAATTCTTCCACGGCGGCGATTCTTTCCCGTCAGGCCACACCATGGCGGCCTTCGCCCTGGCTTCGGTAGTCGCACACCAGTACCGGAACAAGAAAATGGTGCCGGTGATCGCCTATGGACTCGCTACGCTGGTGGGCGCAGCTCGTTTCAGTGCCCGGCAGCATTTCGCCTCTGATGTCGTGGCGGCTGGAGCCATGGGATGGTTCATAGGCACGTATGTCGTCCAAACGAACCAGGACGCCGCCCGCAGGCAGTCAACGCTCAAAGCAATCGCTCATCCTCAGGTGATACCGGAATTGCAGCCGGGGGGCGGCTACCGAATCTCGCTGGCATGGCATCCCTAGGGGCGTACTTAGAGCGTCCGTTTTGCGTCGAGATCCAATGCGAATGACGGCTTCATAGAAGTGCCGGTGACGGTGAATGGCACTATCGTTACGGTCTTCTTCTTCAGGAACGGAACGACGGCCTTCAGCACGAGTGCTTTGAATCCGGACGCGGCGTCGGATAACTTTCCATTCGTGTGCAAGACTCCCTGCAGGTTCACGGTCTTGTCCAGCAAGTTATACGTGCCACGAATCTCAGCGAGCGTGCCCGGGGCGGTGAAAGATACATCAGACAAGGTGGCAATCCCATTTTTCACGGAGACGTGCCCCTTGAGATTCGAGAGCACAGTTTCAGGATCTTCGGCTTCCTGCTTCTTGTTCTTTCCGTGGGCGCTCTCGGTCAACCGGTTGAGGGGCACTTGCACCTCCGCGTTGGTGAAGCGTTCATTGCCCACGCCGAAGTCGCCTTCAAGATCTAGTTTCTTCAGAAATCCCAACGGTCCCGGCGGCACTTTGACTCTGGCATACAAGGTAACGCTGCCCGTCATCGAAGGAACCTTATCCTCCGTAATGAGGCTCAGGAGATCATCGATGCGGCCGTCCTTCACGGTCATCTCAAGCGCTACCGTTTTTCCCTGTTGGCCAGCTTGGCCCGTGACCCCGCCGGTCGAGAGCATCGTAGTTCGCTGAAAGTGTGATCGGACGTTCTGAAGTTGGGTGTCCCCGTTCGTCCCGTCAACCACTGCCCGGAATTCGGTTGATAAGTGAACGATGTGGCTGCTGCCGGAAACGTGGAAGTTTGGCACGTCGGCCGCGCCATCGGTTTCGATATGGTCAAGCGTGCCGCCGAGTTTACCGTGAGAGGACAGGGTTCCGGCGATGCCTTCGAAGACACCCAGATTCGCGTTGTCAAAAGTGTAGGAACCCGAAACTGGCGTACTGCCCGGCGCCTCCGAGTTCCAGGGACCGAATTGGCCGGTTGAGCGAATTTCGCCTGGCGGCTCTGTGTTTAGCAAAGTTGCACGATAGAAGATCGGCCCATTCCCTCCTACATGGTCGAGGATGAGTTGATGAATCTCCAGCTTGAACGGTTCTTTGTCGCGCCCGCTGGGCATGAACTCCAGCACCGCGCCATCCGCTCTTATCTCGGCGATGGCCAGAGTGTTGTTCGAACTGCTGTCCGTCAATGGCATCACGCTGTCGGAAGGCCCGTGGGGACTTTTCGGAGGAACCAGTACATGCAACCCAATCACTTGGACCTGACCGACGCGCTTGTGAAAACTGAGCATGCCGGAGTAGCTGGCCTGAACAATCAGCGTGCGAACCGTGATCAGCGGTGGAAGCTCCTTGTGTTTCCGCTGCAGGAAACGGACTTCTTCCGCGATGCATCCAGGCGGAAAGTAGGTGCTGCGGAAATTGCGGATTTCGACGGTCCTGGCGAACCGGTCCTGCAGTGCGGCGGTAACAGCCTGCCGTGTAAACGGCCACTTGAGAAACAGCAGAGTCGCCGCAACAGCGAGGATGAGCGCGAGCAAGGCTCCCATGATGAGGGACCAGCGCGCAGCGGTGTGAGTGCGGAGCTTCCTGCTCGCGCCACTCGGTTCGGTACTCATGGAACACTCTCCCGTTCTTGACGGCCGGCTATTTGGCGCGCTCCATATCTGCTGATTCGTCCGGAGCGTGCCGGAAATGAAGCGGGTCCCTGAGATTTTGCAGCTCGCGGTAATAGTATAGGGGCGTAGGCCGCCGTCCGTTGAACCTTAGCCTCTTGAGAAATTCGACTTCCTCCTTGGTGGCATCGCCGCTGAGGGAGGCGTCTTTGAGGAACTCTGCCAGACCAAGCTCGGGCTCGGCTGGCGGTTCCGGTGTCCTTTCCAGGAACTCAAATTTCTTGCTGCGCTTCAGGGCCAGCCTGCGGTTCAGGACAATCTCCACACCAAAATTCTCGAGGTCAATGTCCCAGGACTCGATCAGGGGATCGAGAAACGAGACGCAGTTTTCGACAGATACATGGAAGATATCTGTATCCAGAAACTGAAGGATCATGACCCGCGTCTGTTCATAGCTTTGTTTGCTGAGCCGAGCCACCAGGCGGAGCCAGTTTTCACTATCCAATTCTTCTTTGGCCACTCCCTTGGCTACATCCAAAACCTTCTGCGTGATGAGGCGTTCGACTTCACCGAAGGGTTCCTTCTCAAAGATCGCGCGCACTTGTTTTCGTTTGCGCGGATTGCACTTGAGCAGAATTAATTCGCGAACTTCGCGAAACAAGGGTCTGGGCGGATCGGCCACTTTCATCCTCAGCGCTTCCTTGCGCTGCAGGTCCGCGAGTTTGGCGAGTTCGCCGCTGCGCAGCTTCAGGAATTCGCCGATCTTTTCGTAGATATCGGTGCGATCGGGCGCGGGAGGAGTCTTTTTTCTCGCCAGCAGCTGCGAAACGTACGACTCCGTGACTTGCGCAGCGGCTGCCAGACCCTTCTGGTCCAGTCCCAATTGCTTCAGACGCCGGCTAATGACCAGAGCAACGTCCATTTCGCCTCTACCTCGTTTTGCTTAACTCAATAAGATTAAGTAGCACGTCAAATATCGCATATTTCTGTTGACAAGTAAACAATCTTAACCTAGCATAGTTAACGACTGAGCGCTACCGCCCACTCTGCGGGTCCTCTGAACTAAGTCAGCCTGATCTGAGCATTCCCTTCTTTAGCCGACCACCAATCTAAGGAGGTTGCATGTTTACCCACAAGGCATCATTTCTGTTCGGCGTCGCGCTGATCGCAGCAGCCGTCACGCCGCCGGTCAAACCGACCAGTGGGACAAGAAAACCGTTATTACTCTCAACGAGCCGGCTCAAGTGCCGTCCTGCTGTAACGACGGCCACGTGGTCGCCCTGCAGCCAGGGACAAATGTGTTGGTGCTGGTGGATTCCCTTTCGGACCGGCTGGGCATTTCCGCAATGATCAAGGAGGGCATCGATGATCGAACCCTCGGCTTGGCCGTGGGACATATCCCCTCGATCGCCATGCCGGCCGAGACAGGCAATGGCTAGCTGCGCACCGCGACAACTTATTCCGCAGTCTGAAAGACGTTGCGCAACACATACACCTATCGGGTGGTTTCGTTCGCGGTCGTCAATCCTGAGGAAGTTTCCGTCCTCGCTCCCTCATCGGGTGAGAATACCCTGACCCTGGTCACTTGCTATCCCTTCTACTTTGTGGGGCACGCGCCGAAACGTTTCGTCGTGCGCGCCCGGCAAGTGACTTTCAATCCGGTCCACTGAGTATTCTCGCCGGGTGTGAGCAATTGTGAACAGAACTCTGGACACTGGCCTGCTATCTTACAAGCTGGAGTAAAAGGACCACATGAATCGCTATCTGACCGTACTTTTCCTGAGCGCAGCATTGGCTGGCTCAGTTTCGGTGAGAGCTGACGAGCACCGTACAGACAACCAGAGCAAGCGGTACTACGACAAAGACGCTCGTGACTATCACGAGTGGAACCAGAATGAAGACCAGGTGTACCACCAATACGTGACAGAGAACCACAAGAGAGATCGCGACTTCGCGAAAACAACTCGTGGAGAAAAGAAAGACTATTTTAAGTGGCGCCATGACCACCCAGATCAGGACAAGCACTAACTTTTTTCGAGTCCGATAACTAACACGAGCGGCATACACGACACGAAAGCACCCTCGGTCGGACTAGTCCTGCGAATGATCGCGTTAGGGACGGTTCACGACGCCGGAGGCAGCTATGAGTTCATTAATGGGAATGAAACAACTCCGGAAATTTATGCCCTCGGCTTGTCTC
>CAZGSU010000034.1:0-30191 GCA_964528615.1 uncultured Acidobacteriaceae bacterium | reverse complement strand
ATCTTCCGACACTCATATGGCTGGCAAATCTAGCGGCGCTCGAACTGCATCCGTCGCTGGCGCTGGCCAAGGACATCACGTGTCCGACGGAGATGGTTTTCGACCTCGATCCCGGGCCGCCCGCGAACATTGTGCAGTGCTGCCAAGTGGGGCTGTGGCTGCGCGAAATCTTCGAGCACTTCGGGTTGCAGAGCTTTCCCAAGACATCCGGTTCGAAGGGACTGCAGATTTATGTTCCGCTGAACACCCCGACCAGCTACGAAGAGACCAAACCCTTCGCTCACGCGCTGGCTCGTTTGCTGGAAGACCAGCATCGCGAACTGGTGGTGTCGGATATGAAGAAGGAGCTGCGCAAGGGCAAGGTACTGGTGGACTGGAGCCAGAACGACGACCATAAGACGACGATCGCGGTCTATTCGCTGCGGGCGCGCGAACATCCGACGGTATCAACTCCAGTGAAGTGGGAGGAAGTCGAGCACTTGCTGAAGCAGAAGGATCCAGGCGTGCTGGTCTTTGAGGCCGACCAGGTCCTGAAGCGCGTCGACAAAATGGGAGACCTGTTCGCCCCGGTTCTAGAGCTGAAGCAGAAGTTGCCGAAGCTCGCAGGACTCGCATCGGGCAAACCTGCAGCGGCCAAAGCTGGCCTGGAAATGTCGGCACAGGCAGAGGTTAAAGCCGGTCGTCGTAAGACAGAGGCTCAATCCGGACGCAAGCGGCCAGCGGCGTCCAGGAAACGCCACAAGATATAATCGCTCGGTTTACGGGCCAGGCGTTTGAAGGTCAGAGCTTACAGGTCAGAGCGTGCAGGTCAAAGATGGCGCAACTTTACGTGGGCACGTCGGGATGGGCTTATCCCAGCTGGAAGCCGGACTTTTATCCCGCCAAGCTTCCGCAGAAGAATTTCCTGCGACACTATGCCACCCAACTCAATACCGTCGAGGTGAACTTCACCTTCCGGCAGTTGGTGAAGGAGAGCACCACCGAGAAGTGGATTGCCGAGACGCCTCCTGGTTTTCGCTTTGGCGTAAAGGCGCACCAGGTCATCACCCACATCAAGCGGCTTAAGGCGACAGCTGATTTTGTGCCACGTTTTCTGAGCACGATCGAGCCGCTGGCCCGGGCCGAAAAACTTGGTCCCGTTCTGTTTCAGTTGCCGCCGAATCTGAAAGCGGACGCGAAACTTCTGGAAGAATTCCTGGCGGTCGTGCCGCGCGCGGTTCCCTCAGCCTTCGAGTTTCGCCATCCTTCATGGCTGACGGATGAAATCTTTAATTTACTGAAGAGCAGTAACCGGGCGCTTTGCATTGCCGAAACCGAAGAACGCACCACGCCCGACGTTGTCACCGCGGACTTCTGCTACTACCGCTACCGCAAGCCTTCCTACACGCCCGACGAGCGCCGCACTATGGTGGATCGCATCCGTGAGCATCTCGGGCAGGCGCGAAACGTGTTTGCATATTTCAAGCACGAGGAAACGCCGGAGGGTGCGCTGTATGCGGTAGAGATTTTGAAAGAAGTGCTTTAACCACAGAGGGTGCACGGTAGCGCCGGCATCCCTGCGACCGGCTCAGCGCAGGGTTTGCCCTCGGATGTGAGGGCGAGACGCCCTCACGACAGCCGCCGGGACGGCGGCGCTACGTTGTGTCTGTAGCTAACGCATTTGCCTGGTTACTTACCTCAGCGTCCGATAATGCGCATAATCGATCAATGCCCTCCGCGACCAATGCCCGCGTGGTCTCAGGATTCCTCGACTACCTGAAGATTGAGAAGGGCCTGGGGACACTCACGATCGCGGCGTACACCACGGACATCACGCAATTTGTTGCGTATCTGGAAAAGCACAGGAGAACTCTGCTCAACGCGCGACGTGATCACGTGCGTGGATTTATCCAGCAATTGTTCGGCAATTCTGTGGACGGCCGGTCAGTGGGACGCAAGCTCTCCGCGCTCCGGCATCTGTATCGCTATCTCCTGCTCGATAAATTGATTGAGCATGATCCCACGCTGAATATTGACTCGCCGAAGCAGTGGAAGGTCTTGCCCAAGGCGCTGGCCCGCGACGAGATAGATGCCATGCTGACCCCCCCGCGCCCGGCTCTAAATCGCAAGGAAGCAGACGCAATGTCTGAGCGGGACCGCGCCATGCTGGAGGTCTTTTACGCGGCGGCGTTGCGGGTCTCCGAGGTCGT
Organism: uncultured Acidobacteriaceae bacterium; assembly: GCA_964528615.1. Taxonomy (GTDB): domain Bacteria; phylum Acidobacteriota; class Terriglobia; order Terriglobales; family Acidobacteriaceae; genus JAIQFF01. The sequence goes on along the minus strand of CAZGSU010000034.1, from coordinate 28,002 downwards.
CGGACTCAAGCTCGAAGACCTGAAGCTCGATCTCGGGTACGTTCTGGTGCGGGGCAAGGGAGACAAGGAACGAATCGTTCCTCTGGGGAAAGGAGCGCAGGACGCATTGAGCCAGTACATGAAACAGTCACGCCCGATTCTGGCGAAAGGGAAGACTTCGCCACTTCTATTTCTCGGACGTGGCGCGGGGAAGTTGACCCGCCAGCGAGTCTGGCAGATGGTGCGCGCGGCGTCCGCGGGCGCGGGTCGCAGTGCCAGCCCACACATGCTGCGCCACAGTTGCGCGACACACATGGTGGAGAATGGCGCTGACCTACGCACGGTGCAGACCATACTGGGCCACGCCGATATTTCCACCACGCAGGTGTACACGCACCTGGCGCTGGATCGGCTGAAGAACGTGTATCAGAAACATCATCCCAGGGCGAAGGCGCGGTAGGAAAATGTTCTTCACCACGGAGCCACGGAGTCGCGGAGCAAAATCAAGAATTGAATCTCTCTGTGACTCCGTGTCTCCGTGGTAGGGTTCGGTTTATGGCTGCCACCACCAAAGCCACCGTCGTCGAGAAAGCCGTCGATCAATTTCTGCAATCACTGCGGCAGCGCAATGCCTCGGTCCACACCATCAAGGCCTACCGTGGCGATCTGGATGAATTTGCCGCCTACGCCGGCTCGCGGAGATGGAAGCAGATCGACCACGTAACCATTCGCGGGTTTCTGTCTCATCTCTACGAAAAGGGGCTGGGAAAGACTTCGGTGGCACGCTCGCTGGCGGCGTTGCGGTCGCTGTATCGCTGGCTGGCTCAGGAGGGAGTAGTCGAGCAGAACCCGGCGGCCCTGGTCTCCACGCCGAAACTTCCTAAAAAGCTTCCCCGAGTCCCAACCATTGAGGAAATGAACAGCGTGCTCGACGGGAAAATGCCTGAGGTTGCTGCGTTTCCCGAACGTGACCGGTTGATGCTCGAGCTTCTTTACGGATGCGGCATCCGGAATTCCGAGTTGATCGGGATTAATCTCGACGACGTCCGCCTAAGCGCCGAAGCCATCCTGATACGCGGCAAAGGCAAGAAAGAACGTTATGTTCCCTTTGGAGACTCCGTAAGAATCGCACTCGCGGCCTATCTTCCGGTTCGTCAGCAGATGCTGGCAAACACTAAAAAGACTACTGCAGCGTTACTGATCAATTGGCGGGGCGGACGGCTTACCACCCGCAGCGTGGGACGCATCATCAAGAAAATTGCCGTGGCCAAAGGACTCTCACCCGACGTTCACCCCCACACACTACGTCATGCCTTTGGGACCCACATGCTGGAGGAAGGCGCCGACCTTCGCGCCATTCAGGAGATGCTGGGTCACGAGCGCCTTTCGACTACCCAACGCTATACCCAGCTTTCTATCAAACACGTGCTTCACGTCTACGACCAGACCCATCCGCGGGCAAAGTGAAAAAATCCGAAACCGATCAGAAGGTCAGTAACCTCGGTAATTTTGAGGGTCTGGGTATTTGTTCCACCATAGATGAGCTTGGGGGCCGCCGGGACGATCGCTGGGAGAGTCCGGGCGCTTGACGCTTGGGTCGAATTTGGGAAAACTGTGCACAAGATAAACAAGGAACTCGTGCTGTTGCTTTTCCTGGTGGTCATCGCCGCCATGATCCATTTTCTGGTGGCGTCCCAGGCCATGGCCCTGGTGTTCTACTTTCTTCCCACCCTTTACTCGGCCTACTATTTCGGACGGCGCCACGCCACGCTCACGGCCTTCGCCAGCGTTTGCCTGGTGGTTCTGCTTACGCACTTGAATCCCGCAATGTTTGATCGCCGGGCGGAGAATCTGCCGATCGACAGCCGCTGGTTCGACATTGCTGTGTGGGGTGGCGTCCTGGTGGTTGCAGCCTACGCCATGGGCACGCTCTACGAGCGCAACCAGAAAAGCCTGAAAGAGTTGAAGGACGGCTATGACGGGATGCTCGTGATCCTGCAGCAATTCCTCTGCAATCAGAAAAACGGTGAGGCGGACTCCTCTCGTCTTTCGTCCCACGCCATCAAAATCGCCGAGGCACTCGGGCTCGATCCGGAAAGCACCGAAGATCTCAGGACAGCGGCCTTGCTGAGCAAGGTGAACGAAATTGGCATCAGCAATGAAATTCTTTACAAAGCCGCAAATCTTTCCGAGGAAGAGCTGGAAAAAGGCATGCGCAAGGCGGGGGATCGAGGCGCAACCAAAGCTCAGTTGATGGGTGGATCGCTGCGCCGCGCCATTCCCATCCTGGTGGCGGCACAGGAGCTGAACAAGACCGGCGCAACCCCTGCAGACTCCATCGTAGAAGTGCAGATCCTGAATCTGGCCCAGAAGTTCGAAGCCCAAGCCGAGGCCGCTGGTGCGGGAAAAATACCTTCCGCGCAGGCGGTCGAGAAGATCGCAAAAGATTCCGATGGGAAATACGACTCGATGATTGTGGACGCTTTCGTGAAAGCCTTCGGTCAAAAAGCGCTCGCGGCTACAAAATAGCGCGAACCCCGCGCTACTGCTGATCTCCGCGCAGTCCCTTCCACATTTCGACCACGCGTGACTTCAATTCCGCCGTAAGCTTTTCGTAAGCCCCCTCTGACTCCTCAGATTCCGGCGGAGGATAGATAGGGTCGCCGAACTGGATCTGGAGCGGCGCGAACTTCTGAAATGGCTTGCCTCTCGGCCAGGCCTCGTAAAAACCTTCAATGGCCACCGGAACGATCGGAACCTGCAGGTGAATGGAGAGAATCGCGGCACCTTTTTTGAATATCCTGGGAGTGCCGTCAATGCTGCGCTCGCCTTCCGGATAGAGAATCAGGATGCGGCCGTGTCTCAACCCGAAAGCGCCCGCTCGCATGGCAGGAACCAGGTTTGAATCCGGATCGACGACGATCACGCGCAGCCAGCGCGCCAGGCGGCGCATAAAACCGGAGCCAAAAATTTCGCTCGTACCCACCGAAAACAGATTGCGAAATACCGACGAGGGTAGAACCGATGCCATCAATATGGGATCAAGGTAGCTTTGGTGATTGGAGGAAAGAATGTACGAGCCGTGCTGGGGAAGCTTCTCGAGTCCGCTGACCCGCAGGTGAAAGCGGTCGGAAGCGACCATCTGCACCAGGCGGAATAAGGCGTACAAAAAATTTTCGTAGACAGGGGCATGCCGGGCCAGGGCAAGAACTTCCGGGTCGGTGGGCGCTTCTTCTTCTCGCAGGATGGAATTCCAGCCTGCAGGTTGTTCCCGAGAACCGGAAATCGTCTTTCCCGCTGCGGCGCTTTCGCGGATGGCGTCCACCAGTTCGCGCACGGTGTAGATTTCAGCCAGACTCGACTCTTCAACATCGCCGCCCAGTTCCTGCTCCAGCGCCACCAGCAATTCAATCCGCTGCATGGAATCGAGACCGAGGTCGAGCTCCAGATTGTCGCTGGGACGAATCACCGTGGGCGCGGTCTTCGATGCCTCGCGGATAATTTTCAGCGCCTGCTGCACCTCGGGCTGCTCCAGCCATTTCGCGTCTTCAGCGCTCAGCCGTGGCTGGGAGCTGACTTCGGATTCGGCAGCTTGTCCTCTTTTCTGATTGGCGCGGACCCGCTTTTCCAGTTCAAAGCGTTTAAGCTTGCGCGTGGTGGTACGCGGCAGGGGCTCTTGCCAGATTTCGTAGCTGCCGATGCGCTTGGTGGAGGGAATATGCGACGAGATACCCTCAATGTCGAAGCGAATGACCTCCTTCGCATTTACGATCTTGCGCTCTTTCAGGAGATCGAAGTCCGGCACCACGACGGCGTACAGCCGGTCGGAAGCGGGATTGCCGGGCTCGCTTTCCAATGCCATCACTCCAATTTCCTTAATGTAGGGCGACTTCAGATAATAGGACTCAATCTCTTCCGGATAAACATTCTTGCCGTTGCTCAGGACGATCACGTCCTTCTGCCGGCCGGTGATAAACAGATTGCCGCCGGAGTCAAAATGCCCGAGATCGCCGGTATAGAGCCAACCGTCCTTGAGAACTGCGGCGGTCGCATCCGGCCGGTTCCAGTAGCCTTTCATGATGATCGCGCCGTGAATGGCAATTTCACCCACGGCGGGGCCACCGTCTTCCGGCGGCTTGGGATCGACAATCTTTCCTCCCACGCCGGGCAATGGCGGCCCGACGGAACCGATCACGTTGTGATCGGGAAGTGCGACAAAGGCAGCGCCGGTGGTTTCAGTCAGGCCGTAGGCTTGCAGTACGTCGATGCCAAGGGCGTGGAAGTCGTATCCAATCTGGGGATCGAAGCGCGAGCCGCCAGTGATCAGGTACCGCATCCGATCGCCAAAGATCCGGTGCAGTTTGCCGAAGAAGATCCGGCCGGCGTTGAATCCGATCGCCCGCAGGCCGCGGTTGAGCGTCATCAAGGCTTTGAGCACCCATCCTGCCAGCGCCCCGCGCTTGGCTACTTCCTTAAATATGCGTTCGTGAATTAGGTAGAAAAATTGTGGCACCACCGCGAAAACGGTGATCTGGCGCTCGTTAAGGGCACGCAACAGCTCTGTGGTGTTCAGGGTCTCCAGATAAACCACGCGTGCGCCCTTCACCAGCGGCAGCATCAGATTCGCCATCTGCGAGAGCACATGAAAGAGCGGCAAGACTCCGAGCACAGCATCGGTCGGACCCACGTGTGCCCAGCGGAATACCGATTCCACTTCGCCCATCATATTGGCGTGCGTCAGCATCACGCCCTTGGGGTCGGAGGTTGTACCCGAGGTGTAAAGCAGGGAAGCCACGTGTTCCGCGTCGACAGCCGCCGGCTTGAAACTCGCTGGACCCGAAGTAAACATACGGTCGAGGTCGGCGACGGGAGTGGTCTGGGTTGGCACGCTCCCGAGTTCCGCGGGATTGGTCAAAACAATTTTGATTGGTAGGGTCGCGATCGCTTCGGCCGCGGTGGCGAGATGTTTGACATCGCAAAACAGCAGCGAGCTGCCGCTGTCTTTCAGGAGAGTCGCGATCTGGTCTGAGTGCAAAGCTGTGTCCAGCGGCACTGCGGTGCATCCCGCGGCCACCGCGCCCAGAAACGCCGCGACCCAGCGGGGATGGTTGTCGGCTAGAATCGCGACTCGGGCGCCCGGCTGCAGTTCGCTTTTTACCAGCCAGGCGCCGATGGATTCCGCCATGCGGCGTACTTCGGCGTAGGTGCAGCTCTCAACCTTACTGTGGCGTTGAATTTCAAGCGCGACGTTTTCAGGCCAGTGCTCGACGCACTCGACAAAGCGATCGTAGAAAGTGGGCATTGGTTCGCGGGAAATATTACATGAGATTGGGTTTCGTAGCGCCGGCATCTTGCCGGCTGTCCCGAGGGCGCCCTCGGCACCCGGCGGGCGGGGCGCCCGCCGCCACAGCCGCCGGGACGGCGGCGCTACTCGAGACCAATGGTCATCCTCCCAGCGACTTACACGCTGGCGCCGCATCTAATATGCTAGGCTCTAGGTAAAAGGGGCAGTGCTGCCTCCAAAGGTATTTAGATTTGATCAACACTCTGTTAGGCAAGGTTTTCGGGACCAAGAACGAGCGCGAACTAAAGCATCTGATGCCTCGGGTCGAGGCCATCAATGCGCTTGAGCCGCAGATGCAGCAGCTCTCGGACGACCAGCTGCGTGCCAAGACCGATGAATTCCGGCAGCGTATCCAGTCGCGCCTGGCCAGCATCCCCCACGAACCGGACGCCGACCCCGACCGCCTTAAGCAGATTGACGACGAGCGCACCAAAGCCATCAACGAAGCCCTGGATGAGACCCTGGTGGAAGCATTTGCCGTGGTGCGCGAAGCCGGCCGCCGTGTCCTCCAGATGCGCCACTTCGATGTGCAGCTGATCGGTGGCATGGTTTTGCACCAGGGCAAGATCGCCGAAATGAAGACCGGCGAAGGAAAAACCCTGGTCGCCACTCTTCCGGTTTATCTCAACGCGCTGAGCGGCCGAGGCGTTCACGTGGTCACAGTCAATGACTACCTGGCTAAGCGCGACTCGGAGTGGATGGGTAAGCTCTATCGCTTCCTTGGCCTGACGGTTGGCGTCATCGTGCACGACCTTGACGACCAGGAGCGCCGTGACGCCTACGCCTCCGACGTTACCTATGGCACCAACAACGAATTCGGCTTCGACTATCTGCGCGACAACATGAAGTTCGACCTCCACGATTGCGTGCAGCGCAAGCACAATTTCGCCATCGTCGATGAAGTCGATTCCATCCTGATCGATGAAGCCCGCACCCCGCTCATCATTTCCGGCGCCAGCGAAGAGTCCACCGACAAGTACGCGCGAGTAAACCGCATCATTCCGAAGCTCGAAAAAGGCGAGGAGATCGACACCGCGCCCGGGGAGCCGAAAGAGCTTACCGGCGACTACGTGGTCGATGAGAAGCACAAGAGCATCACGGTCACCGACGCCGGTTGGGAAAAAGTGGAGCAACTCCTGGGCATCGGAAACATTGCCGACCCGGAGAATTGGGACTTGAAGCATCACGTTGATACCGCGGTCAAAGCTCATGCGCTCTACAAGCGCGACGTCGAGTACGTGGTGAAAGACGGCGAAGTCATCATCGTGGACGAGTTCACTGGCCGCCTCATGCCCGGGCGCCGCTGGTCGGATGGGCTGCACCAGGCGGTCGAGGCCAAGGAAAACGTCAAGATCGAGCGCGAAAACCAGACGCTGGCCACCATCACCTTCCAGAATTATTTCCGCATGTACCGGAAACTGGCGGGCATGACCGGAACCGCGGAAACGGAAGCGGCCGAGTTCGACAAGATTTACCGCCTCGAAGTGATGGTCATCCCGACCAATAAGCAGATGTTGCGCCTGGAGAATCCGGATGTTGTTTACCGGACGGAGAAAGAGAAGTATTACGCCGCCTCGGACGAAATCCAGAAGTTGCACGCCACGGGGCAGCCGGTGCTGGTCGGCACCACGTCCATCGAGAAATCGGAGCGGCTCTCCGAACTGCTAAAGAAGAAAAACATCAAGCACGTCGTGCTCAACGCCAAGTATCACGAGCGCGAAGCCGAGATCGTGGCCCAGGCCGGACGCAAGGGCATGGTGACTATCGCCACCAACATGGCCGGCCGCGGTACCGACATTCTGCTGGGCGGCAACCCCGAATTCATGGCCAAGCAGGAGTGCGTGAAGAAGGGAATTGCGCAACCCCTGCGTGCGGCCCAGGGCAAAATTCTGGTTGATGTGGACCAGGCCAAGAGCACGGTCTGGTACTACGCGGGCAACGAGTACGTTGTCCCCACCGACCAATGGACCGAAATATTCAACCGCTATAAGGTTCAAACCGATAAAGAACACGACGACGTGACTGCTGTCGGCGGTCTGCACATCTTCGGTACCGAGCGCCACGAGGCGCGGCGAATCGATAATCAGCTTCGCGGCCGCGCTGGCCGCCAGGGCGATCCCGGCTCCTCGCGCTTTTACCTGTCGCTCGAAGATGACCTGATGCGCATTTTCGCCAAGGAGTGGGTGTCGAATTTGCTGCAACGGCTGGGTATGGAAGAGGGCATTCCAATTGAGTCCCGCCTGATTACGCGGCGCATCGAGACGGCGCAGAAAGCCGTTGAGGCTCAGAACTTCGAGGCCCGCAAACACCTGCTCGAATACGATGACGTCATGAACAAGCAGCGCGAGGCCGTGTACGGCTTGCGCCGCCAACTGCTCGAGGGCGTGGATCAGAAGGAGCTCATTCTCGAAGACTACGTTTCTGGCATCCTAAGCGACGTGATGGATCAATTTTGTCCGATCAAGGTTCATCCTGAAGACTGGGACACTAAAGGACTGAAGGACGCCATCTTCACCCGCTGCGGTGTAGACATTGTGGCGGAGGGAATCAAGTCTGAATCGCTGAACCGGCAAGAACTGGGCGATGCTATCTTCGCCAAGCTGAAAGAACGCTACGACGCCAAGGAAAAACTCATCGGTCCCGAGGCCATGCGCTACCACGAGCGCATGATCATGCTGAGCGTGCTGGATTCGCAGTGGAAAGACCACCTTCGGGACATGGATCACCTGAAGGAAGGCATCGGGCTGCGCGGCTATGGGCAGCACGATCCGCTGGTCGAGTACAAGCGCGAGTCCTTCGACATGTTCGAAGCCATGATGACGCGCTTTCAGGAAGACACGGTCCGCTATCTCTACCTGATGCAGATTCTGGAGCGCCCGCCTGAAGGCGGCAGTGCGGCTGGCTTGGGCCAGGGTGGCGCAGCTGCCGGACCCGAGGCTGGCGTGCCTGCTGCAAGACTGGGTGGAGCAACGGACGGTAATGGCCGGCGGCCGCCTCGGGCGGTCGCGACTTCTGTGGACGAAATCGAAGAAGCCTTCCAGCGCAAAAAACGTCGCGAGCTGGACCAGGCTCGCATGGCCGGATCCGGCGACACACAACCCGTGCAGCAGGTAGTACGTGGAACGGCAAAAATCGGTCGCAACGATCCCTGTCCCTGCGGCTCCGGGAAAAAATACAAAAAATGTTGTGGGGCGCAAGGGTAGGCTGCTTTGCGCTGTACGCCGCCGTCCCGGCGGCTGTGGTGGCGGGCGTCCCGCCCGCCGCGCGAGGGCGAGACGCCCTCGAGACAGCCGGCAAGATGCCGGCGCTACGGGTCAGATTGTCCGGTGCTTCGATTTCGCTCGGGATGACAAGATTGGGATGAAGTTATTCAGCAGTCTTAATCCGCGACAATCCGAGAAAATCCGTGGCCGCTCTTGAAGTTCACGGCGCCGGCTTGGCCACCACAAACGATTTCACCACGATGTTATTGGGCTGCACCCCCACCGGAATCATGGTGAGCAGGGAATATTCCGTGGGTTCAAGCCGGGTGGGATTTCTTTTCTGGATCACGGTCACGTCGCCGGACTGCGAATCTAGCACCAGCAGATAGTTTTCACTTCGAGAGAGCGCCAGTCCATCCGGACGGCTACCCACCGGCTGCGACGCGATCAATTTCCCTATGTCGATGTCATAGACCGCGATCGTATTCGAGCCGAAGTTGCTCACATACAATCTCGAGTTATCCGACGTCACCAGGCCTCGAGCGGGTTGGGAGCCGATCAGATAGCTGCCGCCCACTTCGTTCGTTGAGGTCTCAATGATGGAAATACTATTGGCGTCGAAGTTGGTTACTGCCAGCTCGCCGCCGTCAGGCTTCAGCGCCAAGTTGACGGGTGTTTTGCCTACATCCAGCAAGGCCAGAAGTTTGTCACTCTTCAAGTCGATGGACGCGACCTGGGCTGATCCGGAGCAGGCGATGAATGCCTTGCTGTTGTCCGGAAGAATCGCGATATCTTCCGGCTCTTTACAAATCGGGATCGTGCTGCGTACCCGGAGTTGCGCCGCATCAATCAGGGACGCGGTATTGTCGCCCCGATTGCTGACCACCACCGTTGCGCCATCGGGCGAAACCCGCGCCAGTCCCGGCGAGGCGCCTACCCGGATGTTGCCCAGCACAAGCCGCTTCTGCAGGTCGATCACGGAGACATTCGCGGACTTTGAATTCGCCACATAAGCGCGTTTGCCGTCGTCCGACACGTCAATGAAATATGGGCCGGCGTGCACGCCGATGGTTGCCACCACCTCGTTGCGCTCCGCGTCGATCACACTGACGCTGTTCGACTGCGCATTGACCACGTAGATTTCGTTTTTCCTGCTATTAGCGGCGATGCCGGTGGGTTCACCGCCGACGTGAATCGTCTTCGCCGGCTGAAAAGTGCGGAGATCGATCACGGAAACGGTGTTGCTCTTGCCGTTGGTGACGTACGCGTACTCGCGATAGGCGGGGCCGTAGGCGGGCAGTTCGCGCTCGTGAAAGTACCACCAGCCCGCTGCAACCGCAACCGGGAGAATGACTACGAGAAGAAGAACTTTTTTCAAGCGGATGGACTGATAGAGGATCCCACCCCCGGCCGAACCGCCAGCGCTTCCGGAGCGTGTGTGCCGATCGCGGGCACCACTCTGCCCACCACGGGAGCGATCTGGCGCACCTGGCTCATCAGTTCGTCGAACTGCTCGGGATAAAGCGACTGCAATCCGTCGGACATGGCGCGATCGGGCTCGTGGTGGACTTCGACGATCAAGCCATCCGCGCCGACGGCGATCGCGGCGCGTGACAGTGGTGTGACCTTGTTGCGCTTTCCCGTGCCGTGGCTGGGATCGACCACGATAGGCAGATGGCTGAGCCGTTGAACCGCGGGCACGATGCTGAGGTCGAGCGTGTTGCGGGTGTGATCGGCGAAAGTCCGCACCCCGCGCTCGCACAGGATCACCCGGTAATTGCCTTCGCTCATCACGTATTCGGCTGCCATCAGGAATTCTTCCAGGGTGGCTGACATACCGCGTTTCAGCAGCACCGGCTTCCGCGCCCGTCCGGCGCGCTTGAGCAACGAGAAATTCTGCATGTTGCGGGCGCCGATCTGGATCACGTCGGCGTACTTCTCTACCAGTTCCAGCGATTCATTGTCGATGGCTTCGGTGACAATCTTCATGCCGAACTTGTCGCGAACTTCAGCCATGATCTGCAGGCCGGCTTCTCCCAATCCCTGGAAAGAATACGGCGATGTGCGCGGCTTGTAGGCGCCTCCACGGAAGAATTGCGCGCCGGAACGGCACACCAACTCGGCCACGGCCATGGCCTGTTCCCGGCTTTCTATCGCGCAGGGACCGGCGACGACGGCGATCCCCGGACCGCCAAATGTGGCGTCCGTCCCCGGGAATGTTATGACCGTGTTTTCCGCCTTTACGTCGCGGCTGACCAGTTTGTAGGGCTTGCTGACCCGGATCAGCTCCTGCACGCCGGGCATCTCGTCCAGGGTGCCAGGCTCGACTTCGCCACGATTTCCGGTGATACCAATGGCAGTACGCTGCGCGCCGGGCATGGCATGGGCGCGATACCCTAATTCCTCAATCTTCTGACAGACCGAGCGTATCTGCTCGTCCGTGGCCTGCGCCTTCATGACTACCAGCATGACCCACCTCGAAACCAATAAGTCTATCGTAAATGCGAGCCCGTTGGTGCTTCATCCACGTGGGGGCGGGCGCCCACGCCCGCGCAACCGGGCCCAGCCCGGCTAGCCTCAATCCGCTATCCGCTATGAAGATCCGGCGAGCTGCGCTCGCCTGCCGGGGCGCCCGGGCCTACGTGCGCGGAGGTTGGTCTCGGAGCTCGCCGACTCAGACTCGCTATACTCTTCCCGTGCCACGTTCTATCGCCCAAGAGCAGGACATTCTCAAACTGCCTCCGCGGAAAGCGCCGTCTCGCCCAAGGTCCCGGCGCATTGGGATTCACACTTCGATCGCGGGTGGGGTGCAGAACGCGGCGGAACGAGCCTATCGTCTCGGTTGCAGCGCGTTTCAGATATTCTCTTCCAGCCCGCGCCAGTGGGCACCTAACGAGTTGAACCGTCCGCAGTGCGATGAGATGAAGCGCTTGCGCGAGAAGTACGACCTGAAGCCTCTGGCGATCCACACTAACTACCTGATCAACCTCGCCAGCACGAACGATTTGTTCCTGAAGAAATCGATTGAGGCATTCCGCGCGGAAATCGAGCGTGGCCTGGCGCTGTGCGCCGATTATCTGGTGCTGCACCCGGGATCGTTTCGGGGATCGGATCGGGAGCAGGGTCTGATGCGCACGGCGGCCGCGATTGCTGTCGCTGCCCAGGGCCTTGATCTGGCTGGATCCGGGTTCACGATCCTGATTGAAAACACCGCTGGGGCCGAATACTCGCTCGGCGGCAGCTTCGAGCAGGTAGCAGAAGTCCTGGAATACCTGCGCCACCTGGTGCCAGTTGGCTCCTGCATTGATACCTGCCACACGCATGTCGCAGGTTACGACATTGTCAGCGTGGCTGGAATGCAGGATACACTGACGCGACTCGATGCCACCGTAGGTCTGAAGAACGTCCGGGTATGGCACTGTAACGATGCCAAAGCCGCCCGCGGATCGAAGCTCGATCGTCACCAGCACATTGGCAAGGGAACCATTGGAATCGAGTCATTCCGCCGGCTGCTGAATGACCCGCGTCTGGCGCACGCCGCTTTCATCGCGGAAACGCCCATTGACGAACCAGGGGACGATCGCCGGAATGTGGAAGCGTTAGGACGGCTAGTCAAGAAATAGAGCGTTAGTCCTTGGTCGTTGGTCGTTGGCCTCAGGCCGTCACCGTTGAACGGGCGACCTATGGCCAATGACTAGCGGCCAACGACCCACGACCAACGGCCAACGACGAATTCGTTGCATCCAGGAGGCCTCGAATGGGTTGGGCCAGCAAGTTTGTCAAGCCTTATCGGGTGGACAAAGGTAAGAAGTTCCGCCTCAAAGACTACGATCCCGCCGACACCTGCAAGCTTCACTCCCAGGAGCACGCTGAAGAACTGGTGGCCAAGGGTATAGCGCGCATGGCCGAGCTCCAGGACATGCTCTACGCCCAAAATCGCTGGGGATTGCTTCTGCTCTTTCAAGCCATGGATGCCGCTGGAAAAGATGGGGTCATCAAGCACGTGATGTCGGGTGTGAACCCGCAGGGCTGCCAGGTTTATTCATTTAAAACTCCGTCCGCCGAAGAACTGGACCACGACTACATGTGGCGCAGCGCAAAGTGCCTGCCCGAACGCGGCCGCATCGGTATTTTCAACCGGTCTTATTACGAGGAGGTCTTAGTGGTACGAGTCCACCCGGAACTGCTGGCTGATGAAAGAATACCGCCGGTGTTGATGACCAAAAATATCTGGGAAGAGCGTTTCGAGGACATCCGCGCCTGGGAGAGGTATTTTGGGCGCAACGGTTTCGTGATCCGCAAGTTTTTCCTTAACGTTTCGAAGAAAGAGCAGAAACGACGCTTTCTGGATCGCCTGCAGCAACCCGAGAAGAACTGGAAATTTTCCTCTGCCGACCTGCACGAACGGGAACACTGGGACGACTATATGCGCGCCTACGAGGACATGATCGCCAACACTGCAACTCGCCACGCCCCCTGGTTTGTCATTCCCGCCGACAATAAATGGTTCACACGCCTGGCGGTGGCCGCGGCCATCGTCGACACGCTTGAGGATCTCGATCTGTCCTATCCCAAAGTAGATCCGCAGAAGCGAAAGGAACTGGAAGGGGCGCGAAAAATGCTAATGCGCGAGAAGTAGAGCAGGCCTAAGGGTCTGCTCTGCCCTTCGAAAGCCATCTGTGCTGCGGATTGCTTTTATCAAACCGGCCCTCTACTCCGCTCCGCGTCCCTTTCCTGCACGCACCATCAGGCAGTAAGATACTTGGTCTTGCACTCATTCCCCAGGGGAGAAACAAATGATTCAGTTTGCACGGATGGCGGGCAAAATCGCGCAGGTGGGCACGATGTTACTGTTGAGCACAGCAGTGCTCCTGGCACAAAAATCAGAGCGGGAACGCAAAGTGCCGGAACAACCTGCGGCAGCCCAGAATGCCCCGGTCACTTCCGCGGCGAACGAAGATCCTCTTTTCAGAGGCATGAAGTACCGCGCCATCGGCCCGTTTCGCGGTGGACGCTCGCTCACCGCATCCGGCATCGCAGGCGACCCAACGACTTACTACTTTGGAGCCACCGGCGGCGGCGTCTGGAAGACCACGGATGGCGCAGTTACCTGGACGCCGGTGTTTGATAAGCAGGGAACGTCCGCGATTGGCAGCCTCGCCATCGCGCCGTCGGATACCAATATTGTTTACGTGGGTACGGGCGAAGCATGCATCCGCGGCAACATCTCGCACGGCGATGGAGTTTACAAGACGCTCGACGGTGGCAAGACCTGGAAGAATGTAGGTTTGCGCGACAGCCGGGCCATCGGCAGAGTGATCGTGGATCCCAAGAACGCGGACATCGTGTTCGTAGCCGCCCTGGGCCACCCCTACGGCCCGAATTCCGAGCGTGGCATCTTCCGCACCATCGATGGGGGGAAGACCTGGGAAAAGGTTCTCTACAAGGACGACAACACCGGCGGCATCGACGTGGCCTTCGATCCGCACAACAGCAATATTATTTTTGCTTCGCTGTGGGAGGCACGGCGCACGCCCTGGAGTCTGGTCAGCGGCGGACCGGGAAGCGGGCTGTACCGCTCCAATGACGGCGGCAGCACCTGGAAACGCCTTGAGGAACACGGCTTGCCCAAGGGTCCATACGGGAGAATCGGTGTCGCCGTTGCCGCCAATTCGGAGCGCGTGTACGCCCTCATTGAAGCCCATGAAGGCGGCTTGTACCGCTCCGACGACGGCGGCGAAACCTGGGACTTGGTGAACGGCAACCGTTCCTACCAGCAGCGCGCCTGGTACTACATGCACGTGATCGCCGACCCGCAAGATCCTGACACGGTCTACGTGGCGAACGTTGATTTCTACAAATCCAATGATGCCGGCCGCACCTTCAACAAAGTCAAAGTGCCGCACGGTGACAATCACGGCATGTGGATCGACCCCAGGAATCCACGGCGCATGATTGTCTCCAACGATGGCGGTGTGACCGTCAGCCTGGATGGCGGCAAGACCTGGACCAACCAGTTGAACCAGCCGACCGCGCAGTTTTACCACGTCATCATTGACAACCGCACACCGTACTACGTGTACGGCGCCCAGCAGGACAACAGCACCATCGCGATTGCCAGCCGCAGCGACAATGCCACCATCGATCGTCCCGAATGGTACGACGTCGGGGGCGGGGAAGCCGGCTATATCGCGCCTTATCCTCCCGATCCGAACATCGTTTATGCCGGCGACTACCAGGGGAAAATTACCCGTTTCGACAAGCGCACCGGGCAGTTGAAGAACATAACCGTGCAGCCCGAAATCAGCGATGGCGAGGGTGCGGCAAATCTCGAGCACCGTTTTCAGTGGACCGCCCCCATCATGATTTCTCCGAACGATCCCAACACGCTCTACCATGGCGGCGAGCGCTTGTTCAAAACCACCGACGGCGGAATGCACTGGGAAGCGATCAGTCCTGACCTCACGCGCAACGACAAGAGCAAGCAGCAACCCTCAGGCGGCCCGATCAATATCGACGACACCGGCACTGAGTATTACGACACCATTTTTGCCCTGGCCGAGTCGCCGCTGGTGAAAGATTTGATCTGGGCAGGAACCGATGACGGACTGATTCACATTACTCGTGATGGGGGAAAGAACTGGAGCAATGTCACGCCCAAAGATCTGCCGGATTGGAGCCGTATCAGCCTGATTGAGGCGTCGCCGTTCGATGCCGGAACCGCCTACGTTGCGGTGGATCGTCACCAGAATGACGATATGCATCCCTACATGTACAAGACTGATGACTACGGGAAAACCTGGGCAAAGATCACCAAGGGGATACCTGACAACACTTTTGTGCGCGCGGTTCGCGAAGACCCCAAGCGTCGCGGCCTGCTTTATGCCGGCACGGAAACCGGATTGTACGTGTCCTTCCATGACGGCGCGGATTGGCGCTCACTGCAGCTTAACCTGCCAACCACCCCGATCCACGACCTGACGGTGAAGAACGACGATCTGGTTGTGGCTACGCACGGGCGTTCATTCTGGATTCTTGATGATCTTTCGCCCCTCCGGCAATTCAAGGATGACGTAGAGGGCGTCTATCTGTACACGCCGGCAACCGCTTTCCGGATGCACAACGTCGAACAGACGACCAAGCCCGTAACTGCGGGCGAAAATCCGCCTCCGGGCGCGGTGGTCTATTACTACGTCAAAGAAGCTCCCAAGAGTGAAGTCACGATTGAGATTCTCGACGCCGCCGGGAATGTGGCCAGAAAATTTTCCAGCAAGAAGACGATTGATCCGGACGAGCCGCGGAATCCTGAGGATAAGAAGCCCGAAAAGCAAATCAAGGTAGAAGCTGGCCTCAATCGATTTCTATGGGACCTGCGTTATGAAGCAGCCAGCCGGGTCCCCGATTACTACCTGTTCGAGTACAAGGATGGGGCGCTAGGGCCGCTTGCGGTCCCGGGAAAGTATCAGGTCCGCTTGACGGTCGACGGCAAGAGCCTCACCGCTCCCCTGGAGCTGAAACTTGATCCTCGCCTGAATGTCCCTCAGGCTGACCTGCAAAAACAATTTGATCTTGCCATTCAGATTCGCGACCAGATCAGCAGTGTTTACAACGCGGTCAATCAGATCCAGGACGTGCGCGCCCAGGTGGACGGATTGAAAAGGCGTCTTCCCGACAGCGCCAAACCGCTGCTGGCCGCGGCTACTGATCTGGATCAGAAACTGCTGTCGGTGCGTGATGACCTGATTCAGGCCAAGGTCAAGGCGAACGAAGACTCGCTGGCATATCCGCAGAGGGTAGACAGCAAGCTCGCCTCCGTCGCACTGGTGGTGAACGATGGTACCGACTCCGCTCCAACTGAGGCGGCGATCCGCCAGTTTGCGAAACTGAAACAGCGGGCCAACGATGTTCTGGCGCGCTGGGCGGAAATCCAGCGAACCGACCTGCCGGCTTTCCAGAAGCTGGCGGCGGGCCAGGATATCCAGGCGATAGTGGTGCCGGCGCGAGGATCCAGCAGCGTGGGGGGAGGAGAAGAGCCCCGGTAAGGCCCAGTTTGGACCTCGTTACTTAAGTGGAATAGTTACCATCGCAGTCTGATCCGCGGCAGAGTATTATCACGCAGGTGAATTGTTGCATCTAACCTCCAGGAGAAGCGAGAGTTTGAGCGACAGAAAAACGGTGTGGGCGACACGTCTCGCGGGTGCGTGCATTGCCGTGCTTCTGTTATCGACTACCGCACAAGCGATCGACTTCTGCGAGCTGTGTGCCAGCGGCGATCGGGGGATATTCCAGTCGCAGCCAGCTTCTCCTAACAGCGCGGCTTGCCTGATTTGTTTGCTGGCTCACTCCACAGCAGCGGTGGTGCTGGCGATTGTGCTGTCTCCCACCTTTCGCAAGCGTGCAAGAGCATCGGTTCCTCTCGTCCGGCCCAAGCTGTTCCAGGAATCGTTTCAGCTGTACGTTCGCCCTCCTCCGGCCTGGTAATCTCCTCGGCCTTAAACATGATTTCCGCGGAACTCGCTGGCAGGTACGCCTTCCAGTGCGTGGAATCCGGAGTTCATGTTTGACTTCCCACTTAACGACATTGTCGTACTCCTTATTGAAGACACAGGTATTAAATTTCGCGTCGTGTTCTAAGTCTGGGTCACGCGCTCGTCGGGCGCCGGGCATTTCTGTCTCAATGCGGCTGCGATCCTTGCGGTTTCCGAGCCTAGCCGTCTTAGCGGCGGTTGTTGTCCTCGCCGGAGCCGCAACTGGCCAGCAGCAAAGCTCTACCCTCTTGAGCCTCGATCAGGCGATTGACCTGGCACTTACCCATAACCATGCTTTGAAGGCGACCCGGACCCTGATCCTGCAAAACCAGGCTCAGGAAATCACAGCCAACCTGCGCCCCAATCCCACTTTCGGAGCGGACTCGCAGTTCATCCCGATTTTTACTCCGCAGGACTTTTCTGCCGACAATCTGAACCTGACCCAGCAGTTCGATATCGGACTCGGTTACCTGTTCGAGCGCGGCCACAAGCGGCAGCGCCGTCTGCAGGCGGCCCGCGATCAGACTGCCGTTACCCGCGCCCAGGTCGCGGACGCAGAGCGCAGTCTGGCGTTCAATGTCGGTCAGCAGTTCGTCAGCGTCTTGCTGGCCGAATCCACGTTGCAATTTGCCATGCAGGACTTGCAGGATTTTCAGCAAACTGTGGACATTGCCGATGCCCAGTACAAAGCTGGCGACATCAGTGAAGGCGATCTTCTGAAGATCAAACTGCAGTTGCTGCAGTTCCAGACTGACGTTTCTTCTGCCCGTCTGGCGAAGGTGCAAGCGCTGGCCGGCCTGCGGGAGTTGCTTGGCTACGACGCTGCGCCTGCCGACTTCGACGTCGCCGGCGACCTGGCTTATGTGCCGCTGAAGTCGAAGCTGGAAGATTTGCAGGTGATGGCACTGCGCGAGCGCCCGGACTTGCAGGCTGCTGTCCTCGGAGTTACGGCGGCTCAGAGCCAGATTCTTCTGGCCAAGGCTAACGCCAAAGTCGATGTGAATGGTACCTACGATTTCTCTCACACCGGCGGCCAGAATTCGGCTTCCATTTTCGTTGGCTTTGACTTGCCGATCTTCAACCGTAACCAGGGCGAACTCGCGCGGACCCGGTACGCTTTGACCCAGGCGCAAGAACTGCAGCAGTCGGCCAGCGACACGGTGATGACCGATGTCGCCAGCGCATACGAGGCCATAAGAAGCAACGATGAAGTGGTGCAACTCTATGTTTCCGGATATCTGAAGCAGGCGCAGGACTCGCGCGACATCAGCGAATACGCCTACAAGGCCGGCTCGGCGAGCCTGCTCGATTTTCTGGATGCGGAACGCAGTTATCGCAGCACGCAGCTGGCATATCGCCAGGCCCTGGCTTCCTACATGACTGCGTTGGAGCAATTGAAACAGGCCGTAGGCAACAGGAACCTGCCATGAACCGGCAATCTGCACTGAGCGGGGAATCTGCAACGAGAATGAGAGTGAGAATGAGGAACTCGATATGAGGAACTGGCAATGAACACGCCCAACGCTCGCCAGCTGTCATCCGCCGGACTGCGGGCGCTCGCGCTGGTGCTGCTCGCCGTCCTGGCTGGCTGCAGCGGAGAGGCCGACGCGCCGGGCAAGAACGCTAACGCCAAAGGATCGGGCAATCCCGAGCTTTTTTCCATTCCGCAGGAACAGATATCACACGTACAGGTGCTCACAGTTCAACCTTCCACTCTGACTCGTACCCTGCGACTGACTGGAGCGGTCGCCTACAACAGCTTCCAGACCACCCCGGTGATCACGCAGGTGAGCGGTCCAGTGAGCCGGATGGTCGTAGTTCCCGGCCAGAGAGTGCGCCGGGGCGAGCCCATGCTGTACGTTGCCAGCCCCGATTTCTCCCAGCTCCGCACCAACTATCTGAAAGCTCGCGATGCCAGTGCGCTGGCGCACAAGACGTATGTTCGTTCCCAGGATCTGTACCAGCACCACGCCATTGCAGTAAAGGATCTGGAACAGGCCGAATCGGCCGAAGTGCAGGCGGCGGGAGACCTGGCATCGGCGGAGGCGGCGCTAAAAGTGATGGGAGTCACCGATCCTGAAGCTCTTGCGAAAGCTCCTCCCTCGTTCGAAGTTCCAGTGCTGGCGCCGATTGCCGGAGAGGTCGTCGAGCAGGACGTGTCCGTCGGCCAACTGCTGCAGCCCGGCAATACCCAATGCTTCATGATCTCCAACACCAGTACGGTTTGGGTGCTGGTAAACGTGTATCAGAAAGATCTGCCCTTCGTACGAACCGGAGATGCCGTCACTATCCAGACGGACGCTTTTCCCGATGTGTTTCAGGGGCGCATCTCCTACGTTGCAGCGTCCCTCGATCCCACTACCCGGACTCTGCAGGCCCGCATTCAGACCAGCAATCCGGGGGAAAAGTTGAAGAAAGACATGTACGTGACCGCGACCGTCCAGGCGGGAACAATCAAGAATGCGATCGCGGTACCGGATGCTGCGGTTCTGCGGGACAGCGAAAATCAGCCTTTCGTTTACGCCGAGCTGTCTCCAAATCAGTTCGGAATGCGTTCGGTCACTCTCGGCGATAGCCAGAAAGGACAGACGCAAATCACCAGCGGCCTCACACCTGGTGACCGGGTGATCGGAGACGGCAGCCTGTTCCTGCAGTTTGCGAATTCGCTGCAGCGCTAGGCCAGTTACGCTGCGGCCCCAAATACACGTCTGAATGATCCATAAGATCGTCCAAGCCGCGCTTCGCCAGCGATTCCTGGTGCTGATGCTGACCGCCTTCATTACCATAGGCGGCATCCTGTCGTTCCAGCGCATGCCGGTGGACGCCTATCCCGACCTTGCGCCGCCCCAGGTCGAAATCATCACGCAGTGGCCCGGCCATGCGGCGGAAGAAGTCGAGCGACTGGTTACTCTCCCGCTCGAACTCGAGATGAACGGCGTTCCCCACATGGAGGTAATGCGCTCCATCTCGCTGTACGGCTTGTCAGACGTCATCCTGACCTTCGAAGAAGACACCGACAGCTACTTCGCACGTCAGATCGTATTCGAGCGCCTGGCTGATGCTACCGTCCCCAGCGCCGTGGTTCCGGGTCTGGCGCCGCTGTTCAGCCCCAGTGGCCTGGTATATCGCTACGTGCTGCAAAGCCCCGACCGCACGCCGCAGGACTTGAAAACTATCGAAGACTGGGTAGTGGAACGCGCCTACCGGTCGGTGCCGGGCGTGGCGGATGACTCCGGCTTCGGCGGGACCACCATGCAGTATCAAGTTCTGCTCGACCCGGCCCGCATTTACGGATACCACCTCACGATTCCGCAGGTGATCGCCGCTCTCTCGGCCAACAATGCCAACGCCGGCGGCGGGTTCTATTCGCAAGGCGGACAGTTTTACTACGTGCGTGGCATCGGGCTGGTGCGGAACACGGACGACATTGGGAATGTCGTGGTCGGAAGCAACAAGGGTGTTCCAATCCGGGTGCGTGACATTGGCGATGTAACCATTGGCCATGCGCCTCGCCTGGGCGAATTCGGCTTCCAGAAGAATGATGATGCGGTCGAGGGCGTCATCCTTATGCTCCGCGGCGGCCAGACGCAAAACGTTCTCAAGGGAGTCGAGGCCAAGACCGAAGAGCTGAATCGCAATGTCCTGCCGCCGGACGTCAAGATTGTCCCGTTCTATGATCGCAGCGAACTCGTCCACCTGACCACGGACACGGTGGAAGCCAATCTGCTTCGTGGCATGGTTCTGGTGCTGATCGTTTTGATCTTCTTTCTGGTGAGCTTCCGTGCCGCGGTGATTGTCGCGCTCACCATTCCGCTGTCGCTGCTGTTTGCTTTCATCGTGCTCCACGCCCACGATGTTGCCGCCAACCTGCTTTCCATTGGCGCAATTGATTTCGGCATCGTCATCGACGGCACTGTGGTGATGATTGAAAACATCTATCGCGAACTCGCCCTTCGGGAAGGGCAGCGGTACAACCTCAACGAAGTCATCCTCCTGGCCGCCAAGGATGTGGACCGCCCTATCTTCTATTCCGTCGCGGTCATCCTGGCCGGGTATCTGCCGATTTACGCGCTTCATGGGCCTTCGGGAAAATTGTTTCATCCCATGGCGGAGACCATGTCCTTCGCCCTGGTTGGCGCGCTCATTCTTACCCTGACCCTGATTCCTGTGCTGGCTTCTTTCTGGTTCAAGAAAGGCGTGCGCGAGCATCGCAACCGCGCCTTTGAATGGATGAAGGAGAAGTACGCCAGCCAATTGGATTGGGCACTCGATCGTCCCAAGACCGTACTGGTGATCGCGACCTTGATCTTTGGCGCCACTCTTCTGCTGATTCCTTTCATCGGCGGCGAATTTATGCCGCACCTGGATGAAGGAGCGCTGTGGGTCCGGGCCACGATGCCGTATACGATTTCCTTCGAGGAAGCCAGCAAGATCTCGCCCCAGGTGCGAAAGATTCTGATGTCCTACCCGCAAGTCACGGTCGTTGGCTCCGAGTTGGGTCGCCCCGACGACGGCACCGACGCCACGGGTTTTTTCAACTGCGAATTCTATGTCGGTCTGCGCCCCTACAATGACGAATCCTGGAATGGAGAGATCCACGACAAGGAAGAGTTGATCGCGGCGATCAACAAGAGGCTCAGTGCATTCCCAGGCATCATCTTCAACTACACCCAGCCAGCGGAAGATGCAGTCGATGAGGCCCTGACTGGCCTGAAGAGTTCGCTGGCAGTCAAGATTTACGGCGACGATCTGAATATTCTTCAGGACAAGGCGGTGCAGATCAAAAATATTCTGTCCAAGGTGCCCGGCTTTGCCAATCTCACGGTGGTGCGCGAGCTGGGCCAGCCCAGCCTCCTGATCGACGTTGATCGGGACAAAATCGCCCGCTACGGTATCAATGTCGCTGACGTTGAGGCGGTGATCGAAGCCGCCGTCGGCGGACAAGCCGTCACCCAGGTAATCCAGGGAGAAAAGCTCTTCGATCTTGTGGTTCGCATGCAACCGCAATTTCGCAGCAGCGCCAATGAGATTGGCAACCTGTTGGTAGGAACACCTGACGGTCAGCAGATTCCCCTGTCCCAGCTGGCCAACATCACGCAGGGCAACGGCGCGTCATTCATCTACCGGGAAAATAATTCCCGCTACATCGGGGTACAGTACAGCATCGAAGGCCGCGACCTCGCCCGCGCGGTGCAGGATGGACAGGCTGCGGTGAACAAGGCGGTAGCTCTGCCGCAGGGTTATCAGCTCGCCTGGGGTGGCGAATATAGCCAGTTTCTGGAGGCCAGATCACAGCTCTCTTCCATTGGTCCTCTCGCTCTCGTACTGATTTTCATGATCCTGTTTGCGCTCTATGGAAATTTCAAGTTCCCGGTGAGTATCGCGCTGGGCGTGGTCATGACCGAACCGGTGGGAGCCCTGGTAGCTCTCAAACTGACCCATACACCCTTCAGCGTTTCGTCGGTTCTGGGGCTCTTGGCGCTGCTGGGAGTTTCCGTGGAGACAGCGATCATTCTGGTTTCCTACATCAACAAGCTGCGGCAGGAGGGAATGGACATTCGGACCGCCACGCGGGAAGCATCGCTGTTGCGGCTGCGTCCCATCATGATGACGGCGCTGGTAGCCTGCCTTGGACTGCTGCCGGCGGCTCTCTCCACCGGAATAGGCTCCGACACGCAGCGGCCCTTCGCGATCGTGATTGTCGCTGGCCTGATCTCGAGGCTCTTTATCGGATTCTTTGTCAATCCCGTGCTCTACGAACTGGTGGCGCGCGACGGTGACCTGCTCCAGGTCTAGCCAGATTCGACCAACCCCAGGCCACCTAGGGGCGGGCGCCCCGCCGCCACCGGAGCAAAGTCCCGTAGCAATGTCGCAACCGATTGCAACTGCAGCGCTTCCAAGCCCGGTTACGCCTGTTACTTTTGTGCCATACGCATGGCACCAGTGGTTCATTGACCTACTGGTGCCGGGTTGATATTTTCACTCCATATGGTGCGGCTTATTGCACCCGGTTTACCAAATCCCCCAGGGCGAAAGAGCATCTAAGAATTTGGGGGAAGCCATGAAGCTGGTCTATGTTTGTTATGCGGCGCTAGGCTATGCGGTGGCCCGCTGGATCTTTCAGCGTCAGCCCGTATCGATCACTGATCCGGTTACACGCTTCCGTTCTTCTGGCCTGCTGTAGAAGCGTTTAACAGTGGGCGTGCGGCGCCCCGTTGCGTGCCCCTTTGTCCCGCACGCCCATCCTCTTCACGTAGGCCCTCGCCGTTCCAAGGGTCTACGACCAACGTTTGCCTCCATCTCGCGTTTCCCGCCTAGCGGTCTGAGTACAATTTCGTCAGTAGAGATTTGCCACTAGTTATCAACTGAATGCTTGCAGGGGGCGACCACGATCAGTACAGCGCTGCTTGCGGCACAATAGTCTCAGTGACGAAAACCATGATCCGCAAATTCTGCCTGCCGCTTACCGTCATCCTGCTGGGAGCACTCCTTCCTCTGCCCGGCATGGCGCAGTCCGATGGCGCAGAACCGTCGCTGGGAGATCTGGCCCGCTCGCTGCGAAAGGGCAAACCGGTTGCGGAGCATGCCGTAATCGACAATGACAATCTCCATCAGGTGATGGATGAAGTGCAGAACCGCAAACTCGATGGCAGCCTGCTGTTCAGTTTTGATGGAATAGCGAAGAAGTTTCAGGTCTCCTCTCCGGATGTAACCTGCGACCTCTCGTTCAGTGGTGCTGCGACTTCTCTGCTGTCGGATGCTTATGCGCCGCAGGACCTGCCGGCAGGCGAGTTGGCGAAGCTGGACGGGCCCGCCACCATAAGCGGGGATACGCTACAAATCGCAGTACACAACGGGACCAGCTGGAGCGTAAAGGAAATCACGGTGGGGCTTACCGTCCTGCGCAGCTCGGACGCCCGCTCCGCTCGCCTGATTCCAGCCTCGGAAACAACCAACCTGCTGCCGGAAAAGCACCCTGACGTGACCGTTCTCTATCACCTTAAGGGCTCAGCCCCACCGTCCGCCACAACCGTCTTCCACGAAACCCTGGGCACGCCCCTGGGAAGCGATCAGGAGTGGCACTGGGCAATTGTGCAGGCAAAAGGCGTCCCTCCCCAACAAGAAACCCATCGCCGCTAAGTAGCTAACCGAGAACGGAGAACCAGCAACTTACAACTGGTTTGTTAGTTCGTTATTGTTCTTCAACTCCTTATTCGTTTCGTTCAAGTGTTTATTCAACCCACCCGGGCTACCTCTTCGGCCCGCCCGGTCTTCAACCCGCGATACGCAGCATCCAGAATTTCCTGGTTCTGCCAGCCCTCTTCTCCCGGCACGGGAAACATCGACTTACCTTCAAGCGCGTCCGCGAACGCGTCCACCTGTTTCGCATACGCCAACCGGTTCGAGACCTGCTCGGTTTCAGTCACGACGCCGGCACGGCGCAACTCCAGCGTGATCGGCCGCTCTACGTTCAAGCCATCTTCGGCGCGGAGCACTCCATTCTCGCCCACAAATTCCAGAGGTGTACGGTACTCGGCTCGGTAGGAGACCTGTACGGTGGCCAGCGTTCCACCCGAGAACTCCAGCGTGAGCACTGCCGCCGACTCCATTCCGCTATCCTGAATTCCACGTGAGCTTATCCGCACCACTTCATCCTGCAAGACATAGCGGAGGGTATCGACACAGTGAACGCCGACGTCGGCAATGGGACCGCCGCCAGCTACCGCCGGGTCATGGATCCAGGTGCGGGGATGTCGCGCTCCCCCCGGAAAAGAGAACTCGGACCGCGCGAACACAATCCTGCCGATTTGTCCCGATGACAGCCGCTCCCGAAGCCGCGCAGTGCTTTCCTCGAACCGGAAAACCTGGGCGACTCCGAGTAACAGCCTTGCGCTTCGCGCTGCTTCCACCATCTGCCGGCACTCATCGGCGCTGACTCCCATAGGCTTTTCGCATAGCACGGGCTTGCCGCATCGGATGGCCAGCAGCACGTCGGCCAGATGGCAGGCATTGGGTGTAGTCACAAAGACGGCATCAACCTCCGGAGACTGGCACAGATCTTCAGCCGAATCGAAGGCCAGCGGGATCTCGTGCTGGCGAGCGGTTTCCTCCGCTTTGTCCATGCTGCGACGGGACAATGCTGTCACCCGGCAGTTCCGCGCCAGAGCGAACCCCGGCATCAGCCGCTTGGCGGCATGCAATCCAAAGCCGAGAATTCCAAATCGAATCATGTTAGAAGAACCCTGTGGCGCGGGCGCCCCCGCCCGCGAGAACTAGACCACCTATGGAAGGCACGGCCACCCAGCAGGTTCAACACGCGCGGGGCGGGGGCGCCCGCGGCCACACTGAACCAACCCTACTTGGAAAACACGATTTGGCTGGGCGCCAGATTGATGGTGGTTGCGGTCACGAGGTTGGACAGCGTTCCGGCCGTAGGATCGATCTGAAACCTGCTGATGTCCTTGGACGACTGGTTACTGACATACAAAAATTTACCTCCTGGATCGACCGTTGCATATAGCGGTCCAGTCCCTCCCGTGAAGGGGGAACCGGTGAGTTGCGTAGTCGCGCCAGTGGTCGAGTCGACCGAAAACGCGGAGATGTTGTTAGTTCCTAGGTTGGCCACGTACAAAAACTGTCCCGAGGCGTCAAACGCTACAGAGATTGGGCCCGTGGCAGCAACGAAAGGCGATCCCGATGCCAGCGCCAGAGCTCCATTGCTGGCGTTGATTGTCATGCCGGTGACGGTGTTTACAGTGAAGTTGACCAGGAAGACAAAATGCTCAGAGGGGTCGATCGTCATCGAAAATGGGCCGCCGCCAACCGTGAAGGGCGATCCCGGAATTGCCGACAAGGTGCCGGTTCCTGAGGCCACAGAATAGCCGAACACTGCCGCCAGATTTGCGCTCCCGGCGTAAAGGAATTTACCTGAAGGGGACAAGGCAAGCGAAACCGGCCGTGCGCCCGTGGCAAATGGCGACCCTGAAATTTCCGCGAGCGTGCCATCGCTCGAACTGACCGAATAAACCGAGATGGTATTTGAGGTTTGATTTGCAGCGAAAAGAAGATCGCCGCCGGAGTCCATGACTAACGCGGTCGGATTGAGCCCGGCCGCGGTGCGGGGCATGGCCTCAACCAGCTCCCCCGTGTTGCTGTCTACCTTGAACAACGAAATGTTGTTTCCACCCTGGTTCGCGGCATAGACGAACTTGCCGGAGGGATGGATCGCCATCGCAATCGGGGAAGTGCCTCCGCTGAAAGGTGAGCCCAGGACGCTCTTGAAATTTCCCGAACTGGGATCTACGCGAAAGGCGGAGATGGCATCCCCTTCTGGCACTGCAACATAAGCGTTTCGTCCGGAAGATCCATTGCCGCCACCGTTACTGCCGCTGCCTCCGCTGCAACCTGCCCACCAGACCAGTGCGAAGACGATTCCCAGCGACCCTGCCCATCGATTCACTATCATCCAGTCCCTTTCGAAACTTCCAAGTCGTGCAAAGGCTCGCTACGGCTGTACCGGAGCCCTGTGTCCTTTCTGTTTTAGCGTGTGCCAGCGATACACAATGCCGGTCGAAAATCGCAGGTTGTTTTGCTTTTCCTGAAACAGGCTGGTGTGCAGGTAGTCGACCTGAAAGACCCGCCACGCAAATCGGGGAGTCAAGCCCAGGTCCATGCCCCCTCCCAGAGCCACAGCCGTTACCGTGTCGCCCTCGCCGGCTCCCACGGTGGAAAATGACCTGGCTCTGCCGACAAGAACGTGGGCAAAGAACAGTTTGTTGCCCCGAAGATAGAGAAACTGCGGTCCTGCCATGAGGTCGCGAAGATTGATCTTCGAACCGTATTGTCCACTCAGTTCCGCCTTCACCCCAAAACCGCGCATCAGGTTGTAGGCGGGCGCAAAATTGTAACCATTCAGGCCCGAGGGGCTGGAGAAGCCAAAGGATGGGCTGTCAAACCGGGTATACGAGTAGCCGCCGAAGACCTGCAACCTGGGCTCATCCTGTGCTACTCCCGGCAAGATTGTCCAGGCACCCAGCAGGAGCAACACCGCCAGTATCCTCACCGGTTTGGCCACTGTGGCCTGATGTTTCAGTTGAACCAGACGCGAGCCGAGAGGCTGGGAGTCTTTCATGGGATATTTCAGGAGTCTCCTGAACGAATAAAACGATAAACACAACTTTAAGCGAAAGTTGCGCTCAAAGTACCGAACTCTCCAAGGGATTGGATGCAGACAAACCCCAAAAAACAACGCGGATGATCCTATTTCACCGCCATGGTGCCGACCAGGGACTCAAAGATCTTGAAGCCTTCCGTGCCCCCCAGTTCGGGTTCGCTGGAGCGCTCGGGATGCGGCATCATGCCGAGTACGTTTCGCCCCTCACTGCAGATTCCCGCGATATTGTCCAACGAGCCGTTAGGATTGGCCTCCGCGGTGATTTCTCCGGCGGGAGAGCAGTATCGAAAGACGACCTGCCGGTTGCGGCGCAACTCGGCCAGGGTGGTTTCATCGCAGAAGTAGTTGCCTTCCATGTGGCCGATCGGAATGGTCAGGACTTCGCCCGTACGGCATGCGCTGGTAAAAGGGGTTTCTGCGTTCTCCACCCGCACCTGGACTGCCTTGCAGACGTATTTAAGGCCGACATTGCGCAACATGGCTCCCGGAAGCAGGCCTGATTCGAGCAAAATCTGGAAGCCGTTGCAGATACCCAGCACCAATCCACCCCCGGCGGCAAACTTGCGGACCGACTCCATCACTGGAGAGAATTTGGCGATTGCCCCGGTGCGAAGATAGTCGCCGTATGCGAATCCCCCAGGCACGACGATGGCATCGCAGTTTTCCAGATCGTGGGATTCGTGCCACAGGAATGTGACGGGTTGCCGGGCTACCTGCCGGATGGTCCAATATGCGTCGTGGTCACAGTTGGATCCCGGGAAGACAATGACCCCG
>CAZGSU010000033.1:0-9280 GCA_964528615.1 uncultured Acidobacteriaceae bacterium | reverse complement strand
TAACTCACTTCAGATCAATGGGTTGAGCCAGAATGGGATTGGCTGGGGAAGCAGGTATGCTATGGTGAAGGACAATGCGGAAAGAGATTGAACAGGCCGTCGCGTTCATGGAACAGAAGGACCCCCAAGCCCTCGAACAGGCTCTGGAGCTTTTGCAAGGCACAGTCTTTTCCTTCAGCATGAAAATCTGTGGGCAGCGCGAAGACGCCGAGGACACAATGCAGGAAGTGCTCGTGAAAGCACTCCCGTACCTCCCGAAATTTGAAAGCCCGCGTGCGCTTCTCGTCTGGCTGTACAAAGTGGCGAAGAATCGCTGTTTGATGAGCAGGCGCAAAAGTAAGTTTGCACCCAAGCAGGACCTCTCTCTCGACGAACTGATGCCCAATCGTCAGGAGCTTGCGCACCTTGGCAAGGAAGGTCCTGTGAATCCGGAGACGCTTGCTATTCGCAGCCAGCAAGCCAAACGCCTGCGTCAAGTGATCCAGGAATTGCCGTCCCAGTACCGCATCATTCTTGTGTTGCATGACATGGAAGGGCTCAGCGACGAAGAGGTAGGAGATATTACCGGACTTCGTCCCGGAAATGTTCGAGTCCGGCTTCATCGCGCACGCCTGTTTGTCCGCAAGAAACTGGCGCGACAGGATCAGAAGGCTCGAGTTCCCAGGGAAGCTGGTTCAGGAACGCGCCGGGCAGAAGCGGCAGTATCTGAGAAGCGTTCCGCATCCTGCAAAGCGCTCTTTGCCCAGCTCTCCGACTACCTGGACGAGCAAATGGATGATTCGCTCTGTGAAGAACTTGAATCCCACCTTGACGGGTGCGAACCCTGCAAAGCCTTTCTCGCCAGCCTGGAATCCACTATCGAGCGGCTCCGCACAGCCCCTCCCGACTCAATCAATAGAGCTTCAGCAGCGAGAGTACGTCGAGAACTGCTTCGCCAGTTTCCATTTCCGCGTTCCGCGAATCACCGGGCTTAGCGAGCGCCACTGCCGATGCTAACACCTCAAAGTTGCTTGTGGCTGCGGCGGAGAATGGAGAGCATGCGCAAATTGATGCGAATGAACCCCCAGACCTGCCACGGGAAAAACGTCCGCATCATGACGGTGAAGGCTGTTGGCTTCGTGGCATAGAAAGAAGAGCGCATCCCGGCAAGCTCGGCGGGAGCATATTCTTTGTGGGAAGAAATGCAGAAATCCGGGATATTGTTACAAGGATACGCTGCAGGGGAGAGTTTTTCGATCAGTTCGCTCGCGCGAGCCAGCCCATGTGCTTACCGCTCCACCGAGGAAGTCTGCAGGCGTCGCAGTGTCAGCAGCGTCAGATCATCGATACGCACACTTTGCTCCGTGCAGATTTCACCCGCGATAAACCCGATCGGGAGCCCCACCAAGCCCTCTCCGATGGGGAGCCAACGGGACTGTCGATTTCGCCACAACAACATTCTGGGGTGTGCTGCATAGGCAAAGTTGCATTCACCCGTCTCCCGGTCGAATGTGGCTGTAACCAGGGTGGTCAGCCGCAAGGGCCCGCCGGCTACCTGCCCGGTCAAAGTGAAGTCGTCATTGAGGGCCGAAAGCAGCCGGGAACTGTTTCGAAGATCGCGGAACTTGTGCAGCAATGCGTGAATATGGCTGGCGACGCGACTGGCTTCGTAACCGTGGCCAACGCAGTCGGCAACCACAACGCGCGCATGGGCTTCGCCGCAGGAGAACAAGGCGCAAAGATCGCCTCCTTCCTGGTCGCCTGAAGGAAGGGCAATCACATTCGCCTCAAGTCCGGCAAATTCCACGGAGCGATGGGCCAGTTCGTTGAATCCCAGTGCATGCTCGAGCGAATTGATCTAATGGTGCCACCAATGGTGCCACCAACCGTAGCTTCTGCGACCCTGGCTCAGCGCGGCGGTTGAGCCCGCAGACGGGACTTGGAGCCCCTTTTTCAGGCCACGAGTCGTGTCCGGGCGGGGCGGCAATGTCGAAAGTACCATCGGGAGTAGGACTTGGCGGTCAAAATTTGCCTTGCGGGGATGGATGCAAGCACCCGAAACGACGCCGATTTCAAGGTTGCGTCGTCCTAGAAGCTGTCTCACTGGAACCTGAGGACGGGGGCCAATTGGCTGCTCTGAACCCGTACCACCGTCCAGTTGCCGCTATACAGACAAACGAGTTAACTCAGGAGTAGGACCGAGCCACGGCGGAGCGGGTGTATCCGGTGTCGCACGCAGGGACGGGCATCACCACCCAGTTGACCAGAAAGTGCCAAGACCCGGAAGCAAGAGCGCTCTCACCACTATGGTCATTTAGACAGAAGTTCATTAAGGGACGGGAAGTCGCCCATGAGAAAGATAAGTCGAAATGAGCAAGGCTTCACTCTCGTGGAAGCTGTGGTGGTAGTCGGAATAATTCTGGTTCTTGTTGGATTCAGCATGCTTCAGAGTTTTGGATCCATTCAGAGTTATCGCGCAAGTTCCGCAATGGACATCGTGGCCGGCCAGTTGCGTGTCGCGAGACAGTTGGCGATCAGCCAACGCCGCACCGTTCAGGTGTGGTTCGACGTTAGCACCGTCCCACCGGCCATCCGGTACCAGGTTCAGCCGCGGTTGGGGGTCGCAGCGGATGTTCCTGGGCCGATGATCACGATGTCCTTGCCTACTCAGGCAAATTATCTTCTCGAGAACGGCGTGCCTGATACTCCCATGAACTTTGGCACCTGTGCCGGGGCCTCTCCTGTTTGCATTGCGGGTGTCGGTGGCGGCCTTCCGACCATGATCTTTACGTCGACGGGGCAGTTTGGGGCCGATCAATTCGGATCCACCGTCTACAACGGAACCATCTTCCTCGGAGTACCGAACCAACCCTCAACTGCGCGCGCCGTCACGATCATGGGAAGCACTGGCCGGGTGCGGCCTTACGTCTACGAGGGCGGAAGCTTAGGCTGGCAGGAATAAGGAGTCGCTCATGAAAAGAAATCCCAGACCTCGCAAGCAAAGGGGGTTCACCCTCATTGAAGTAATGATTGCCATGGTTGTCATGGCCGTGGGCATTCTCTCGCTCGCTTCCATCTTCACTCAAGGGCTCAAGTCATCGTACCAGTCTCAAATTCAATACATCGCGCAGCAAAAGGCCCAGGAAGCGATGGAAACCATATTCACCGCTCGTGACACGCGGCTACTGACTTCGGCTCAGATCAACAACGCAAGCAACGGCGGCATCTTCATGGATGGCCCGCAGCCGTTGCTTGCTCCCGGCCCTGATGGATTGTTCGGAACTGCCGACGACGACGCCAACAACCCGGACACCATCGTTATTGGCCCAGGGAAAGACAATGTCTTCGGAACCGCGGATGACGTCACGATCCCGCTGACTCCCTGGATGACTCGCACCATCGTGATTGCGCCTTCAGCGAACACTCCAAACCTGAAGACCATTACGGTGACCATCAACTGGACCTCCGAGGGGCAACAATTTCAGTATCAGATCTCGAGCCTGATCTCCAATTTTTCGTGAGGCCACCGATGAAACCCCACACCAAAAGGAAGATTGCGGGCTTCACGTTGGTTGAATTATTGGGTGCCATGGGCATCACCATGATTCTTCTGTATGCGGTCGCCATGGTCTTCCGGGACGCCTCACAGTCGAATGAAATGGTCACTCAAGGATCAGACATGAGCGAAAACCTGCGCGCTGGACTGAACATGATTCAATTGGACCTCCAGCAAGCAGGGACAGGAATTCCCACGGGCGGAATCCCTATACCCTTTACGGCACCGTGCGATACGACGCCGCGCATCAACCGGCCCATGTTGAACGGCACCAGCACGTTTCCCTATCCCGGTGCCACCTGCGAGTCCACTATTCCAGCGGTCGAGCCAGGCAGCATGATGGGACCTGCCATCACGGCGCCGGATGCCACTGCCGGGACACCTGCAAACCCGAACAGCATTACAGACGAAATCACGATCCTCTATGCGGATAACACCGCTGGCCTGGATGGCAGACCCGTCAATCAGCCTGCCACGGCAGGGCCACCGGCAAATCCGGGATGCCCGAATGGCACACTGCAGCTGTCTGGCACCACGCTCACGACCACTTTCGACGTCACGTGCGTGAATCTGACGAACGCCGCCGCCGGTAACGTAATCACAATTAATCCTGGCGACCTCATTATGTTCACCAATAACCTCGGCACCGCGCTCTTGACAGTGACCGGGGTTGCAGGCCAGGTACTCACCTTTCAATCCGGTGACGCATTTAAACTGAACGGCCGCACCGAAGCGGCGGGCACAATTCAACAAATGGAAACCGGTGGCGCTGCTTGTGGTGGAGGTGCCGCCTGCTTTCCTACAACGCTAGCTACGCGGATCTGGATGATCAGCTATTATCTGGATAACCTGACCAGCCCTCCGTACACGCGGTTGATCCGTCAGGTCAACATGAACCCACCAACGCCCGTGGGAGAGACCCTGGAAAATCTGCAGTTCACTTATAACTATGTAGACGGCGTCAATAATCCCTCAAATCAGCCTTCTGTTCCGGCAGGGAACTCCGAATCGAATATCCGTTCGGTCAACGTTTATCTCGGAGCGCGCTCGAGCCACGCAGTGCGCAAGGGCAATCAGACGATTTATGCCCGAAGCAATTTGATGACTCAGGTCAGCCTTCGCAGCCTGGCCTACGTGAATCGCTACAAATAAGAGGAGCTAGAGATGAGCATGAATCTGGTCAAGAAATCCAAGCGTTTTCATGAACACGCGGGGATCGCACTCATCACCACGCTTTTGCTGCTCTTTCTCATGTCCAGCCTCCTCGTTGGCTTCACCGTTTTGTTGATCTCCAACCAGCAGCTTGCCGGTTCCAACAATGACGACGTGACTGCTTTCTACGCCGCGGAAGCGGGTATGGAGCAGATGACTGCCAATCTCGGGGATCTCTTTGCGCAAACGTACTCGCCGACCGGCGCCCAGATCAATAACATACAACTCACTCCCCCGCTCCTTCCCGGCATTCAGTACCTCAATAGCGACGGGACGAGCGGCTACTTGATCCAGGCTGCGGCTTACGACGCCCAGGGCAATCCCGCTCCCACGATTTCCACCATCAAGTCCGGCCCCTATTCCGGCATGACCGCGCTGCTGACGGAATACACGATGAAAGTGAATGCACGTACCACCGAGGGCCGCGAGGTCAAGTTGCAGCGCACAATTCAGACAGTCGGGATTCCTATGTTTCAGTTCGGGATCTTCTCCGATACCGACCTCAGCTTTTTCCCGGGACCGAACTTCAACTTCGGTGGCCGCACGCACACCAACGGAAATCTATTCCTCGCCGCAGGTTCCACGCTCACACTTTCCGACAAAGTCGACGCCTACAAGGACGTGATTCGCACGAATCTGGAGAACGGTTGGCCCACGAGTTCGAACTACACGGGCACGGTTCAGATTACAACTCAGCCTGGTGGGACTAACTATCGAGCCCTGAAACCAAGTGAGGGGAGTCTTACCGGAACGCTTGGGTCGTCCGCGAACACCTCGTGGCCCACGATCTCAACTGGCAACGCCCCCACCTATTACAACAGCAATCTGATTAACGGCCAAGGCAGCGCCTTTCCCCAGTACTCCACTGGGGCAAAGCAATTGGATCTGGGGATCGTTACCATCGGGGCCGGGAGCACCCAGGCCATCGACCTGCTTCGGCGGCCCATGAGCGGAGAAAACCCCACCGTCACCGGGGAGCGCTACTTTGCACAAGCTAGTCTGAAGGTTCTGCTCTCGGACGACCCGAGCGACATCATGAATCTTCCCTGTATAGACGCCTCCACCCAGCCATTTGACTTGAGCCAAATGGCGACTCTTCCAGCCACCTGGTCCACGTCCGCCTATTTGCCCTTGAAGAATCTTTACAATGCCATGGTCGCGAATAATGTCGTGCCGCTTCCTTTGGCAGCCTCGGGCGCAGATTCTACCGACGTCGTCTATGATTCGGTCAACGGCTACTGGATACCGGCAACACAACCTATTGACGGCAATCCTTGGCCTGTCATCAAAGGATTCCTCAAGATTGAAGAGCAGACAGCGTACGGCAGCCCTTGCGGCAGTTGGAAAGATGTGACCGTAGAAGTACTGAGCTACGGGTATGTGGGCCGCAATATTAACCCCGTTCCCCAGTCGCTGAATGGAACCACGCTGAATCCGCAGTGGGTTCAAAATACCACCACGATGGAGTCTGGCCAAGCGCCGGCCATGCCGAATCCTCCGACGACCTGGCTCGGTTTCCAGAATGGTCCGGCATGGACGACCGGCACCACTCTCTTGACAGCTATCTCCACGGTTGGGGCTCCGAACACCTGCATGGATCCCCATCCTTATGCGGTCATCCGTCTGGAGCGAATTCGAGACAATCCATCCTCGCTGCAGCAGTTGGGTTACGTGAGGACCGGGAAGCTCAAGGCCGGTAATATGCCGATGCAAGCTCCGATCAACGTTGTGTGCGGCACGGACCAGGCCAACCCAGGCAAACTTGTCGCCGGCTGGACTCCGCAGGTCTGGGATTTCTGGCCGAACACCTTGTTCGACACCCGAGAAGGCGCGTTGCGTGATTCCGCCATGTCTTCCACGAACCTGCCTACCCTGAACGGTACGATGCACTACATTGAAATTGACGGGAAGAACCTTGCCAGCTGGTTTGGCGGGAAGATCGGAAGCATCAACACTTCCGGCCAAGGCACGAAAGACCCCAGCATTGCTCCCAACAATTTTGTGGTCTATGTTTCCGACCGCCGTGGCAATTATTCCCAGTCGCAGGCGTTGACCGGCGGCTGGCCTCCACTTTCTTACACCAAAAATGAAACAGGTGAATACGGTTGGACGGACCTCGTAAACTTTCCGCAGAACTCGACCACTGGCTGCCCGAATAACAAATTAGATCAGGGAGAAGATGCGGACGGCGTCAATGGTCTCTTCACCTACGGAGCAAGCGCGGGCTACATTCATGCCGCAGGAGTTCTGGACACCGCAACTCAACCGCTTGCCAAGGGCCAAATCGGCGTCTTCGCCACCCTGGCAGGCACTGGAGTCGTCAACAACTCCGTTTGCCCAATCGTTCCCGGCTACGCGAACGATGCAATTTGGCCGATGATGGTCGCGGCGAATGCCAATGCAGCGAGGGAAAATCCAGCGCTGTTCTTCCGCCGCGCTGTCAAGATTGTCGATGCCAACCTGCTGACCGCCGTGGGGCCCTGCCCTGGCGGTGTGAGCTGCGGGTTGACCATCGCTGCAGAAAACCCGGTTTATATTCAAGGCGACTTCAATGCGAACTCCGGGGGAAACAACTGGAGCGATCCCTCGATTGCCACCTCAGTGGCGGGCGATGCGGTCACACTTCTTTCTAACAACTGGAACGACATGAATTCCTTCTCCAGTCCTTACTCATTGGCAGGCCGCTCCGGCGTGACCACCTGGTATCGCGTTGCCATTATTGGCGGATCCACTCCTTACTTCTCGAATCCGGGCGGCATCGTCAGTCAGGACTACGGCACCGACGGTGGGGTGCACAATTTCCTGCGCTACATCGAGGCGTGGGGAGGCACCCTCAACTACAAGGGTTCGCTCATCTACTTGTTCACCAGCCGGCAAGCCAACGGCACATTCAAGTGTTGCAACACAGTCTATAGCCCACCGGCTCGTGGCTATAACTTCGATACTAACTTCCTGACTCCTGCGCTGCTGCCGCCGCGCACCCCGCTGTTCCGCGACGTCAACACGACCGGCTGGACGCGGCTATTGCTGCCGACGCAGTAAGATCCGCTCCGTCGCTTTGCTGCTTCCGAACGTCCCGGTCATGGCCGGGGCGTTCGCCTTTTTGAGAGGTTGCTTTCCGCAGGCGCTCGCTCGGCATGAGCCATCGATTGCCTCTTCGTGATACCTTGGAGACACGGCCGATATCGACTGTCTGTGGGCTGCGAAGTCATGAATCCAACCGAAACGCTCGCTCTCGTGCTTGGAACCGGATTTTCCTCAGGACTGAACATTTACGCCACGGTCGCCACCCTCGGCCTCCTGCAACGCTTCGGCGTGATCCATCTCCCCGGCCAATTGGAGGTGCTATCTCACCCCCTGGTTCTGGGAGTGGCCCTGGGACTTTATTTCATCGAGTTTCTGGCGGACAAGGTTCCTTACATCGATTCAATATGGCAGGCGGTACACACTTTTATTCGCCCTCCGGCCGCAGCGCTGCTGGCCTTCAGCGTGACCGTGGCCGCGGCAGAACCCTGGCGTTGGGCGGCTGCCCTGCTGGCGGGGAGCATCGCGTTAACCTCCCACGGCACAAAAGCCAGTGCGCGTGCGGCCGCCAATATGTCACCGGAACCATTCAGCAACTGGGCGCTGAGTTTTGGCGAGGATTTGTTGGCCGTTTGGCTGACGTGGTTTGCCACGGCGCGTCCTGCAATTGCGGTGATTATTGTGGCTGTGCTCGTGGTTCTCTCCCTATTCCTGCTGCATTATTTGTTCCGGTTTCTTCGCCGCACTTTTCGGAAGCTCGCCGAAATCTGAGCGGCGCGGGTCACTTCACATATTTCGCCAGCCAGTCGAGAAAGGTCTTGTACCAGAGTTGGGAGTTTTGCGGCTTGAGGACCCAGTGGCCCTCGTCTGGGAAAACCAACAGTTCCGAGGGTACGCCCTGCCGTTGCAAGCTGTTAAAAAACTCGAGTGACTGCGTATAAGGCACGCGATAGTCTCTCTCACCGCAAATCACGAGCGTAGGCGTCCTGTACTTCCCGAGCTCCGCCGAGTAAGTGACCGGCGCCCACTTTTTGTAATTTTCCGGCGCACCCCACGGAGTGCCTTCCAAGTCGTGCTCTTCAAACCAGAGCTCCTCGGTTGCGTACATGGACACCTTGTCGTACACGCTCGCGTGGCTAATGATGGCCTTGAATCGATCCGTGTGGGTGGCCAGCCAATCGGCCATATAGCCGCCGTAGGACCCCCCCGCCGCCGCCAGGCGGGAGCTGTCGATGCAGGGATACTTGGCGAGGGCTGCGTCGGTGCCCTTCATGATGTCGACGTAGGCTTTTCCACCCCAGTCATTGGTGATTTCGTCTGTAAATTTCTGGCCGTAACCCGTGGAACCACGCCGATTGACCATCAGGATGACGTACCCTGCGGCTGCGAATACCTGCGGATTCCAGCGAGACCCCCCCTCATCGGACCACAGCGTCTGCGGCCCACCGTGCAGCAACTCCAGCCTGGGATATTTTTGCGAGCTATCAAACTTTGGAGGTCGGATCAGCA
>CAZGSU010000032.1:0-38402 GCA_964528615.1 uncultured Acidobacteriaceae bacterium | reverse complement strand
TTCGTGGCCGATGCCATACTGGTTTCTCCTCAGGACCGCGACCCTGGCCGGATCAGCTGACCGCCTGCTCCTCCGAAATCGATTCGATCTGTGTCAGCATCTTCTCTACCCGGCCGCGAATCTCCTCGCGTTCCTTCCTCAACCGCACCATCTCGCGGCGCAGGCCTTCGAGTTCCTCTTCGCGCTCCTCCAACTGCTGCCGCAGACGCTGCGTGTCGCGCTCCGCCGCCGCCCGGGCCTCTCGTCCTGACTTGTACAGCTCAATGGTGCGATAGACTTTCTCTTCGAGCGCCTGAAAATCGTCAGCCGGAACCTGAACAGATACCCCTTCAGCCATTCTCACAGACATGGTGCCACTTCCTAAAAAGGAAAATTTTGGAACTTGAGCGCAGTATACCGCAGAAACCTGTGTACGGATAAAAGTTAGATCGATGTAGCGCCGGCGTCCCGCCCTCGCAGTCTGAGCTTATTTTGCTATCCGCAACTTTCGCAGCCTTCCCCCCGCCGCATCCAGCGTCTCATCGCGCTTGCAGAAGGCAAACCGCACCTGCTGTGCGCCGTCCCGCGGATCGTTGTAGAAACTCGACCCTGGCACCGTCGCCACTCCAATTTCTTTCACCAGGTACTTCGAGAACTCGATATCGTTTTCGTACCCGAAGGCGCTGATGTCGGTCATGACATAATACGCGCCGCGAGGCAAGAAGCAGCGAAACCCGACTTCGCCCAATACCGGGATCAGACGATCGCGGCGCCGGCAGTATCTCTCCGTCAGCTCCTGGTAGTAGCTCGCAGGCAATCCCAGCGCCGATGCCCCGGCCTCCTGCAGCGGAGCAGGCGCGCCCACGGTCAGAAAATCATGCACCTTGCGAATTGCGTCGGTGATGGCGGGCGGCGCGACTGCCCAGCCCACGCGCCATCCGGTGACGCTGTAGGTTTTCGACAAACCATTGATCGTGATTGTGCGATCGCGCATCCCCTCGAGCACGGCCATCGAGATATGCCGGGTGCCGTCATAGAGGATGTGCTCGTAGATTTCATCGGTGATAGCGAGCACGTTGAATTCAACGCAGAGATCGCGGATCAACTCCAGTTCCGTGCGGCTGAACACCTTGCCGGTGGGATTGTTCGGCGTATTTACAATGATCGCCTTGGTTTGATTGTGAAACGCCGCCCGCAGTTCGTGCTCATCAAAAGTCCATTCGCCATTCGGCGTGGCCGGTGGACGCAACTTCACGAATCGCGGCCTGGCGCCAGAAAGAATCGCATCCGGCCCATAGTTTTCGTAGAACGGCTCGAAGATGACGACCTCGTCGCCGGCATTGCACACCGCCAGCAGCGCCGAGATCATGGTCTCGGTGGAACCGCAGCAAACTGTAATTTCGCGCTCGGGATCCACCGGAATGCCCTGCCATACCTGCATCTGCCGGGCGATGGCGTTGCGCAGGTTCTTCGCTCCCCAGGTAATGGCGTACTGGTTGACGTCAGCCGCTATCGCCTCCTGCGCTGCGCGTTTGATCTCCGCCGGCGCGGGAAAATCGGGAAAGCCCTGCGACAGATTGATCGCCCCATGCAACATGGCCTGACGCGTCATTTCACGGATGACGGATTCGGTGAAGTGGGCGACCTTGCCGCTAAGAAAAGACTTTCGCTGAATGGCTGTTTCTGCCATAGATCGCCAGCCTAGCACAATGGCGAAGAAACTCTCATTCAACGTTGTCATCCTGAGCGGAGCAAGTAGCATTCAGCCGTCAACATTCAGCCGTCAGCATTCAGCTCTCAGCCGTCGGCTCTTAGTAGCCGGCGCAGCGAATTGTCGTCCCGAGCGCTGTCCCGAGCCCCGCTTGCACGGTGAGGGCAAGTGAGCGACCTGGGTTTGTGCGGTCTGCGTTAAGACCGTCCTTGGATGGTTTTTTGCTTCACATCATGAATAGGGGCGACTCAGAATGACACCCGAGCCGCTAGCGCTGGCGATCCAGTTGAAACGCAACAGCCTGGAAATCCCCGCGCAGCTCCAGGTAAATACCATGGCGCATCCACCACGCACCCGACGCGCTGGCTGGGGTGTCCGCCCGGGCCTTGCCTTCGATCCAGCTGAGTTTGTATTCCGCATCGGGATCGAGGCCCTGCAGTTGCAGCAAGGGAAAACCGCGGCCCTCCTGGGTCGAATGTATGAAGGCGAAGACGACGGCCTGATTCTTATCGCCCGAAACCGTTTCGGTTGCAGAAAACTCGCTGCCATTGCGCGGGCTGATAATCCGGTAAAGATCGCCGCGCACGATCGTTCGCTGCACGGCGTGATAAGCGGCGATCAACCGCTTGGCTGTCGCAAAATCTTCAGGGGTCCAATGATTCAGATTGGCGCCAATGCCGAGCGAACTCTGCATAGAGCTGAGCATGCGATAGGTAAGAGAGGTGGAGCGGAAGTTGAACCAGTGTGGCGAGTCCGTAACCCACGCCATCATGATCTGCGGAGTGTAGGCGTAGCTGAAACCATCCTGCATCGAGAGGCGGTCAAAGGGGTCGGTGTTGTCCGAGGGCCAAACTTCGTCGGTGTAGCGCAGAATGCCCAGATCGACGCGGCCCCCACCGCCCGAACAGCTTTCAATCTCGACCTTGGGATGTTTCTTGCGCAGTTCAGCAAGGATCGAATAAAGATTGCGGATGAACTCGACGTAGACGCCGCGCTGCTCGTCAACAGGAACCTGATCCCAACCCGGTTCCGACCAGTTGCGGTTGTAATCCCACTTGAGAAAGGCAATATCGTTTTCGCTGAGCAGCTTGTCGAGAAACCCCGCGACATAGTCGCGCACATCAGGGCGGGCCAGGTTCAGCACCAATTGATTGCGCGACTCCGAACGAGGGCGTCCGGGAAAATTCAATACCCAGTCAGGGTGCTTCCGATACAGATCCGAATCCGGGTTAACCATCTCCGGCTCGACCCACAAGCCGAAGTCCATGTTGAGCGAGTGGACCTTATCGATCAGCGGTTTCAGGCCGTGCGGAAACTTCTCCGGATTCACGTACCAGTCGCCCAGTCCAGCGTGGTCGTTCTTGCGTTGGCCAAACCAGCCGTCATCCATCACAAATCGATCCACACCGATGGACGCCGCTTTTTCCGCCAACGCCATCTGGCCGGCTTCATCAACCTTGAATTCCGTCGCCTCCCACGAGTTGTAGATCACGGGACGTGGCTTGGGGTCCGGCGCGTGGGGCAGAATGCGAGCGATCTCAAAACGGTGCAACAGGCGCGAGGCGCCACCCAAGCCGTGATTGGAATAGCCGCCATAAAAGATGGGCGTCTCCAGATGCTCACCGGGCTTCAGCTTGTAGC
The DNA here is from genome assembly GCA_964528615.1 of uncultured Acidobacteriaceae bacterium. GTDB lineage: Bacteria > Acidobacteriota > Terriglobia > Terriglobales > Acidobacteriaceae > JAIQFF01. Next base: position 35,071 of record CAZGSU010000032.1, on the reverse strand, counting down.
CGAAATCAAAAGGATTGAATCCGCCGGTCACGCGCACCGCGTCGAGTTGGGTCTTCTCGACGATAATCCGCCAGGAACCCGACCAGGCTAGCGCGCCAAACCAGACTTCGCCATGCTCTTCATTATTGTTCATCACCGGCAGGCTCGCGTTATCCTGGCCAGCCTCCCGGGAAATCGCAAACCACGGATTGGCCTGATGGCCAGTGGTTCCACGGCGGCTCTCGATTACGCGTGCTCCGCCCTGAATCAGTTCCTGATTCAGCGTCCATTCTCCGGCCCATCGGCCGGTTAGATACGTGAGGGTGTAACGAGCGGGAGGCAGAGTCCATTGCGCTGCCGCAGCCTGATCGATCATGACGGGCTGTTTTTCACGATTTTCGATGCTGGCAGAGCGTGCGAGGATCCCGCTCTCCGGATCAATGGAGTAGCGCAGCGTCACATAAATCTCGCGGGAAATATCCTTTAGCAACACATCCACCGATTGCGGTCCATTCGGCATGGCGCGAACAAAGTGCAGCACCAGGTCGCGATTGCCATCGGCAAAACTGACTTTCAAGGCGGGCTCAGTAAATAATCCCGCACCCCAGCCAGCGAATTCCTGCGGTGTGGTGGTGTATGGGGAATCGAATGAGGCCATCTCAAGCAGCGAGTGCGCGGGAGGGATGGCGTCCTGCGCTCCGACGCGGCCGCCCCAATAAAGGGTCTGCAACTCGCCGCGCTCGTTGACTCCGAAAGCGTAGGTGACGTCTCCGCCATCGAGGCGAAAGACCTGCGCAGTCTGCGCCGCGCTTGAGCCGGCGGCAAGCAGTGTGAGCAAAAGAGACGCGGACAGGACGGTAGATAAAAAAGAAGAGAAACGCATTCTAAAAGGGGGTTTCATCGCTGCGTATCTTAGCATTGCATTCGGCATTGCACTCGCAACGCAGGGCAGCCTTACGCCGTTTCACGATTCACCAATCGCTCCAGGCCGCGCTCCTTTACTTCTATCTCGCGGATCTTGAACTTCTGGATCTTACCGGTCACGGTCATCGGGAACTCGTCCACGAAGCGGACGTGCTGCGGAATCTTGAAGTATGCAATCTGATTCTCGCAGAACCTGCGAATCTCATCTTCCGTCGCGCTCTCGCCGGTTTTCAGTCTTATCCACGCCAGCACGAGTTCGCCCAGGCGCTCATCCGGAATTCCGACCACCTGCGCCTCCGCGATCTTCGGATGCCTGTACAGGAATTCTTCCACCTCCCGCGGATAAACATTCTCGCCGCCACGGATGATCATGTCCTTGGCGCGGCCAGTCAGATGAATGTATCCGTCCTCGCGCATAACGCCGAGGTCTCCGGTATGCAGCCAACCCTCGCGATCGACGGTGCGCGCAGTCGCCTCAGGCTCGTCGTCGTAACCCTTCATCACCATGTAGCCGCGAGCGCACACTTCGCCTTGCTCGCCGGTCGGCACCGTAGCGCCATCCAATGGCGACACGATTTTCATCTCCGTGCAGGGAAGCGCCTTTCCAATCGTGGAGACACGCAGCTCAACCGGATCGCACGGTGCTGACATGGTGACCACCGGCGTGCTCTCCGTCTGACCGTAGCCGATGGTCAACTCACTGCAATGCATTTCGCACATGACGCGCTTCATTACCTCCACCGGACAAGGCGCGCCCGCCATCATCCCAGTGCGCAGGCTGCTCAGGTTGAAGTTCCTGAACTCCGGAAGACCCAGTTCAGCGATGAACATGGCGGGCACGCCATAGAGCGATGTCGCCTGCTCTTCGTCGATTGCCTCGAGCGTAGCGCGGGCATCGAAGGTCCAGTTGGGAAGGATGATTGCGGCTCCGCTCGCCAGCGCCGACATGGTCCCGATCACGCAGCCGAAGCAGTGGTACATCGGCACCGGAACACAGATGCGATCACGTTCCGTATAACGCATGGCTTGCGCCAGCATCCTGCCGTTATTGACCTGATTGCGGTGCGTCAACATCACGCCTTTCGGCGTGCCGGTAGTTCCTGAGGTGTACTGAATGTTGGCGACATCTTCGGGATGAACCGAGGGACGGACCTCGCCTTTGGCCCGCAGAAATTCTGCCCACGCCGCCGTCCCGAAGACAATCACGTGTTCAAGTGGAAACGCCTGACTGCGTGTAGCGTCGGCAAGAATCTGCCCATACTCGGCGCGGCTGTCACGCTCCCACAGGAAAAGCGCCTTCATGCGCGATTTGCGCAAAGTAAATGCCAGTTCATGGGAGCGGTACGCGGGATTGACATTGACCAGGATCGCCCCAGCCCGCGCACACCCCAGATGCAGCATCACCCATTCCACGCAGTTGGTGGACCACAGTCCGACCCGATCTCCAGGCCTGATTCCGAGCGACCACAAGCCGCGTGCAACGCAGTCCGCCAGTTCGCGCAGTTCGCGCCAGGTATAACGTTTCGATTGATGACGCGAAACCAGGGCCAGACAATCGCCGCAGCGTTCGACCGTCTGGTCGAGCACTTGCCCAATGGTCTTCTCCCACAGCGGCTCATCTGGACCCCGCGAGTAGCTGAGCACTTCGACCTCCGGGCCATCCGGGATTTTAGCTCAAGTTTTCGCACTTCGCCTCGTTGTCCGGAAGACCTGTCATCCCGACCGGAGCGTAGCGAAGCAAGCGAAGTGGAGGGACCTGCTGTTTCCTTGGGTTCCCGCTGTGTTCCTGCTGTTCCTCCGGCTGCGAACGATCGCGCGGCCGGTTAGCGTCGTGGTGCTGGCGCGTCCAGGCCGCGAACAAAAAACTGCTCCTTGTCCATGCTGGCGGGCACCGCCACGTCAAAGAATCCGACCATCATTTCCTGATAAGTCTGGTCGCCCCACCTGACCGTGGCAGCCGGATCGGGATTATGCGGATTGTTATTCGAGTTGTCATACCACGCCACCGCTCGCAGCCTGGTTCCAGCCTTGAGCAACCGCGGTTGCGCCAGGCGATAGGTCAACTGCCAATGAAAGTGATAGTTCACGCGCAACAGCGGATCAATCGATCCGTCGGGCTGCACAATGTCATATTCAAAGCGTTTCCCGCGTAGATGCATGTGCGGAAACAGGCTGAGTAGTGTGGCGTCGTGCGGCAACGTACCTTGCACCTCCACCCGAAAATCATCCACGCCCGGCGGAATAATAAATGCGTGATCGTTCAGTTGCAGAGTGATTACACGCTGGGCCGGCGGCGACTTCGCGAATACCAGGCCGATGCTGCTCTGATCCGTTCCTGCCGTTCCATTGGTCGTGTAGTGCACCTGGAAAACAATGTCCGATCCCGCAGGAACGAATTTCGCCATTCCATCCGGCCACTGGTCAGGAGAGCTTCCCGGCGCGTACACCAATAGCAGATCGCTGGTGGTTCCATGCGCGTCCCGCCGATCTTGCGGATCCCTGAGGGTCGACGCAGTGAAGGGCGCGCCGACGGGTGCATGCCGCAGCCAACTTGAATCCGGCGGCCGGACATACACAACGGCATGGTGCACATATTGCGCGCCGGAAGGATGAACTTCTGCCATCTGTACCCACTTGTCTTCGCGGAAATGCGTTGGCACAATTTCGTATGTGTATTCCACGTCGCCATCCGCCGGGATTGCGGCCGGCTTCGACATCTGCAGAATCACATCCGGCTTCGCAATGTTCCATCCTTCCGGCCATTGCCGTGGCGGGGGCGCATCGTGCGGATCGCCGGGCGGTGCACCGGCCTTGACCCATGCCAGTACAGCCGCGATCTGTTCTTCGGTAAGCGACGGGTCGTTGGAAAAATGGCCGATTTGGGGATCGGCAAACCAGGGCGGCATCGTTCGCCTCTGAACCGCCTTCGCCAAGGATGGCGCCCATGGCCGAGTCTGCCCATACGTAACCAGCGGCATCGGTGCGATTTCGCCCGGGCGGTGACAACTCTGGCAATGGTCCTGAAGGATGGGAAGAACATCCTTATAGAAGGTGGGGGGCCCGGGCGATTTTTGACCGACAGCGAAGAGGGAAGTTAAGAAAAGCCCGATGAAGAGGATTCCAACCGGCATCAGCAACAACCGTGCAGAGCCGGGTCTCAGACCCGGCGGGCCGAGCAAAGCTCGGCAGTGTTTATTCGCGCGCTTATGCGCGCTGTTTCCCGCCCAACTCTTCAAGTGCGTTGATGATGCGCCCCGACCATTGCGCGACCTCATCTTCGCGCAGTGTGCGCTCAGCCGACTGAAACCTGGCGCGCAGCAGCATCGAATATTTTCCTGCCAGAACATTGCCCCCACGAAAAATCTCGACTGGAACAAAGCTGCGCAATTCCGCCAGGCCGAGCCCGGTCACGCTCTCGTAGATTTTTTCGAACGCTACTCCCTCGTCAAAGACAAACGAGAAATCCCGCTCTACCGCTGGATAGCGCGGCAAGGGCTCATACCTCACGTGGCGGAGGGCGTGCGCGTAGAGCCGGTCAAGATAGAGCTCAGCGATAAAAACGCTCTGCCGCAACTTGCGCGCGGCCGCAATCTCGGGATGAATCTGGCCAAACTGAGCCACGGTCACGCCATCCATCAGCACCCGCGCCGAGCGCCCCGAATGATAGTAGTCTGCTGTCTGCGCATCGTAGGAGAGAGCGTCGTGCTGAAACGGGTGCAGAAGATTCTCCACATCTCCCTTGAGCTGAAAAAAACCTCCATCCTGGGTACCCCATCCTTCCACGTTCTTTGTGGAGGGTGGGGAGGTTGCTCCCATGCACACGCGCCTGGGCTCGATTGTCGCCGCGCCTGCGGCCTCGAAGACGCTGCCCGCTTCGAACAGGCGCACGTTGTCCGCGCCACGATTCAGGTTGTACGCCACCATGTTGAGCATGCCCGGCACCAGCGAACTGCGCATGACGGACGCTTCTTCGCTTTGTGGATTGGCCAGTTCGACCACCGGCACCGAGGAAAATGTCTCCGCATCCTGGTGAGAGATGAAGGTCAGAGAAACTGCTTCGTTATAACCAAGGGCGAGTAGAGACGCGCGCAGTTTGCGGTTTTTCTCTGCGTCGGGCGGCTCAACCACCGCCCCGGCATACGCGGGCAGCGTGTTGGCGAACTTGTCGTAGCCGTGCAAGCGAGCGATTTCTTCGACCAGATCGGTCTCGCGTTCCACATCCAGCCGCCAACTGGGAATGTGGACAGTGAAATCGGGGTCCCCGCCCCGCTCCGGCATCATCTCGAAACCCAACTGCTTGAGGATGCGAAAGATTTCATTAGTCTCTAATTTTTCTCCGAGAATGCGATGCACCTCGGAAAGATGTAACGCCACTGGGGCCAGGTCGACTTGCCGTGCAATCACGTCGGTCAGGCCGCCACTCAGTTCGCCACCGCCGGATTCGAGTATCAGCTCCGCAACCCGGTCGCAGGAAAGTATGGTGGACTCGAAATCCGCGCCGCGTTCGAAGCGATGCGACGCATCGGTATGCAGCCCGTGGCGTCGTGACATCTTGCGAATGATGCCCGGATCCCACCACGCCGATTCGATCAGGATGTTGCGGGTCTTGTCGGTGATCATGGTGTCGAACCCGCCCATCACTCCCGCAAGTGAAACCGGTCTGCGCGCGTCCGCAATGATCAGGTCTTCGCTGCTCAACTTGCGTTCGACTCCGTCCAGGGTCTTGAGCGTTTCGCCATCTCTGGCATAACGCACGATCAGCTTGCCACCTTCGAGCAGATCGAGATCGAAGACATGGGTCGGCTTCCCCATTTCCCACAGGGTGTAATTTGTGGCATCGACCGCGTTGCTGATTGGCCGCTGGTCGAGCAGGCCAAGCCGGTGCGCGATTCTAGGCAGCGAAGGCTTAATCGCGACGTCCCGCACTACGCGCGCGGTGAATCGGGGACAGAGATCAGGCTCGGCAATCTCAATCGGAAAGGACGCGTTTGGTGAAGGCACGGCCGGGGGCGGCGCATTTGTGGAGGGCACGGCTTTAGCCGTGCCAGAAGGGGCATTCGCGTGGGCGGCTTTAGCCGCTGAGGTCGCGGGCAGCTTCGGCACGATCGGTTTCAATGGCAGGTTGTAGATTACGGACGCCTCGCGCGCCACGCCATAATGATTCATGGCGTCAGGACGATTCGTGCCGATCTCCATCTCGAAGACTGTGTCTCTGCCCGAGCCGCTGATTCCCTCGACAGCAATTCCCACCGAAGTGAGGTCCTGTGCCAGGCGGAGTTCGTCCACCTTGGGGTCAACAAACTCGCGCAGCCATGTGGGGGAAAGTTTCATTGTTAAGCCGTCAGCTATCAGCCATCAGCTCTCAGTTAATTCAGCATCTTTGATTGCCGCTGACGGCTGAAAGCTCCTAACCAAACTGTTCCAAGAACCTTACATCCCCGTTGAAGAACAACTGAATATCATCCACGCCATATTTCAGAATCGCGATCCGGTCCGCGCCCATGCCAAAAGCAAAGCCGCTGACTTTTTTGGCGTCGTAATTCACGAAACCGTAAACGTTCGGATCAACCATGCCGCAGCCCAGAATCTCGATCCATCCTGTCTGCTTGCAGGGGCGGCACGGTTCGCTGCCGCGTTTTCCGCTGCCACCGCAGATGAAGCATGAGACCAGCATCTCGGCGCTCGGTTCGGTGAAGGGGAAGAACGACGGACGGAAGCTGGTCTTCACGCTCGACCCGAACAGCGCTTTCATGGCGTGGTCCAGCGTACCCTTCAAATCGCAGAAGGTGATGTTCGTGTCGACGGCCAGCCCCTCGATCTGGTGGAACATGGGCGAGTGGCTCGCGTCGGGCGGATCGTTGCGGTGCACCGTGCCCGGAATCACGATGCGGACCGGAGGCTTCATCTTCTCCATGGTGCGAATTTGCACCGGGGAGGTGTGCGTCCGCAGCAGGAGGCGTTCGCGTTGGGGCTTCGATTCCTGCCCGGCGATGAAGAGCGTGTCTTGCGTATCGCGCGCCGGATGGTTGGGCGGAAAATTCAGCGCCTCGAAGTTATAATAATCGGTCTCGATCACCGGACCTTCCTGCACCGAGTAGCCGAGATTGCGGAACACGGAGACGATCTCATGCATCGTCTTGATCACGGGATGTTCCGCGCCTAGCGGACGGCGGATGCCAGGGAGGGTGATGTCGATTCGTTCGGCTGACTCTTTGCCCGAAGCGGAGTCCGTCGAGACGCGCGATTGAATATCTTCCGCTTTCGAAACCTGTTCCTCGACCAGAACTCTGACCTCATTGACCCGCTGCCCCACATCCCGCTTCGCGTCTTTGGGCGCCGCCTTCAGCCACAGATCATTGATCTGCGTCAGCACACCGTTCTTCCGCGCCATCCAACGATCGCGGAAAGTCTTCCAGTCAGCTTCATTCTTGACCGCTGCAGCCTCCTGCTTCAGCGCGGCAAGCAGTTTCTCAGCAGCCTTGTCCAGCGCCGCTGCGGAGTAGCTCTTCAGTTTGGGGACCGTGTATGCCACGTCTCTTTCCGACAATTGTCCACGATGTAACAAAACAGCGGCAGGACAGACAGCGAAACCGCAGCGGCTGAAGCCGGTAGTTCTGGGCGGCTAGTGGCACGACTGAACTCGTGCCCTTCCCACAGCGTATCCCAATCTGCCCCATCCGCCCGCAGTCGGGGTTTTCACAGCCGACTGAAGATCGCTCGCCCTGCCGTGGCGAGAAGCTAAGAGCCAGAAGCTAGAAGCTGATTTACGCTGCCCCGCCGAGAGCGCCCTTTGCCTGCTCGGCGAGGCTCTTAAACGCGCCGGGATCGTTTACCGCGAGGTCGGCCAGAATCTTGCGATCCAGTTCCACTCCGCCCTTCTTAAGCCCGTGGATGAACTGGTTGTAGCTCATCCCGTTCAGCTTGGCGGCGGCGCCGATGCGCACGATCCAGAGCGAGCGGTATTGACGCTTCTTCTGTTTGCGTCCGGAGTAGGCGAACTTCAGCCCGCGCTCCACCGCTTCTTTGGCTGACCGGTAAAGTTTCGATTTAGTTAGGAAATAACCGCTGGCGCGGTCGAGTATCTTTTTGCGCTTGGCGCGACGCTTGGTTCCCCGTTTTACGCGAGGCATGGATTGCTCCTTTTTAACTTCAAAATCACGGCGGCTGGAGGTAGGAGACTCAAAGGTCTGATCACCCGTTCACACGCCGGGGCCGCATCCTCAAAAACTGCAGCCTTGCGCGGGCGGGTCGCCCGCGGCCACACGAACAAATTCTAGTACGGAATCATTCGCTTGATCTTGGGCGTATCCGCGTCGCTCACCAGCACGGCTTGACGCAGCTTGCCTTTACGCTTCTTGTCTTTGGACGTCAGCATGTGGCGCAGGTGCGAATGATGGCGCTTAACCTTGCCTGTGGCAGTCTTCTTGAAGCGCTTGGCGGCGCCCTTATGTGTTTTTAGCTTGGGCATAAATCCTCACTCAGCAATTCACAGCTAGCGTTGGCATTTGGCCGAATCGGCATTTGCCGTAGCTAAATGCCAAGTGCCAATTGCTAAACACTTTTAAAACTATGCTTGATTCGCGCGGCCGGGGGCCGGTTGCGACTGTGCTGGCTGTTTCTGTCCAGCGTCTTTCTTGGGTGCCAGGATAGCGTGCAGCGTATTGCCTTCCTGCCGCGGCCGGAATTCCACGATGCCTTTGTCGGCGATGTCCTTGATCAGCCGCTCCAGGATTTCGCGTCCCAGGTTGGTGCGCGTCATCTCCCGTCCGCGGAAGAAAATTGTCGCCTTGACCTTGTCCCCTTCATCCAGGAAGCGCAGCACGTGGTTCTTTTTTGTCTGGTAGTCGTGGTCGTCCACGTTGATACGAAACTTTACTTCCTTGACCACGATCACTTTCTGGTGCTTCTTGGCCTCGCGTTCTTTCTTTTCCTGCTGGTACAGGAATTTTCCGTAGTCCATGATCCGGCAAACAGGCGGAGTCGCGGTGGGCGAAATCTCGACCAGGTCCAGGTTCTTTTCGCGGGCCATTTTGAGCGCTTCGTAGGGAGGCAAAATACCAATCTGCTGGCCTTCATCATCAATTACGCGGATTTCCCGCGCCCGAATGCGCTCGTTTGTGCGGATAAAACGTTTATCGATACAGCCCTCCCCTTAACCTACAGACACACATGAGATGCAAAAGTATAGCATGACCGACGTTGAGCGAGGCAGCGGACAGGAAAAAGCCACGGCAAATCAGCCGTGGCTTCTTCTCCTCCACCTGTGTCGGTGTACCCTAATTACGAAGCGCGACGTTTTTCAACGTCTTCGGACCCCTCCCGATCCTTGCGTTGCCCGGTGCCGCTGTCCGGGCCGGGATTCTTCCGCGTCGGATCCTGAGGGTTGTGAACATCCGCGCCACTCTGATACGGATCCTTTTTGGTCGCATCGCCTACGTTTCCAGGATTGTTCTGCTGATGGCCCGGATTCTGTTGATTCCGTTCCGTTTCATTGCCCATGAGTTCATCCTCCATTAAGGTTTCTCGAATCGCAGTTACGTTCTTGCTTGACGTGGTGTAACGTCGAAACTTAGGTGCCGAAACAGAGTCGGAGGTAGCCTGTCATCGAAATTTTGTTTTTGGAGCATCGGCGACTTGAATGAGGAACGTTTGTCCACGTCGCACGTTCGGATCAAGAGACCATAAGGAGTGCGTATGATGAAACACAGCCTGTTCGTTGGTGTCAGCCTTTTCCTGATGACCGCCTTCTCTTTGGGCCAGGCGGGAGAGATTGCAAGACGTCTGGGTCTGGGGAGCGAACTGAGCGATTCCAAGATCTCCTCCGGCCTGAAACAGGCGCTTCAGATTGGAGCGGAACAATCCGTCAAGGTAACGGGACGACCTGACGGCTTCTTTGGCAATCCCGACATCAAGATTCTGATGCCCGGCAATCTGCGGTCACTGGAAAAAGGACTGCGAATGCTGGGATACGGACCGAAGGTGGACAGTTTCGTTCTGAGCATGAATCGGGCCGCGGAAGCCGCCGCGCCAGCCGCGCGCAAGATTTTCATCGATGCCATTACAGCAATGACCTTCGACGACGCGCGCAGAATTCTTTCCGGCGGCGACACCGCCGCTACAGACTATTTCAAGCTCAAGACCACACCGCAGCTCACGGCGGCGTTCCGGCCGGTTGTCGAAAGGACAATGGCCACCAACGGGGTCACCCAGCAATACCAGGCGCTGGTGGCACAATACAAATCAATGCCATTCGCCAAAAACCAGGATCTGGACATCAGCCACTACGTCGTGTCCAAGGCTCTCGACGGTCTTTTTTTTGAGTTGGGCCAGGAAGAACGCAAGATTCGCAAAGATCCTGCGGCACAGACCACCAGCTTGCTCAGGGAAGTTTTCGGCAGATGATCGGGGTCTTATATCTGTACAACATCCATCCCCGCTGCCAGAGCTTGGCCTCATCTGGATCAATATCCTTCAAAGGCCCCGGTATCGAATGGGTCACGTAATCGGGAATTCGCTGTATTCCCCTGGTCCCATGAGTGTGGCTTACTGGCAGTAGCCAATAGTCTGGAGCTCACGGTATGTCGCTGGCGGGTTCAAAACCTGCCTTCGCCGGATCGTGCAGCAAGGATGCAGTATGCCAATCCGGATTTTGATCGCCGACGATGACAGCACCATCCGCCTGCTGTTACGCAGATTGCTCGAAAGGCAGCCTGACTGGCAGGTGTGCGGCGAGGCCGGTAACGGTGTTGAGGCGATCGAAAAAGTCGAGCAGCTTCAGCCTGACGTACTGGTTATGGATCTCAGCATGCCCGTCATGACTGGACTACAGGCCGCTCCCAAGATCGTGAAGGCCCATCCGCGTCTGCCGATGCTCTTGATCAGCGTGCAGGAGGTATCCCGCCAGCTCGCCTGGGAAGCCCGCAAGGCAGGCTACAGTGGCGCAGTGACCAAGAGCAGCGGAACCGAAGTTCTCAAAGGAGTTGAGGCGTTGCTTCGTCACGAGACTTTTTTCGATACCGGAGAAGCCTCAACCCCGCCGGCTCACGAATCCGGCTACTGATACCACCGCGTCTTGCCTGCTTGATCCACCGGACCTGAACAGTTCAACCAGCCAACCCGACCGGGAGGACGCTCATCCAACATCCGGCGAATTAGGATAACAAGGTGCAATTTCTTCAATATCGCTTCATTTTGGCGGCTCTCTTGCTGACTGGGCTCGCGGGATGTACTCCGAACCAGAATCCGCAGGAACTGAAAGAGCGAACTGCTCAAGCTACGTCGGAGCTGAAAGTCGATGCCAAGGCTGTCGCGGCTGGAGTGCGGGAAGGCTGGAGCCGCGACAAGGTGCTCGATTTGAACACTTCCACGCGAGCGCAGTTGCTCAGCCTGCCGGGCTTGACCGGTGCGCAGGCAGACAAAGTGATCGCACTGCGCCCTTACGATGATCCCAGCCAGTTGGTGACGCGAGGCATCCTGCGCAAGACTGAATACGACAGGATCGCAGGCCGCCTAACCGTAAAAAAATAGCGGCCTCACGCCGGCACCCCAACCAGTTCTCCGTCCAGGACACTCCCAACTCTTGCCCGGATCCACTGGTTCGGCGCGTGTTTTCCCTTCAGGCGCAATTGCAGATAGTTGTCGGTGAGAGCTTCGGTGTCGCTTCCGCATGTTCGCTCGGAGAGGCCCAGCGTAATCGCTTCGACCGGTGCGCCGACAAATCCCCGCATAAAGGCCAGTTTTTTTTCTGAAGCGATCTCACGCAAAATTCGGCTGCGCTCGCGGGCGACGTCCGCCGGGACCTGATCAGCCATCGCAGCCGCCGGCGTTCCCGGGCGTGCCGAGTACGTGAAGACGTGGAGATAAGTGAAAGGCAAGTCCTCCACCATGCGACGCGTCTCTTCGAATTCCGCTTCGGTCTCGCCGGGAAAGCCCACCATCACGTCGGCTCCTATGGCTGCAGTCGGCAGGGCCGTGCGGATCTTCTCGATTTTCCCCCGGTAGTGCCAGGGACGGTATTTGCGATGCATTCGTCTGAGGACAGCATCGCTGCCGGATTGCATTGGGACATGCGCGTGTTTGGCGATGCGCGAAGACATAGCCATCAGGCGGATCAGTTCATCACTCCAGTCCATGGGCTCCACCGAACTGATGCGGAGTTTTTGCAAATTCGTTTCAGAGAGAATTGCGCGGACCAGATCTTCGAAGACAGGCGGGCGAGGGCGCCCGCCCCACACAACCAGATCCTGCCCCCATCGTCCCAGGTTGATGCCCGAAATCACCACCTCGCGATAACCCGCGGCCACCAGCCCTTCAACTTCACAAATCACCTCTGCCAGCTTTAACGACCGGCTCTTTCCTCGAACATAAGGAATCACGCAGAACGAGCAGCGGTTGTCGCATCCGTCCTGCACCTTCAGGTTGGGCCGGGTGCGTTCATTGGCTGCGTCGAAAACGGGCGCAGCCTGCAATTCAGTGTGAGCAAAGATGTCGGAGACGGAGATCGGGCGTCGGACTTCGGGCGTCAGACCTCGGACCTTGGGCGAAAGCTGCTCGAGTGGGACAAAATCTTGCGGGGCTGTTTGGCAATCGAGCTCGCGGAGCAGAGGTCCAAGGTTCGACGCCTGACGTCCGACGTCCGGGTTTAGGCGCCCGATTCCAGCAATTTCCGCCAGTTGATGCTTATGCGAATTTCCGATGACTTGCGATACGCCGGGCAGGGCGGCAATTTCCTCGGGTGCGCGTTGCGCGTAGCAGCCCGTAACCACGATTTGCGCTTCGGGATTTTTACGATGAATGCGTCGGATGGCAGCGCGCGCATCCTGATCGGCCGCGGCCGTAACTGTGCAGGTGTTCAGCACCACGATTCCGGCTTCTGCCGGCTGGGCAGCCCGCACCCAGCCCCGCTCCTGAAACTGGCGCTCGATGGCGGCGCCGTCTGCCTGGGTAGCGCGGCAGCCGAAATTTATCACCTGGAAGCTGGCCACGTTTCTATACTAACGCAGGCTTGAGTCGGGCACGCCTTGGCGCCATGAAAGACGAGAAGGCCGCTTCCATCGGGCAGACTACGCCCCGGCAGACGAGATTCGGCTTGAATCGGGAAAGCAGGAGGAAGGTGAGCTTGCCAGCGACTCTGGAATCTTCTACAAGTTCTCCATCAACATCAGGCCGTTGCCACTTGCCGTTTCTGCTGGAAACATTCCCGGCAGAATACCGGACGCCCCTGCGTAGGCTTGAAAGGCACTGTGGTGTCTTTGCCGCACTGTGAACAGGTAGTGCGGGTTTCCACCTTCGCGAAGCCCCCGTTTTGCCCTGACGGCGCCGCCCCCAAAACCGACACTCGCTTGGTTTTGCATGTCTTGCAGCGTTTGGGTTCGTTCTTGAACTGCTTGTCGTGAAAGAACAGTTGTTCTCCCGCAGTGAAGATAAAATCCGCGCCACAATCGATGCACTTCAACACCTTGTCCTGAAATTCCATTGAGAGATGCTCCCTTCAGCCCATCCCCTGTGTCCTCGCAGACGAATTGCGTGACGCGCGTGGACCCAGGATCGTTGCCCCCTCAAACAACCCCTGGAATGTTGCCCCTGGACTCGGCCCGCCATGTCTCGCCTCAGACATGGAATTACTAAGACTTGCGAAGTGCCGCCAAACACCTCGGTTCAAACGGGACACAATCAAGAAAGGAAATGGGCCACCACATCAGGCGGCCCACCTTGCGTTAGTCTTGTTCTTTGCGTGCTTTTTTCCGGCTGCGCTTGCGCGCCAGTGCTTCTTTGACACGCTTTTTCTCGCCAGGCTTCAGGTAAAAGGAGTGACGCTTGACCTCCTTGATGATGTCTTCCTGCTGCACTTTGCGCTTAAAGCGACGCAACGCATTCTCGAGGGACTCGCCCTCCTGGAGTCTTACTTCTGCCAACTGAACTACACCCCCAAACTGGTCCCGTTTGGACGGGGATAGTTATTGCAAGGTTCCCGCGGCAAGTCAAGTGGTATATATCGATTTCGTCCAGAGAAAATGCACTTTGGAGCCATACGCGTCTCACTTTGGAGCTAGAAAATCAGCTTCAACGCTAACTGGATCTGTCGCGGCGCCTAAGCGTCGGTGGCCTTCAGAAAGCTGGAAGGTGACCAGTACTGCGCCGGGAAGTGATTGATTCCAATAATGTTACTGACCTGAACGAATTGCGCCGAGTTCGTCTGAAATCCGTCCTGGGTAATCAGGACGCGCTGGTTATTGCGATTGAGCAAGTTGAACCCTTCCGCCACCAGTTCTACTTTCACGCGCTCGCCGATGTGAAGGCGGCGAGTCAGCCTCAAGTCGGTAGTGGCGTAGTCGGGTCCCACCAGCGAGTTGCGCGACACTCCGGGGAGCCGGTCATTGCTGTTGTTGCCATCCTGATTCGCGTCGCCAGTCACGGTAGCGCTCACCGGCCGCCCGCTGCCCACGGTGACGACACCGGAGGCCTTCCCGTCGTTGAAAAATCTTCCCAGCCATTCATGGTCGCGGTGAAATGGTTTCGGCGCCAGCACGCAGGAGAACACAAAGCGGTGTCGCTGATCGGTGACGCTGGGGCCTTTTTCTGAATTGGGCGCGTACGAGTTCTGCACGGTTGCTGGGCGCCCCGCCACCAGCGCATCCTGGCCATCGTCCTCCGCGTGCGCGAAGGTGTACGACAGCATGAAGTAAACACCGCTCGTCATGCGCCGCCGGATGGAAAGAGTGGCGCCGTGATAGACGCTCGAGGCCGCGCTTTCGAAGACATTGATCGACCCGAGTTGCGGAATCGGACGAGCCAGCGGATTGATGCAGGGCGGGAAGGGGCAGGTCAGGCTCTGGGTCGGTTGCCAGGTGGAAAAAGAATCGACGTTGTAATACGTGCCCAGAAAATTTACCCCGGAAGCGTCGTATACAGGGTAGGAGACGTTCACCGGCGGTGGGGATTTACGTTGCGTGCCCGGATCAGATCCACGCCGTGCACGTACATGTAGGAAACGCCGACAGCCAGCCGGTGCGCGACTTCACGCTCCACATTGAGGCTGGCCTGCTCAACTCGCGGAGTCTTGAAGTTGTGCGAAAACGCGGAGATGTCGGCTTGCTCCAGTTGGGTAAGCGCGGATGGGGCCTGGCAATCCGTAGCATTCACCGGACAGCTCACCAGCGGGTTGGGATACTGGGGAAAGACTTGCCGATCGAAAAAATTGTTATTGTTGAGAAAAAGGAAATTCTTGGTCAGTCCGTTCTCGCCCTGGACGGTGGAAGTGTATATCTGCGGAATGCGAGTATAGAACAAGCCGTATCCCGCACCTATCACGAGCGGGTGCTGATCTCCGATGGAGTAGGCCAGGCCTACGCGCGACGCCACGTTATCGGTATTGAAGGGAACCTTGCCCGCGTCCGGCCACAGCGGATTGGATTCCAGTCCTTTCATGGTAAACGTCTGCAGGTCATAGCGCGCGCCCAGGCTTAGCGCGAAGTGATCGCTTACCCGGATCGTGTCCTGAAGAAATCCGGAGTACTCGTTGGTATCCGGATGAGTCGCGCTTGGACCGAAACTCTGCAGATAATAATGCGGAACCTCGTGCGCATAAGCCCGCAACGGTGTGAGTTCCAGGCCGGCTTCCTGGGGCTGGAAGGTGAACGGGTTTACTTTAATGGGATCGAAAATGTACTCGCCGCCGCTGAGCGAAGGGAAAAAATTGTAGATCCAGGTAAGAAGCACATCTCCGCCAAACTTCCAGGAATTTCTTTTGCCTTCCACGCTCAATGTTTCGGCAATGTGGAGGCGACGCTCCCGGGTCTGGCGGGGAAGGATTGAGGATCGTCCGAAACCATCGATGAGGTTGGGAATCTTGGTCAGCGGGTCCGTGCTGTTGGGGCTCGACGATTGCAAGTCGCGCGAGAACTGCACCTGCAGGCGGCTTACTACCCTGAAGGAAAGATTGCTGGTGAGAGTTGCTGCCCCGCTTTCCGTGGAAACATCTTCTTCTCCGTTGTCGCTGATGCCGAAGTTCGTCAGCGGACTGGCCGGATCGAGAAACACATTGTTGCGCCCGTAGTAGCGAGACGTGTTCAGCCGCAACGACAGGTTGTGGTGCTGGGCGAGCACCAGATCCACTTTGAAAAAGCCGGCGTTCCCCAGCATGGATGCCGGAAAGATGCCGGCCTGCTGTGACAGTTGCACCGCGGTGGCACGTACCAGTGCCTGGTCGGTGGCTTCGTAATCGCCCGGAGTCGCAGGGCCAGCGCCGGGCATGGGAATCACCACCGAACTTCCGTCAGCGAAGCGCACCACCGCGGGAATGTGGAAGATATGCTGATCGAATCCGGCAAAGAAAAATGCACGGTTACGACGGATGGGTCCGCCCAGGGTAAAGCCGAACTGCTGTTGCTGATCGTGAGGCTTGAAGTCCATGAACGGATGTTTCGCGGCCAGCGCGCTGTCACGCAAGAAATAGATGTCCGTTCCATGCAGACGGTTCGAACCGGACTTGGTGACCACATTCACCACAGCACCTCCGGCCCGACCCAGGTCCGCGCCGTAGGTATTCGAGGAAACGCGGAACTCCTGCACCACTTCATTGGAAAACTGATACGGTGCACGATAGCGGCCACGGGCCTGTGCGAAGAAGGCGTTGTTATTGTCCCCGCCGTCCACGAGGTAGCTGGACTGGTAGCCGCGAATGCCGCCAAAGGCGGGGTCGCCGCTGGAGCCAGAAGTCAGCCCGCGGGGATCCTGCGTGACTCCGGGCGTCAGCAACGCGAGATCCGTATAACGCCGCCCGTTCAGCGGCAGTTCGTCGATGGCCCGTTCGTCAATCAGGGAAGACAATCCGCTGGGTTGGGTTTCGACCAGTGGAGGCTCTCCCGAAACCTGACGGTTTCTTTTGCGCCCGCAACCACCAGTTTGAACTCCAGCTCAGTGGTGCCCCCCACGTCGACATGCAGGCGGGGCGTAGTCTGCGGCGACATTCCCGGCGACTCCGCGCGTCCGGAGCAATCTCCCGGCGGCAGCAGTTCGAAAGCAAAGCGGCCCGTGATGTCCGAGGTAGTGGCGTAGTGGAAGTTGGTGGCCGAATTCACCAGCACAACGGTGGCAGCCCCGATGCGGCTGCCGCCGGTATCAACCACGGTTCCATGAATCGCTCCGGTGGCAGCGTCCTGCGCCGGACAAGTGATGGCGAACAGAACTGAAAACAAAGCAGCAGAAATGAACCACCACCAGGAAAGAAGCAGCCGGACAGTGTTCGACATAGGACTCGCACCCACGGGTAAATCGGGTTAGTGGAACGAGTCCAGAGCTGGGAAAGGAACTGCGACCTGTATATCACCGGCGATCGCAGGTCGTCTGTGACGGGCAACCTTTCTTTTGAAGATTGTCCCGCGCCGGGAATTAGACGATGGTCCGTGGAGGACGGGCGAGGACGCCCGTTGCTACATCGCTGTCATCACCATCCCATCTTCTTTCTTAGCTCGGTGATGTGGGCTATGTGATGCCTGCCGTGCCAGGAGTAAAGCGCGAGATTTTTCTCCAGCGGCACGGTCCCCAACTCGGGATGGTTGAAAGGCCGTTTCCAGTCCTGCGGTTGCAGCGCACGCAACAGCCGCACCCAACGATCGTGGAGCGAGTCGAGCAGGGTCAGCGAAACCTCCAGCGGCGTGGACTGCACATCGGGCAGCATCGCCCAGCGGTCTTCCATGTAGGGTTTGATGGTGGGCGCATCTTCAGTCAGGGCCAGCTTGAAACGTATATAGGCGTTCATGTGGCTCTCGGGCACATGATGGATTACCTGCCGCACCGTCCATCCGCCATCGCGGTAGGGCGTTTCGATCTGCTCCGGCGTGAGGCCCCGCACCGCCCCACGCAGCGCGGCTGGAGTCTGCGCGATGTCCTCGATAAATTCGTTTCGTTGTTCTGCGTCAGGCGGACCGTCGAAGGTGAATTTTCCGATGGGAAAACGCGGGTCACTCATGCTTCCTCCACAGAAACAGGAAACTCGAAAAGCTCCACAAAAGCAATGAAAGAACGACCAGCAGCCGAAAATTGAAAGACAGATACTGTCTCATGACGATGTTTGTTCAGACGCGCGGCCTCATTCGAGAATCAGAATCGGCAGGCTGGCTCATGAGATCCCAGGCCGGAACACGGATATCGTGGCGGGTATCACATTCAACTCACAATCAGTATGATCAGGTTATGCCGTCTTCCTTTCGGACCGGTCGCCTCAGCTCACTGTTGCTTGTGGTCTTGCTGTTGCCCGGATGCAATGCGCTGAATCCTCTCTGCGGAAGCGCCCGCCCCGCACCGGTCCTCGATTCGATCTCTCCGGCGACCACGAGCTTTTCACAGTTGCCGCCCAGTTTCGTACTCACCGCGACCGGCAGCCAGTTCGTTGCCTCCTCTTTGATGGTTTTCAACGGCACCACTGTGGCCACTGCTGTGACCGGCAGTTCCCAGCTCGCCGGCACCATTACTTCCTCGACGATCCCCGCTCTCGGGAACTTCGACGTTGCGGTGAAGACACCAGCCGGCAATACTGGCGATGTCGGTTGCTCCAGCGGCGGCACCAGTAGCGCGCGCGTTCTGACCGTCGACTGATCATCCGCGTCTAATTTCTTTTCATAGCAGGCCCCCGGCGCGGAGAACCCCCGCCGAGCAAAGCTTGGACGCGGCACCCTCGAGAGCAGTCGTGCGGTGAAAATCCACCGCCCCGAGGCAACTATTGACGCAAAGGCTTCGGCGGCGCCAACGCAATCAGCGCGATGCCTACAATAATCAGGGCCGGAACATCGCCCATCAGGTGCCCGCGCTCGGCGGTGTTCTGCAATGCCTGCACCGTCATGATGCCGGCGTGAACCAGGCTCGACCATGCCGTAAAGGCGATGAGGCTGCTATGCTCCGCGGGGTTCCGCGAAGCGACCAGCAAGAAGACGCCGAGCGTCGCGTAAACTCCGAGGATCATCTGCTCATATTCCGGCTGGTTCGGCTGCCAGCGCCAGCCGCTCGGCCACAAGAACATCATGAGCAGATACACGCCAACCAGGAAGATCAGACCCACCAGCGTCAGAACGACTTGCAGTGCACGTTCCCTGTTCATAACATCCTCCGATCGAATTCGTATTCAGTCAGTTGATGGCGGGTTCAGAGTTGGTCGTAGAACTTCAGCGCCATGGCACCGCGTGTTGCCGCTCCTCCCGCGCACAAGCCAGCGGCAATCAGCGAGCTCTCCGCGATTTCCTCCCGCGTGGCACCCACGACTTTGGCGCCTTTTACGTGCACTTCGATGCAGTAGGGACACTGAGTCGTGAATGCAACCCCCAATGCGATAAGCTCGCGATACTTTCTCGGAATGACTCCGTCTTCACGCCGCACCATGTTGTCCAGGCTGAGCCAGGCGTTGAATTCTGTAGGGGCGAGCTTACCCATCTCCTTGAGAAACCGGAGATCGCCGACATCGTGGTAGTGTTCGCTCATTGCTCCGCCTCTGCCGCCAGCATGCTCTCGGACGGTTTGCTGGCAATGTCACGACAGTAAAGCTTGGAAGGGATCGGAACAAGATGGCAGATATGCCATCGTACATATGTGATTAAGCCATTTCATGCCTCAGGTGAACAGAAAACCGAGCGGGACGATCCGAGCGAAATAGAAGACGAGTGTTGCGCTGCCGTGGTTGGACCAATTTTCTTCGAGATCCGTTTTGGTAATACAATGCCCGTCAAAGATGACGAGCAGACCCCTAACAAAGCGATTCGCCGTCACCCTTCCCATCGCCTTCGTTCTCCTGTTTCACCCTGCGGCGATTGGTCGCACGTACCCGGACGGACACGTAGCGCAGCGCCTCGAAAAATACCTCAAGCCCTTCGTCGACAGCGGCAACTTCACCGGCTGTGTGCTGGTCGCTGCTAAGGGTCAACTATTGTTCCGCCGCAGCTATGGCATGGCGAACTACGAGTTACATGTTCCAAATTCACCGGAGACGCGCTTCCACATCGCTTCGGTCTCGAAACCGTTCACGGCAATGGCAATCCTGCAGTTACAGGAACAGCGACGGTTGAGTCTTACCGATCATCTCTCGCGTTTCATTCCAGACTTCCCCAACGGCGACGCGATCACATTGGATCACCTGCTGACCCATACCTCTGGTATTCCCAACATCAACGATCTCCCTGACTACGACACTTTCGCGCGCACGCCTCATACCCTGCAGCAATTGGTGGCCAGGTTTGCCGGCATGCCTTTGGAGTTTCCGCCCGGCAGCGATTACCACTACAGCAACTCCAACTACAATTTGCTGGCGCTTGTCCTGGAGAAGGTAAGCGGAGAAAGCTATGGAGAATACATCCGCAAGCACATCTTGGTTCCCACCGGAATGCAGGACTCCGGGCATGACGGCGACGCCTTACGCCTGATTCCGCTCGCGGCTTCTGGCTATCAACCCGCTGGAGTTACCGGCTACGAGCGCGCGCCTTATCTGGACTGGTCCAACAAGACTGGCAACGGCTCACTGTACTCAACCCTCGATGATCTCTACCGCTTCGTCCGAGCTTTCAGCGCAGACGTAGTGCTCCAGGCTGCGACCCGCCAGAAGTATTACGTCGAGGGACGGGGGAATCGTTACGGCTGGTTTGTTCGCAAGCGGTTGGGCCGCCGGGTCATGTCCAGCAACGGCCGCAGTCCGGGGTTTACCGCCGCACTAGACCATTATCCGGATGATGACGTCACCATTATTGTTCTGAGTAATAGCTACGCCACTGTGTCGCAGGATCCCGTCATTGAAGCAATTGCGGCAATCGTCTTCGGGCAGCAACCGCCACCGCCCCCGGACATGCGCGCTGCCGCCATCCCACAATCGACACTGGCAGCCTACGCAGGCCAGTATCAGTACGGGCCAGAGTACTTCGTGCCCAATGCGAAGTTCGCAGTGACCGACGAACCCGGGTACCTGCTCCTGCAACTCGGCGACTTGCGCACACCACTGGTTCCCCTCTCGGCGAATGACTTTCTGGAGCGCACCTTTTTCGGCCGTGTTGTGATTTCAAAGGACGTCGCGGGGAATGTTGACGGCCTGACCTACCTCTACGCGGGCAAGAACTTCAGCGCGCACCGGCTGCCAGCCGATAAGCCGGGAGAGCCGCCTCGCTGATTCTGGAAACTTGAAACTAGAAACTAGAGATGCTACTTCACCAGCGCCAGAATGCGCACCGGCGCCGCCGATCCACCCGTCACCTTCATGGGAGCGACCATAGCGATGGCGCCGCTGGCGGGCATGCGATCCAGGTTGGCCACATTGGTAAGAACGTAGAGTCCGTGGGCTGAAGTGTATTGATTGACGGAAAGATTCTTCGTTGAACCGTGATGCAGGCTGGGCGTATCGATACCGAGGCCGAGGGCATTGCGTCCTTCCGCCAGGAATCGAGCTGCGTCTTCCGAGAATCCTGGAAAGTGCATCACGCCTTTAGCATCGGCATTGCGATAACTCCTGGCCGAGTTCCAGCGGGAGTCCCACCCCGTACGCGCCATCACCACCGCACCCAGGGGAATCTGGCCGTTAGCCTGCTCCCAGTGCGCGATGTCTTCCACCGAGATTTCGTAATCCGGATTGCTCCTGGCGCCGGCGCTGGCATCCAGCACCACCATAGGCGCGATCAACCGCCCAGCTGGAATCTGATCCACCGTCCACATGCCGCGCACCAGGCGGCCCGGAGCATCCATGCGGGTAGCGAATTGTTTCGAGGAAGAAATTTCCGGCCCGGAAGAACGGACGTTCTCGGTCATGGCGACCGTCTGCAGTCCAAAAGCGGCCTTCTGCGACGACTGCGAAACGGGAGTGGGCAGTGAATGCGTCAGGTCTACGACTTCGCGGAAGCCACCTGCCTGGGTGGTCTCCGCCATCTCCGGCCGGTGCTGGGCGAACAGGAACAGCGCCAGCGCCAGCACATACCCGATTACAAACGTCTGAATCTTCATTACTGAAAATCGTCTTTCGCTGCTGTACGGGTTTCGGAGAAGAAAGGTTCCGGGAAACCCAAGCTAAGCAGTGAGATGCAAGCATCATTTACCTAAGATGCACTATAATTTTCGCCTGCCAGGTAACCTCCGGCAAGGTCCGTAAGTACATGACCTACCGGGGTAAAAACCGGAAACTGCCTGAGAACTCAGGAAAGGGCGTAAGCCGCCAGTGCCGCCACCGCGGTACTGAGGAAGTTGACGGAATCGTTGTTGAGTAGTCCGCGCCGTTCCAGCCATGCGCCCAGGAAACTGTCGGCAAACATGCCCAGGACCGCGGCACCCAGCGAAATCGCCAGCCAGCGACCCGGAAGCAGCCCGCTGATAACGCAGACTGAGCTCACAATCGCAGCCGCGGCGAAGCCGGCCAGGGTGCCGGTGAGGCTAACCGCACCATTTGTTCCGGCGGGAACCGAAGTCCAATCGGTGATGAGCCGGGCTTTATCGGCGAAGGCCTGGCCTACTTCACTGGAAACCGTGTCAGCCGCAGCCTCGGAAAGGGCCGCCGCCACCGCCAGGAGCAACACAGTCTGGTCAGGTCGGAAGGCATGAACCGCCGCGCACAGCGTTGCCACCCCCAGATTGGCCAGGACCTGGGACGCCTTTCGACCTTCGCGCTTTTCCGCGGTTCCCAACCTCAGTTTGCGTTGATAGCCCAGCCGGGTAGTGATCCAGGCCAGTCCAAAGACTGTAACCAGCGCCGCAAACGCGCCCGGGCCACCTCCCAGATAAAGCACGAAGCAGCTTACGGCTCCGGCTAGCGCGCCGCCGGTGGTCACGCCTCTCAACATGCGGGCGAGGACGGCGAACAAAAGAATCAGTACGCAGCCGATTACCAGGCGATCGCCTGTCCAGCGCTCGACAACCAAACGATCGCCGAGGTCAGTCAGGGTTGCGAGATCGTACACGTCGGTCACAATACGGGCGGGAATTGAGTTTGGCAATGCGGGAGGCTGTCCTCCCCTATGCACAAGATGTAGGATAACGTCCTGGGCGGAGCTATATATGGTGCTTGACCTTAGGGTTCCCCTCCCGCATGGCTTGCATCAAAGTCCCAAGCGTAGTCTAAACTTCACTACGCTTGCGGCTTTTCCGCTCTCAGGGTGAACCATGGCAGCCTCGGTCTGGTCGGGATATCTTACTTTCGGTTTGATCTCCATGCCGGTGCGTCTTTTCTCCGGCGCGCGCAGTAGCGGCATCTCCTTCAACATGTTGCACCGCGACGATCTGCAGCGGGTGAAGCAGCAATATTATTGTCCCGCCGACAATCGTGTGGTGGAGCGTAGCGAAATCGTTAAGGGCTACGAATTTCGCAAGGGCGAATATGTAGTGATCGAGCCCGAAGAGATTAAGAAGATCGAGCCCCAGACCGCCAAGACCATGGAAATCCTGGAGTTCGTAAAATCCAGCGAAGTGGACCCGGTCTTTTTTGAGTCTTCGTATTACATGATCCCGGAAGAAGCGGGGCGCAGGCCGTATGCCCTGCTGACCAAGGCGCTCGAGGAAAGCGAATACGTCGCCATCGCCAAGCTGACCATGCACAATCGCGAGTACACTGTCTTTCTGCGGCCACACGAAGGCGGCCTGATGCTGCACACCATGTACTATGCGGAGGAAGTCCGCACGGTGGAAGACTTCGGCGCCCCTGACGTGGAACTGAAAGAGGCCGAAGTCAAGGTCGCTCACCAGTTGATCGAAGCGCTGGCCGCGGAGTGGGAGCCGGAAAAGTACCACGACAGTTTCCAGGACAATCTGAAGAAGCTGATCGAGACCAAGCTGGAAGGTGGAACTGTCGCCGAAGTCGAAAAGCCGAAAAAACTTGCGCCGGTTGTCGACCTGATGGCCGCGCTCAAGCAAAGCCTGGCGGATATGGAAGGCAAGAAGAAGCCAGCCGCACCGGCGCGGGAAGCCGCTTCGGGGAAAAAGTCCCGCGGGCGCGGTTGAGCTTCCAACCGTTGACCTCTTGACGTAAGCCAGGGTTAACCTAAGCTCCGCTCAAACGGTTAAGTCTTGGCACTCGCGCCGGATTCTGCTGCCGGCTCTCTGAATGGGCCGCAGCCCCTGCGCATGCCCTGGCGGAATTTCTCGCGTTCTTCCGGGGTCATCTGTTGCCAACGCTCCGCCATTCGCCGTCGCCAGTGCATGCGATAGCCGGGCCGGCCGCGGAACCCGCCAAAGAGTATCTTGCTCAGGATGAACAGGCCCAAGGCTTGCCAGAAAGTAATCAGGCGCCATCCAAAGAGTGGAGGCAGCAGCCAGTTCCACAGGCTCATCACGATCAAGCCGAATACAGCACAGGCGATCGCGGCAAACAGAACAAATTTCAGTCCTCGTACAATCCAGTGCCTTCTCATTTTCTTGTCCTCACCTTTTCATAAACTCGTCATGGATAGCTTGCAGACGCTGGCGCAGATGGAGCACGGCATAGTGTTTCCGTGAGAGCAGCGTGTTCACGCTGAGCCCGGTTTCGGCCGCAAGCTGTTTGAAGCTGAGACCCTCCAGTTCGTGGGCGACGAATACCTCGCGCTGTTCCTCCGGCAACTCCTCCAGGGCCTCATCAAGCTCTTCCAGCAGCAGGGTTCGAGCGTAAGCTGCCTCCGGACCTGCCTCCGGCGAGGGGAGCAGGTCCTGCAACATGAGCACGCCACCGTCTTCTTCCCCGGTTGCCACCGGGTCATTGGTCGAAATCCCCGGTTTTTTCTTGCGGAACAGGTCCGTAATGCGATTTCGAGCCACCCGGAACAACCAGGCCCCAACCTGCTCGATCGGCGTCATCCGCCGGTATGCTTCCACCAGTTCGTAAAACACCTCCTGCAGGATGTCCTCCGCATCGCCCGGGTCGGGCACACGTCTGCGGATGAACGCGCGAAGCCGGTTCTGCTCCCGTTCGACGGCTTCGGTGATGCGTCGGTCTTGCTCGCCGGCCATCGACGCTATCTTTATCCTCAGCGTTTCCTGCATCTACCTTTGTAGACGAATTCCAGGCACGGATATTTTAGGGAAAACGCAGATTGGCGGTGAGATGTCGATAGGCTTAAAAGGAAAACAATCCATCACTAGGGCGTCATGCTGCGGGACTTCAGTCCCGAAGGATCTGGCGTGAACAGGCAGGCCCCTTGCTTCGGCCCCAGGGTGGCGCTACTAACGGCTCCCGTTTAGAATGAATGATTCTTCCGGTTCTTCGTGAGTTCATGGACTGTTCTGCAGGCGCAGGGAATAATCATCGGCGTTGGGCCCGGGTGCTGGGAATTCTGGCCCTCGCTCTGATCGGCGTCAGTTGCGGCGACCAGTTCCGTCCCGTGGCGATTCCGGTTACCCCTCCGCCACCCAATCCGCAAGCCTTTCACTTCGTTCTGGTGCTCAGCGACAACGGGGTGAATAATCCCGGCGCCAGCAGTGAACTGGATGTTTCCGGCGATACCAACATCGGCGTGGCCCAACTCGGACTGAGTCCGGCCCACGCCGCCATAGCACCCAATGGCAGCAAGGTGTACGTAGCGAACAGCCTGGAAGATTCGGTTTCGTCCTACGCGCCCTCGAATTCGCGGTCAGTGACCACTACGTCGCTGCCCGCAGGTTCGAATCCGGTATTTCTGACCAGCACCGAAACCGCCACCATGTACGTCGCCAACTTCGGACTCGACACCGTAGCCGCGATCGCGACCCTAAACAACTTTGTCGTAAGCCTGATTCCCGTGGGCCATCATCCGGTGGCCTTGGCGGAGACTCCGGACCAGAAGAAGCTGTATGCAGTGAACCAGGGCAGTGGCAACGTCAGCAGCATCGACGTACTGGGACAGACCGTAATTCAGACCATCGCAACCGGAACCTCCCCGGTATGGGCGGTGGCGCGCTCCGACAGTGCCAGAGTTTACGTGCTCGATTCAGGCACCGGCACAGTTTTCGCCATTAATACCCTGGCCGACCAGGTTATCGGGACCGCCGCAGTTGGCGCGGGCGCGAATTTCATGACCTATGACGGCAAGCTGAATCGCCTGTACGTCACCAATCCCGTCGCCAATACAGTGACCGCGCTGGATATCTCGAAGGATCCGCCAACCACCCTGTTCACATTGCCGGTAGCGGCCAGCCCCATTACCGTCGCCGCTCTGCCGGATGGCACCCGGGTTTACGTAGCAAGTGTTGCCTCGAATGGCGGCACCGCCATCTCTCAGGTCACGGTAGTAAACGCGTCGGATGGGAGTGTCCGAACTGTTATCCCGCTGAATTCGGTCCCCGCCGGATGTAGTGCAGCCCGGTTCGAACTGTTCATCGCCGCTTCCAGCGACAGCTCGAAAGTGTACGTCGGCAACTGTGATGCCGGAAATACCAGCATTATCCGCACCTCAGACGAACAAAAGCTGCTGGACATTCCTGCTCCGCTAAGCGCTGTCACACCACCCAACGGAGGAAACCCTCCGCCGCAAAACCCAGTGTTCGTTCTGGCAGGACCGTAGGACGGGCGTCGGACTTCAGGCGACGGGCGTCGGACCTCGGGCGTCAGCCGTCGGACTGAGTCGTCGGGTCTCGGGTGTCGCTGCTAGTTATTAGAACTGTCATCCCGAGCAATCTTTAGCTCGCGCAACGCGCGAGCAAAGATTGTCGAGGGACCTGGGTTCTTGCCGACGCGAAGGTCGCTTCCACGGGCTGCACAGACCGAGGTCCCTCTCTTGCCCTCACCGCGCAAGTGCGGCTCGGGACTACGCTCGGGATGACAACGAGTGGGTGGTTTCCCAACAGGAACTCAAGGGCTGAGGGGGCTGAGGTCTGACGCCTGGGATTGAGGTCTGGTGCTTGAGGTCCGACGTCTGAAATTCGAAGTTACTCGCCGGCTGCCGCCGCCAGTTCTCCTGGAAGCTCGACGTTATACCGCAATGCGATGTTCATGAACACGCTGCCACTGGCGGTTTCGAAGCAGATGACCAGGGCTTCGGTATCTTCGGTGCTCTGCGGGCCGTGTTCGGAGATGTGCAGGATCGGGGGATGCACACGGAAATGAAAGCCCTGGTCGTTCAGGACGGAGATGGCATTTCCAGTGACCTGGTTGGCCAGTTCGCAGACTGCTTCGCGCACCAGCTCATCGGACTCCGGCAGTTCGGCGCCGGCGAAGTGGCTGGCTACGCGCACCGCGGTCTCAGGATCGAGATCGAAGACAATTCTGCCCTCGATGTCGCCGGTAAGGGCGACCAGCGCGGCCACACCTTTGCGCCGGTAGGCTTCCTGCTCCATGCTGAGGTTCCCAATCGACATGGGGGATTGCAGGCCCTGGGCCAGGACGGCGTCCGCCGCATTGATGAACGGCTGGATCAACTCCATCTTCATTGTTAGGCTCCCGCGCCGGCGGCGTTGGCCACGGCTCCATCCTCACCCAGCACGTACTTGATCACTTCATACAGAACTTCCGGTTTAACGGGTTTCTGCACGAAGTGACGCGCTCCACGCTGCAGCGCCGCCACGATGTTTTCCTGATAGCCCACGGAAGACACCATGACAATGCGCGCCTCGGGATGCTGGCCCACGATCTTTTCCGCCGCCTCGATCCCTTCCATCTGCGGCATGGTGATGTCCATGAGCACGATGTCGGGGTTGGTGCGTTCGTATTCGGTGATAGCGGTCATGCCGTCACCGGCTTCGCCCGCCACCTGGCCACCGAAAGTTTCAACAATACGCGCCAGGTTCTTGCGGGCGAAAACGGAATCGTCCACCACCAGGTAGCGGACGGGTTGACCGTCCTTGCTTCGTTTCAAAGATGCAAACTGCTCCATAGCTCCTCCCGCTTTACCGCAAAATCGAATGTCACTTCTTCCCGGATCACGTTGCCGGTCCAGGTGAACTCTACGAACTGAACCGTCGCACCACCATCAATCTCGTCCCGCGGCTGCCCCTTTACTGCTTTCACCAGGATCGCCGGCAGATCCACTCTTGTGATCCGACGTGCACTGTGCAAGCAGTGTGTTCGCCAGAACATCCAACCCCACGACCCGAATTGCGAAGCCGCGATCAATGGCGGCTTTGGGCATGCCATACACCACGCACGATTCTTCGTTCTGCGCGATTGTCATTCCACCGGCGGCCTTTACCGTGCCTAAACCTTGCGCGCCGTCTTCGCCCATTCCGGTCATCAGCACGGCCACGCCCTTGGGGCCGAATTCCTCAGCCAGGCTTTTGAACAGAACATCGGCCGACGGACGGTGCCCGTTGACCCGAGGTTCGTCGCTCAACACAGCCACATCCCCCAGCGGCAGACGCTTGACCTTGAGGTGCCGGCTGCCCGGACAGACCAGTGCTCGTCCCGCCAGCAGGACATCCCCGGACTGCGCCTCCTTGATCCGGATAGCGCAGATTTCGTCCAACCGCCGGGCGAACATCTCTGTGAAACCTTCCGGCATGTGCTGCACCACCACGATGGTGCCGGGAAAATCTACCGGTAATTGTGAGAATACATACTGCAGGGCCTGGGGACCGCCAGTTGAAACGCCTATCGCGATGACTTTGGTAGGAGTCCTTTTGGCATCAAGGGCTGCCTTTTGCCCCGCCCGTGGACTTTCGCCTACCGGCCGGACCCTGACCCCTCGGCTTTGTGCAGCCGCTTTGATCTTGCCGATGAGCTCCTCGGCGATCTGCGGCATGCGAGCGGAAACATCAGTGGGCTTGGCGACGAAATCAAATGCCCCCAGGGACAACGCCTGCAGCGTCACCGAAGCACCCTGCGTACTGTGGGAACTCACCACGATCACCGGCAAGCGGTGGCGGCGCATGATTTCCTTCAGCATGTCGATGCCGCCCATGCCGGGCATCTCCAGGTCAAGGGTCACTACCTGGGGTTTGAGTTCCGCGATTTTCTTGAGACCGAAGTTTCCGTCCATCGCAGTACCCACAACTTCAATCGAGCTGTCGGTCTGCAGAATCTGCGGAATCAACTTCCGCATGAGTGCGGAATCGTCCACTACCAGCACACGTACCAGGCTCATGGACGCACCTCAGTCGAGCGCTCACTCAGATTGTTCCGGTCGGCATGCGAGAGCAGGATTCCGGAGATAACGTCTTCCGCCTGCTGGGGACGAAACTTGCTGTGACGCTCCACGATCGCGGGCAGATTGACGATGAGCACCACGCGGCCGTCGCCCAGGATGGAAGCTCCGCTGATCAGGTCGGTTGCCACCGTCTGGTCGTCGAGTGCCTTGATCACCAGTTCTTCTTCTCCCTCCAGGCTGCCCACGATCAGTCCGAGCTTGCGGTCGCCCATGGAAATTACCAGCACAAAAATCTTCCCCGAGGCCTCCGTCCCTACGCCGGGCGCGCGGCCCAGCCGGACCAGGGGCAGCACCCGGTCGCGCAATTGCAGAACCTCGTAGTTGTGTACCTGGTGCACGTCGGATTCTCTGGCCCGCGCAATTTCCGCCACCGCGTTCAGCGGGACCGCGTACAACCGCTGCTCCACCCGGAACAGCAGTGCCTTGATGATGGCCAGTGTCAGCGGCAACTTCATGCGGAAGGTGGTGCTGTGTCCCACTCGGGTCTCAATGTCCACCGATCCCTTCAGGCGATGTAACACGGTCTGCACCACATCCAGGCCTACGCCTCGTCCCGAGACCTCGGTGATCTCTTCCGCGGTGCTGAAGCCCGGGGTGAAGACCAGCGAGAGAATCTCCGATTCGGTCAGGCGCTCGGCTTCCTCCGCTGCGATGAGACCCTTTTCCACCGCCTTGGACTTGACTACTTGAGCATCGATCCCGCGACCGTCATCTCTGATTTCCACAATAACCTGATTGCCGTGGTGATACGAAGTGAGACGAATGGTGCCCCGGACCGGCTTTCCGGCGCGAGCACGTTCCTCGGCACTCTCGATGCCATGGCTGACCGCGTTGCGAACCAGATGCGTCAGCGGTTCGGCAATTACATCCAACAGACTCTTATCCAAATCGGTGTCCTGGCCGCTCATGACCAGTTCCACATCCTTGCCGCACTGTTTCGCGACGTCCCGCACCATCCGGGGAAAGCGCCGGAAGAGCTGTTCCACTGGGACCATGCGGATTTTCATTACCGAACGCTGCAGATCGCTCAGCACCCGGGACTGAAAAGCCATGGCATCGCTGAAGCGTCCGCGCAAGGCCTCCTTGGGAACGTGGCGCGCAAATTCAGTGAACGCCTGCTGCAGCATCGACCGCCCGATAATTAACTCGCCCACCAGGTTGAGCACATTGTCGATGCGTTCAGCATCCACGCGCAAAATGTTCTCCGCGTGTGCCGGAGCCATGGCGGCCTTTGCGGTACCGCCGTGCTCTTCTCCGGACTCTGTGGCATTCGCCGGGGAAGGATCGGCTGTGGTTTTGTCGTCGACCGGCTCAGCCGCGGCGGCCTTCCTGGTCTGTGGAGCGGCGGCCTTGATCAGCTCCGCACTGACGTCTGAGATCACGGACGGGATGCGGCACTTTGCGGCCAATTGTTCAACCGATTTTTCACTGGCCAGAAGCAGGTCCATCCGTTTCGTGCTCTCCGCCGAACCGGCCTCTGGACGTGTTCCCAGGATCTCTGCGGAAGTTTTCAGCGCATTCAGCACCAGTTGACGGGCAGCGATCGGCATCGCACAGCGGCGATCGATGATGGCCGTGAGCTGGTACACGTGTTTGCCACCGGACAGCGCATTCTGAATGGCCAGCTTCTCGTACTCGGTCCAGGCCACGGGGCGGGCAGCGACTGGTGCCGCCCTTTTCAAGCTCTTGCTGCCTGCGCTTTTCTTTGCGGTCGTTTTTGCGGTATTTTTTGACTCTTTCCTGCTCAACTTATTCCCGGCTTTGGGCTGCCGCGAGATTTCCCGAATCATCTTTTCCAAGGGCGCGGCCGAGGGCAGCTTGCCCTTGCGGCGATAGGCTGTCAGCATGGAACCGAAAGTGTCCGCCGCGGCAAAGGCCACTTCCGCCAGGCTGCCATGCGAGGAGGCAGACTCCAGGGCCAGAGCATCTTCCAACTCGTGCGCCGCATTGCTTAACTCGCGGAAACCGCAGGCCGCTGCATCGCCTTTGAGGGTATGCACGATCCGCCGGATGCTGCGCACCAGTTCCGCGTCGCCGGGATGCTTTTCCAGCTTCAGCGCCTCTTCATTCAGCGACTGCAGGAGCTCCTGGGCGGTTTCGAAAAACAGCTCCCGCATCTCCGCGCCGCGCTCGTCGGAAAACTGGGTCATCCCGTCACCTCAACCTTCTGGTAGGCGGTGCCGCTGTTGCGGTAGACCATGACGAATTTATCGGTGAGCGCCAGCAGACTTTCGGCGTGTCCCACAAACAGGTAGCTGTGGAGATTGAGGCAGCGGGCAAATTTTTCCAGCAAGCGTTTCTGTTCGGCCTCGTCAAAATACATCATGACGTTGCGGCAAAAGATCACGTCATTGCGCTGCGGCAGGTACTCCGTTTTCAGATTGTGGAAGTCGAAGTGGACCACTTCCTTCAGCGCTTTCTTTACCGCGTAGCGATCTCCCGTCTTGTCAAAGTAGCGGAGCCGGTAGCTGTAATCCACGCCCGCCATTTGCGTCTCGGAGTAAATACCTTCCTGGGCCGCCCGCAACACCGAGTAGCTGATGTCACTGGCGATGATCTCGACCTTCCAGGGTGGAGGGATCAGCGGACGAGGTGAGGGCAAGGCCGCTGGCAGCGGATTGCGCAAATAGTAGTAAGCCAGGCTGTCGGCCACCAGCATGGCCAGCGTATAAGGCTCCTGTCCGGTCGAGCAGCCCGCACTCCAGATGCGCAAGGAATAGTCGCGGTGCGCCTGCTTGCGGCGAATGAGTTCGTCCAGGACGTGCTTGTGGAACAGATCCAGTTGGGCCTTATTGCGAAAGAAGCTGGTCTCGTTGACGGTCAGGTTTTCCAGCAGCTTGGCCAGCTCATCTTTTCCTTCCTTGCTGATGAGCAGGCGGTAGTAACTGTAGAAGGAATCGAGATGACATTCTTTCAGCCGCCGCTGCAGGCGGTCCTGAAGAAAATGGGTGCGGCGCTCGTCGAAGTGCATGCCGCACTCCTGGTACACGAGCACCTGCAGAAGCTTCAGTTCAGCCTCGGTGAGCTGCGCGGGTACGCTGGATGTGCCCATGAGTTCCAGTCTGTCCTTGTTCGTTGGCCCGAGGGCAGCTACTTGGCCGCGGCGGCGCTGCGCGCCTCGCCGCTGCCTCGCTCCGCTTCCTCTTTCCGTGCGCCGCCGTTGTCCAGCAGCTTGGTCATGTCCAGCAGCACGATCAGGCGCCCGTGATACTTGCCCAGCCCGGTCACGCAGTTAAGCCCGCCGTCTTGCATTGTAGCGGGAGAAGCTTCGACATCAGCAACCGGAATCTTGATCACCTCGGATGCCGAGTCCACGATCAAACCCGAAAGCCGGCCGCCATGCTCCACCACCAGAATGCGGTTGCGCCGGTTCAGCGTCTTCGCGGGTTCGCCAAAGCGCTTGCGCAGGTCAATGACCGAGACAATTTTTCCCCGGAGATTGATGACCCCTTCCATGTAGTCGGGGGCGTCGGGCACAGCGGTGATCTCGGGCACGCGCACGATCTCGTGCAGAGACGTGATGGGGACGCCGTAAGTTTCACGCCCTACCTTGAACCCGACAATGTGCAATTCCTGATTCATGTAATTACTGCCTGTCAGGCCCGGGCGCCCGCGGCGGCGCGCCGGGCGCTGACTGCCGCCCGGTCGTCGTAACGCGTCGCAACCCGTTCCTGCTGTTGCTCCAGGGCGAAACGGTGCATGGCATCCAGCAACTCGCGCGACATCTTCGACATTTGCTCGGCCGAGGCTGCCAGTTCGGTGGAACCCGAAGTCGTCTGCTGCACCAGTTCACGCATGCGTTCCATGGCTTTGACCACAGCCTGCGCGCCCGAAGCCTGTTCCTCGACCGCGGAGTTGATCTCGTGCGTGATTTCGTTCAAGCGGGTGGTAGCGCGCGCGATCTGTGACGAGCCATGCGACTGCTCGTTGGTGGCGGCCCCGATCTCCTGTGCAAACTTATAGACCTCTGTCACTACGTTGGAGATCTTGCGCAGCGCGCCATTCAGTTCCTGGCCCAGGCCGAGACCGTCATTGACGATGCCGGTGCTGCGATCCATGTTCTCGACCGCCTTGCGCGCTTCTTTCTGGATGCTCTGGATCAGCTCTGAAATTTCCTTGGTGGACTGGGCGGACTTCTCCGCCAGCTTGCGCACTTCGTCGGCGACCACAGCGAAACCCAGGCCATGCTCGCCGGCGCGAGCGGCTTCGATAGCCGCGTTCAGAGCCAGGAGGTTGGTTTGTTCCGCCAGGTCGTCGATCACCTCGATGATCTTGCCGATATCGTCGGCCCGCTGTCCCAGCACGTCGATGATTTCGCCGGAAGAACGAATCGTGGTATTGATCTTGTTCAAGCCATCCGTGGCTTTTTCCATGGTGGCAATTCCACTGTGGACTTCCTCCCGCGACCGGTTCGAGATATCGAGCAGAACTTTCGCCGTGTCGGCCACACGCTGAATCGAGGCCACCATCTCATCGATGGAGGCGGAGGTCTCGCTCACGCTCGAGGCCTGGGTCTGTGTGTTCTTGACCATGTTCTGCACGTTGACGCTCATCTCGTGCATGGTGCTGGTCACTTCGTCGATAGCGGAGGCAGTTTGCAGGCTGACCTTGGCCGAATCGTCGGAAGCGCCTGCCACCTGGCTGGAAGCGCTGGCTACCTGGGAAGCGGCGTCGCGAACGTTGCGTACCAGGTTTCTCAGGCCATCGACCATGCGCACAAATGCGTTGCCCAGGGTGTCATCCTTCGACCGGGGCTTCACTTCCACCGACAGATTTCCGCCCGCAATGGCCTCAGAAACCGCAGCCATCTCCTTCAAGTATCCAACCATACTGTTGAAGGTTCGGCCCAATTCGCCGATCTCATCCTTGCGCTGGATGTCGATTTGGTGATCCAGGTCGCCGGCAGTTCCGATCTGGGCCGTTACATTCATCAGATCGGTCAGCGGATCAGTAATGGATTTGGAGGTCCGGAAGGCAATGCCCCAGCCCAAAATCAATGTTGCCAGCGTGCTCAGCAGCGAGATTCCGACGGTCCAGTTACTCGTGGACTCGTCGCTTCTCCGCCTCTCTTCGAGTACTCGCTTGCTTTCCCGGTCGGCCAGATCGAGATATTCGGACGAGGTCTTCACCCAGCTGCCTGCATCTTTCTGCAGGTAGAAGATTTGCAGTTCGGCCACGGTGGAATTCCCCTGGTCCACCTCTTTCCGCTTCTGCATCAGCGGCTCGGCGAACTCCCGGGCCCAGTTCTGTTCTGTCTGCTGAACTTTCTCCAGTGCATTTCGCTGTTCCACTGAGGTAGAAAGACTGGTCGCGATCTCCATCCGCTCCCCGAACGTGCGGATGCCCTCATTGACATGGTCGGCTTCGCGGCTGTCTCCACTGAGCAGGAAGTTGGTCAAGTACAGGCGGTTCTGCATCATCTGAAATCTGATTCTGTCGGTGGCATCCGCCAGTTCGAGGGCTTGAGAGGCGGCAGCCTTGGCACTGTGCTCCCGGTGTACGGACCATAGGTTGATAATAAAAAGCACCACGACCATTGCAAGCACGGCCCCGAAGCTCACGTAAAGTTTCTTGCTGATCGTCATGCTGCTCCTCCGCTCTCTTTTTTCTCTTCTCTTTGTCTCTGTCTCTTCATCTTTGCGACCGCGCTCCCCGTACGCGGGGCAAATTGCTTCAATTTCGGTCTAGTTCTGAGGCTGAAACTTGAATTCCACCACCCCGGTGCTCTCCGTGGCCGCGGGCTCGAACTTCCAAAGCCTCACTGCATCCATGGCGGCATTGACCAGTACCGGGTGCCCACCCATTGCCTTCGAGCTCTTGACCGAGCCGTTGGGAGCCACCACGATGACCAACCTCACCGTGCCCACAATGCTCATGCGCCGCGCAATGTCGGGATAGATCGGTGCCACCTTGGTCTTCGCCTTGCGCGATATCTCTTCTGTTGTCTTTTCTTCCTGGGCGACAACCGGCGTCGGCGAAATCAGCGACGTTGCCACTGTCCCCGCCAAGACTCCCAAGACAGAAATCGCTACCCAGCGCTGCATGTCGGCCCTCCACACAAAGTCTTTCCCAGACAAGGGGAATTCCCCATCGGGGACAAGAGCAATGCCGATGCCAGCCTCGCCGTGATT
>CAZGSU010000031.1:0-17643 GCA_964528615.1 uncultured Acidobacteriaceae bacterium | reverse complement strand
AGCCGGGAGATTGAATACGTCCCGGAGGCTGAGGCCAACACCCGCCTCGCTCAGGGTCTTGCCGCAATCGCCAAAGGCATCGCAGCACTGAACCGCCGCAACGAGGTTGCCGAACCTGACTTGCAGGACGCATTCCGAGTGGGACTGGATTGCATCACCGACACCAGGCGGCAACTCCTGTTGGCGATCATCCACGGCGAGGATGTTGACGAGGTGCAGCTATCCCGAACTGTCCGGGAGAGGCAGTTGGAGGAGTTGGAAGCATTGGTACTGATTGAGAACAACGGCGCATGGACGCTCACACAGCGTGCTGGAGCGCTACTGGATGCTGCGCTACTCAGATGAACTATCTGCCCCAATCTGTACCCCAGAGGTAAATTAAAAAAAATAACACTCTCCCAGGGGGGACACTTCGGGAAAATTGGCTGCAAAAGCGATTGACAGCGTAGTGTGGCCGGGCGGAGAATCACCCTCGGCAAACCGCAGATCATGGCACAATTGACGCGCAAGGCGGCGATGTGGCTCTGGTGGATCCTCGGCGGTATCTTTGCCGCGTTTGGATTAACTGCTTTCCTTAGCGCTATTGGCAGCGCAGGGCTACCTCAAACGCTGCGCCTCATTATGGCGGGTTGCTTCCTGATGCTAGGCGCACTCTGCTTCCGCAAGGCATGGAGCGGTTACCGCGACGATAGAAATCCGCAAAAGTGACTGGCTGGGAAGCGAAGTCCTGATCTTCCGGCTATCTAACTTGCCGACGTATTGGCAACAGCCAGTTGGCTGTTGGTGGCGCTCCAAATGCCGCTGACACTGCCGCCAGCGCTAATGAACAGCGCCGCTGATGCCAAGCAGACAAAAGCAAGCAGCAGCGTATATTCGATCAGATCCTGGCCCTGCTCATCGTTCAGAAACCTTCGGAGAAAACTCGCCATTTCACATTCCTCATTTCTAAAGACTCTAGCAGCACTGTCCTCCAATTCGAGCAGAAGGCCAATGCGCCGAATAGTAACCATGATTGACTGTCACGGCGCTACCGTCTCAATGCTCACTTTCGATATAGGGCAGGCTAGCATCCGTGTTCCTTGCGGTGCTTGAAGAGGTTGTTCTTGGCGCGTTTGACATCCATGGGGATTCCGGCGAAGCCGAACGCTGAATCCGGGATGATTCCGAACGGCATTCCGGGATGATCCCGAAAACCATCGGAGCGTAGCGACGCTGGCATCCTCGATTGTGCGGGAAAGTGTTCGGCTTCGTCAAGAGAATCCTGTCCGGAGCGCAGCGGAGGAAGGATGCCAGTAGCAGAGAAAGGGGTGCGGGGAAAGGGGCGGCAGCCCTTGTCCCCGCCCCAGCACACATTGGCCCGGAGCGCGACGAGCGCTCCGGACTCGCGCTAGAGGCGACCATTTGCCCAGAAGGCTCCGTGACCCCAAGAGTTTATTGAAAAGGTATACCATCTTGAGTAACTGGGATCGCTCGGCTTCCCCGAACCGATGCACAGACCGAACGAAGGGTTCAATCAAATCGACTTGTATGGAAAGGACACTATGCCTCTCAAACGCGTTTGTGCGTTCGGTTTCGTCTTCATTTTCGGGATCGCAATCGGGAGCCTAACTGTGTCGTCGGTTTATGCTCAGCGCCGCGTTGGAAAGACACAGATCTTACTGACACAGGACCTGGCGGGGTTTTGTGACGGCGAAGAGGTTGTCGTAGAGTTGTTCGAAGCGGGACCCGGCAGCAGCGGGAAACACTATCATCCTGGCCACTCGTTCAGCTGGGCGATCGAGGGGACAGAGATCGAGAAGGTCGAAGGAAAACCTCCGAGAACGGTCAACGTCGGCGAGCTGGTTCACGAAGGACCGATGGAAATACACGATAACGAGAATAAGATGCCTGTGCGGAAGCTCACCTTCCGAATACTTGAAAAAGGGAAGTCTCGCTCGACGCAAGTTGAATAGAGCAAACCGGAATCTATGCTAAACAGGCAGCACGCCCTCCGCGAGCGGCGCAAACCCTATGTGCTCGGCTTTCCTCGATTCTTACGCATCGAATCCCCCCGCATCTCAATGCGATGGGCGTTGTGCACGAGCCGGTCGAGGATGCCATCAGCCAGCGTGGGATCTCCTATCTGTTCGTGCCAGCGGGAGATGGGCAGTTGCGAGGTTAGGATCGTAGAGCGCACCTGGTAGCGGTCCTCGCAGATCTCCCAGAAGTCCCGGCGCTCGGGTTCACTCAGCGATGCCATCGCCCAATCGTCGATCACCAGAACATCGATGCGGCTAAGCCGCGCCAGTAGACTACGGAGACTGCCATCCGCCCGCGCCATCGCCAGGTCGCGGAATAGCGCTTGGGCGCGAGTGTAGAGGGCTGAGTAACCGTCACGGCACGCCTTCTGAGCCAGGGCGCACGCCACGAAGCTCTTGCCCACACCCGTTGGCCCGAGCACGAACACGTTTTCGTGCGTGCCAACCCAGGCCGATTCCTGCACCAGTGCGCGGATCACGCTTTTATCCAGGCCGCGTGCACCGCGGTAGTCAATATCTTCGACACACGCGTTGGTACGGAGCTTGGCGTTCTTCAGCCGCCGCTCGAGTGCCTGATTCTCGCGCCAGTTCCACTGCTGATCTACCAACAGACCCAGGCGTTCCAGGAAACTCAGCTCCCGAGCCGCCGGGTCTTGTTCCTGCCTTTTCAGTGACTCGGCCATGCCGTGGAGCCGCATGGCGAGCAGTTTTTCGATCATCGGTTGTTTGAGCATCGCCATGTCTCCTTAGTCGAAATACTCCGCGCCACGGATGTTGTCGTGCGGCGGCGGTGGTGACGATGGAAGAGCCTCCACGGGAGGCACTGTGTCGAGTGAGTTTTTCAGAATCGACTTCACGCTCTGGTAGCGGCACGCTCCCATTAGGAGCGCCCGTTCGGCGGCGGCTTCCATGCGTGCCGGTGAATACTGCCCGGCTAGTCGAATGATCCCCAGACACGAACGGTAGCCCATCTCGGGGTGCGGCTTGTCGTTCATGATCCGCTCGAAAAGCCGCGCAGTGTTGAGGCCGATGGTCTGGGCCCAGTGCACCATCCGGGAGGGAGTCCACTCCAGATGCGCTTGATGGGAACGCGGGCGGTGCTCGGCAACGGTGACGGTGTGCCCATGACCTCTCGCACGTAAGTGGGAAGCCACACGCTGGCCTCTATGGAACAGCTCGACGGTCGTGGGCGTCGAGCGCACTTCCACCAGTTCCTGCACCAGGTTGTACGGCACGCTGTAGTAGTTGGTGTCGAAGACGATGTGATAGTCGATGTTGACCCGTGCGCGGGACCACTGGCTGAGATCGAACGGCTCGGCAGGCAGCGGATTGAGCGCGGGTTTGTCGAGAGCCGCGAACTGCGACGCTCGTGAGCCTTCCCGCTTGCGGAACGGCCGCTGGTTGATGCGGTCGCGCAGCTCGTGGATGGCCTGGTTCAGTTCGTCAATGGAGAAGAACTTCCGATGGCGAAGCGCCGCGATGATCCAGCGTTCAACCAACTGTACACCCGATTCGACCTTGGCCTTATCGAGTGTCAGCAAATACAGGTTATACCGGTGGATCAACCGGTCGGTTCCGCATTACTCATCCGTTTCACCCGCTGGCCGGGAATCAATATGACATAGTCTCCCGGCAACGGAGTTGGGGACA
Organism: uncultured Acidobacteriaceae bacterium; assembly: GCA_964528615.1. Lineage (GTDB taxonomy): Bacteria > Acidobacteriota > Terriglobia > Terriglobales > Acidobacteriaceae > JAIQFF01. The sequence goes on along the minus strand of CAZGSU010000031.1, from coordinate 13,975 downwards.
GGACCGAGTCTTCTACTATGACCCCGACGGTAGGTTGAAATCATTCTCTGTCAACATCACGGACCTGTTTTCGATTGACGCATTCACTCGGGTTTCATCTGGTCGCTCTGCGTTCCGCGTAGATGATCTGTTGGAGTTGCGCGCGTTGCTCGATCGACATGGCGGGCCGGCTGGAGGCAATCAGGATGTGTAAAGCGTATTTCGCCGCACATGTAAAATTAAATGCGCCGCATGGGCTCAGCGCCACGCAGCGGATTCCCGGTAATAATCATGTTTTTCGTTCTCTGTTGGCCATGACAGTGCCATCTCGCTTGCGATTGTGCTTGACAGAACCATTAATGCGGCGTAATTATTATTACATAGAAAGTTGCTTCTTGCCTCATGGCCAAACGCGGACAGCCCGACCAGAAGGCGCTGGAACTCAAGCGTACCGGCACGCTCAATCCGCACTCCGAAGCCGTGACCGATCTCCTGTTCAAAGAGAACCCGTTCTTCGATCCGAGGGATCTTCTTCAAGTTCGTTACGAGATGCTGCGGCGCCACAGCGCCGAAGACATGTCGATTCTCGATGCGGCAGCCGCTTTTGGAGTCTCGCGGCCCACTTTTTATCAGGCACAAGCAGCCTTCAATCGGGCCGGCCTAGCCGGTTTGTTGTCCCGTCAGCGTGGTCCAAAGGGTGGGCACAAGGTGACGGCCGAAGTTCTCGACTACGTAGCAAGCTTGAGGGCGGCAGAACCTGGGCTGACCACCGTCCGTTGCGTGCGAGCCGTCCAGGAACACTTTGGAGTTACCCTCCACCGGCGCAGTCTCGAGCGGGCGCTGGCGCGGAGCAAAAAAAAACCGCCCGGCGGGATCTGAAGTTCCCTCGGTCAACCGAGGCGGCGGCAGCTTACGAAGCGTTGCGCGCTCATCTCATCGACCCTACGGACCAGCCTGGCGCTGGCACCGGCCGCGTCGTTTTGCTGCGCCATGGGATGCTGGCCTGGGCCAGCGCGTGCAATCAACCGCCGGTTTCTCCGGCTTCGCTATGCCCTCCGGCCGGATCACCGGTTCCTTCCAAGGTTGCAACAGAATTGGTCCAGTTCATAGCCGGACTGATTCTGAGCAGTGGAAAGGATCCATGCTATGCCTGAACTGAAAGTTACCAACACTCATCTGGAGCGGGACGCCTACCTCTATATTCGCCAGTCGACACCTCGCCAAGTGATAGAGAACGTCGAGAGCACACAGCGTCAGTACGGCCTGCGGGACCGGGCTGTGGCTCAGGGATGGCCGCTGGAGCGAATCCATGTGATCGATTGTGATCTGGGCAAGTCCGCCGCCCATTATCAGGCAGTGGGCCGCGATGGATTCCAGCAACTGGTCAGCGAGGTGGCTCTCGGCAAGGCTGGGATGGTGATGGGGCTGGAGGTTTCACGATTGGCGCGAAACTCGGCCGATTGGCACCGGCTGATCGAGTTGTGTGCCGTTGCCGGCACTTTAATCTTGGATGAAGATGGCCTCTACGATCCCGCTGCTTTTAATGACAGGCTCCTTCTCGGTCTGAAGGGAGAACTCAGTCAGGCAGAACTGCATTTCTTGAAGGCGCGCATGCGCGGTGGTGTGCTCAACAAAGCGCGCCGCGGCGAATTGGAAATGTGCCCGCCCGTTGGCTTGGTCTATACGCCGGACGGGAGCATCGGGCTCGATCCCGATCAGGAGGTCCGGGCCGCCGTGCGCTTGGTGTTTGATACTTTTGAGCGCACCGGCTCGGCCATGCAGACCGTTCGCTTCTTCCGCCAGGAGGGGCTGCGGTTCCCACGTCGGATTCGTACGGGCACCAACAAGGGGGAACTGTTGTGGGGCAAGCCGGAGCATAGCCGAATCCTCCAGATCCTGCACAATCCACGTTACGCTGGCGCCTTCGTCTACGGTCGCACACGCACGGGCCGCAAGCCGGATGGCAAGTACACCGCCGTGAAAGTGCCGCGAGAGAAATGGCAATACCTGATCCGCGACATGCATCCCGGCTACATCAGCTGGGACCGGTTTGAGGCGAATCAGAAGCGCCTGTCTGAGAATACCTTGGCGTTTGGACCCGAGCGCACGTTCGGCCCTGTGCGGGAGGGGCCGGCGTTGCTGCAGGGACGTGTGCTGTGCGGTGTCTGCGGCGAACGCATGGGCGTTCACTACTGGGCGGATAACGGGAGAGTCGTCTCAACCTATGTCTGCCAAGAAGAATCGGTCCGCCGTGGTGTCAAGGTCTGTCAGCGTGTACCCGGCATGGTGGTGGACCGGGCCGTCAGTGATCTCTTGCTGGAGTTGGTCCAGCCACTGACCTTAGAGGTCGCCCTCGCTGTGCAGCAGGAAGTGGAAGCACGGTTTGCCGAAACGGATGGGCTACGCCGCCAACAGGTGGAGCGCGCACGCTATGAGGCGGAGTTGGCACGGCGGCGATATATGAGTGTCGATCCCGGCAACCGTCTGGTCACCGACGTCCTTGAGGCTGAGTGGAATGAGAAGCTGCGTGCCCATGCGGCGGCACAGGAAGATTATGAGCGTCACAGCCAGCAGCAGTACCGGTTGGCCGATGCGGAGAGTCGCCAGAAGATCTTATCCCTGGCAACCGACTTCCCCCGCATCTGGACCGATCCCGAACTCCCGGCACGTGAGCGGAAGCGGATGCTGCGGCTGCTCATCGAAGATGTCACGCTGCTCAAAACAGACAAGATCACTGCGCACGTGCGCTTACGGGGCGGCGCCACGCGAACTCTTATGTTCGAACGGCCAGTGCCAATCGCGCAGATCCGTAAAGCGAGGCCAGAGATCGTCGCTGAGATCGACCTCTTGCTCAACGAGCACTGTGATCGCGAGGTGGCAGAAATCCTGAACCAGCGAGGGCACCGGACCTGGCAGAACTTGCCATTCACATTGAAAAAGATTGCATGGATACGCATGATCTACCAGCTCAAGAGCCGCTTCGCCAGATTGCATGACCAAGGTCTGCTGACGGCTAAGGAGATCAGCGAGGTGCTCGGCATTTCCGAAACAACCGTGCATGAGTGGGCGCGGTCCGGTCTTCTATGCCGCATCGTTTGCGACAGCCGCAACCACTCTCTTTATGAACCGCTTCGGGATGCCACAATTATCAAAGGGCACGGCGGTCGTGGAGCGGCTCAGCCAGTCTTGGCCGCTGTCGAATCTGGACAAGGTGCAGTATGAAGCGCAAGCTTTGTCCCGTGGCTTGTAAGGTCGTGCCGGAACCACGCCCACGCCGTAGTGCATGGCCATCTCCTGATACGTCGGATTAAGGTCGGGATCGTAGCGGCAGGCTTTGGTTACTCCGGTCTTGGTGTTGTCGGGCACAACCAGTTTTGGTACGCCCTGATAGAACTCGAAGGCCCGCACATGTGCGCCGATCCAGCTTGCCAACTGCTCGTCACGGGTGGCCTCGGCGTAGGTGTAGGAACTGGCTCCCAATACAGCGACGAACAGATGCGCCTGCTGCACGGGACCACCGCTCGGATCGTAGATCGGGATGGTGGTTCCCGCCCAATCGACAAACAGCTTCTCACCGGCCTTGTGTTCCTGGCGCAGTACTACATCTTGCTTGCGGCGCCAGCGCTGATACAGCTCGCAGAAACGGGAGTAGCGATAGCCGTCCGGGTTGGCCTGCCGGTACTCTTCCCAGAGCAACTGCTGGGTCAGGTGTGGATGCAACTGCCGCTGCTTGTGAAGTTCGGCAAAATCCGGCATCACCAACGCCGCCGGGCGAGCCCGTGGTGAGCCGCCGAACAAGGCAGCCTCCAGCCGGTCTTCACCCCAATCCTCGCTCAGCGGCCACGTGACTCCGGCTGCTTCGGCTCGTTGCAGATAGTCGTGGACGGTTCCGAGGCCGATCGAACAACTACGGGCGATCTGCCGCAGCCCGAGGCCCACTTCAAATCTCAATCTCAGAACTTCTTTGGTCTTGCGCACGGACAATCTCCTGGCTGGCAAGCGATCCTCCCTTTCTTGGGGAGGCTACTCGCCATTGTGTTGTCCAGCGCCGTTGGCCCTGAGGAAATTAATCCGGCGATGCCGAACGCGGTTCCGGGATCGGCCTAAAACTGTTCGGCTTCATCCCGGAATCGGTGTTCACCTTCATCCCGGATCACTGTTCGGAATCATCCCGGATTGGCGTTCGGCATCGTCCCGGAATCGCGTTCACTTTCCCCCGGAATCCCCAATCCAAGCGGAACTCTTCTGAGCGCTTCACTAACTGCTCAAAAAGAACGTGGTCGCGGCTTCCGGCTACTTCCCGAATTTGAGACACCAATCGGGCATGGCCCTCGACCGTCTCATAGTAGAGACTCAGAAGTCGGTCCCTCTCTTCGCAGACGCCATAGGCCACGCGGGGTATTGTCTCATGCGAGAACTAGCGTGGGTCGAAGCTCGGATTTTCAGTTAGCCCCACTACTCCATCCTGCAGCCCATTGACAACGCTTCACCCACAGGTGCAGAATCACTGACACCATGCCCACTTCAAAAGATGTGCGCCCCCTCACAAGCGACCAGGCAGTTCAACTCCGCCACGATCTCACCCTCGTCGAAGAGCGCCTGCAGGACATCGCCATCTTGATGCGCATCAGCTATGGCGAGGATAGCCAAGCGGTGATTCGAGCCGACGAAACTTCCGCCGCGCTGCAGCGGCTGAAATGGGAGTTGGAAAGAGCGAGCGTGCGGGAGCAGGCAGCGGGTTCCTGAAGTACCGATGACCAACCTTGGACCAACCTTTTTCAATTTCTCCCCACAATTGTGAAAACGCGACTGGAGTCTATTTCGGCAATGCCTGGATGGGAAGGGGTTCAATTGTCACTTCGAGGATTTGGTCGGGATCTCCAAGATCTTCTAGCTCTCTCAGCGTCCGCGTAATCCGCAAACGATTTTGATGTTATGGGTGCGCCAGTTTCGGCGTTTCTTTGTACCACCCAGTACAAGACAGCGGCTGGTCCCATTTGCACACCTTAGTCGGATGGCGCGAACTTCCGCAATCGGGTTACGCGCTTTTTTTCAGGGGATTACACCGTGTCGGGTTTTCCATCGGCCTTCGAGGCAGGACTTTCACTAGGGTGTTTACCCGATGTCGAAACGATGATAGGATGACTTCCCCCGAGGAACTAAAGATCGGGGGATGCCAAACTGCGAGATCCTGCGGCTTAAATCTGTGGGCTTCCCAGTGGGGCGGCGTCCTCTCGTCCCCGCTATGCTTCAGGCGCTTGGACAGCCTCCGCTTTCTTGAGCAAGTCGTTTACGCAAATCGAATAGTGCCGCCTTTCCCAATACAGCCCGACCATTCCCGAAAGGGTTTTGGTGTGCTTGGAAGACTCGTGTAGCACCGCACCAGCCGGAATTATCACGGAGGTTTTTATCCCTCCTTCCTGATGCAACAAGGCCACTATCGGAGCTTTCGTGCGGTACTGCGACACATATCCCCCAGCTATTTCGGGGACGCGGATAGTTCTCTAGTCTGAACCCTGGCTCAGCCCAAGGCAACCAAGGACGACGATTTCGAGGTGATTGAACGCACAATGGGGGAACCACAATGCCCTGCGAGAAGCTGAGAAATTCGCTGAATGGAACAGCCGATGCTCGCCGCAGTAGGATAGCGCCAAAGCGCGTGCCGGGGTGACGGCAAATGCTGACGACCCGATTCAGAGTTTGGCTCCAAGATCCGCGCATCCCACCCGTTTGGACTGGCGTCAAGGTTGTGGGTGGGCCGCAGTACGTCAACCGGGATTGCATCGAAGTGACTGTTGAAGGCAACGGGCAAGACCTTCGGCGACTGCTTGCCAAGCGGCGGGACATCTTCGCCGCCTACCTCCAAATGAAGCCAGAGAAGCGCAAGTACGAATGGTGATCCATTAGCGATCCCTGAACCTCCGCCACACCCACACCGTCAGCAGGATTAGACCGAACAGGATCAGGAATGGAATCGGATCGAGGAGCACCCGAGGCATACGCGCTCCCTATGGCTATTGCGAGTATGGCACGGTGCGATATGAAGAGCGGCCCAATGTGCTCGGCGGTGTTACGGCCACTGCCGCCACACCCAAGCCGCCAGGACGATGATATTCACAGTCACGAGGAACCCATCTAGGAGCGACATCGGCTGCAACCCTCCAAGTGGCGTCGAGAGAGTATGTCATGCTTCAGGCCAGTCTGGGAAGGGTGGGCGCTCGATGGTTCGTGATAATTCGCCCAAAACTTGACAACAGCATACGTTTGTAGTATAATAATAGAATATGAAATCCAAAAAGCCTTCCCCCCTCAGCGAAGCCGCCAGCGCAATGGGCAAAAAAGGCGGCGCTCGCACGCTGGCATTGCACGGCCCCGAGCATTTCTCGAAGGCCAGCAAAGCGAGGAAGACGTTCGGCGGTGGGTGGCCGAAGGGGCGACCGAGGAAGCCGAAGGGTGGCAAGAAAGACAGAGGAAAGTGAAATGGCAGTCTACAAGCAGCCGAAGAGCAAATACTGGTGGTACAAGTTCTTCTGGAACGGCGAGCCAATCCGCGAGAGCACGAAGCAGACCAACAAGAGGGTTGCCGAGCAGATGGAAGCGGCGCACAGGACCGCGCTGGCAAAGGGTGAGGTGGGTATACGGGAGAGGAAGGTCGTGCCTAAGTTAGCCGAGTTTGCCGACCGTGCTTTCTTGCCGTTCGTTCGCGCCACCTCTAAGGAGAAGCCCAACACCGTCCGGTTCTATGAGAACAGTGTTGAGAACCTCAAGGCTTACCCTAAACTTGCCGACCTGCGGCTGGATGCCATTACTTCCGATGTGATCGCGGGATTTGTGGCGCACCGACAAGCACAGCGCCAAAAGCGGCGAAACAACAAGTCGTTGGAGGTGTCAACTGTCAACCGTGACCTGGCCACGCTTCGCAGGATGTTTCACCTCTCCCAGGAATGGGGACAAGTTTCCACGCTGCTGCCGAAAGTGCGGATGCTCCCTGGCGAAAATCAGCGCGAACGGGTTCTGAGTTCCGGCGAGGACGGGAAATACCTTGAGGCAGCAACGGCTCTGGGGCAGGGGATCGACGAGGGTTACCAATGGGCGCTTCAGGGAATCCGCGCTACAAAACGGAATGAACAGCCGCATAAGCCTGATGCGTTCCTGTTGCGGGATGTGACTACAATCCTGCTGGATTGTGGATTGCGTCCCGAGGAAGTCTTTCGGCTCAAGCCGGAGAACATCAGGGATGGTGCCATCTGGATCTACCGAGGCAAGCGCAAAGGTTCTCGTCGCAGAGTGCGCATGACGGAGCGTGTTCGCACGGTGCTTGAAATGCGGCTGGCTCAAATTTCCGGCAACGGTTGGCTATTCCCTGCTGCCACGCAGAGCGGCCACATAGAGGGTTCCAGCCTGCGCAAGCAACATGCCAAGGCTCTAAAGGCGAGTGGTGTTGCACATTTCGAGCTTTACGTATTGCGCCACACCTGCCTGACCCGCTGGGCGAAATGGATGGACCCCTTCACGTTTCATCGCGTCGCAGGCCATTCAGATATGAAAACCACCATGCGGTACGTTCATCCAAGCGATGCCGATATGGACCAGGCAATTGCAAAAGCCCGCGAAGCCCTGGGTGGGCATACTTCTGGGCATACCGACGAAGAGGAGGTTTTGACGGCCACTCCGATTCAGGCTGGAACCAATTGAAAGCAGGGATTTTGAATGGAGCCACCCGCCGGGATCGAACCGGCGACCTGCTGATTACGAATCAGCCGCTCTACCAACTGAGCTAGGGTGGCTCGCGAGAAGGATCGGGCGTCTCCCGTCAGTTTACCATCGCCCTGGGGGCGGTTGTGTTGTTCGGCGCCGTGGCTGAGAATGAGTTATCTACCACGCACTCAAATTTCAACATGCATGAGCTGTCCATCGCCATGAGTATTCTCGACGTCGCCAGCGAAGAAATGGAACATCACGCCGGCGTCCATGTGGAAGCCATTCACATCAAGCTGGGGCAGCTTGCTGGAGTGGTCAAGGAGGCTCTGCTTTCTGCCTACGAAATTGCGTCCGAACGGACTCCCTTCGAACATGCGCGCCTGGTGATCGAAGATATTCCCATAGTGGTGTATTGTTCGAAGTGTCAGGCGGAACGCCCCGGTGACGCTGTGCATTGGTTCTGCTGTTCAGTGTGTGGAACGACAGCATCCGAAGTGCTTCACGGCCGCGAGTTGGAGCTCGCCGCGCTGGAGCTGGAATGAATTCCAAACCACGCATCGTCGAAGTCCGCCAGAACATCCTGAAGCACAACGACGAGGTGGCGCGCGCGCTCCGGCAGCGTTTCCAGAAGGCAGGCGTGTTTGTCGTGAGCCTGGTCTCGAGCCCGGGGGCAGGGAAGACGGCATTCCTCGAGAAAACGCTAACGTTGCTCAAGCAAAGCAATCGCCGCCCCGCCGCCCTCGTCGGTGATCTTGCCACGGACAACGATGCGGCCCGCCTCGCGCGCAGCCAGGCGCCGGTGAAACAGATCACTACCGGTACTCTCTGTCACCTCGAAGCCGCCATGATCCAACGCGCTCTGGAGGAATGGAATCTCGCTGACCTGGATTTCCTCTTCATCGAGAATGTCGGCAACCTGGTCTGCCCTTCATCCTACGATCTCGGCGAAAATCTCAGGCTGGTCCTGTTGTCTGTCACGGAAGGCGAAGACAAGCCGCTGAAGTATCCGACGATTTTCAATTCGTCCGACGTCGCTGTGGTTACCAAGATCGACCTCGCCGAGGCTGTCGAATTCAACTGGGCAGCGACTAATGCCAATGTGCAGTCCGTACGCCCGGGCATGCCGGTGATGCAAGTTTCCGCTAAAACAGGCCAAGGCATGGAGGAGTGGATGAAGTTTCTCGCATCCGCGAGCAAGTCTGCGGCCCGCACCATTCCTGGTTGAAGGTACCTTCTGGCTCTGCGATAAAATCACAGCCTATGAAAATATTCGCCGGGATGTTATTGATCGCCGCCGTTGCGCTCGCCCAGCCCAAACGGCCGGTACAAGAGTTTGAAACCTCCGCCGGATTGATGAAGATCACGCCCATCCAGCACGCCAGTCTCATGATGGAGGGTGGCGGGAAAGTGGTACATCTCGATCCCTGGAGCAGCGGCAACTACGACGGATTACGGGCCGCCGACCTGATTCTGATCACGGACATTCACGGCGACCACCTGGATCCGAAGATTCTTCCCAAGCTCTCGAAGACCGGTACCGTGATTCTCGCGCCCGCGGCGGTGGCCGAGACCGTCAAGAACGCCACCGTTATCCGTAACGGTGAGACGAAGCAGGTGGGCGACTGGACCATCGAAGCCGTTCCCATGTACAACCTGAAGCGCGGTCCGGCGGAAGGCAAGTTTTTTCACGACAAGGGCCGTGGCAACGGCTACATCGTCACGTTCGGTGGCAAGCGCTTTTATTTTTCAGGCGACACCGAAGGGATTCCCGAGATGCGCGCGCTGAAAAATATCGATGTGGCGTTTGTCTGCATGAACCTGCCGTACACGATGCCGCCTGACGAAGCGGCCGATGCGGTACGCGCCTTCCATCCGAAAATCGTGTATCCGTATCATTACCGCGGATCGGACCTCAGCGTGTTCGAGAAAGCACTCGCGGGGACTGGCATTCAAGTGCGAATCCTCGACTGGTATTACAGGAGCTGAGCGCCTACTTCCAACCGATGGACCATTCCACTCCGCCCACGACGGCGCGGCCCGGCATCACGATGCCGGGTATCTCCTCGTAATGCGTGGCTGTGATGTTGGTGAGTTGCACGAAGGGCCGCAGCGAATGCTCGCCCCATGCGCCGTAGACGTCCCACAGCGCGTAAGGATCCCGCGCACGGCGGTTGAGCGCTCCCACGCGGGTCCGGGCCAGCAGGTGGTGCGAAAAACTTCCGCGCCACTCTGCGACCGCTGATTGCGATGGGTAATTGAAAACGTATCTCGATACCAGATCGACGAAGGCAGCCTGCGCTCCGTGGATGGCGGTGTACCGCAACGAGAGCGTCTCGGCTGCGGAGAGCCTGGCATCTACCGATGCCTCGACGCCGGTGAACTGCAAGCGGTCCACGTTAGTAGCGCGCCAGATGTCGGTTGCCGACGTGCGCACATAATCGATTCCGTCACGTTCACGGCGATGGAAAACGGCCACATCCGCGCGCAGACGGGACGCCGGAGTCCACTGCATGCCCGTTTCATAGCTCCAGGCGCGCTCGGGTCGCAGGTTCGGGCTACCGAGGTTCGCTGGATCGTGATAATAGAGGTCGGTATAAGTCGGAAGCCGAAACGCGTGACTGGCGCTGGCGCGCAGCTTCAGATGCGAATTGATCCACATGCCGCCGCTTACCGATGGCGAACTCTCAACGGACAGCGATCCGTACACGTTCTCGCGGATGCCCGCTGAGAACGAGAATCGCCGCAGCGCCCGTACATCGATCGACAGGTAGCCGGCGCCATAGTCGCGCTGATGATTACCCAGATTGTTGCTGACGATGGCATCGCGATAAAACTCGGTGCCATAGTGCAGCTTGACGTTTTGGTAGAGCGTGTTGCTGCGGCGCAGCGTGCCGACATAGCTCTCCACGACGTGGTGATTCGTGTAGATTTCCGGCTGATCGCGGAACAGCACGAACAGATCGCTGTGCCGCCGGAAGGCAAAAGAGGCTTCGGTGTTCTCTCCGAAAGCCTGCCGCAAGGACGCAAACCATGTCTTGGTGTCTTCCCAGGAATTGAAATTTCCGTAAAACTGGTCGGCGCCGAATGGACGGTCGTCGTAGGCCAGCGTCACATCGCTTGCGCCGAGCGGGGAGAGCCAGTGCGTTTCCGAATCGATCGCCAGGTTGCGATAATCCCGGTCGGGCCGGAAGCCGCTGGAAAAATCACGCGAAAAAGCGATCTGCTCGGCCAGGCTCGAGCGAACCAGCGAGAGGGAGCCCCGCTCCTGGTTGACGCCAAAATTTCCGGCCGCCGTGCGCAAACTAAATTCGGAGGATTCCGGAGGATCGGTGATGACGTTTATGACTCCGCCCACTGCGTCCGAACCATACATGGTCGATCCGGAACCGTGGAGGACCTCGACGCGCGCAATCCCTTCCGGCGGGATGGGCACGTCCATATTGTGATGGCCGGATTGGGCGTCGCTGATGCGGATCCCGTTCAACAAGACCAGCGTCTGGCCGAAGCTAGCTCCGCGGATCGAGACGTCGGATTGCACGCCGTTGGGTGCACGCTCGCCCAGATCGAGCGATGCATCGAGCCGCAGTGCATCCATCCAGCTGTTCATCAAGATGGTGTCGGCTCGGAGGGGGAGCACGGTGACCGATCGATCCAGCTCATCCAGCTTCAGCGGCTCCCACGTTCCGGTCACCACGACGGAATCGGACCGCACCGGCAACTGCTGGGCACAGGCGGGCGACAACACCAGTAGCGCGCAAATCAGGATGAGCAGAATGGGCACGGCTGGCTACGGCTGGGGCGGGCGGCTCTTCTGCTCGGCGGGTTCCTGGAGGATGAAAACCTTCTCGCCGGGGCGGACCAGTTTGAGGCGTTGCCGGATTTCGAGCTCCTGTGCCGATTCGTCCCCGCGCAGACGCTGAATGCGCGCGCGGCGGAACTCAATGTCCCGATGCAGGTCGGCGTTTTCCTGTTCCAGGGCACGGATCTCTTTCTGTTTCTGAATTAATGCCGGAACGCCGCCATGCAATGTAACCAGTGCATAGCTGGCCGCTACCAGAACCGCAACCGTGTAACTGATTTTTGCCACTCTGGATCTCATACAAAAGGCTCGAAAAATAAATAGTACCATCGGATGAAGATTCCTCAGAACAAAAATCACAATATGACTGACAAAATTGTCGTGCTCAGCACAGCATCCAGCGCGCAGGAGGCGGAGAAGATTGCCCGCAACCTGGTGGACGCGCGGCTAGCGGCCTGCGTGAATGTCGTGCCCGGCATGCGAAGCTTTTACCGCTGGAAGGAAAAGATCGAGGATGCGGCGGAGTGGCTGTTGGTAATCAAGTCGTCCCGCGGGCGCTTCGAGGCTCTGCGCACGGCGCTGGAAAAGCTGCATTCCTACGAAGTCCCCGAAGTGATCGCACTTTCCGTGATCGATGGCGCGAAGAATTATCTGAACTGGATGGATGGCGAGCTTGGGGCGTGAACTGGCGTTGATCCTGGATATGGATGGCGTCATCATCCACTCCAACCCCCTACATCGCAAGGCGTGGGAAGAATACAGCCGGCGTTTTGGGATCGAAATGGATGAGGCCATGCACCAGCGGATGTACGGGCGCCGCAACGACGATATCGTGCGCGACGTCTTTGGCCCGCAACTCACGTCCGAGGAAGTACGCGAGCACGGCGCCGCCAAGGAGCGTCTCTACCGCGAACTGATGGGGCCCGCGGTGAAGCAGTCGCTGGTTCCGGGATTGGCTGAATTTCTCGTACGCCATCGCGGCATGCCCATCGCCATGGCAACCAGCGCCGAGCCGGAAAACGTAGACTTTATTCTGGATGCGGCGGGGCTCCGCCCCCACTTCCGCGCCATCGTGGATGGGAACCAAGTGCGTGACCCGAAACCGCATCCTGAAATCTACCTGAAGGCGGGGGAACTGCTTCGGGCTGACCCGCGCAACTGCGTGGCCTTCGAAGATTCCTTTGCGGGTGTTCAGTCGGCTCGGTCCGCCGGCATGATGGTCGTGGGGGTCCGGACAACGCACGACGAGCTGCCGGGAGCCGGCCTGCAGATCCGCGATTTTAACAGCCCTGAACTGGAACCTTGGCTGGCGAGCAGATAAAATCAGTAACAAATGTTGCGATCGTTTCTTCTCGTGGTAATTACTGCTGTCGTCCTGTTCGGGCAGAAGTACACCGGGCCCCAGCCCGAGAAAGCGGACCTTCCGTATCTGATCCACGCGGATGTCCTGGTTCCCACCGAGGCCACCGAGGCCAAGGAGGAGACCCGAAAAGACGACATCATCTATGTGATCGACGGAGCCACGTCACCCGCGGCCACTCCGCTGGCTAGTCCCTCGTTTCTGATCCGGGCGGACCAACTGGCGCCGGACAAGCTGGAAGTTTACAAGGTCGAATCGAAGAACGGCCGCCGGGAGATCCTCTTTTCCCATAAGAAGAAGCAGGTAGCGCGTCCGGTCCGCTGCACCGCCAGCCGCGTGGGCGATGACCTTTACAAGCTCGAAGTGGATGATAGCCTGGCAACCGGCGAGTACTCGATCACACCGAACGGGTCGAACCAGGTGTTCTGTTTCCGGGTGTTCTAGGTTTCTGAGCCTGGTTTCCCGGTTTGTGTTATCCTATTTGACGTATCAAAAAGAGATAAAGAGAAGACAAGGAGCAGCAAGCTCTAGAATGGCATTGGCGACAGACGCAAAACGTCAGATTCTTGTCAAGAATCAAATCCACAAATCCGATACGGGTTCCCCAGAAGTTCAAATTGCTTTCCTGAGCGGGCGGATTGTCCAGCTTCAGGAGCACTTTAAGGCGCACAAGAAAGACCACGCCTCGCGTAGAGGATTGTTAATGATGGTTGCCAAGCGCCGCCGGATTCTGACGTATCTGAAGAGTACAAGTCCGGAACGTTACAAAAACGTTCTGGCCAAGCTCGCCATCCGTCACTAGAGCGCGCTCGTTGAGGGGCGAACTGAGTTTCGCCTCGAGATCGATCCGCCGCCTTCCCCGCAAGTCAACTCCATCTCAGACCTGATACCCGGCCGAGGTTGATACCCGGCCCTGGAGACATTGAGATGCACACATTCGAACTAGATTTAGACGGAAAAAAGATTACGCTGGAGACCGGGAGGATTGCCCGGCAGGCGAACGGTGCGGTAGTTGTCCGCTCCGGAGATTCCGCCGTTCTGGTAACGGCATGCTCGGCTGAAGAAGCCAAACCCGGCGCCGGGTTTTTCCCGCTGACCGTAGATTACCGTGAGTACACTTATGCCGCTGGAAAGAT
>CAZGSU010000030.1:0-12162 GCA_964528615.1 uncultured Acidobacteriaceae bacterium | reverse complement strand
ATCTGCGCTTGACTCGCAGTTTACCTCCGGTGCATTGTCGCGGCCCCATTCTTCCCGTCAAACTGGTTGCGGAGGCAGAAATGGCGAGTCCAATGACCGACTTCTGCGAGCAAGCGAACCCCAAAGTGCTCAGCGAAGTACGGCGCATGAAGCGGTTCGAGAACGCAACCCGGATCCACAACGGTCTTACCAGCACCCCCGAAAAGCGGGCCCTGATCTGGCTGGCAGAACGCACCCCACGCTCGATCAACTCTGATCACCTGACGCTATTGGGCTTTCTGGCCCAGGTCATGGCGGGGGTCAGTTATGCCCTGGCGGGCTGGAACCGCTATTGGCTCCTGGCAGGAATCTTCTTTCTCTCCCTGAACTGGCTGGGCGACAGCCTCGACGGTACCTTGGCGCGCGTGCGTCAACAGTTGCGTCCGCGCTATGGCTTTTACGTTGACCACATCGTGGACAGCTTCGGCGGACTCGCCCTTATGGGTGGGCTGGCACTCTCCGGCTACATGCATCCGTATATTGCGATCGGCCTTCTGGTGGCCTTTTTGCTGCTTTCTATCCAGTCTTACCTGGCTACGTATACCCTGGGAGAATTTCAGCTTTCGTTCTGGAACTTCGGCCCTACCGAACTGCGCATCCTGTTGTCGATCGGCAACATCGCGCTTCTGTTTCACCCCATGGTCTTTCATGGACACTATCGCCTGTTTGATGTGGGCGGCATTGTCGGGCTTATCGGTATGTGCGTCATGCTGATTTACTTCACCGCGCGCAATACCGCTCGGCTTTACCGCGAGGAGCGAATCCGATGACGCCGCAACCCCGCGCGGGCGGGTCGCCCGCGGCCACACGGGCAAAGACTCATGCACACGTTTTGTGTGGTCGCGGGCGACCCGCCCGCGCACTCGCCGTCCGCTGGCTCAAGTTCAATCTGGTGGGCGGAATAGGCATTGCGGTCCAATTGTTGGTGCTGATTTTACTGAAGACCGGGCTGCACTTTAACTATCTGCTCGCCACCGCCCTGGCTGTGGAGACTGCGGTGATCCACAACTTTCTGTGGCATGAACGCTTTACCTGGGCGGATCGAGCCGATGGAGGCCTGGCGCGATTTCTGAAATTCAATCTGACGACGGGTTTGTTTTCAATTGCAGGAAACCTGGCTTTGATGAAGCTTCTGGTTGGGGTCGGACACGTAAACTACCTGCTGGCCAACGGAATCACCATCACGGCCTGCTCGGTGGTCAATTTCCGGGTGAGCGATGGTTTTGTGTTCGCGGAGCGTCCCGCGAGAAATCACTCCATGTGATCGTGCGCCTGGCGCTCGACTGACCAGACGTCTTCCGGCTTTTGTTCGAACGGGTAGACGTGCACCATCCAGCCGAAGATCTGGGGCATAAACTTCCCGCCTGCCGCATCACAATCAGCCCGGGTGCTGATCGAGCCCGCCAGTCCGAACTTGGCCTTCGGTCCCCAGGCTTCGTTTTTCCTCTCGGGTGGCGGCAGACACATGTTTATGTGCGCATGCCACTGCGCGATGCTTAACGGAATTTTCTGGTCCAACTCGTTCCAGGTAGAATTTTTCGGCGCCGTGTACATGACCCCAATCAGCTTGTAGCCATCGCCATCCTTCTCGTAGAGCAGTGACGTCGGGTGTTCGGGATTGAACTGGATGGCCGCCTCAAACGCATAACGGTAATTGGTGAAGTGATACTGCTTTTGCGGCACGTTGGGCAGGAAAATCTTGTAACCATCCGCCAGTGCGGTCTTGTAGTCCGTGTATGTTTCCGCTGCTTTGCGGGCGGCCGCGACTACCTGGTCTGCCTTCTCCTGGTCACCCGGCTTCAGCTCGCGCACGGTCGTCATTTTCATGTGCGGCCCCATGTCCATCTTGCGATCCTGCATGGATCGCATGGCATGGGCGGTGCCGTCGCTGTTGCTCATCCCCGGCATGTCGCGCATGTCCGAGTCGCTCATCTTCAGTGTGTCTGGCGATGAGGCCGCGGCTGAGGCTGGCGGCGCGACTGGCGTTGCGGCGGCCGGCTGTGTAGCGGGCGGTGTGTCTGGAGATTTGTCAGGCGCCGTGTCGGCTGGCGTGTCATGCGCAGCCTTGTCTACGTTCGGCGTGTCGTCCGGCGATTTCTGTTCCTGGGCCCGCATGGGCATGAACGCGAACAGGATGAGCGAAACCAAGGCCAGAATTTGCCTGCGCATAGGCGTCTCCGATTGTATTAACCCTGAAGCAGCCCGGTTGTTTCTGCAACACGCGAGAAATTATCGGGGTTACGAGCGTAACCACCGCGTGGAAACGGCCCAGGCCTCGCGCCCCAAAAGCGCCGATTTAAGAATTACTCCCGGATTGCCCGTAAACCGGCCAGAGCGGTCGAGGCTAACGAGGCAAACGCGCGTGAGACTTCCGCGATACGAAATTCCTTATCTGACGCCTCGCTTTAGTGGCGGGCTGCTAGATGCCTCACCCGCATATTTTACTTGCGCAGCAGTGCCGGCCAGTTCAGCAGCAAGCTGATCGAACTGGATTCGGTCCGGGCAGGGGTTACCGCCAGGAAGTGCTGGCCGTCCGCGGTTACATCGAACAAAGGAGCGGGCGTGTCCGCGAGATTCATCTGGAAGAGAGGGCGGAGAGCTTTTACCTGCAAAGATTGTCCGGTCAGATTCAATTCCGCTTTCATCAGTTGGTTGCCAATGCTCAAAAAGAAAAGATCGCCCTTCTTGTCCCAACGAACGATCCATCCGCCGCCATGTGAAATCTGGTATTTTCCACCCGGTCCCGGAAATGGAACGACGTAAACCTCCGGCTGTCCGGTCTCATCGGAAAAATAGGCTAACCAGTGACCGTCCGGCGAAAAATTTCCATCGTACTGACTGCCGCCAACCACCGGAGCGCACTGAAACGGTTTCCGGTCGCCGAACAGCGGGAGACTCCATTGCTCCCTCCGCCCCTTATTGATGTCGAAAGCGTCGAAGGACAAGTACCGGCCGTCCGGCGACCAGTCCACAACCGACGACGCCGAGATTTCTGGTCCCTGTGTCAGCAGCGTCTCTTCGGCGCCCGACCCGTCCGATGGCTTGCGCACGAGGATGACTTTACCCGGAGCTTCCACACCATAGGCAATGTATTTTCCATCGGGTGACCATACACTCCAACCCTTCCAGAACGGACCGAATGTCATCCGCCGGCTGACCCCGCCGGCCGCGGGAAGCGACCACAAATCCGTGGTGCCTAGATTCTGGGGGTCTTCGGTCAGAAACAGCATCTGCTTGCCGTCAGGAGCAATTTTTGGAGCAAGATAATAAGCAACCTGGCCGGTCGTACCCATCGGATTCCCGCTACTATCGAACCATTGCAGCCGGGTATCATGCGAAACAGATTGAAATGCCAGCACCGACGGGCCCGCTAGCGAATACCAGTCGGCATCTGCTAAAGGAGTCGCCGTGCCGGAAACTTTCCCGGAACCCGCATCAAAAGGTTGCGCGAATATTTTCTGGTTCCGGATGAAAAACAGAAATCCGCCGGCATACGCGGGTTGCTGCGCATCCTCGAGGACGACCCCGGCCTCTGACGACGTGAACGACCGGAGTTCGATACGCCTGTGTTGTCCTTTGTCGCTGACCACAACCAGAATGTGTTTCCCGTCCGGCAATATCGCGGGGTCGCTCACCGCGTAATCGTTCGCGTTCAGAGTCTGCATCGATACGGCCCGTCCGCCGGTCGCAGGAACACGGAAAAGTGGCGAACTCGACGCTGGCCGGAACAATATGGTGCCGTCCGGCGCCCATGCCGCTATTCCAGGCCAGGAACTGTCTGCCACTGTCTGCAGATTCCCGCCGTTCAACTCCACGGTTTTCAATTTGCCGCCGGCGAAAAACCCAAGCGAACGGCCGTCCGCTGACCAGAACGGCGATGCCGCTCCCTCCGTCCCCGGAACCGCTGTGGCATCGTTGGCTTTCAATGACCGTATCCACAGCTTGATGGAACCACTTTGATCAATCACCGTGAATGCCAGTTTTGTTTCATCGGGAGATACTACCGCGGGTCCCGACCCAAAACCGAAAGCCAGGAAACGCGTATCGCGCGGCGGAGGAACAAACGCCAGCACCGGCCCGGCTCCTGCCCCGCGAGGATGCGCGTACGCCCAAATCGCAAAAGCCGCGGCAAGAATCGCGATTCCGCACATCAGCGACCATGCCAGCTTTTCACGGCTCATGCGTCGGGCCGCGACTCGGACAGGCACACCGGCTGATGATCCGCCTTCCGCAATCCACTTCAATTGCAGTTTGACGTCATGCACATTCTGGAAGCGCTCGTCGGGATCCTTAGCCAGACA
The DNA here is from genome assembly GCA_964528615.1 of uncultured Acidobacteriaceae bacterium. Lineage (GTDB taxonomy): Bacteria > Acidobacteriota > Terriglobia > Terriglobales > Acidobacteriaceae > JAIQFF01. The sequence continues at coordinate 7,822 of CAZGSU010000030.1, read as the reverse complement.
GGTTTTCACGACCCGATCCAGCGCCGGCGGCGACGCTGGCTGCACGGTCGAGAGGGGAGGAGGATCCCTTTCCAGCACCGCGGCAATAACGCTTGCTGTAGTTTTGCCTTCAAACGCCCGCTTTCCAGTGGCCATCTCATAGAGCACCGCACCGAGCGCAAAGATATCGCTGCGCGCGTCGGCCTCCCTGCCTTCCACCTGCTCCGGCGACATATATTGGAATGTCCCCAGCACCGCGCCCTGCACGGTTAACGGCTCACCGGGCAGTGGCCCGAACGAGGTCATCGTCAAACTTGAGGCGGGAGGCGCTTCGACTGGAGTGGTCTTGGCCAATCCGAAGTCCATGAGCTTCGCACCGGTCTTGGTCAGCATGATGTTGCCGGGTTTCAGATCACGATGGACGACGCCCGTTTTGTGGGCTTTCTCCAAACCTTCGCAGATTTCATTGGCGTGCTTCAACAACTGCTCGGCCGCGAGCGGACCCTTCCGCAAACGGTCGGCCAAAGTTTCCCCTTCGAGAAATTCCATGACCAGATAATCGACTCCACCCTGGTGGCCGACATCGAAGAGCGTGCAGATACTGGAATGATTCAGGGATGAGATGGCGCGCGCCTCGCGGTCGAAACGCTGTTTGGCCCCAAGGTTCTCGGACAGGTGAGAAGGGAGAATCTTGACGGCGACGGTGCGGTCAAGCCGTGTATCGCGTGCGCGATACACCTCGCCCATTCCGCCAGCGCCTAAGGGCGATTGAATTTCATAAGGACCGAGTTTCGTGCCAGAGAGCAGAGCCATTCGCGCGCGTAATTATAGCCTGCGCGGCGCGTTGGAGAGGGGATACAACGATTCTGGGTAATGACCTAATTCCGTGTTGCTTCAAATTCTCCAGAACACCGAAATAAGGAAGGCCATAGCGGCAACGAAGTCAATCACAATGAGACGTTGGGCCCAGGTTGGATGCTTGTCACCCCGGTAGGCGACGGGGATGAGGACAGTGGATCAGCACTTCTTGATCCGGCTATTTTGATTCTGCCAGTCCCGCTGACCGAAGCCCCGATTCACCGGGCATCAAGACCTCGGCCGCGGCTATTTCCCCTGAACGTACGCAATCGGGCACGCCCACGCCGCGATAACCATTCCCCGCCAGTGCAATTCCCGGCAAGTGCTTCCGCAGCTTCTCGATCCGCTCCAGCCGCTCCAGATGGCCGACGTTATATTGCGCCATTGCTCCCTTCCATCGATAGATGCGGGTGAACTGAGGCTCGGCTACCAACCCGAGAATCTGACCCAGTTCTTCGCGCACGATCCCCAGAATTTCGTCATCCGGTAGCTGAAGCACCTGCTCGTCGCGAGTACCGCCGAGAAAGCAGCGCAGCAGAGCCCGATCCTCCGGGGCACGATGCGGAAACTTGTTGTGCACAAAGGTCGTCGCCAGCATGCGCTTGCCTTCACTGTTCGGCACCAGGAAGCCGAAGCCTGCAGGCAACGCGTCACGCACCACTTTGTCGAAGCCGAGCGCGACCGTCACCGAGGAGCTGTATGAAATCGCGTTGAGCTCGGAGGCCAGTTGCGCACTTGCTATCTCGAGCAGTGTGGCGGCCATTGGCGCGGGCGTCGCCACAATCACCGCGTTGAAGTGATCCGACGCGTATCCGGCCGACACAACCCAGCCTCGATCCTGCGGTTGGATCGCCTGCACTACGGTGTTCGGCCGCAATGCTTCCGGTGACAGGTTCGCCAGAACGGCGTCTGCCATTTGCTGCATTCCATTTTTCAACGTGCTGAACAGACTGCTGAACAAGGGCTTGTTTGCTGACGGCGCGCCGTCGGACGGCTTGACGTGCTTGCGAGTCGCCAGCATCCCGCGACCCAGGCTGCCAAACTTTGATTCTATTTCGGCGAATCGCGGCAGAACGGCGCGCACACTCAGTCGCGACGCTTCGCCACCATAGACTCCGGAGAGCAGCGGGTCGGCAAGGCGATCCACCATTTCTGCGCCGTAGTGCCGCTCCACCAGAGCAGCAACACTCTCGTCGCCGTTGGACTGGCGAGGCGAAAAGCGCCATTCACGGACCATGCGCAGCTTGGTACCCGATGAAAAAAGCGGGGAGAGTAATACGGGCATCAGGCTGGTCGGGACCATGAACATCAGCCCATCGGGTAGGGGCACCAGCCTGCCATTTACCAGGACATAGGTTTTACGGTCGAGGTCATTGGAGCCAATGATCTGATCCTCCAGACCGATGCGACGGCAGAGATCTGCAGCCCAGGGCTTCTCAGTAAGAAAGGAATCCGGACCAGCCTCGACCAGGCAGCCGTCAACCTGCTCACTGACCAGCACACCGCCAAAGCGTGGGCCGGCTTCGTAAACCGCATACCCCAGCGGCTCGCCTCCCCGGCGTCGCTCTTCGAGCGCCAAGGCCGCAGCCAGCCCGGAGATGCCGCCGCCGACAATGGCAATCCGTTTCATGCCACCTCATCCCGTCAGCTCTTCATGCGTGATCGGGCCACATCAGCCAAAGCCGCCGTCAACAGCGGCGAATCGTTCAGCGATTCCGCACGCCACAGGCGCATGCCTTCCTTCTCCGCGAATTCCTTGAAAGCAATGTCGATGTCATAGAGCACTTCTACGTGGTCGCAGAGAAATCCGATGGGCTGCACGAAGACGCCACGGTGACCTTGTTCTTTCAACCCCAGAATCGTATTTTCGACCGTCGGCCCAAGCCATGCTCCGCCTGACATCCCCTGGCTCTGGAATGCGAACTTCCAGTCGTCGGACGGAAGCGACGCCTCACGCGCCACCAGCATCGCCGTTTCCTTCGCCTGAGTCTCGTAAGGATCACCGTCGGCGATGGTACGTTGCGGCACGCTATGCGCGGTAAAAATTACCGGCAGGCTGGCCGACATTTCCACACAGGCCTTTCCCCATCCGGTACACAGCTTCTCGGCAAAAGCTCGAATCAGCAGCGGATGATCGTGCCAGGACTCGACAAAGTCTACAGCAAACGGCACGCCGCTCTCCCCATTCAAAGCGGTGCGATAAAGCCCCACGCTGGTGCGCGAGTTCTGCGGAGCCAGGCAGATCACGACCGCGCTCTCGGCTCCGTCCGCCTTCATGGTGCGGACGGTCTCGGCGATGAGCGGCTTCCAGTTCCGCATGCCGACATAGACGGGCAATTTCAGCTCGTCCGCCAACAGTCTGCCCTGCTGCAGCGTCAGGTCCGTCAGGGGAGACCGGCCAATCAGCCCGTACCGGTGTTTCACTTCCTCAATGACTTCCGGCGGCACCGGGCGGCCGCGTGTGATCTGACTCAGAAATTCGGGAATGTCGTCCACGGAATCAGGGCTCCCGTGAGCCAGAAGTAGAACCGCATTTTTCTGAGGACCAGACAAAACTAGACTCCAAGATCTTGTGTGGTCGCGGGCAACTCGCCCGCGCAAACTGGACTTAAGATGTACTTCACCGCGATCCAGCCGCACTATTCGCCGAATATTCCCGGACAAACGCAGCCAAGGCCTTGACGTTCTCTACCGGCGTCTCCGGCAGGATGCCGTGTCCCAGATTAAAGATGTGCCCGGGCTTGCCGCCGGCTCGCCGCAAAATCTCTGCCGCACGCGACTTGATCTCCTTCCACGCCGCAAACAGAAGCACAGGATCGAGATTCCCCTGTACCGCCCCGGAACCAACCGCATTCCAGCCTTGATCCAGCGGAATTCGCCAGTCCAATCCGATCACTTCGGCACCGGTTTCTTTCATCGATGACAAGAGCGTAGCGCTGTCCGTGCCGAAGTAAATGACTGGGGCTCCGGTCTTCTGCAGCGCTTTGACCAGCGCGGTAGTGTGCGGCAGAACGTAGCAGCGATAGTCGTCTACGCTGAGGCATCCCACCCAGCTATCGAAAATCTGGATGGCGTCCGCGCCGGCGCGTACCTGTTGGGCCGCGTACTCGGATACAACTGCGACCAGCTTACCCATCAGTTCGCCCCAGGACTCCGGCGACGAATACATCATCTTCTTCGTGTTTATGTAATTCCGGGAACCGCCGCCTTCGATCATGTAGCTGGCTAGCGTAAAAGGCGCTCCACAGAAGCCGATGACCGGAAGGCGTGATCCGAAGTGTTTGCACACCAGACGTACCGCCTCCGACACGTATCCCAGATCGGCCGCACGGTCGGTGCGCAAGCGGGACACATCCGCCGGGCTACGCACCGGACTCTCGATGACCGGGCCTTCACCGGCCGAAAAATAAAACGGCAACCCCATCACTTCCAGAGGCAGCAACAAATCGGCAAAGATGATGGCCGCATCTACTCCGAGCGCCTCCGCCGCCGTAATGGTTACTTCCGCCGCCACTTCGGGCCGGTTGCAGATCTCGATCAGCGAATATTGTTTGCGAACCGCGCGATATTCCGGCATGTAGCGCCCCGCCTGGCGCATGAACCAGACCGGTGTCCGGTCTGCCGGTTGTGCCCGGCAGGCTCTTACGAAGCGGGATTCTGGGGCAGACATTGATTCCTAACTGTAGCATTTTGGCTCAGCGGCGGTTTCAGGTGGGGTCTGGCCAAGGTTTCACCGCAGCCGGGTTACTTCCGGTTGCTGATGCACCAAGAAAGTACATCCAATCCATCGCCGTTTCGGCCTATGATCTTGGAGTCTAACCCCGGAGGTAATTCGTATGGCGGCGAGTCAGGTAGTTCTTTATTTTGACAAGCAGGAAGACGCGCTGCTCTTTACCCTGGCTGCCAGCTCGATGATCTCCGACGAAGGTCCGGCTGGCGCTGGCGATGCCCTGGTGAAAATTGCTGCCGAGATCCGCAAAGCCAACCGGATCACCACAGAAGGCGTTCTGGAACCCTCCAACTAGCACTTCCACTGGCCTTCTGGTAACAGCGCTCCTGACCGCTTCGCCGCAGCCGGTCATTCTAACCCGTACCGTCATTCTGACCAGCTTAAGTCTTTCAGCCCCCAGCCTCTAGCCTCTGTCAAGCGTCGGAAAAGCGACCCTACGAGTTCTTTTTCTAAGCACACGTTTTTTGCTGTAACAATTCTTCCACGCTCATTGCCTACAGAAATTCTAGACACGTCTTGGGCCGGCTGACCCACTATGAGAATCAGTTGGAGGTGCTTGTGGTTCGGGACCCCAAAGCTGTAAAGAAGCCTTACGTCGCCCCTTCCTTCCAGCTCCATGGCGCCACGGCTGCCAAAGCCGCGCTCGAGACGGGGGGAGCATCGCAGGATCCGCAAGTTGAGGAGATGTCGGTGTTGATCAACCGGCGGCTGGACGAAACGACCTCCACTTCCGGTTCATAGGCGCCCCGCGGCACAGTTGCCGTAAACCCCTGCCCAGGTTCGTCCGATGGCGCAGTAGTGATGAGACACGAAACAATCCGTTGGAATCCCGCAACCGGAGAATGGTTCTGTTCCAAGTGTGGCCGGACGTCGGGTCGCGAGCGAGAACAAGACGCGTGCTCCGAACTGGACGAATACCAATGCGACTTCCCTTGGGTAGAGATGCCGAAAGCTTTCTCTGATCCTATCGGAGAGTGATCCACCGCGCGGCCTCAAGCCCGAAACGAATGGCCGATGCTTCCCACCTTAGCGTATTCGCGCTCATCTATTCGCGCTCAAGGCGGGCATAAGCCTGTTCCGCCAGGACCAGGCCACCCAGAACTCCCGCCCGAGCGCCAAGCTGTGGCGGCACCACATATTGATCAATGTCGCGCATGATCTCGGTTGCCCGGACGTATCCATTTAAAATTCCGACCAGATCTTGCCGGACGCGGCTGAACAGCTTGGTCTGCCGCAACACTCCGCCTCCAAGCACAATGCGCTGGGGTGAAAGCGTCAGCACCCAATTGGCCAGACCGTAGGCCAGATAGTGAGCTTCCAGCGTCCATGCCGGGTGATCCGCGGGCAAGTCCTGGGCCGCAATGCCCCAGCGCGCTTGCATGGCCGGGCCGGAGGCCAATCCCTCTAGGCAGTCTCCGTGATAGGGACAGCCGCCGCGGAACGGATCCTGCGCCAGGTCATGCGGAACCCGAATGTGCCCCATCTCGGGATGCACCATGCCGTGCAGCACGCGCCCGTTGATAATCGCGCCCCCGCCAATTCCGGTGCCAACCGTGAGATAGAGAAAGTCGGAGAGGTTCTGTGCCGCACCCCAGCGCGCTTCTCCGAGAGCGGCCGCGTCTACGTCGGTATCAAAGCCCACCGGCACGGACAACGCATCCCGCACCGTACCCGCAAGATTGAAATTCTGCCAGCCTGCCTTCGGCGTGGAGGTGACGTAGCCGAATGTCAGTGAAGTACTGTGCAGGTCGATTGGCCCAAAGGAGCCGATGCCAACCGCCTGCAACTCGCCACCAGATTGCTCACGCAGGAACTCGATCGCGATGGCCAGCGTAGCCTCAGGTGAGGTCGTCGGGAACTGGATTGTCTCCAGATCATCGGGCCCGGTTCCAACTCCACAAACGAATTTTGTCCCTCCAGCTTCGATCGCACCGAACATATTTGGATAATCGCCCCAAGGAGTCTGCCACAGAACCCCGTGGGAACAAAATTTTCGTGAAGGAACTAGACTGCGAACGTAGCGCCGGCGTCCCGCCGGCCAAATGGGAAGAATGTTTCCGGATTGTTTGGGCGGGACGCCCACACACACGACAGCCGGCGGGACGCCAGCGCTACAAGGAACGGCTTCCTTGATGGGGCTTTCCCTATCTGGCGAAATGCGCCCGGATTCTGTGTCCAGGCGCATGGCAACCTTGCCCCGGCGGACTTACCCCTTCCCGCCCGACACCATCTTTTCCGCCTTCGCCCGAACGAATGCGTAGTTCAGCGCGGGGAGTGAATTGAAACTAGCCGCCTTGGCAAAGTATTTCTGTGCTTCCCCGCTGTCGCCCTTGCCCTCATACGCCTGCCCCAGGCGATAGAGATTGCGCGGATCCTGTTGATTGGCCTGTTCCAGTTCGCTTATTGCCCCGCCGTAGTCTTTCTTGGCCAGAGCGATCCTGCCTGCGAGCTCGTGAGATTGTTTCAGCTGCGCAGGATTCTTCGATGCCTCAGCTCCCTGGCGGAATTCATCGGCATGAGTCTTCGCCCCCGCATAGTCCTTCTTGGCGATTGCCAACCCCGCCAGGTTGAAGTGGCGCAGGAGCTTCGCGTTGTCTTTGATTTCCTGCGAGAGCGTGGAAGTTTCGACCAGCTGCAGGGACCGGTCGAATGTCTGCGCGGCAGCGTCATACTTCTGCATCTCGGCCATGATATTTCCCTTCGCCTGCAGGTCTGCCGCCATGGCTGCAACGTCGTTTTTCTTTTCGGCAACGGCGTATTCCTTGTCCATCGCCTGCAGGGCTTTGTCGAACTTGCCGCCATCCGACGCTACCACCGCCATTCCAAAAAGCGCCGTGCGGAGTTCGCCGTCGTTGCGTGCCTGATCCGCCATCTGCTGCAATTCGGCGGCAGCGTCTTCCGGCTTGCCCTGGTACAGCAGGTCGGCGGAAAGTCCGAAGCGGGAGGGCACGAAGTGGGGATCGACCGACAATGCCTTTCGGTACTGGGCGATCGACTCGTCGAACTTGCCCATCCTCAGCAGCAGCTCCGCATAAGAGTCATACGGATTGGGATCGTTGGGAATCAGCTCAACATATTTTTTGAAAGCCTGCTCGGCTGCGTCGTAGTTGCCCTGTTGCCGGTAACTGTAGCCGAGGATGTTGTAAGCCGGGGAGAAGTTGGGCGCGATCTCGGTGGCACGCTTGTAGTGTGCGATGGCCTCTTCCAATTGCTGCTGGCCGAAGTAGAAATTGCCGGCAGTCAGCTGCGCCCGCT
>CAZGSU010000029.1:0-15004 GCA_964528615.1 uncultured Acidobacteriaceae bacterium | reverse complement strand
CCTTGACCTCGAACTCAAGATGCCGGGTAAAAGCCGACAAGGCCTGGGTGCGAGCAAGGTGCGTGGTAAGGGTTTGAAACGGTGTCATCACCTGGATTAGATGATCTCACCGGGCGCGGGAATCCGTCATTCGGCGGATTTGCCCAGGTAGCGATCGAAGAAGGCGAGGGTTCTTTGCCACGCGTCCTTCCCCTCGGCGGCGTCGCCGCTCCCGTCGAAAACATGACCCACGCCGGGATAAATCTTCATCTCGTTAGGGGCGTGAACCTGCTGGAGGAAACTCTGCAGTTCGTATGCCGCGCTCACGGGAACGACTTTGTCAGCGCCGCCATGCAGGATCAGGACGGGAGGCATGCGGGCCACGTTTTTGGGGAAGTCATCGCCGAGGCCGCCGTAATATTCGCTGATTGCTTTGAGACGCGGGTCCTCGGCAGCCTCGGCCAGAACGAGGCCCGAACTAAGAGAGAAGCCGAGGGCTCCCATGCGATTGGGATCCACCTTTGGGTTTGCGCCTGCGAAGCCGATCGCATCGTGGATGGTGGAGCGCCAGAGGTCGGAGTGGTCGACATCGCCGAGTTGTTCCTCGCCGGTCCGGTCGAAATAATAGACCAGGAAGGCGGCGTAACCGTGCCGAGCCAGGTCGGCGGCATAGTAGCGGAAGCCTGCCGAACGGAGGGTCATCCCCATCCCTCCATAGAGAACCAGCACTGCCGGGTGCCGTTCCGGGGTTGTGGGGTAAAAGGCTTCCACGCGGATGGGCTTTCCGCCGCTTTGGAATGTCAAGGCAGAGCTGGCGCGTGTCTGGGGCGACGCGATGGCGGGCAAGAGGGCGAGCATCGCGAGCAGAGCGGAGATTCGCAAGGGGTTGTCGGTCTGGTCGGGGAACGGGTAGAGATCTTTCGAGACTCCGCAATGCGATTCGCTGTGCGAATCGCATTGCTCCGCTCACGATGACAACGCTACTCCACCGTCACCGACTTGGCAAGATTCCTGGGCTGATCGACGTCGCAACCGCGGCGCACTGCGATGTGATAGGCCAGCAACTGCAGCGGGACGATTTCCAGAATTGGCAGCAACTCTTCCGGCGCCGGTGGAACGTACAAGACGTGGTCCGCGGCTTCCTTGATGTCTTCGTCGCCTTCGGTGGCCAACGCGATGATCATTCCGGAGCGCGCCTTGACCTCTTTGAGATTTGAACAGGTTTTTTCGTAGCGGGTCATCGACAACTCATCCTTGGTATCGCGGGTGGCGATGATTACGACCGGCAGGTTCTCATCAATCAGCGCGTTGGGGCCGTGTTTCATTTCGCCCGCGGGATAGCCTTCCGCGTGGATGTAGGAGACTTCCTTCAGCTTGAGTGCGCCCTCGAGCGCGATGGGATAGTGAATGCCGCGTCCTAGGAACAGGAAGTCCTGCGAGCGGGCATATTCCTTGGCCAGGTCTTCGCAATCTTCCTCGCGGGTGAGCAAATGCTCGAGTTTGCCGGGGATGCGGGTAAGTTCCTGGATTCGCTCCTTGGCCTCATCGTCGCTGATGGTGCCGCGTTGCTGGGCCAGAAATAGAGCAAACAGGTAGAGGGCGGTAAGTTGCGCGGTAAATGCCTTGGTGGAGGCGACGCCGATCTCCGGGCCGGCGTGAGTGTAGATTGTCCCGGCGGCCTCGCGCGTGATCATTGAACCCACCACGTTGCAGATGGCCAGCGTCTTCGAGCCCTTGGCTTTGGCTTCACGCTGGGCCGCGATGGTGTCGGCGGTTTCTCCCGACTGGGTAATCAGCATGGTGAGCGTGTCGGCAGCGATGATGGGATCGCGATATCGCCATTCGCTTGCGTAGTCCACTTCCACCGGGATGCGCGCGATGCGCTCGATCATGAACTTGCCGGCCTGAGCGGCGTGCCAACTGGTTCCGCAAGCCGCGATGTTGATCTTCTTCGCAGCTTTGAACTCGGCTTCTGAAATCTCCATCTCGTCGAGAAAGACATGGCCGGTTTCCTGCGAAACCCGTCCCAGTGTGGTGTCACGCACGGCCCGAGGCTGCTCGTAGATTTCCTTGAGCATGAAATGCTTGAAGCCGCCCTTTTCCGCCATGATCGGGTCCCAGGTAACGTGCTGGACCTGGCGGACAATGGGCTGCCCGTTAAAATCGGTGAGCTGCACGCCTTCGGGCGTAATCACGGCCAGATCGCCGTCGGCGAGGAAGAACAGGTCGCGAGTGTGATAAAGAATCGCAGGCACGTCGGAGGCTACGAAGTACTCGTCCTTGCCCAGCCCGATTACAGCGGGCGGGCCGTTGCGGGCGGCGACAATCTTGTTAGGCTCATCCACTGCAATTACCGCCAGCGCGAACACGCCGGTCAACTGGCCGACGGTTTTGCGGACGCACTCTTCGAGCGACGGACGATGGCCGTTCGCGGTCTTCAGGAAATACTTCTCGACCAGGTGAGCGATGACCTCGGTATCGGTTTCGGTGGTAAAGCGATGGCCTTCTTCGGTGAGCTTTCGTTTCAGGGAAACGTAGTTTTCAATAATGCCGTTGTGAACAACGACGATTCTTCCCGTGCAGTCGCGATGCGGGTGAGCATTCTCCTCCGTGGGGCGTCCATGGGTGGCCCAGCGAGTGTGTCCAATCCCGTACGTGCCGTCGAGGGGCTTGAGGCGAATGACTTCTTCCAGATTGCGCAGTTTGCCTTCCGCGCGGCGAATCTGCAGACCATCGCCATTGCCGCACACTGCGATCCCGGCCGAATCATAACCGCGATATTCCAGCCGCCTGAGTCCATCGATAATGACGGGCACTACTCGCTTCTTGCCAACATATCCCACGATGCCGCACATGCGAATGCTCCTATTTTCGGCGGGGAACCGAAGCTTTTTTGTGAGTTAGAATCCGGCCACTACTTCAGAACGCCAACCGCGCGCTCTGCGAATATCCAGCCTGCCGAAGCAGGACGAACTGTCCACCACCGAACCGGGGAATTCGGTTAGTCGTCGTTATTCCTCGAGGGAGAATCGAAACTCTTCAATGACCGGATTGGTCAGGACGTCGCGAGCAATTCGCGTGACCTCTGCCTCAACCTCACTCCGGTTCAGGCCGCCATCGAGCGTCAGCTCGAAATACTTGCCCTGGCGAACCTCTTCCAATCCTTTACATCCCATTTTCTTGAGAGCACCCTGGATGGTTTTTCCCTGGGGGTCCAGAACGCTCTTCTTCAGTGACACGTAGACGTAAGCTTTCATGGGGGATTGGCAATATTATACGTCAGAAACATTCAAACCGAACCAAACCACAGACCTAGCCCAAGCGTGCTATTTGGGAGTCCAGATCGGCCAACGCGCTCTTCAGCATCTGGCGGTGGCGAGGATTCTGCGCGGATTGAAGTTGCTGCCGGACGAGCCGGCGCGACAGTTCAACCGCCTCTTTCCGCCGTCTTCGATCCGCCTGTTGCGGCGTAAGTCGTTGTTTTGATTCGGTCTGGGTGGTGGCTGCAGCCTGTTGTTCCTCCACCGATTTGCTTTCCCAACCCCGGGCCATGCCTAATTATAGCCAAAGACAATCCTAATTCAGTGTGGCGCGCAGCTTGGGAAACTCTTAGAGGGAACAGTAGCGGCTAGAAACGCTCACCTCTCGACCGGACGGCCGAGGGCGGCCGTCCCCACGTGGTTCGTTTGCGGCCACACGTACAGCTACAAACCAAACAATTCCCGCAGGCGCTTGGTTTGCGCCCGGCTCACCGGGATTTCGGTCTGCTTTTTGTCGTCCATGCGAAGTTGGTAGGAGCTCTTGAACCAGGGGACGACTTCCTTGATACGGTTGATGTTCACCAGGTAGGAGCGGTGAGCGCGCCAGAAGAGATTGGGATCGAGACTGTCTAACAGCTCCTCAAGAGTGCGGCAGTTCGATTGTCCTTCCATACCGTTGGGTCCGCTGGTCACCACGGTTATGACGCCCTCCTCGATCGAGGCGAATCCGATGTCTTTCTGGTTGACCAGGAACAGACGGCCCCCGGCTTTGATCAGAATCTTGGAAGCCTGCGGCTTCTGCGACTCCAGCATCCGGACCAGGGTTTCCAATTTGTCCGAGGAAGCGCTGCCGGATTCCAGTTTGGCCCGCACCTTTTGCACCGATTGTGCGACCCGCTTCTTGTCGAAAGGCTTAAGAAGATAGTCGACGGCGTTTACTTCGAATGCCTTTACCGCATACTGGTCGAAGGCGGTAGCAAACACGATCTTGGGCAGGACGACTTTCTTGTCGAGCAACTTCTTGATGACGCCGAAGCCATCGAGACCGGGCATTTGCACGTCGAGAAAGACCAGGTCGGGGTTATGTTCCCGGATGAGGTTGACGCCTTCCACGCCGTTCTTGCCCTGGGCGACTACGTCCACGTCGCCGACGTCTTTTAGCAGAAAGGCGAGTTCGTCGCGGGCAAGCTGCTCATCGTCCACAATTACGGCGGACAGGGACATTCCGACTCCTCAGGGGCGCAATCAAAGTATATCGAGCGGTGGTTCAAAGCGCCAATGAAAGCGGACGTCGGGCGTCGAACCTCGGACTGCGGACCGCTTGGTCGCGACAGTTCACAACAAAAAGCTTTTGACCGCCAAGTGTGCTGAGAAATCTGCGAGAGCGCCGAGAAAATCTGTTATGTCACGTGCGAACGAAGGTCTGATACGCCGACTCCTGACGGCCGCCGTCCGCCTCCTGCGGTAAACTGGCGGTTCGATGAATTACATCTACGGGATCAACGCCGTTGCCGAAGCGCTGAAGGCGCGCGGGCGGTCGTTCGAATGGGTTGGCGTGTTGAAAGAGCGTCATGACCTGCGTTTGCAACGCGTGGTGGAGGAGTGCCGGCGGAACGGTGTGGCGGTGCGCTTCCTGCCACGACCGGAACTCGATCGCATGGCCGGAAATAACGCTCACCAGGGCGTGGTGGCCATTACTTCCGGCAAACACTACAACGATCTCGATGACGTGGTTGCCGCCAAGCGGGGGCAGTATTCGCTGATAGTGGTGCTGGACGGAATTGAAGATCCGCACAATCTCGGCGCCATTCTGCGCACTGCCGACGCTTCCGGGGCGGATGGAGTAGTAATTCCGGAGCGCCGCGCGGCGGGTGTGACCGCAACCGTGACCAAAGCCTCGGCCGGCGCCAGCGAGCATCTTCCCATTGCCAAAGTGACGAACATTGCACGCACCCTGGAAGACTTGAAGGAAAAACATTTGTGGATTGTGGGCCTCGATGAACGCGGTAAACAAAGTTACGACGCGCTCGACTACAACATGGATTGCGCGATCGTGCTCGGGTCCGAAGGTAAGGGCGTACACGACCTGGTGGCGAAGAAGTGCGACTTTCTGGTTTCCATTCCCATGCTGGGGAAGGTGCCGTCGCTGAACGTTTCAGTCGCCGCGGGAGTCATGTTGTATGAAATCGTACGGCAGCGCAGGAAAAAAGCGGCGGATACGACATGAAGTTTTTCCACGTGTGCTGCGTTCTGTGGAGTTTGGCGGTCCAGGTCCGCGCTCTCGATCGCGAAGCCTTTACTTTTACCAACTACAACCTCGACGTTCGGGTTGAGCCGGAGCAGCAGAGGCTGGCGGTGCGGGGCAACCTCACTTTGCGAAATGACTCCTTAACGGCGCAAAAAAATCTGTCGATGCAGATTTCTTCCAGCCTGGGCTGGCGATCGATCCAGGTCGACGGCAAACCGGTGGAGTTTGTTTCCCAGCCCTATGCGTCCGACATCGATCACACCGGCGCTCTTTCCGAAGCGCTCGTGACTCTACCCAAAGATGTTCCGCCCAAGGGCACGGTGAACCTGGAAATCGGGTACGAGGGCGTCATCCCGCTGGACGGGACCCGGCTGACACGAATCGGTATGCCCGCGGAGGTGGCCAGGCACAGCGACTGGGATCAGATCGGCAAGTCGTTTACCGCGGTGCGCGGCATCGGATATGTGGTGTGGTATCCCGTGGCGACGGAGGCGGCGAATCTGTCGGAAGGGAACAGCGTCTTCGAGACGGTTGCGCGATGGAAGGCACGGGAAGTCCAGGCGTCGCTGAAGATCAAGCTAAGTCACTCCGGAGAAGGTACTCCCTCGATCCTGTTGTGCAATGGTGAGGCAGGAGGCTTGCGAACCTATGAACAGATGGGGAAAGCTTATCAAAGCGTGACTGAGTGCACATTTCAACCGCTGGCGGAAGCTGTTCCGCTCTTTGTGATTGGCAACTATGACAGTATTGACCGTCCTTCGATAAATATCTCCTACATTCCGGATCACAAGGCCGAGGCTGAGAATTATGCACTCGCGGCGCAGCAGGCCGCTTCTTTGTTGACCGAGTGGTTTGGCACTCCAAAAGGACGAAGTGAAGTTAAGGCGGAAGTTGTTGAGCTCAAGGATCCAGGGGCAGCGCCTTACGAAAGCGGAAGCCTGCTGCTGACTCCACTCAACAACGATTCCAAGCTGGCCCAGCTCACGGCAGTTCACCAGCTCACGCATTCAGCGTTTTACTCGCCGCGTCCATGGGTCTATGAAGGGCTGGCGCATTTTGCCCAGGCTGTCTATCGAGAACGGGAAAACAGGCGCGCCGCGGCGCTCGACTTCATGGGACTACATCGCACGGCGATAGCGGAGGCCGAAACGGCGTTGATGGGACGGCAAGCCCAGGGCGGTGCCCCAGCTGAGGCATTGATCAGCACCAGCATCGAAGAGTTCTACCGCAGCAAAGCCATGTATGTGTGGTGGATGCTGCGCGACATGATCGGAGAAGATGCACTGAAGAAAGCGATTGCCGCCTATCAGCCAGACTCCGACAAAGCGCCTTCCTATGTGCAGCAACTGATCCAGGCACAAACCAAACGCGAGCTGGGATGGTTTTTTGACGACTGGGTCTACCGCGATCGCGGCCTGCCGGATTTTCGTGTCGCGACGGTGTATCCCCGGCAAATGTCGGGGAACAATTATGTGGTTACAGTCACAGTGGAGAATCGTGGAGACGCCGGGGCCGAGGTGCCGGTAACTCTCAACATGGAAGAAGGACAGGTCACGAAGCGGCTTGAAATCCGCGGAAAGACGGAGGCCACCATCCGTTTCGAAGCCGTTTCGACTCCACTTGAAATCGTGGTGAACGATGGCAGCGTGCCGGAGAGTGATCTGAGGAATAAAGCGCACAGGATTGAAATTCCGGAGAAGACGAAGTGAAGATCTCAGATTGAAGATTCTAGATTTCAGATTAACGACCGCAAGAGTGACAGCCAGTGGTGCGTTTTGAAACAATCTGAAATCTGCAATCCGAAATCTAAAATCACAAATCTGGAATGATTTTATTCGCGGGGAGGAAGGCTTGGCATACATCCAGTTTCTGGGCGCAGCCGGCACGGTTACCGGCTCCAAGCATCTGATCAACACCAATGGTTCAGGCGTCGCTGGTTCAGACATCGCCGGGAACGGCGGAGTTCAGGTACTCATTGATTGCGGCATGTTCCAGGGCGCCAAGGAGTGGCGGGAGCGCAACTGGCAGAATACGCCGGTTCCGGCAAGCCGGATCGACGCCGTCATTCTGACTCATGCGCACCTCGACCATTGTGGCTGGATTCCCCGGCTGGTGAGAGAAGGCTTCCGTGGCCCAATTTATGCCACGTCCTCGACGATCGATCTGTGCGGCATCATCCTGCCCGACTCTGGCCATCTTCAGGAGGAAGACGCGAATTTTTATAACCGGCACAAGAAGTCAAAACACGATCCCGCGTTGCCCTTGTATACGCTGGCTGAAGCGGAGGCTAGCCTGCAGTATTTCCGCCCGGTGGAGTTCGAGGAAACCGTGCAGTTGTCGCCCGAGCTCTCGTTTCGCTTTGTCCCGGCGGCGCACATTCTTGGATCTTCGATGGTGGAGCTTAAGCTCAACCTGACTGGGGTGGCCAAAAGACTCCTGTTCACGGGCGACATCGGTCGGGTGCGCGGCAATAACGTAGCACCCGGCAAAGTCGTCCGCTCAGGGCCTACGGAAGGCGAAACGGCTGACCTTCTGGTGATGGAGTCGACATATGGCAACCGGCAGCACCCTACGGACGATCCCAGGCCAAAACTAGCCGAGATCATTCGTCAGACGGTGCAGCGTGGGGGCAGTGTAGTGGTGCCGGCATTCGCCGTCGAGCGCACCCAGAAATTCGTGTTTATGGTCAAGGAACTGATGGAATCCGGACAGATTCCGCGCATTCCGGTGTACTGCGACAGTCCCATGGCTATCAAGGCGGTTGAAGTTTTCCTGAAGCACAAGGAAGAATGCACTGATGAAACGTGCCGGTTGATCGCGCAATTCGGCTCTCCGCTGCAGTGGCCGGGTTTCACATTCGCATCGACGACCGAAGATTCGAAAAAGATCAATGACACGAAGTATCCCGTGATTATTATTTCATCCAGCGGAATGGTGACGGGAGGACGCATCCTGCACCACTTGATGCAACGGCTGCCGGATCCGAAAAACACGGTGATTTTCATCGGATTTCAGGCGCCGGGAACACGCGGATTCACCATCAAGAGCGGTGCGCCGGAAGTTCGTATATTCGCTGAGAACGTGCCGATCCGGGCGCAGATTGCAACCTTTGAACAATTCAGCGACCACGCCGACACGCCGGAGCTCCTGGAATGGCTGCACACTTTTCCTACCAGGCCCGAGGTCACCTACCTAGTGCATGGCGAGCCCGCGGCATCGTCCCAGCTTCGCGAAACCATGACGAAAGAGCTGGGTTGGAATGTGCAGGTAGCGGAGTGGATGGAGAAAGTCAATGTTTAATTGAGAAATCGGGTAATTTGGCAATTGGGCAATTGGAAAGCGCTGCGACCTTTCAATTACTCAATTACTCAATTACGCAATTGCTCGATTACTCAATGTAGGGAGCTGTTATGACCGAGGGCGAACTCAAAAAACATCTCGAGGCGGCGGAGAAGAGTCCGAAGCAGGTGGCGGCGGCCGTGTCAGGGCTGCCGGAGAAGACGCTGCGCTACAAACCCGCTCCGGACAAGTGGTGCATTCTGGAGATATTGGGACATCTTGCCGATATCGAGATCGTGTACGGGTACCGCCTGCGCCAGATGCTTGCGGACAAAAAACCGGTGATTGCGCCCATGGACCAGAATGACTGGGCACGTAACCTCGGCAGCATGGAGACTCCGCCTGCCGAAATGATTGCGCTCTACGGGCTGAATCGCCACGCCAATCTGAGGCTGCTGCAACGCCTGAAGCCTGAGGATCTCGCGAAGTCGGCTTATCACCCTGAGCTACAGAAAGAATTTACCGTCGCGGAGATGATCGAACGGATGGGGACGCATGGGGCGAGTCATCTGGCACAAATTGAGAGACTGAAGAAAGAAGCAGGAGCCCGGACTTCGGATGTCAGACATTAGGCATCGGACCATGAAGCGGAGGTCCGACGGCCGAGGATCGACGTCCTACATATAGGTGCTCGTGAACTGGACCAGTGCTTCCAGCTTGGCGGCTGCATTACCTGAGTCAATCGATTGCGACGCCAGTGGCAGCGCATCTCCCAGATGGTCGGCTTTTCCAGCGGCGACCAGCGCGGCGGCTGCATTCAGGAGGACGACATCCCGTCGAGCGGACCTATTTCCGGAAAGAACCTCACGAATGATGGTGGCGTTGGCCTCGGCGTCACCGCCGGAGATGTCTTCGAGCTGGGCACGCTTGATTCCGAATTCCTCCGGCGTGACCTCGTAACTGCGAACGTTGCCATCGCGCACTTCGGCGATCCGGGTCGGCCCTGTAATCGTGATTTCATCCAGACCGTCCAATCCGTGTACGACCAGGGCGCGATGAAGACCCAACATGCTGAGCGCCTCTGCCAGTTTTTCCACGAGCTCGACGGAATACACGCCAACAACCTGCGCTGAGGCGTGGGCCGGATTGGTGAGCGGGCCCAGCAGATTAAACACGGTGCGCAACCGAAGTTCGCGGCGCGCCGGCTGTACATATTTCATGGCCGAATGCATGGCTGGTGCGAAGAGAAACACCATGCCCACTTGCTCGAGACAAGTGGCCAGAACCGCGGTGGGCAGGCTTATCTTCACGCCCAGCGTTTCCATAACGTCGGCTGAGCCGCATCTGGAGCTCAGACTGCGATTACCGTGCTTGGCCACCCGCACCCCGGCTCCTGCGACTACAAACGCGGTGGCGGTGGATATATTGAACGTGCCGGAAGCGTCACCGCCGGTGCCGCAAGTATCAACCAGCGCGTCGCGACCGGTTCCGCTGACCGCCAGGGTGGGATGCTCGTGAACGGGCAGCGGCTCTGCCGCCGCACGGATGGCTTCGGCGAATCCAACGATCTCTTCGACGGTTTCGCCCTTCATGTGCAGGGCGACCAGCAGGGCTGCGATTTGTGCGTCGGTCGCACTGCCGGAAAAAACCTCTGTCATAACCACGCGGGCTTCCTCGCGTGTGAGCGATTCACGATTGTTGGCAATGCGCTGCAGGGCATCAGTGATCATGGGGTTGGAGGTAAGCTTAGCATCGCCTCAGGATTCGGCGAAGCCGGAGGTTAGCAACTTCTGGATCGCGGATTTCCGTGGGCGAAGAAAGTTTTGAAGTTTCAAAACAAGAGTCAAGAGCGGCGGGCCAGGGCGTCCGCCCCACATGAGTTTGCCCAATGACTCCAGCCTTCGATAGAATCGACGTTGCCACCCGCTGCGCTAAGCTGCAAGCTAGACTTTGCCGATAGGTCCGGTCAGGAATCAATATGAAAATTCACGAGTACCAGGCCAAGGAAATCCTGAAGAAGTACGAGGTCGCAGTACCTCGGGGTGAAATGGTCGAAAGCCAGGAGGCAGCGCAGGCAGCGGCAAAAAAATTATTCGAAGCGGGTGCCACCGGAGTTGTAGTCAAAGCGCAGATCCATGCCGGCGGACGCGGCAAGGGTGGCGGCGTGAAAATTGCCAGATCCGTCGAGGAGGCCACTGAACTTGCGGGCAAGATTCTTGGCATGACGCTGGTGACGCACCAGACCGGACCGGAAGGCCGCATCGTGCGGCGGCTGCTGATCGAAGAAACTTTACCGATTGAGAAGGAACTCTACCTGGGAATTGTAGTTGACCGCGCCCAGGCCAGACCGGTATTTATGGCTTCGGCGGCGGGTGGACTGGAGATCGAGCAGGTGGCGGCAGAAAATCCGGCGGCCATTCTCAAGGAGTACATCGACCCGGGCATGGGCCTGGAAGCTTTTCAAGCGCGCAAGCTGGCATTCGCAGTCGGGCTGAAGCCGCAGCAGATCAACCCAGCCGTCCAGTTCATGACTGGCTTGTACAAGGCCTTCGAGGAAACAGACTCTTCTCTGACGGAGATCAATCCGTTTATTACCTGCACGGACGGCCGCCTGTTCGCACTCGATGCCAAGATGACCTTCGATGACAACGCGATGTTCCGGCACGCGGGACTCCGCGAGTTGCGCGATGTCACTGAAGAAGATCCACTGGAAGTTGAGGCTTCCAAGTACAGCTTGAACTACATCAAGCTGGATGGAAACGTCGGCTGCATGGTGAACGGTGCCGGCCTTGCGATGGCGACCATGGACATCATCAAGTACGCTGGTGGAATGCCCGCGAACTTTCTGGACGTGGGTGGAGGCGCGAACGCTGAACAGGTAACACACGCGTTTGAAATTCTGCTAAGCGACAAGAATGTGAAGGCGGTCTTGATTAATATTTTTGGCGGCATCCTGCGGGTGGACACGCTGGCGACTGGCGTGGTCGAAGCCGCCAGGAAGACCCAGATCCAGCTTCCCATCGTTCTGCGGCTGGAAGGCACGAACGTCGAGGCAGGGCGTGAAATTCTGAAACAGTCGGGGCTGAATTTTATTGTCGCTGAAACGATGAAGGACGCCGCGGAAAAAGTGGTGGCGTCGGCGAGAGGGTAGAGCCGGCGTCCCTGTCGATGTCCAGTGGCGTCCCGCGCGCCGATTATGGGGAGGGCAAGATGCCCTCCCGACAGCCGGCGGGACGGCGGCGCTACGAAGAGCAAAGCTGCCAAAGGAATTCATGAGCATTCTGGTAGACAAATCGACGCGGGTGATCGTGCAGGGCCTGACGGGGCGGGAAGGTACATTTCACGCCAAAGCCTGTGCAGAGTATGGAACCCAGATTGTCGGCGGGGTCACTCCCGGCAAGGGCGGCACTACACACGAAGGCTGGCCGATCTTCAACACCGTGCAGGAAGCCGTGGACCGGACTGCGGCGGATACTTCCGCAATATTTGTGCCTCCGTCCTATGCCGCGGATGCCATCATGGAAGCCGCCGATGCCGAACTGGAATTGATCGTCTGCATCACCGAGGGCATCCCCACGCTCGACATGGTGCGCGCCTGGGAGTTTCTGCAAAACCGACGATCACGGCTGATCGGGCCCAATTGCCCTGGCATCATCTCGCCGGGACATTGCAAGATCGGCATCATGCCCGCCCGGATTCACAAAGAGGGCCCGGTCGGAATCGTCTCGCGGTCCGGGACCCTCACCTATGAGGCCGTGTATCAATTGACTACGCGCGGCATCGGACAGTCCACTGCCATCGGTATCGGCGGGGATCCCATTATCGGAACCAATTTTCTGGACGCGCTGGAGCTTTTTAACCGCGACCCGCGGACAGAAGCGGTGGTGATGATTGGCGAAATCGGTGGCAATGCCGAAGAGGCTGCGGCGGAATATGTGCAAAGGCACATGAAGAAACCGGTGGTCGGCTTTATCGCGGGCCAGACCGCGCCTCCGGGACGCCGCATGGGACATGCCGGTGCGATCATCTCCGGCGGCAAAGGCACCGCTGCCGAGAAAATCAAGGCCATGGAGGCTGCCGGGATACGCGTGGCCAAATCGCCGGCAGACATTGGGGAGACGGTAGCCGCTGTGTTAGGAGTGAAAGTTTAGGATCCAGTTTTCAGATACCGGTTCCCGGTTCTCAGGCGACGTTCTCAGAAGAAAAAGGAACAACGACCAACGACAAATGAAAACACTTCAACGCACTCTCACTATTGTTAAACCTGACGCCGTCCGCAAGAAGGCAATCGGCGACATCATCGAACAATTCGAAAAGAACGGCTTCAACATCCTGTGCATGAAGATGCTGGAGATATCCAAGCACCAGGCGGAGCAGTTCTATGCCGTCCACGCGAGTAAGCCCTTCTTCAATTCGCTCACGGACTTTATGTCCAGCGGCCCCATCGTGGCTTTGGCGCTGGAGAAGGAAAACGCCATTGCCGACCTGCGCAAGCTAATGGGCGCCACCAATCCGGCGAACGCGGAAGAGGGAACCATCCGGAAAAAGTGGGCTACCAGTATCGAATACAACGCGATTCACGGCTCCGATGCGGATGACGCCGCGCGATTTGAGTTGAGCTTTTTCTTCGCAGGATACGAACTGGCGTAGTAACGATTGAGCGAGAAGCTAGCAGCCAGGAGCCGCTTTTATGCCATTAGTTCAAGTGACAATGCTGACTGGTCGCACCGCTGACCAAAAGCGCAAGCTGGCACAGCGTATTACCGACGCGATGGTGGAAGAGGCGGGTGCTCGTCGCGAGGCCATCGTGGTGGTTTTCCACGAAGTGTCGAAGGAGAGCTACGCCTCCGGTGGAGTGTTGATGGCGGACAAGGGCAAATAACAGCACGCGGGCGGGGGCGCCCGCGCCACATTTTCACGATCAGCTTAGCGGTTCGTAGAGGTGGCCTTCCACACGGTCGGCAAGTTTCGGTAGTTCCTTTTTTGCGTACTGCAGAAAATGAGGTGCGGCACGGTGGGCTTCGAGCGCAGCGTCGTCCTTGTATTGCTCGTAGATGAAGAAGCGGCGCGGTTCGGTCTTGTGGCGGTGCACCACGTACATCATGCAGCCCGGTTCCTTGCGAGACTCTTCGGTCAGCTTTGAAAAAACGCCAGAAACCTCAGCTTCCCGGCTTACTTTCGCCATCCAGGTTACCGCCAGCACGACCATCACTTGCTCCGTTCGCTAGATTTTTCCTGAAACTCCAGCTGCCTGACCGGTTAATGCTTTGAGTTCAGCACTGAAGCTGTCCACAAATATAGTCTGCTCCCGCCCCGGTCCGGTAGAAACCATGCCAATGCGGGCTCCGCTTTCCTGTTCGAGAAAGGTCAAATACTCCCGCGCTGCCTTGGGCAGCTTCTCGAACTGCGTCACCCCCTGGGTCGAAGTGCGCCACCCGGGCAGAGTTTTATAGATGCACTCGATTCCGTCAAACCCGCTGCCGTGAGCTGGAATTTCCGCAGTCACTTTCCCATCGATCTTGTAACCGACGCAAACCGGGATCTCGTCAAGTTCGTCCAGCACGTCCAGCTTGGTGACCACCAGCCAGGAGATGCCGTTAATCATGCCAGCGTAACGCAACAGTGGCAAATCCAGCCAGCCGCAGCGGCGGGGGCGTCCGGTCACGGCGCCATACTCGTTGCCCCGGGTGCGGAGCAAGTCCCCCTGATCGTTAAGCGCCTCTGTGGGAAACGGTCCACCGCCCACGCGGGTGCAGTACGCCTTGGTCACGCCAATCACGGTGTCAATGGCGGTGGGAGCCACCCCGGTTCCGATGACGGCGCCGCCGGAAGTGGCACTGGAGGACGTGACAAAAGGATAGGTGCCATGGTCGATGTCGAGCATGGTGCCCTGAGCACCCTCGAACATCACCGACTCGCCTTGAGCCAGGGCCTGATTCAGCAGGGCAGCCGTGTCGCATACAAACGGGGTTACCTTCGCGGAGGCTTCGGCATATTCCTGATACATCCTGTCCGGATCGAGCGGTTCCGAGTTGAACAACGCGTGCGCGATCATGTTTTTCTCGTGGCAGGCGTTCTCGATGTGAGTCCGGAGAAGTTTCAGGTCAAGCAGGTCGGCTACGCGTAAGCCGCGGCGGCCCATCTTGTCCTCGTAAGCTGGCCCGATGCCGCGGGAGGTCGTACCGATCTTGACTCGTCCGGGTGCATTTTCCGACGCCAGCTCGATCATGCGATGGTA
>CAZGSU010000028.1:0-5345 GCA_964528615.1 uncultured Acidobacteriaceae bacterium | reverse complement strand
CACTAGAGTCTTCTCGTCGACACAGATTGCGGCAGGATCGATCACTGCCTCCCCGTGCTGTGTCTGTGCAAATAGCAAAATTCGACCACCTGGACGGGCTGCGTCCATCGCAGTACGAATCAGGGAGTTTCCGCCGACTGCCAAAATGACGGCATCGGCGCCGCGCCCCTGGGTCAATTCGCGGACGCGCTCGACCACATTTGTCCGCGAAGCTTCAATTGTAAGGTCTAGTCCGAAACTTGACCCTATTTTAAGCCTCTCGGGATACAAATCGGAAGTAATTAAGGTAGCCCCTGCCCGTTTCGCCAACACACTCAATATGATGCCGATGGGGCCCTGTCCGATAGTAAGGACCGTCTCGCCAGAGCGCAGATTCAGGGCGTATACGCCCTTCAGGCAAGTATTTACCGGCTCTACAAAACAGGCCTGTTCGAAAGAAATATTCTCGGGAATGCGTACGGTACCGTACTGAACGATCCAGTCCATCACGCGAACGTATTCGGCGAAACCTCCGCCCGAAGGCTCGAACCCTGCAGTGCAGCCAACTTTCTTGTAGGTAGCGCACTGGGCGAAGGTCTTGTTTTGGCAGTAGAAACACTCGCGGCAGGGAATGTGATGAAAGACCATCACGCGGTCGCCCGTCCGGTACCCGGTAACGTCCTTGCCAACCGCGGCGACGACTCCTGACGTTTCATGTCCGAAGATGCGCGGGGCGGAATGCGAACCTGTCGAAATCTTCTTTAGATCGGTGCCGCATACGCCGCAGGAGTGAACGCGGACCAGCATCTCGCCCGGTCCGATTTTGGGGACGGGGACAGTCTCGAGGCGGACATCGTTGACGCCGCGGTAAACTGCGGCTTGCATTACTGCAGGGATGGACCCTGAATCGGTTTCGACCGAGTACTGTCCGGCAATGGCCATGGAAGAATCTTAGATGATGATAGCAAGGAGTTTGGTGCAAGCGTAGCGCCGCGACTTGAACGCTCGCCGCTGCGGACGCCGGCCCTGCTGTTTCATGCTATGCTGCGCTGAACTTTGCTGTTCAGGAACCGCTTGTGCTGACTGAACTTCGGCTCGAGAACTACGCGGTAATCGACAACCTGGTGGTGGAGTTCGGGCCGGGGTTGAACCTGCTGACTGGCGAAACTGGGGCGGGGAAGTCGATCCTGATCGATGCGCTCGCTCTGCTGCTTGGAGAGAAAGCTTCCACGGAGGTCATCCGGTCTACGGCCGAGCGCGCTGTCATCGCTGCTGTTTTCGAGGCTGAAGGCGCGGCCGAGAAGGCGCTGGAGAAGATCCTCGACACAAACGGATTGGATGAGTCCGATGACGGCTCGTTGATTCTGCGGCGCGAGATCGCGGCGGGCGGCAAGGGGCGAGTGTTCGTCAACAATCAGCCCGCCACTGTGTCTGTGCTGAAACTGCTGGCTCCTCACCTGGCAATCATCCACGCGCAAAACGAATCCATCCTGTCGTTTGACGGTCCAGTGCGGCTGGAGCTGCTCGATGCATTCGCAGGCGGCGAGATCGAGCCGGTTTCGGCCGCTTACGCCGCGTGGAAGGAGATTCGCACGCGCATCGAGGAACTGGAGCGGGGAGAGCAGGACAAGCTGCGGTTGGTTGACCTATGGACCTTCCAGAAACGGGAGATCGAAGAGCCTCGATTGCAGAGCGGGGAAGACGAGCGGCTGGAATCCGAGAAACGCGTGCTCGCCAATGCCGAGAAGATTTACAGCGCGGCGATGAATGCCTTTGATCTGCTTTACGAAGGCAGTGGTTCGACGGCGACGTCGTTGCGTGGCGCGCAGAAGCAGGTCGAGGAGTTGGCGCGCTACGAGCCCAAGTTTCATGATGCGCTGGCCGCACTGGAATCGGCCCGGATCAGCGTCGAAGACGTGGGTGCCACGCTGCGAGATTACGCGGGAGGGATTCAGGCGTCGCCAGAGCACCTCGCGCAAGTGGAAGACCGGCTGGCGCTGCTCGATCGATTGAAGCGGAAGTACGGAGCGACGGTCGACGAGGTGATTGAATTCGGCGCTGATGTTTCGCGCAAGCTTGCCGAGGTCGAGAACAAAGATGAAATCCTGCGGCAGCTGTGGGAGGAGTTGGCTAAGGCGGCGAACGAGTATCTGAAGTCTGCAAGAACCCTCTCGAAGAAGCGGGCCGATGCTGCGCGCAAGTTGGAGAAACTCGTGGAAGCCGAGATCAACGATCTGGCGATGAAGTCGACATTTCGCATTCAGAAAACGACCTCGGAAGAGGAGCCGGAATGGACGGCGTCCGGGATCGACCAGGTCGTATACATGATCTCGACCAATCCAGGCGAGCCGATGCGCCAACTGGAGCACATTGCTTCCGGCGGGGAGTTATCGAGGGTGATGCTGGCGCTGAAGGCTTGCGTGGAGGGCGGGAAGGAAGTCAAAACCCCCACCCTGTCGCCAAAAAAGCGACAAGGATGGGGCACCCAGAAGACTTTGGTGTTTGACGAAATTGATAACGGGATTGGCGGGCGGGCAGCCGAGGCTGTGGGCAAGAAACTGAAGTCGCTCGCGCGATCGAATCAGGTGCTGTGTGTGACGCATCTGCCGCAGATCGCTACCTTCGGCGATCAGCATTTTGTGATCGAAAAGAAAGAACATGGCGGGCGCACCCGGACCAGCATTCGTCCGGTGACTGGCGGGGAACGCACCGAAGAAGTGGCCCGCATGCTCAGCGGAGCCAAGCTCACCGAAACCTCGCGCAAGCACGCCGAGCAAATGATCAAGGCGAACGCCTGATCATCGCTAGCGATGAGCAATGAGTAGTGAGCAATGAGTAAATCTGGGGTGTTCACCGCTTAGTGCTCACCGCTCAATGCTCACAACTCATGGCTCACACTTCCACCACTCGAAATTTCAGCTGAGAGTAAAGGCCAGAAACCGTTATTGGCTGATGGATACTTCGTTGTTCTCGGCGAGGGTGGTATTGACCGAACTATCGTTTACACGAATGGAGAAGTTGACCGTAATGGTCGCCTTGGTCTCGACCGCCATGCCATTTTGAAAGACCGGCTTGAACTTCCATTTCCCTACTGCCTGCTGCGCTGCGCTGGCCAGGATTGCTGGGCCACTCATCACATGCAGGTTTTCAATGGTTCCATCAGCAGCTATCAGAGCCTGCAGTACAACCGATCCCTGCACGTTCATGTGTTGCGCCAGCGGCGGATAGGACGGCGGGATAGCTTCGGCAAGGCGCTCACGCTGCGCCGCGTTGGTCGCAGGAGTCGCAACTGGAGCAGTTTGGCGGGCTACCGGCGCCGCCGGATTGGTAATCTCAAGCTTCTTGCTGTTGCTTCCCGGATGCACCTTGTGATGTGAGTCGCCCGCTATTACTTCGACGTCCAGCGGAGGTAGCGCGGTGCGGTTGGAGACCACCGCCGGGGCATCGGCTGGTTTCGCCGGGGCCAAGAGCGTGGCGGCAGCCGCAACCTGCTTCTTTGCGGCGTGAACCGGAGCAGGAGTCGTCGTCACCGCAGGCTTCGTTGGGGTCTGGGTCGCGATCTGTGGCGCCGCTTGGGGTGCCACTGTCGGCTGGACATAGTCGGCGTCAACGATGGTGGATTCGGAGCCGAACCAGAACTGACGGTCCTTAATCAGGACGGCGGCCAGCGCGACCAGCAACAGGACCAGCGCAATCACCAACCGCGATTGCTGATTGGCGGGGGTGATTGGAGCCCGGGCCGCTACCATCCGTCTTTGGCTTAATTCCATCATTTTGTTCGCTGACCTGGGAGTCTGCGAGAAGTCGCAATCATGGTGCAATAAACTGCCCAGAACAACAATGGCACGGGGTGGCGAGGTAGGGGCACTACCGGGCCATAGGGCTCGAACGCAGACCAATGTGCTCTTAGTGGCGTTGGGGTGTGATTCCTGTCACAGCAGGGTTCTGCGGGTGGCCCTAAAGTCAGCCCATGACTGTCACGAATAAGCCTACGCGCGCAGCTTGGCTGCAAGGTCCTTCTGGCCGATGCGAAATCGTCCCGAACGGACAATTTCTACCCTGGAGAATAGTCCTGCTGGGCGCACCCGGCGTGGGCAAGGGTACCCAGGCGGAACTCCTGAACCAGCGCTTGCTTGCCTGCCATCTGTCGACCGGTGACGTTTTCCGCGGGGCGACAAACCGGAGCGAAGGCGAGCTCAGCCATGCCATGAAGGAGGCCCTGGGATACATGCGACGGGGTGAACTGGTGCCAGATACGACCGTTTGGGAGCTGGTCCAGGAACGCGCGGCATGCCTGCACTGCGCGGGCGGGTTCATCCTCGATGGCTTCCCGCGGACCGCGGCACAGGCGGTTTCGCTGAAGCAGTTCCTGGACAAGGATGGTCTTGGGCTGACCGCCGTGGTGAGCTATGAATTGCCCCAGAGCGAGATCGTGGCCCGTCTGGGTGGCCGGAGAACCTGTGAGAAGTGCAAAGCTGTCTACCACAGAACAGAACGTCCTCCAAGAGTCGAAGGGCGTTGCGGTCATTGCGATGGTGCGCTGTTTCAGCGCGAAGACGACCGGCCGGAAGCGATCAAAGTCCGGCTCGAGGCTTACGACCGCAGCACCGCGCCGCTGATTGAGTTCTATCGGAAGGCCGGGTTGCTGCTGCCGGTCTCAGCTGCAGGAACGACGGAAGAGATCTACAACCGGACGGTTCCTGAGCTCGAGGTGAGGCGGCTGACTCAGTTTGCCGAGCAGAAGTGGGTGGCGGCTGAGAATCGGCGTTCGGGGTTGTAACTTGAATTTGCCTTGCGCACCCAGTGCGGGCTGCCGGGTGGCCAAGTCTTAATCCCGCGAAATGCGGCTATTCGGGCTGGCTTTCGCGTTTCCGTTGGCAGGCCAGAATTCTCCATTCGCTGCTAATCCTAGCCATTTCTTTGGCTTACGTTGACCATCCCGATTCTTTCCGGTAGCTTTCTAATATCGCCACAATGGGGTTCGTGTACCCTAGTAGACAACGGACGTTGGGGTAGTTTTGCATCCAGGTATTAATGCCGGGATGCCCAGGTCCTCGGCGCCATATCGACCCGGGATGACAAAAGGAAAAATTGGGAGAAGCCAATATCGTGGCTGGAATTCTAGCGAAGAGTGACGAAAAGACCTTGTTACTGTTGAAGCCTCGCGGATTTTGCGCGGGCGTGGTCCGCGCCATCGATGTAGTGCGCATCGCGCTGGAGGCGTTTGGGCCGCCGATCTATGTCCGCAAGGAAATCGTCCACAACAGCTTTGTCGTGGAGGAACTGCGCGGCAAGGGAGCGGTCTTCGTCGATAGCGAAGACGAGGTGCCCAACGGCGAGCGGATTATTTATAGCGCGCACGGGGT
>CAZGSU010000027.1:0-45996 GCA_964528615.1 uncultured Acidobacteriaceae bacterium | reverse complement strand
CTTGCTTGACTCCGTACATTTCTTCAATTTCCTGTTCGAGGCGTGACGCGATCAAATCACGTTTGAGTTTGCCATTCGCAGTCAGTAATCCGTTTTCGATCGAAAACGGCTCGGCGTGAAGATGGAACGCCCGCACCTGCTTGTAGTGCGGGAGCTGCGGATTCACCGCATCCACCGCAGCCTGCACTTGCGCCCGACTTACACCTCCGGTAACGATCGCCGAAAGATATCCTCGCCCATTGCCAACGAGCACGACCTGCTGGGCCCCGGGCAGATTTCGCAGGAGCTCGTCCTCGATCGGCTCAGGCGCGATGTTGTGGCCCGATCCCAGAATAATCAGGTTCTTGATGCGCCCGATGATACGCCAGTTCCCCGCTGCGTCGACATCCCCCTGGTCGCCGGTGTGGAACCATCCGTCGCGCAGTGCTTTGGCCGTCTCCTGCGGTCGGTTCCAATAGCCCGGAAAAATGTTGGGGCCGCGAACCACGATTTCTTCGTTTTCGCCCAGCTTCATTTCGATGCCGCTGATCGCCGGCCCTACGCGCCCAGGCTGAACGCGGCGAGGATCATCCATGGTGCAGATCGCGGTGGTCTCGGTCAAACCATAAACCTGCAGCACCGGAATGCCGAGCATATTGAAGTACAGCTGGGTTTCAACGTTCAAAGGCGCCGATCCGCAAATCAGGGCTTTCAAGTTACTGCCGATCATTTTCTTGCGGATGGTCGGAAAAATTAATGCGTTGGCCAACATCAGCCACATCCTGCCGGAGAACCGTGAAGGCGATGCCTGGTTGCTGATCCATGCCGCTTTGGCGCGACGGTAAATTGCAAGTACGAGGCCTCCGGTCTTCCAAAGCTGTTCGTCAACCGCCTTGCGCATGCGCTCCAGTAAGGCCGGAACGTTAAGAAAATAGTCCGGAGCGACCGAGCGCATTTCATTCGCCAGCTTCCCCAAATCCGTATTCAGCGCGAGCTGGCTGCCACGCAGCAGGCAGGTCAGGAGCATGATCCACGACCCTGCGAAGCAAAACGGCAGATAATGAAACACCCGATCGTGTCCGGGCTTGTTTTCCATCAGGAGATTCAGCCGCCCCGATGTGCAATCCAGCATGTGTCCCACGTTGCCCGCAGTCAGGACGACACCTTTGGCTTCTCCCGACGTACCGGATGTATAGATGATGGTAACCGGGTCAGAATCGGCTAATTGTGGTGTCGATAATGCCCCTGCGTCCGTCTGCGCGAAAATTTCCTTGAACAGATGTTGCGGGGGCGCCTCCGGCCAACTCTGCGTAATGCCGACGCGCAGTGTCTCATCGCCACAGCAGATCAGTGCTGGAGAACAGTCCTTCATCATGGCGACTAGCTCTGCCGGCGCCTGTCGGGCATAGAGCGGAACCACGATCAGGCCTTCGGCCATGATCGCCAGATCAAGCGCAACCCAGTCGATGCCATTGTGGGCCAGCAGGGCGCAGCGGTCGCCTTTCTCTAAGCCTCGCGATTCAAGAAAGAAGCGAGCTTGAGCAATTCGAGCCAGGAGCTCGCGACCCGTGACGGAAAAAACCTGCCCTTCACGAAGCTCCTGCAGCACCGGAGTATCGCCGGCTGCATCGAGCTGGCCGAAGATATTTTGGAGAAAACTCATGGTTCATTCTTGACGCTTGCGTCTGTGCACTCATGTAGCGGCAGGCACCCCCGCCCGCCGGGCGGAGCGAAAGCTCCGCGGTCTTGGCGTTGCACAAACAGTGGCGAGCTTCGCTCGCCCGCTCGGACGAGGGCGTCCGGGCCTACGTGGTCTTCGTCAGCCGAACGCTTCGACCAGGCGTTTCAGCCCACTGCTCAACGGGGGCAGGTAGTCTTCCCAGCCCCATTCTCCCTTGCGCGTGGGAAATTCGGGATAGCGGCGCTGTACTTCTTCTTCGAAATACACGCCCATGCGAGCCATGACTTTCAAGTTTTTCACTACTGTCTGTCCAATTCCCACCGAGATGGCTTCGCCTTGAGTGGCCAATTTTTCCAGGGCCGTCATCAATTTCGACTCGAGATCCGGATCGTCCACATTCATCAGCAGGTCCTGATGGCCGCGCTCGCGCATCAGGTTGCGGATGCGTTCGTCCATGGTAATTCCCGCCGACGGCACCAGCCCCGGCATAGAGGTCACAATACCGTGATAGCGCGAGGAAACCATCATGTGGCAGGCGCGCAGAATGCTCACCAGCTCATGCATCTTGTAGTCTTCAGAACTGAGCACGGGAACGCCGCCCAGCTTTTCCGAAATACGGCCTGCGGGGCGCGCATCCAGGCGTTCGGTGGCGGCCAGCACTACGAAGACATTGCGCTGTTTGCGGAAGGCGGCGATCGCGTTGGCGATGGCGGTGAGATAGTGTTCCAGAGCGCGGTCCGCCGCCGCACCCGAGTTGTGAAAGTACACGGAGCGGTAATGGCTGTGTTTGAACGCGCCGGTCAGGCTGCGTACCGCAAATTTGGCTACCGACGCCTTGACCGGCCACTCGAAAGGATTAATCGGACACACCACCAGCACCGGCGCGCTGCCGTCCCAGCCAGTTTTCCGCAAGACTGTCTGTCCATACTCGACCGGAGCGGGTTCGAACGTCCAGGCCGTGTCCGTACCCAACTCGGTCGGCACGCCCAGTTCACGCAGCACGTCGCGCGATTCTTCATTGCGGGTGATCACGAACGAATTCTGACAATAACGCGCGCACATCTTCGCGATCAGCGGATCCATGTGCCCAGCTTCGGCGCCATAACCCACTGACAGCTTGTTCTGCGCCGCCGCGATTCCCAACGACCCGATCATCATCGTGGTAAGCGCGTTGGCAAATTTGCTCTTGAACATCGAGCCTTCGCAGGCCACCACGCCGTGATGTCTGGGCACTTCATCGGAAAGGAACGGAGGAAAAATGTCCGGCAGGTGAACCTGCCGCGTGCCGTCGAAATAGCCCTCGGTGAACTTGAAATTTTGCGTCATGACGCTGAAAGCGGTGTTGTCCGCGCCCAGAATGTGCCGGGTCTGGCGCAACATTTCCGAAACCCGGACGTCCGAGCCCATGTTGCGGGTGCCGTTGTAGCCGGCAAATAACAACTTCAGCTTCTCACCGGGTTGCCAGGATCTGCCTTTGCCCATCATCCAGCTCAGCTTGGCAGCTTCGATGCTACTGCTGACCCAGGCTTCGAGGACCAGATCCATCATGCGGCGGACCCTCCAGCCCGGGTGGAGGGCCAACCCTGGTAAGGATAGGTAAAGTTAGTTTCGCGGCTGAATTTGAGCAGCGGATAACTGTATTGCGAGAATGGCACCGGTTTGAGTCCGAGTTCCTGCGTCACGCGGGTGTTGTCGAACACCGTGTTCCATACGAGATAAGGCATGAACACTTTCATCAGCGAGGCACCATGGCCGAGAGATCCCGTCCGGTGGGACAACAGACTCACCGTGGCACTGAATGGCCGCTGCAGGAACGGGAGAAAAATTGGCCCACGCTTGTTCTGAGCAGCAGCCAACGCGCTGGTGAGCTGGCGGAAGGTCTGCGAGTCTACGCCGGATGAAAGGTGGTACGTGTCGTACTGCGGATTTTCCTTCTGATGCAGAGTCGCGATCGCATCCGCAACGAAATCGACGTTCACGATGTCAATCTTGTCCTTCGACGGAAACGGCAGGACTGGCAGGCCGGCCAGGAACACAAATGCCTTCACCATGTCGAACTGGGTAGTTTCGGGATGACGGCTGTCGCCCAGAACGATGCTGGGCCGGAAAATCGTAATCGGGACCTCGGGCAGAAGCTGGCGCATCATGTGCTCAGTAAATTTCTTGGTGCGGCCGTAGGGATCGTAATCGGAACGATCCCAATCGATGGAACGATCCTCGGTAACAACTTCGTCCTGACGCTTTCCCGCCACTGCCACCGTGCTCACCTGGCTGAAACGACGCAGCCCGTGATAGTAGTTCGATTTCTGCGCCAGCAGCAGCACTTCGAGCGTGCCTCGCAGGTTCACGTTCAGGCAGCTTTTCTCGGACTTGCGATTCAGCGAGGCGGCGCAATGGATCACGGAATCGGTGGTGTGGATCAGACGATCGTAATCGTCATCGCTGAGGCCAAAGTGCGGCGCGGTCAGATCACCGCAAAACACCCGCATGCGAGTCTGGAGATGCTCATAGAATCGCGGAAAATCGAGGTGCAACTGCAGCGCCTGCCACAGACGGCCCGCGGCTTCCTGCGGGTCGCGGGCGCGAACCAGCAGGTTCAACGAGGCGCCTTGCTGCTCCAGCAGGTTGGCGGTCACGTGTGCGCCGATGTATCCGGTGGAACCAGTCAGGAATATCGCCACGTTGCTCCATTGGTGCCGGTTTTGACTATGTCAGCGCTTTCCGGGACGGCCTCAAAATGGAGGCTGCGGGCAGGGCGCGCTTCCAGAGGGCGGCCTTCGATTAGAGGATAGGTCCACTTGCGCAGCGCGGGGATGTGAATATTAATCCAGTAGGCCCACCAGTCAATCGACCGGGTGTCGTATCCAAAAGTGGCTTTCTCGTTATCCGGCAGGGCATTCGAAAGTTTTTCGACGTTGTCGGCGGCGAAATCGTGCTCGTTGTGCAGAATGAACGGCTCGAAAAGCTTGATCAGTTTTTCCACCCGCTCCAGATTTCGTTCCGCCCGCACCAACGGAGTTTTCTTCAGCGGCAAGGGCGACATGATGCGCTGAATGGACTTCACAATCGCCTTCTGCGCCGGCGCCGACATGCGGTTGTAACGCTCCTTGGAGACGGGAATCGCGTCCAGCCGCAGCCGCAGCCAGTATTCCAGGCCTTCCTGGGCGCGGTAATGTTTGCGGTGAGCCAGCGACGTCAGCTCGATGGAACGCCGCATGTCGCACGGATTGGTGACTGAAGTGGCCAGCTGATAGAGCGGATCGTGACGCCTTTCCACAATCGCTGCGCCGATCAGAGTCATGCCGCGGCACACCGAATCCACTGGAATAATGTCCAGGCGCTTCCTCTCGTTGGTGGGCAGCTGCCGGAACGAAGTTCCCAGCAGATAGGACAGTGAAGCCGAAGTATTGATGCCCTCATTCCAGCCTGTAAACGGCTCCGAGACCGAGGTCTCCACAATTGCCGGACGCACTATCGCGATGGGCAGGCCGGCGCCATGCTTCGCAATCAGTGATTCGGCCAGACTCTTGGTCAGGGTATATGTATTCGGCCAGCCTAACTCGGCGGCTCGCTTCATCCCGGCCTCGGTAAGATATTCACGCAGCCAGCGGAAACGATTCTTCCGGATCTGATTTTCCAGCGCCGCACCGCCCAGATCTTTAGCGGCATGTTCCTTGCTCAAAGCCTGCTGGCGAAGTTGTTCGGTCACCTCGGCGCTCTCGGCCAACTGTTGCGCCTGCTCGACAAAGTCAT
Organism: uncultured Acidobacteriaceae bacterium; assembly: GCA_964528615.1. Lineage (GTDB taxonomy): Bacteria > Acidobacteriota > Terriglobia > Terriglobales > Acidobacteriaceae > JAIQFF01. The sequence goes on along the minus strand of CAZGSU010000027.1, from coordinate 40,583 downwards.
GCAACGCGCGCCATTCGGTTTCCGCATCGAAGCCGGCGACTCCGGCCGGGGTGTAATCGGGACGCAGGGTTTCTCCCACCCGGCCATCGCGCGCGCCCGCGACGTAGCAGGTGGAAAGGTGCAGCAGCCCGGCGTGATCGGACTTACGCACAAATGCCGTGACATTCACGGCCGCGTCCACGTTGGTGGCCAGCGCATCCCGCAGATCGGGGTTGAAATCGGTCAGACCTGAACTGTTGATGATGAGATCGAGATTCTTTCGCAAGGACTCGCTGATTTCCGGAGCGAGACCAAGGCCCGGCTGGCAAACGTCGCCCTCAATCACTTCCACCCGCTCGCGCAAAAATCGCGAAAGGTCGGCGCCATACCGCGCATAAAGCGGATCGAAGACCGGAGATTCCTCCACCAATTTTTCGAAGCGCCGCAATGCGGGATTGGATTTCTGCCGCCGGATAAGGAGATAAATACGCCCGATCTCCGGAAGTTCCCGGAGCGTATTGACCAGCCACACCTTCCCTATGAATCCGGTCACTCCAATGAGCAACACGTGCTTTCCTGCCATTGCCTGCCGCACCGATATGTGACCCCGGCGGGGCACACCGTCGAAAAAAACAATCGGCCGATCCCCTCCGCTAACGTGGCGTGCGGCCGAGATCACTGCCGACTCCAAGACCTTGATATCCGGTAGGCCGAGGTCGCGAGCCAAACGTTCAGGGGCGCGACGGCCGTCAGGCCCGGACCCGCTGATGCCTGCGAACAAGCCTCGAGGGCGTACTACAGGTTCCAACAGGCGTCCGGTGGCGATACCGTCACGGAATTCAAGCCGATTGGCGATCAGCCACTTCACGCCCAGGTGCTGCGCCAGGGGGCGCATGACATGTTCCAGACCCTGGCTCACGAGGACAATCTCATCTCCGGCGTCAATGCGTAGCTTAAGTTCTTCTATCCCATCGACTTTAAGGTATGGCTGAAGTTTATACTTGAAGTATTCTTCTCCCAGCAGATCGAGCCGGTCCCGGCTGATCCCGCGGAGAACCGTGTGCACCATTCGTGTGGCAAAGATACGGTTCGCGGCGTAGAGGAATGGCCGTAGCACCGCCATCATCAACACCAATCCGCGGCGTACCCAGCGTTCCAGAAAGGTCTGCGCATTCCAGGTAAAAAACGCCACCGGACGGACCGTGGTCAAGTCCGCCAGACTGCCTTCCACTCGCCAGTACACCCGGGGAGGGGAGGTTGGATTGTGATTGGGCTGTTCCAAATTGTTTTCGCCCCAAGGTTTAAGGGATGATATCCCTTCCTCCCAGGTCGAAACCTATTGTAAACAATCGAACCAAAAGGACGAAGCGAGAGGACATCGGCACGTCACCCCCCAGGCTCTTCGTAGCGCCGGCGTCCCTTCGACTGCGCTCTGGACAATGCCCGCCGGCTGTCCGGGGGGCATCCCCCCGGCTCGGAAAAAGCGGGCACCGCCTGACGGCTTATGATGTTACCGTCACGGGGACTTTGCGGATCCTCTTTCCAAACACCAGCAGCGCCATCACACCGCTGATCGCAAACAGCGCGGCGACCGCTAACAGGCCCCCGCGGAAGCTGCCAGTCCAGGTACGAATCTGCCCGATGGCGTACGGCCCGAGAAAGCCTCCCAGGTTGCCGAATGAATTGATCAGGGCAATCCCGGCGATGGCCGAGGTTTCGCTGAGGAGCTCGGTGGCGGTCGCCCAAAACGGGCCCAGCAATGAATACGCCGCCAGCAGGGTCAAGCTGAGGAACACGATGGTCGCGGTAGTTGAAGTCGAATAGGCGGCGCTGGCGAGACTGAACGACCCCGCAAATGCGCAACCGGCCAGATGCCATCGCCTTTCGCCGGTTCGGTCGGAATGCGTCCCCACCAGGACCATCGCCATCGCGGTCACAAGATAGGGAACGGCCGAGAGCAGGCCGATGAGGAAATTGCTGAGTCCGGAAACATTGCGAATGAGGCTTGGCAGCCAGAGACCCACTCCATAGGTGCAAGTGGTGTCGCCCAGGTAAACCACCACCAGCAACCAGACTTTCCCTTGAGTAAAGGCGGCGAACACATCGCGGCTGGAGGCCTGAGGATGCGCGTTCTGTTCGCGCGCCAGTTCCCCGGTCAGCCATGTTCGTTCTTCCGTGGTCAGCCAGAGCGCTACTTCGGGACGGTCGGTAAGAAACGCCAGGACGACGCCTCCCAAGAGCACGGCCGGCAGCCCCTCGATGACGAATAGCCATTGCCATCCGGCAAGATTGCCGATGTGTACTCCCAGAAGCGCACCTGAAATCGGACCGCCCACCACGCCGGCCAGCGGTGATGCCATCACAAATAACGCGACGGCACGCGCACGCGCAGCGGAGGGAAACCATCGCCTCAGGTAAAGGATGATGCCGGGGAAAAATCCTGCTTCCGCCACCCCCAGCAAAAAGCGCAACGCATAAAAACTTCGCGGGGTGGTGACGAATATCATCGAGATCGACACCGCCCCCCAGAACACCATGATCACGGCAATCCATTTTCGGATGCCGACCCGCGAAAGCGCGAGATTGCTCGGCACCTGGAAGAAGAAATATCCCGCGAAAAAAATGCCCGCGCCCAGCCCGTAGACTTTGTCGCTGAATCCCAGTTGCCCGCGCATCTGCAGGGCCGCGAACCCGACATTGATGCGATCGAGGTAGTTGACGATGTAGAGGAGGAAAAGAAAGGGCAGCAACCGCCGGGTAACCTTGGAGATGACTTTCGCTCCGAGCTCGAGATCCAGTGAAGGTTCGCTCATTTAGTCAAGAGATTCATCGCTTCACACCACTCTGGTCGAGGCTGAGGCCGAAGCCGCGCCTGATCTCAGCAACGATTTCTTCCGGCGGCAGATCGATCTCCACGGTGAGGGCATCGTCCGGCTCTTCCAGATCGGCGAATTGGCTGGCCAGAATTGTCTCCGATGCAAAATGACCGTGCCGCGCCCGCAGACGCTGGTAAATCAGGTCGTAGTTTCCCTTCAGGTAAACAAACTTGACCTCGCTGCCGAGAAAAAGCTCATCGCGATAACTCTTCTTCAGTGCCGAACAGGCCAGCACTACGTTCCGGTTTTCCCTGGCCCAGTGTTCCATGGCCTGGCGCAAGGATCTGAGCCAGGGTGCGCGGTTGGCGTCGTCCAACGGAATTCCCAGCCGGATTTTTTCGACATTTTCCGGTGAGTGGAAGCTGTCGGCATCCGCAAACTCCCAGCCGAGCTGCCGGGCCAGCAGAGTACCAACAGTAGTCTTTCCCGAGCCGGTTACGCCCATCACGACAACGATCACAGGACCTTGCCAGAAAAGCCGTCAAACCGAATCATTGGTTGAACCTTTTGCATTTGCTTTTCGTCGCGCCGCCGCCCCGGCGGCTGTCCGGTGGGCGTCCCTCCCCCCGAGCCGAGGGCGAGACGCCCTCGGGACAGCCGGCAGGATGCCGGCGCTACAAACATCCACTGCCCTACGCTACTTTGCGCAGCTTCGTTACTCTACCTTGCTCCACCCACTCCACCACGAAAATGTTGCCTTCGTGGTCAAAACAAGCCCCGTGGGGACAGACAAATCGGCCAGGCACAAATGTCCCTGGAGCCTGATTCCGGACCGCGCTCCAGTCCTGTCTTGAATATTCACCCTCGCCCAGAACAGCAACCACTTTATTCGCGCGATCGAGAATCGTGACTTTGCTGAGCAGGTCCGCGATCACGACGTCGCCATTCCGCTCGTGCAAATAGCAGGGCATCTTCGAGGTGCCCAGGATCGAGTCGACATGCTTGCCATCGAGCGTAAACCGCTGCAGGCGGCTGTTGCCGCGGTCGGTCACGACCAGCAGTGGAGGCTCTCCGCGCGCATCGATCCAGAGACCGTGCGGACAGTCGATTTGATCGTCGCCTTTTCCCAGTCCACCAAAGGTTCGGATGAACTCAGCCTTCTGGTTGTACTGGTTGATGAAGCTCGAGCCGTATCCGTCCCCGACGTAAATGTCTCCGTTGGGCGCGATGGCCACGTTGGTGGGCCGGTAAACTACCGCGGAGGTTTGATCTTTGGGCTTGTAGGCTGGAGACTCCGCCGGGTAACCCAGGGTGAAGACCTCTTCCCCCTTCAACGTCCGCTTGCTCACGATGCCGTGCTGGTAGTCGCAAAGGTAGAGGAACTCATCGGTTCCCTCTTTGCCGATGGTAAGACCGTGAGCCCCGCCTTTGAACTGGCGACCCCAGGACCTGACAAATTTGCCCTGATGATCAAAGACGACCATGGTGTCCAAACTTTTGCTGGCTGAATTGACGGTGTGATGGACGTAGATATTCCCTTGCGAATCCTCGCAAACGCCGTGCGTGTTGCCGTATTTGATGGAGCGCGGCAGTTGGCCCCAATCGTGAATGGCTTCGTACTTATGATCTCCGTCGCCCAGGATGGGCGCTCTGCTGCCTGCCTTGTCGGTCGCCCCCAGGAAGATGGGCGCCGCGGCCGCGGCTGCGGCAGTAGCGAGAAAACTGCGTCGAGTGACTTGCATTGGAGGACCCTCCTCTTGTCTTCGGCGTCGACTTCAGTCCCGAAGAGCTTGGGCATACACGTGGGAACAGCCGCCCTCGGCTGTCCGGCGGAGCGAAGCTCCGCTGTTTAGTGGTAGGCCAGACGCTGTCGAGCGGCGCTCGACCGGACAGCCGAGGGCGGCTGTTCCCACGTGGTTGGGCAAGCTCAGAATGGCCTGCACTCACTTGTGCGCGACCGCGGCTTTTTCATCCACCAGTTTGGGGTCGGCAAATTGTAGCCAGAAGCCCATCATCTCCTCGTCGCTGGGCTCCCCCCAACGGATGGCTTTCGAAGGGTCGGGATTCTGCGGGTTGTTCAACGAATTGTCGAAGTACGCCGTCGTTACCAGCTTCGTCCCCTTCGGCAGTTCGAACTGGTGCTTCAGGAAGTAGATTTCCTGCCAGCGGAAATCGTAGTGGGGCACGTTCAGAATCACTTCGTGACGGCCGTCGGGATAGATGGCCTCCGTGGTCATGCTTTTCCCTCGAAAGTGCATGTGCGCGGTATAGGCGACGGCGGTCACATCTTTGGGCAGGGTGAAACAGGATGTTACCCGGTGGTTGTCGTCATTGGGCGGGATCAGGAAAAGATTGTTCCAGATTTCATACTGCGCAATTTCATGCTTCACCGGTTCTTTGGCAAAAACCAGACCAATGCTGGTGCGATCTTTCACGTCTTCACCGGTGTGGTTGCTGTAATGAACCTGAAACTGCAAATACGAACCTGCTGGAATTCTTAGTGCGTAACCTGAAGGCCGCGTTTCCGCCAGGTGGCCGGGCAGGTAGATTCCGGGAACGATATTCAGATATCCGGACGACTCACCCGGAACCCCGCCGCCGTCGGGGGACGAGCACCCATCGTCGATTACGGGCGCATCCCGCCTCAGATGCAGGACTCGGCCGGTGCGGTAATGGTATTTGTCGACTCCGGCGTCAGACTTGGCGTTTTCCTCTTCCTTCTTCGCCACCTTGTCCGCCGCGATCACGGAGACGGTGGCGTGATGAACCACGCGGCGGTCTCCCGGCATGACCTCGGCCGACTGCACCCATCTGTCCTCGGTGAAGTTGGTGGGGACGTAAATGTATTCGTAATCGTCCATGCTGCTGCCCTTCACCGTAAACTCGGGAATGGTCAGCACCACGTCAGGCTTGATGTGCCATCCGTCGGCAAACACTGGAGCCGGCGGCAGATCCTTGGCATCACCCTCCCGGGCGCCGGTCCTGACCCAGGAGTCGATGGTCGCGATCTCTTCGTCGGTGAGCCGCGGATCGTTGCTGAAATCGCCTGTCTTGGGATCAGCATGCCAGGGCGGCATCTTGCGCTGCACTACCGCATCACGAACCGGGCGGGCCCACACGCGAGCGTCTTTGTAGGTCATGAGCGACATGGGTGCGATGTCGTTGGGACGGTGGCAGACCACACAATTTTTGAACAGAATTGGGGCCACATCCCGGTTGAAGGTGACCTCTTTCGGAGCGGTGGGGCTGTCCTGACTGACTCCTATGGCCAACCCGCAAAATGCCACAGCCACCAGCACCGGAATGCTTCTACGCGGACCCATGTGCCCCTCCAGCCTTCCCAAAGCCGCGATTTTAACTCGCGCCGGCCCGATATTGTAAGGCTGGTGTCCAGGGAACTCCAGGAGGGAGTGTGGGGCGGACGCCCTCGTCCGCCGCGGTTGAAGTTGACTTTGGTTTTAAGAAATTCAGCCCCATGGTCGATGGCGGGACTTCGACTAGGAAACGCCTAATCAAAAGCGGCGGACGAGGGCGTCCGCCCTACACGGAATCAGCTATTGATGTCAGTCGAAGGATCGTTCAGGGCAATCAGCTTCCCTGGAGGATAATCTTCCGCGGTGAGTGGGTTTTCCGGATCCGCGTTCTTTATAGTCAGGACCTCTCCGCTGCGGACTCCCCGGAGAATGAGATTCTGCGCGTCAATGGCGATAACTCTGTATCTTTCTTCGAATATCGCATTGTTGTCCATAATCGTTAGATGCGCAAATCATTGAATAAGAATGCCTGCAAAAACGCTACAGTAAACTTCCGTCACATATTCTTAAGATTCTCTTTCCCAACTTTAGCCGGGAAGTTAGGCCGCCAGAACGTCAATCTTCTCGATCGCCGGCGCTTTCGCCATGGCGCAAACTGAAACATTTGCCGCCTTTCGTTATTGTACTCGCGCCAGAAAAAAAGGGCAGCCGCATGTTTACTTCATGTATGCGGATGCCCCTTACTTTAGTTAGCAGCTTCCTGAAACCGGGCTTACTGGGTAGCTGCCGGCTTTTCTGCAGCCTTCTTGGGTGCAGCGCTGGCCTTGGGCTTCCAGAAATCCGGATCTGCTTTGATCCACTCATCTGAAACGTAGCTCATCGACGGCGTAAAGGAAAACAGGTTGTGCTGGCTAAACTCGATCGTACCCGCCAGCAACTCGCTGAACTTCTTCATGCCGTCCTCGCCCATGTTGGCCATGAACTGCTTGCTCTGGGCAAAGCCCTGGTCGACCTCCGCCAACGATTTGATTTGCGTGAAGACCACGTAGGTATTGCCCTCCTGGCCGTACTGGGCGTGATACGTAGCCCAGTGGGCTGCCGGGATCTTCTCGTATCCAGCCTTCACCATCTTGACGATCGTGTCCCAGTCGGCATCATGTCCCGGACGCACACGGTACGCAGAGATTTCGAAATAGCGCATGTGGGCAATATCGACCGCCGAACGCAGGCTGTATTCGTCGCTGTAGACGAGCGCGCTGGCATCATAATCGCTGAGCAAATCACCGTCCGCGACAGAAGCTCGGTCGATCGCGGCGGAAAGTGTCGCATTCTTCTGTTCCGCCATTACGTCCTTTTCCCAGGCTTCGAATGAATCGTAGGGGGTAAAAAACAGCACGCGAGGCTTGCCGCTCATTGAACTCACCGCCAGATAGTGGCTGGGCCATTTGGCCCGCGCCATTGCCTGCACGAAGGCGCTTTCGGCCTTCTCGTGCGGGGCGCCGCTCTTGCCCGGTTTAACGAACTCACGAATTACGCTGAGAACCTTGGGCGGTGGCGTAGTCTCCTGCGCCGCCGCAATGCCCAATCCCGCGATTAACAGATAGGACCCCAACAGCAAACCGGTGATCTTTTTCATGGATGCTGACCTCCTCGGTCGCGAAGCAGATTTGAATTGAAATTCGGAAAGGCCTAACCCAAGCAACAACCCAAAGGACAACCCGGCATTGCGCGGAGACTATTCCGAAGCTTCTACGAAGTCAAGCAGAACGGGCGAGGACACCCGTCGGTCCATCGAATAAAAAAAGGCCGCCGTGGAGGCAGCCTGTCGAAACTGGAAACCAGAAACTGGAAACTCGCTTGCTAGTCTCCCAGCACCGGCTCCGCTTCTGTCTTCGCCGGAGCATGACCGTTGCCCTGAGTAAGCGCACCCAGCGGAATGAAGCCGTTCTCTGCCACAACCGGTTTCTCTTTCAAGACGACCTCGCGATACAGAGCCGCCATGCGGGCGTTGTATGCCGGGTCTTCTTTTTGTTTCGCGTCACGAGCGCGCATCTTCTCCTCGCGCGAGTTCTTGGCAATACCCAGCTTGTCCAGATCATGCTGCTCTTCGTTGGTGACCAGTTCTTCTTTCAGAACCAGCGCGTGCGCCACTGAGTCCATCTTCACATTCTTGCCACCGGCAAAGATTTCATGGCGTCCATGCTCCTCGTACCATTTGGTGAGCGTGGCCGTCATGTGCATCTTCTCGATAATGTTGCGCCAGCCCACGCCCGTGTTGTAGGCGCAGAAGGAAATCTCGCCTTCCTGGGTAGCGTAAGGAATGATGCATTGCTCGGTGCGGCGGAAGTCGTAGTTGAACAGATCCTGGAACCACATTCCCGCGATGAACAGGAAGTTCCAGCGGTCCTGGCGGCGCTTCATGACATCGTCGATGGTGCGGTCCGGACCAACCTTGCCGTAGTTCTTGCCGGTGGCGTTGAAGTTCTTGTCGAACTTCTTCAGCAGGTCCATCAGCTTGAAGTGCGTGGGCGATTGGAAGGGATCGTAGTTCTTCATCAGGCACAGCGCCATGCCGACCACGGTCAGGAATTTGCCGCGAGCGGCGTCGTTGACCTTGGCAATGTCCTTGGCCAACTGGTCGCCGTGCAGGAAAGCCGTCACCGGCACAGCTTCCTTAGTTTCCTTGTCGATCATGACCGCCATGCCGGTGCCGCAATTCGGATGGCAACCACAGCTCAGTTGACCCCAATCGTTGTTGGCGTCGTTGACGTGCATGAGGTCAGCCCAATCCGAGAATGTCCCCATGAAAGAAATCGGGAACCAGTCGCGCGAGGGCTCGCCAAGGCCAGTCTGGTTCTTTACATCGTGAGCCAGATGCGACAGGGTGTAGCGCTGCGCGGTGCGACGATCGTCGGTGACAGCTTCATCACGTCCGGTGAACGAGACCGGCTGGAACGACAGAAAGCCAATCGTCTTGGGATTGTCCAGCGCGAACTTAATGATGCGTCCGACCTGCTCATTGTTGATGCCGTTAACGATGGTGACGACCGGAACGATCTCGATGCCGGCCTTGTGCATGTTCTCAATGGCCTTCAACTTCACATCGAACAGGTTGCCAACCTTGCGGTGAGCATTGGCGGCATTGCCGATTCCGTCGAATTGAAGATATGCATAACGCATGCCGGCTTCAGCGGCCTGCTGTGCGAACTCAAAGCTCTTGGCAAATTCGATTCCGTTGGTCGCCGCCTGCACCGAGTTGTAGCCGACTTTGCGGGCGTAGCGTACGGCGTCGAGGAAGTAAGGTGAAAGCGTGGGCTCGCCACCGGAGAACTGCACCGACATCTGGCGGCGCGGCTTGATGGTGATGGCGTTGTCCAGCATGGTCTTGATGTCTTCCCAGCTCAGTTCGTGGACGAAACCAACCTGGTTGGCGTCCATGAAACAGGGATCGCACATCATGTTGCAGCGGTTCGTCAGATCAATGGTGAGCACCGAGCCGCGTCCATACTTCACCGTCGAAGACCCGTGGTGATGCAGTTTTTCGTCGTTGTGGGCGCGGATGTCGCGGCCGGGGAAAACTTCTTCCAGATGGCGCGAGAAGTCGGTGTCGATCGACATCACGTCTTCGAAATGGCCATGGATGGCGCAGTCTTTGACCATCAGGATCTTGCCGTCGCGCTCGACGATTTCGGCCTTGATCTCGCCGACCTTTTCGTTCATCAGGACTTCGTAAGGCAGTTTGCCGTCGAGAATCTGCTGACGGATTTCAGGGATGCACTTGGGGCACAACGAGTCAGTCATACGCGGCCAGCCTAGCGGCGGCTTGGTCTTTTCATAGGACTTGAGCAGCGGCTTCTCCGACCACTTTGGCGTCGGGGAGGGGTTCTGCTTGATCTTATTCAAGCCGTTGAAGACCACCCACGCGCCTTTGGCCGCGACTGTGACCGCTTTTTCCACATACTTTACTGGCTTGTGCATGCGTTTCTCGCTTTCCAGTGCTGGGATACAAGGGCAAATTACAGCTTTGCCGCCGATTCCTGGGTTTGACCAGGCTGTTGAACCCGGAAACTGCCCTTCTCTTACGACCTTCACCCCGAGATCACCGGTTACCGTTTCACTCGATGGATTGGTCTAGCCTTATGTTATTGAAGCCATGGGAGAACCACGAGCAGATGTCAACGAAAGGGGAAAAACAGGGGTTTAACGGGAGAGGGGAGCATTGGATGGCGTGTAAACTATTGAAAAGGAAAGGTATTGTCTGAAATCTCGCGCTTCAGTAAAGCCTGAGTGGCAGAACCTTGCCGTAGCGGGCAAAGTCGCGATCCGTCGTGAAGACCCGCCAATTGCGAAGGTGGGCAGCGGCACAGATTAGAAAGTCTACTGGCGATCCTGCAAGGCCTCGAGCGCGGCATGCATTATTCATGCGGGCGGCTTCCTCATAGTCCTCGACCTGAAGCTGAGGATCGTCGAAGGCACGCAAGTAGTCGCGCAGCCTGCGGAAAGCCTCTTCTTCCCGGATTCCGGAAAGCAGCTCCTGCCGGACGGGACCGACGATCTGGGCTCTACCTTCTCGCACTAGCTCTTCCAGCGCTTCCCTGAGGGTCCATTCTGCGGGGCTTAGATCAGTCTGTTTTCGTCGTAGGGCCAGCGACCAGACGGAGGTGTCGACGAGCACCATCATCGACGTTTCCTGCGGCGCTCGGCCTTGTAATTGTATTTGGGGTCAAAATTAACGGTGCCGAAAATATCCAGGATGCGAAGCTGTTTCCGACGTTTCACATACTCGGCGAGCGCAGCGGACACGGCCTCTCGCTTGGTCTTGTGCCGGCCAACACGGCGCGCCTCTTCGATCAGGCGGTCGTCCAGAGCTAGGTTGGTTGCCATGTGTATATGTTCACACAACTTAGTGTGTAATACAAGGCCCACTTTGCGTTGTTCGGGATCGTTACGCCAGGAGCTTTTAACCGCAGAGGTCGCAGAGAACGCAAAGCAAAAATCAATCGCTCTCCTCCATCTTGTATTTCTCCAGCACATCTTCGCGGGAGATCACGCCTTCCAGGCGACGGAAGTCTGCACGATGGACCACTGGCACCAGCGGCACCTGATACACATGGCGCAGCGCCATTTCAAGGGGCTGGTCGGGATGCAGATACGGGAGGTTTCGAATCGGCAAAGCCGAGCCCAGGGTCATTTCTCCTTTTCCTTCGCCGGCGAGCCGTTTGAGCACATCGGTTGCCACGCTGCTCCACCCGCTTGGGTTCATGCGGACGAGAAAAGGTCCGGTCAGGTCCTGCACCCGGCGAAGTGCCTGCTCTACAGAATCCTTGGCGTCCAGTACCGGAGCGGGCGCCAGCTTCATGGCATCCTCTACGCGGAGCATGGTTTGCTCTCGCTGCTCTTCGAGCGAGGGCAGGTCTAGACCATCCTGGCGGGTGAGCAGATCGAAGAGAGGGGTGGGCTGCAGACCCCGGGAGATGACGTACGCCAGCGTGTTCGCCACGATTACCGGAACAATGATGGAATAGTTGCCGCTCACTTCCAGCACCATGAATACGGACGTCATGGGCGCGCGCAGAAACGCCGCAAACAGAACTCCCATTCCCACCAACGCGTAGGTCGCGGTGGAGCCTGTCAGGCCCGGATAAAAGAGCCGCTCCGCTCCGCCCACCGCGCCGCCCAGCATGGCACCGACAAAAAGTGTCGGGGCAAACATTCCGCCTGGAGTGCCGCTGACGAATGACAGCGTTGTAGCCACGATTTTCAGCAGCGCCAGAATAGCGAGCATCTTCCAGGTGAACTGGTCATGCATCGCCTGATCCATGTATTCGTATCCCGCACCCATCACCTGGGGAGCACCGAGGAAGCCGATCAGGCCGATCAGCAGTCCCGCAACTGCAGGCTGCAGATATTGGGTCCAGCGCGGCCACGCTCGCAGGCGCGGTCGGAAATAGCCGATGGCCCGGGCAAAAATAACCGCGGCCACTCCTCCGACGATCCCCAACACGGCGTAAGCCAGAAGTTCCGTCGGCCGCATCAGGCCCACAGCAGGAATGCGAAACAAAGGCTCCGACCCCAGAAACCAGCGGACGACCACCACACTCGAAACAGCCGAAAGCACCACCGAACCCAATATGCCCGCGCTCCAGCGGCCAATCACTTCTTCAATGACGAACAACACGGCGGAAATAGGAGCGTTGAAAGCGGCCGCCAGTCCGGCAGCGGCGCCCACCGGAGCCAGCAGACGCAAACGCTCGCGGGAGAGCTCCAGCCGACGGCCCAGGGCCGACGCCAGGCTGGCTCCAATCTGCAGTGACGGGTCTTCGGGCCCCAAGGAATGTCCCGAGCCGATGGCCAGCGCCGCGGTGAGGAATTTCCCCACCGCAGTGCGAAATGGGATGTAGCCGTTGTAGATGTAGAGCGCGGCCTTGGTCTGGTTCACGCCGCTGCCGCGGACCAGCGGAAAAACGTGTATGACCAGGATCGCGACCACCAGGCCGGTTAGTGCAGGTGCGGCGATCAGGCGCCAGCTATGAGGCTCCGGCATGGGCCCGAGCAGCGAGATTTTGGTCCAGTCGATAGCCAGACGGAAACACACCACCGCCAGTCCCGAAAATAACCCAATAAACACTGCCAGCACCAGGAAGAAGCGCTCTTCCCGGGTGGTGCTTAGGGTGAACCAGGAGCGGCGCGAAAGTCGGGGAGTTGGCGCGGGCGGCGGAGTTTGAAGGGTTGCCTCCGGCTTGCTTGTGACGCCGGAGTCCGTCATCGGTCTACCCCGGCGGGCTCGCGAGAGAGAGACAGAAGTGCCTGGTCCAGGCCGTTCGGAGACCCGCAGTTTGCCTGGGTTTGCTGCTCGATTTCGAAAACCAGGTCCATTAAGGCGTCCAGCGTGTTAACTGATGTGTGCCGCTTCGCCAGCTTTGGTTCCATTTCCAGCCACCGGGCTTTCAGAGACGGCAAGCCGGTCGAGGGAGACTGGGGCGCCAGATCGATACCCTGGCTCTCGGCGCAACTCTGCAGGCGTTCCCCGGCTTGCCGAAATGCCGCGTCCGCTCGCTGCCTCCGCTCTGCATCAGAAAGTCGCCGGGCGAAAGGGTCCGCCTGCAGCACCTGAGTTGCAGTTTCCAGTACGAATCGGGCGGCCTCATTCTTCGGGTCCGCGCGGACCGCACTTTGAAGGTAGTTTTGTGCCGTCCGGTAGCGTCCCAACTGGAACGCGGCTTCGCCGGCCCCGGCCAGAGCGACGGGCATATCGTGCGCGGTGCGCAAGATATCCTGATACTGCTCCAGAGCGTGCTCGTTATCCTGGGCTCTCGCGAACAGCCCGGCCACTCGCAGCCGCAAACTGGGTTCGCGGGGCAGAGAGGAAGCCATGGTGATGAGTTCCGCCTGGGCCTGAGGATACGCTTTATGTTCCAGCAGAAACTCGATCAATTCAAATTGCGTGTCGCGCCGTTTTGACTCCGCATCGCTTGGCCAGACTCCGTAAATCGCATTGTGGTAGTACTGGACGGCCTTGTCGAATAGCTGCTCGCGAGCGTAAAGGCGTCCCAGAGCCAGATTCACCGCACCGTCCTGAGGCGCGCCCTCCCAGAGACGAATGAGATAAGCTTCGGATTCGGCGGTGCGCCCAGTGTCTCGCAGGGCGCGCGCCAGACTCAGCTGATACTGAAAATTGTCATGACTGTAACCGAGTGCAGCCCGAAAATACCTGACCGCAGCTTCTGGGTTCGTCGCGCTCTGCGCTTTCATTCCGCGGTCGTACAGATGGCGGGCCAGCGCTTTCTCCTGCTCGTGAAAACGATTGACCAGCCGGTTGACACCCAGAAAGGCAAGTACAGCCACAATTAAAAGGGTGGTCAGGATTACGGGAGGGCGACGAGTGATGGATTTCAAACTCGCGACATTCATGACAAGAGCGAATCTTTATTCTAAATCAACTGAAGGGCGGAAGGAGTAGGTTCACGAGTTCCAGTCGGACGCCTTTGCAATCTTGGCGGTTAAGAGCTTTTGACCACAAACGACACAAAGTAAATCAGGCGAAACAAGTCAGGCCGAGCAAATCAGGTAAGATACTCCGCGCCTTGGTTTCCGCCGGGACCTGAAGCATGAACCGCGAATATTTCAAGGGATACAGCTCCGAACTGAATCGCGACATGGAGGTGCTGATTTTCGGCCACGCGGGCACACCCCTGCTCGTGTTTCCCACTTCCCAGGGCAGGTTTTTCGAGTACGAAGACCGCGGCATGATCGGCGTTCTGGCGCCGCGGATCGAGGCGGGCGAGTTGCAGGTGTTCTGTCCCGATGCGGTGGATGGCGAGAGCTGGTACAACCGGGGCGTTCATCCCCGGGTGCGCGTGTTGCGGCACCTGCAATACGAACGCTATATTCTGCACGAAATGCTTCCCTTTTTGCGGTGGAAAAACAATACGCCGCGGCTGGCGCTCACCGGATGTAGTTTCGGCGGCTATCATGCGATGAATTTCTCGCTCAAACATCCCGACGTGGTGACCTACTGCGTAACCATGAGCGGGGCCTACGACATCCATCAGTTTCTGGACGGGTACTACGATGACAACTGTTATTTCAATTGTCCGCCCGATTTTCTGCCGCACATGAGCGACGACTGGTTCCTCAGCCGCTACCGGAAAATGAATATCGTGCTGGGCTCGGCCGATTGGGATATTTGTCTGGATCAGAACATCAAGTTTTCGGCCATTTTGAATGCCAAGGGTATTCCGCACTGGCTGGATGTGTGGGGCGACAATTCCAAGCACGACTGGCCGTTGTGGCAAAGGATGGCAGCAAAGTATTTTTCGTAATGTCGCGCCGGCGTCTCGCCGGACGGCGGCGCTACGAAAAGCACGGTAACTTGGGAGGGGATCGTGAACAAAATCGGCATCATGTTCGGTATGGAAAATACTTTTCCTCCAGCTCTGGTGGAAAAGATCAACAGCTTGAAGGTCGAGGGCGTAATCGCAGAGTTCGTCAAGCTGGGGGGAGTGAAGATGGCCGAGCCCAGCGGCTACCGCGTCATCATCGATCGCATTTCGCAGGACATCCCTTTTTATCGCGCGTACCTGAAGAACGCGGAACTCAATGGAACCATCGTCATCAATAATCCGTTCTGGTGGACGGCCGACGACAAATTCTTCAACTACGCGCTGGCTCACCGGCTGGGTGTGGCCATTCCCCCGACCGTGATCCTGCCTCACCACAAGCATCCCGAGGGCACGACCGAGCAGTCCATGCGCAACCTGATTTATCCGCTCAACTGGGAAGAGATTTTCGACTACGTAGGCTTCCCTGCCTTTCTCAAGCCGTATTCCGGCGGAGGTTGGAAGCATGTGTACAAGGTGCACTCGGCGGAGGAGTTTTTCCATCACTACAATCAGACCGGCGACCTGTGCATGACCCTGCAGCATGGCGTCGAATTCAAGGAGTATTTCCGCTGCTACGTGGTCGGGCAGGAAAAAGTCCATATCATGCACTACGATCCCAGGGCGCCGCATCACGAACGCTACGTAAGGAATCCTCCGCCGACGGATTCCAAGCTGCTGGATCGGGTGGTCAAGGACGCGCAAACCCTGTGCCGGGCCCTAGGTTACGACCTGAACACGGTTGAGTTTGCGGTCGAGGATGGGGTTCCCTATGCCATCGACTTCCTCAATCCTGCGCCGGATGCGGACATTCATTCCGTGGGTCCGGAGAATTTCGCGTGGATCGTGAATGCCGTCGCAGAAATGGCTGTAAAGAAAGCGCTTAGCGATGAGAATCCGGTGCAGGAGTTGCGCTGGGCGTCGTTTCTGGCTGGTGCGCCGCCGGAAACGCCGAAAACCAAGGCTTCTGCCAAAAAGAAGGCAAAGGCCTAGCGTCGTTGAAGGATGGGCGTCTCGCCCTTCCGCGGCAAGAGGGCCGAGGACGCCCGTCCCTCCATTGTTTGCGACACCTCTTCGGGTTTGACGGGCGGATTGCTATACTAATTTCCGCTTTTGACGGCTGCCACAACCAGGGCTGGCAGCGAGACTCCTCCAGAAGGACCGCGGTAGTCATGCTTCCGACTTTTACCATCGGCATTGAAGAGGAATACCAGACCGTAGACCCGGTCTCGCGCGACCTGCGCTCGCACATCCACGCCGAGATGATCGAGAAGGGCAAGCTCCTCCTGCAGGAGCGGGTCAAGGCCGAGATGCACCAGTCAGTGGTCGAGGTCGGGACTTCAGTCTGCAGCAATATTAAGGACGCCAAGGTCGAGGTGAAAAAACTCCGCCGCGACATGGTGGCACTGGCCAAGGAAAACGGGTTGCGGCTGGCTTCCGCGGCAACGCATCCCTTCGCCGACTGGCGGGTGCAGGAAATCACCGAGGACATTCGCTACAAGAACATCGTCGAAGATCTGCAACTGGTGGCGCGGGCCAACCTGATCTTCGGTCTGCATGTACACATCGGAGTGGAGGACCGCGAAACCGCGATCCAGTTGATGAACCATGCGCGCTATTTTCTGCCCCACATCCTGGCGCTTTCGACCAACTCGCCCTTCTGGCTGGGAATGGACACGGGGTTGAAATCGTACCGTTGCAAGGTCTTCGACAAGTTTCCCCGCACCAATATTCCGGATTATTTCCCCAGTTGGGGTGAGTACGAGAATTTCATCAAGCTGCTGATCAAGACCAACTGTATCGACAACGCCAAGAAAATCTGGTGGGACATTCGCCCGCATCCATTCTTCAACACGCTTGAGTTCCGGGTGTGCGACATTCCCATGCGGGTGGACGAGACCATCGCGCTGGCGGCGCTGATCCAGGCCACGATCGCCAAGCTGTACAAGCTTTACACCGCGAACCAGGGATTCCGTCTGTATCGCCGCGCCCTGATCATGGAGAACAAGTGGCGCGCCTCGCGCTATGGCCTTGAAGGCAAGCTGATTGATTTTGGCAAGCAGACGGAAGTTTCCGCCCGCGACCTGGTGCTGGAATATCTTGAGTTCGTCGACGATGTAGTGGACGAGCTCGATTCCCGCGCGGAGCTCAACTACATTCACGAGATTCTGGATAATGGCACTGGCGCCGACCGCCAGCTGCGCGTATTTCGTGAGACTGGCGACCTGAAAAAAGTCGTAGACTACATCATTGAAGAGACGGAAGTGGGCCTGGCTGAAACCGAAGCCCAAGCTCCCGTTAGAAAAGTAGGGTAATGAACGTTCCTGTCAGCCAAGCCAACCGCCAGCTCAACACGCTCCCGTTCGATCCAGAACTTACTCCCGGCGCCCGCAATGCCGTGAACGTGTGCCTGCGCATCCAGCCCAGCGAGAAAGTTACGGTCATTACCGATGAAGCCACGCGGGAAATTGCCGCCAGCCTGGTCCGCGAACTCGAGATTCTGGGTGCTCCCTACCGTGCCTGGGTCCTGGAAGAGCTTGCTCCACGCCCGCTGACCGACCTGCCGCGAGAAATCCTGGATGATCTCGAGACCAGCCAGGTCAGCATCTTCGCCGTACAGGCGCAAGCCAACGAACTGAAGTCGCGGATGCAGATGACGGACGTGGTCAATCGCCGCAAAATCCGCCACGCCCACATGGTCAACATCAACCATCAGATCATGCTGGAAGGCATGCGCGCCGACTTTCTGAAAGTGGACCGCATCAGCACCAAAGTTGTCGACACGGTCCGGCGCGCCAGGCAGGTCCGGGCCAAGACCCCGGCCGGGACGGATCTCACGGCTGACCTGAGTCCTGATTACCGCTGGCTGAAAACCAGCGGCATCATAAGTCCTGATAAGTGGGGCAACTTGCCCGGCGGCGAGGTGTTTACCACGCCAGGTGAGGTCAACGGAACGTTTGTAATCGATGGCGTCGTAGGCGATTGGCTGTGCGCGAAGTTTGGCAGCCTGCGCGAGAATCCGCTGACCATTCGTGTAAAGGGCAATCGCCTGACTGAGGCCCATTCCGCCAATCATGAACTCGAAGCCGACTTCTGGCGTTACACCCACACCGACGAAAACAGCGACCGTGTGGGCGAATTCGCGATTGGGACGAATATCGAATTGAAAGACGTGATCGGGCAGATTCTGCAGGACGAGAAGTATCCCGGAGTACACATCGCGTTTGGCAATCCCTATGGCGCACACACGGGAGCGCAGTGGTACTCTTCCACGCATATCGATGTTGTGGGGAGGAATTTTGACATCTGGGTGGACGGGGCGCAGATTATGCGGAATGGGCAGTTCTTGCTGGAAGCGTAAGGCACGTGTGGTCGCGGGCGACTCGCCCGCGACCACACTGGGAGTAAAGTTATTGGTTACTTTAGTTTACCAACGGCACGTAGTTTATGATTGCCGCCCTTCGACAGCAGTTCAACGCGAACTTCACGCCGGAAAAATATCAGCGGTTGCTCAAGCTCCTGGAAGAACGGTGCGGGACGCCGGTCAAGTTCCGGGTGTGTGAGACGCCGGTCTTTCTGCCCAAGCCCCTGCTCGACCAGATGTGTGAGTACGGGAAGGAACTGATTCAGCAGCTGAACGGGATCGAGTACAGAAAGGCTTCCTTCGAAGCGATTCCCGACGAGTTCAAAGTCCCGCGAGAGACGGCTCACCCTCTCTTTGTGCAGGTAGACTTCGGGCTGGTCCGGGACCGGGCCGGCCAATTGCAACCCAAGCTGGTCGAACTGCAAGGGTTTCCTTCCCTGTACGCCTACCAGGCCATGCTGTCACAAGCCTGCGGCGAGGTCTTCGGCCTGGACCCGAACCTGCCGTATCTGCTTGCTGGACTGGATTGGGAGGGTTACAAGAAATTGCTGCGGCGGGCAATCCTGGGAGAACACGATCCCGCGAATGTCATCCTGATGGAAATCGATCCTCTGCATCAGAAAACCCTGCCTGACTTTCTGTTGACCGAGAAGTTGCTGGGCGTAAAGACGGTCGCGATAACCGATGTAAAGAAGGTAGGCAAGTTCCTCTTTTACGAGAACAACGGCAAACGTATTCCCATCCTGCGCATTTACAACCGTGCCATTGTGGACGAGATGGTGCGCAAGGGGGTGAAAACTGCATTCCATCTTACTGATGAGGTCGAAGTCGAGTGGGCGGGACATCCCAACTGGTATTTCCGGATGAGCAAATTTTCCCTGCCCTATCTGCGCCACCAGTCTGTGCCCAAAACCTGGTTCCTGGACCGGGTTGAGCGCATGCCCACCGACCTGGAGAATTATGTGGTCAAGCCACTGTTCTCTTTCGCCGGGTTAGGGGTAATTATCAATCTCAGGCCGCAGGACTTGGCGGCCATTCCAAAGGACCAGCGATCGCAATATATTTTGCAGGAGCGCATGCACTTCGAACCGGTGGTGGAAACGCCCTTCGGCGGCGCCAAAGCAGAGGTCCGGGTCATGTACATCTGGTTGGACGAACTGCAGCCAGTGATGACGATCATCCGCATGGGGCGAGGGCTAATGATGGGTGTAGACCACAATCGCAACATGGAATGGGTGGGGTCCGCGGCGGGATTTTACCAGTAGCCCCTCGGGGCACCCTCTAAATCAGTAGGCTCTCTACTTCAATCCCTTGACCACGTAGGCCTGAGACAGCACCTGAGAATAGACGTAGGCGTAAGCGCTCTGGTCGCTGGAAAACCGAGGCGCGCTCACTCCGGCGGATCCCGTCGGCGTACCTTCCCCGAAGCTTTTCCACAATTCCATTTTTCCGGTGGCTCCATTTACCTTGTACACCTTGGCAATCCGCTCGCCCGGTTTGCTTGAGGCCGCGTAGAGGAAAGCGCCATCCGAGGTCCATCCGGTCACACGGTATTTCGAGTCAAGGTCCGGAATCGGCCGCATCCCGCCTCCGTCCAGGGGCCAGATTCCCCACTTTCCATCAGGCCCCAGCACTGCGGTGCTGCGGCCATCGGGAGACAGTTGAATTCCAACGACGCCCTCGGGAGTGATGGGCTTGGAATTGCCGCTGTTCACATCTATCAGGTAATCCCGCGCTCCGTGTCCAGCTTCAATGCCGCTGGCCAGCAACTGTTTGCCATCTGGCAGATAACGCACCGCGCCGTAGCTTATATTGTCATGGGTCAACTGCCGGGCCTCGCCGGCGCCGGTCGGGACCACGAATAGGGCGCCCTCCTTGGCAGGCCTGGTGATCACCCATTTGTTATCGGGTGAAATGGCCTCGCCGGTGCCGTTGCCGATTCGAACCGGGGGCGACCCGTCAGTATCGCGAATAAATACGGTATAGCTCGGCCCACCTCCATCTCCGTCTTCTTCGAACAAGACTTTTTTGCCGTCGCGGCTGATGTCTCTCAGGAGTGACCATCCCAGCCAACCCAGTTCCCGTTCCTCTTTTCCGCCTGGCGGCATACCACGAATGCCGATGCGAATCTGGTGCGCGACCATGAGCGCCAGTCCGTTGCGTAGATCCTGAAGCCACATGCCTCCCGGCACGTTCGTGATCGACCGCTCCTTGCCGGCCAAGGTCACCCCGCGAAGATTCTCCGCGCTGCCGGTGCGAGTAGCAGTAAACCAGAGTTCATCGCCCGCGGCTGACCATTCGATCCCCTCCAGGGAAACAAATCCCCCTGCCAGTTTTTTTTCGTGGCCTTCCAGATCGATCACGGCCACCGAACCTTCGTCATCGCCCCCAGTATTTTCATGATCCGCAAAGGCCACCAATTTGCCGTCGGGCGAAATCTTTGGATGGCTGATCCAGTTAATGCCGTCGAACAGTACTTTGCCGATTGGATATTCAAGTCGCCAGTGGCTGTTCGCCGGGAGAAACCGGATCACCGCCATGTCTTCGCCGTTCGCCGCCCAATCCGCGTCCCCCACATTCTCCAGCAATTCCCGCGGGGTGCCACCACTCAGGGGGACTCGCGCCAGCGTTCCTGCACGGGCGTAGCCGCCCAGATTCACTGTGTTGATCCGGATCGCAAGTTCTCCATTTTTCGAGATGGAAAGAAGTGCTGCATTTTTCATCCCGAGCTCGCGGGCGCCGTTGTCATCCGTGCGGGCGAGATACAACTGATTTTCGCCGCCGTCCCAGGAAGCGTCGTAAACAATGCTGCCGTCCGGAGTGAAGCGGGCGTTGCCAATCGAACCCATGCGGAATGTAATTTGCTGATATTCCGCCGGTGGCGGCGCACCGCGGCCTGGTCCCAGCCACAAGCCCAACCCGAGCATCGCCAGCGCCAGCGCGATCACCCCCGCTATGCCACCCAGTTTACGGCGCGATTCCGCACCTCTCGCCTGCGCCACCGCCACCTGCGCGCCCGATTTGCTGCTGGTGGCGGAAATCTCGGTCAGCGATTCCAGGTCGAAAGCCAGATCGCCTGCCGAATGGAAACGCTGCGAAGGATTTTTTTCCAAGCAGTGGCGCACAATTCTTTCCAGGCCGGCTGGAACGTTGCGCGCGGTTTCCGAAAGCTCGGGCGCCTCCTCTTTGAGGATGGCGCTCATGGTGTCGGCCGAAGTCACGCCGTGGAAGGCGCGCTTGCCTGCAATCATCTCGTACAGAATCGCGCCGAAAGAAAAAATGTCCGACCTCGAATCGGCCACTTGTCCGCGCACCTGCTCGGGTGACATGTAGCCGGCCGTGCCCATGATCAGGCCCGGTTCGGTCATGGCATGAACGGTCGGAGCATCGTCTCCGCTGGTGGCTTCGGGGCGGGTCAGCTTGGCCAGACCGAAGTCCAGGATCTTCACCCGTCCATCGCTGGTCACAAACAAATTCTCCGGCTTCAGGTCGCGATGAACGATGCCCTTCTCGTGCGCCGCCGCCAGTCCCCGTGCCACCTGCAACCCGTAGTCAATCGCCTTGCGGATGGAAAGCGCGCCACTCCTCAGCCGCTCGCGCAGCGTTTCACCCTCCAGCAGCTCGGAGACTACGTAAAGCGAACCCTGCTCGTTCCCGATGTCGAAGATCGAGAGAATATTGGGATGATTCAGGGCTGCGGCCGCGCGTGCTTCCTGTTCAAAGCGCTGCATCCGCTCGCGATCCGCCGAATAAGACGCTGGCAGGACCTTGATGGCGACGGTTCGATCCAGCCGGGCGTCGCTCGCGCGGTAAACTTCGCCCATGCCGCCCGCACCGAGCAGAGACTGGATTTCGTAAGGGCCCAGCTTGGTTCCTGAGGAGAGTGCCATGAGTGGCCAGAATTATAGCGTCATTTCTGCTGCGAGGTCTCGGATTAGAGCTCAAAACCGTAGGGAACTTGGTCCAGAAGGAAGTTCCTTGTATGGGCCGCAATTGTGGCATGATTCTTATCTATCTGAGCTCACACCGGGTGCCCGCCTGCCTGCCCCGCGAGGTTGGGGGGTGCTCGCATTTCCGGTTCCCTAACGTTATCCTTTACAGAGGGTTGACCAGATGCGTCTCCCGGCCTAACATTACCGCCTGCAGGGGCTGAGCCTCCCCATGAATCGCGAAACGTCCGGCCAGAGTTCGTCGGGTGTAACCATGATCGGCCAGACGATCTCCCACTACCGCATCCTGGGCAAGCTTGGGGGCGGCGGCATGGGGGTGGTTTACGAGGCGGAAGACACCCGGCTTGGCCGCCACGTCGCGATAAAGTTTCTTCCCGACAATCTGACCGGGGACAGTAAGGCCATGGAGCGCTTCGAGCGCGAGGCTCGGGCCGCGTCCCTGCTCAATCACCCTTCCATCTGCACCATCCACGAAGTCGAAGATCACAACGGCCATCCCTTCATCGTCATGGAAAAGCTGGAGGGGGAGAGCCTGAAACAACGCATTCGGGGCAAGCCCATGGACGTCGACGAAATGCTCGATGTCGCCATCCACGTGGCTGACGCCCTGTCCGCTTCCCACGCCAAGGGAATCATCCATCGCGATATCAAGCCGGCCAATATCTTTCTCACCGCCAGCGGGCAGACCAAGGTCCTCGACTTCGGTTTGGCCAAACTGTTGCGGGATGAACGGCTTGGGACCAGCGACGAGACTCCGGTCGAGGATTCGCTCACCGCGGTGGGAGTGATTCCTGGAACCGCGGTTTACATGTCACCGGAGCAGGCGCGAAGCGACGAACTGGACCCCCGGACCGACCTGTTTTCCTTCGGCGTAGTGCTGTATGAAATGGCGACCGGGAAGAAGCCCTTCAGCGGCACTAATGTGATCACCACGCTGGACGCGGTCCTGCACACCAAACCTCCGTCCCCTCTCACAGTGAACCCGTCGCTTCCCAAGGAGCTCGAGGGCATTATCGGGAAGGCAATGGAGAAGGACCGCAGCAAGCGCTACGCCAACGCGGCGGAGATGAGGGCCGATCTGCAGCGCCTGAAGAAAGAGACTGAATCGGGATTGACCCGGACCGGCGGCCGCGAAGCTTCTCCCTTACGGGTGGCGGCCACCAAGAGCTTTCAGGCAACCAGCAAATCGCAGACTTATATTCTGCTGGGGGTGTCAGCGTTGCTGCTGACGTTGCTGGTAGCGGTGGGAGCATGGTGGCTGAAACGTCGGGCAGCAGCTGGAGCAGCGGCAAACAAGAATACGATTGCCGTGTTGCCGTTGCAGAACCTCAATGGCGATTTCAGCGTTGACTACCTTCGCTTTGCGCTGGCGGACGAAATCTCCAACGTGCTCACCTATTCCCGCACCCTGGACGTTCGCCCCTCCAGTGTGACCAGGAAATACGTCAACGCGGACGTGGATCCGCAGAAGGTGGGCCATGAGCTTCGTGTCGCGAACGTCTTGACCGGACACTTCCTGAAGCAGGGCAACCATCTGTTGGTGACCCTGGAGTCAATTGAGACTGACACCGACAAACTGGTGTGGCAAACCAATCTGAACGGCTCCACACAGGACCTGATTTCCCTGCAGCAGAACATGGCAAAGCAGGTCCGGGAGGGTTTGCTGCCCATGCTGGGCGCGGCGGGCGGCTTCCTGGAAACCAGCACCCGGCCAAGCAATCAGGAAGCCTACGAACTCTATTTGCGCAGCGTGGCTCTGCTCCACGATGCGATTCCCAACCGGGAGGGGATCAAATCGCTGGAACATGCTGTGGAACTGGATCCGAATTACGCTCCAGCCTGGGCCGAAATGGGCCAGCGTTATTACTACGACTCCACTTATTCCGATGGTGGAGAGCAGATGTTCCAGCGTTCGAACGTTGCCCTGGAACGCGCGCTGGTACTGGATCCGAATTTGATCGCCGCAGCGTCACAACTCATCGTCAATCGGGTGGATCGTGGCGAAGTAGGAAAGGCTTACGAGGAAGCCGTGGCGTTGGTCAAGCGCCGGCCAGAGAATGCCCAGGTCCACTTCACCCTCGGCTATGTTCAACGCTATGCAGGCATGCTCGAGGAATCGGCGCGACAATGTGATACCGCGCTCACTTTAGCTCCCGGAAACTACTCGTTCCGCTCCTGTGCCTGGGCCTTTATGGAATTGAGCAGGTTCGATCGGGCCCGTGATTTTATCCAGCTCGATGCGGGCTCCGAGTGGGCCAACTACGCGACTCCTTCCCTGCTCCTCCGGGAAGGCAGGGTGGCAGAAGCGCGCGAGGCTGTAAAGCGCATGGCGAACGCTCCCCACTACCGCCGTGATCTGGTGGAAGCCGTTCTGGGACTTCGGCCACCGTCGGAACTCGACCGCATGGCCCACGACGCAGAAACCAGCGGGCCTTCAGATCCCGACCCTGAAAACTCCTACTATCAGGGAACGCTGTTCGCCTATGCGGGAAAGAACGAAGCTGCCTTTCACCAGCTCAAGACCGGCATCGAACAGAACTATTGCTCCTATTCCAATCTGCTTTCCGATCCCTTGCTGAGAGCGCTGCACAGTGATCGCCGGTTTGACGAGTTGCTGACCTCGGCGCATGCCTGCCAGCAGGCGGTTCTGACCCCGAGCAGCACGCCGCCGGGCAAATGATTTCAGATAGGATAAGCTGCAACGGTTGGCGGCTAACTCTTCGTTTCCCGCACAGTCCATATATCTAAAGAGGAAACCCGGAAAAAATCTTGCCTCTCATCGTCGAGAACGACCATCCCCTACCCATGAAAAGTGTTCGCCACCGAGTTCGAATCTCTGGGCATGTCCAGCGCCTAACATGGTGGATCTGGATGCTGTGCACCGTCGGCATTTTCCTGCTGGTGTCGCTGGGTACAGGACCGGTACTGGTTCGAGCCCAGGCTTCGGGGACGCAGCCCACGCGGATCGATCCCCTGCCTCCGGATACAGGCGCCTCCGGCCTGAAGCAGATGCTGGTCCGGCTGCAGACCACGGCCCGCCTGATGCAGACGACCGCGCATCCGGACGATGAAGATGGAGGTATGCTGACGCTCGAGTCCCGCGGCCACGGAGTCACGACGCTGTTGATGACTCTCACCCGCGGGGAAGGCGGACAAAACAAGGTAGGCAGCAATCTGTTCGACGTGCTGGGCGTTCTGCGTGCGCTGGAGCTGACCGCGTCGGATCGTTATTACGGAGTGGAGCAGCGCTTCAGCCGGGTGGCGGACTTCGGCTATTCCAAAAACCCGGACGAGACCTTTCAGAAGTGGGGCGGACACGATATCCCGCTCGGGGACATGGTGCGAGTCATCCGAACCTTTCGCCCGGATGTTCTGATTGCGCGTTTTTCCGGAACCGAGCGCGACGGGCACGGCCATCATCAGGCCTCCGCGATTCTCACCAAAGAAGCGTTTCGAGCGGCTGCTGATCCAAATCGTTTCCCCGAGCAGATTAAAGAGGGTTTGCTTCCCTGGCAGGCCAAGAAACTTTACATCGGAAACGTCTGCGGCTTTGGAGCGAGCACGTGCCCCGCGGAAAACTACACAGTCAGGCTGAACACCGGTCAGGTGAATCCGGTGCTGGGAATGTCGTACATCCAGTTCGCAATGGAAGGATTGCGGCACCAGCTTTCACAGGGAGCCGGCGGCTGGTCAGTTGAGCCCGGAGACCGTTTCACGTACTACAAGCTGATTGACTCAGTGGTGCCGCCGGCTACGGATAAAGATGGTCACGAAAAAGACTTCTTTGACGGAATCGATACCAGTCTCACGGGGTTGAGTTCGGGGTTAAACGCCGGGGCGGCACCGGAACTCGCCAAGACGGCCGAGAATGTGGCCGCAGCCGCCAAAGACGCCGCGACGAATCCCGGCAGTGCGGCAGCGCCCTTGCTGTCCGTAGTGGAATCGCTAGCGCGTTTGGAAAATGAGGTCGCTAACGGAGATCGCAAGCAAGAGATGTTGGTTCGCCTGAAAGAAAAAGAACAGCAGGCCCGCGCGGCCCTCAATCTGGCGCTCAACCTTTCCCTTCAAGCTTCTCTGGCGGAGCCGTCCCCCCAGACCCGACTGCAAACGGGACAAGACCCGTTGGCTGCGATTTCTCCTGGACAGAAATTTACGGTGAAGGTGACTCTTCACAACGGGTCGGCTTACCCGCTACAACTTCGGAAATTGCCGGTGCAGGGCCATGTCAGAGGCAGCCAGTGGAAAGAGCAGCTTCCTTCATTGCAGCCGGGGCAGGATTATCAAACCGACTTTCCTCTGGAGCTGCCTGCGGACGCTGCCAGCACCAAGCCTGCTTTGCATCGCAACGACCCGGAGCGCGATGGCGTCTATACCGTCGACGAACCCCGATATCAGAATCTGTCATTCCCACCGCCTCCCTTTCGTGTGGTTGCTGATTACGAAATCCCGGCGCTGGTTTCCGGATCCGGAAGCGAGAGCAAGATGAAAGCCGCGTCGGCATTACCCGAAATTTCCGCACCCGTGCTGATCACGTTTTCCGACGAAAAGGGTGTGGACGAAAAACGTCCGCTGGCAATCGTGCCGACGTTCTCGGTCGAACTGGAACCGGGCGAGCAAGTCATCCCAATCGCCAACGGTCACGGACGGAGCGTGAAAGTTGGGGTAAGTTCTAACCTGACGGGAGCACCTTCAGGCAGTCTGCGGCTGGAGGCCCCGGCAGGCTGGCGGATTGAGCCCAAGGAAATTCCCGTCGCATTGCGCCAGAGAGGTGAAAAGAAGGACTTTGAATTCAAAGTTGTTCCCGGCAGCCTGCAGGAAGGCCAAGCGCAGATTCGCGCCGTGTTAAGTGCAGGCGGAAAGGATTACAGCGAAGGTTACACACTGGTCACGCGCGAGGATCTGGCGAGCGCTTATTACTATCAACCGGCCTTGCAGCGCGTCAGCATCGTGGATGTGAAAGTTCCCAAACAGCTCAAGGTCGCCTATATTCCAGGCGCGGGCGACGAAATTCCCGCGGTGTTGCGGCAGATCGGCATCGACGTAACCGTTGTGCCCGCGGAGAAACTCGCGTCCGAAGACCTGGGCAAGTATGGAACCATTGTTCTTGGCATCCGCGCTTACGACACCCAGAAAGACGTTGCCGCCAATAACAAGAAACTCCTGGACTATGTTTCCGCAGGCGGCACTCTGATCGTGCAATACAACGCCAGCGCGGGTGACTTCAACAGCGGCCACTTCACACCATTCCGCGCGCAACTGAGCCGGGGCAGGGTTTCGGTGGAAGAGGCTCCGGTGGAGATTCTTGCTCCGGGTGACAGCATATTTCACGATCCCAATACCATCACGCCGCATGACTTCGACGGCTGGGTACAGGAACGAGGCTTGTATTTCATGGACCAGTGGGACAGTAACTTCAAGCCGCTGCTGTCATCTCATGACCCGGGTGAGCCTCCGCTCAAAGGCGGATTGTTGCGGGCGCAATACGGCAAGGGTACGTATATTTTTGCCGGCTATGCCTTCTTCCGCCAGCTGCCGGCAGGAGTGCCAGGAGCAATTCGCTTGTATGTGAACCTGCTGAACGCGGGACACTAAAAGCAGCCGTTGGCCATTGGTCGTTGGTCGTTGGCCCCTGCGGGCAGGCATTTCAGTAACGCCGGCGTTCTCGCCGGCTGTCCCGAGGGCGTCTCGCCCTCGGCTCAGTTCCAGGACGCAGAAGCCGTGCTGAATTTGTTTTTACATTTTTCGATTTCGATCTACGTCTAACGCGGTCCACCCGTGAAGCTCATGGTCCTGGCCAACGACCAACGACAAACGACCAACGACCCAAGCCAAACGACCAGCACACCTCCCTCCCTCATTCGCGGAATCACCGTCGGCAGCGCCACCGCGCTGAACATGATCGACATGATCGGAGTGGGGCCGTTCATCACCATTCCACTGATCGTGAGCGCCATGGGCGGCCCCCAGGCGATGCTGGGCTGGATCCTGGGCGCCGTATTTGCCATGTGTGACGGCCTGGTCTGGGCGGAGCTGGGCGCGGCCATGCCAGGGTCCGGCGGATCCTACAACTATTTGCGCGAGATTTACGGTTCCAAGAGTCTGGGACGCCTGGTTTCTTTTCTTTTTATCTGGCAGCTTTCTTTCAGCGCGCCGCTCTCGGTGGCGTCGGGCGCGATCGGGCTGGCTGGGTACGCGTCCTATTTCTGGCCCGGACTTGAATTGCAATTGGCTGATCACGTCTGGGAATTGCACGTGCCGTTGCTGGGGACGTTGCAACTGCGCTGGCTTGTCTCCGGGGCCACGTTTCTCGCCATCGGCATCGTCGTCATGGCGGTCGTGCTGCTGTATCGCAAGATCACCAGCATCGGTTGGATGTCAAAACTGCTGCTGGCCGGCGTGCTGGTGACCATGGGATGGATCATCGTCGCGGGATTCGGCCACTTCAAAGCCGCGCGCGCTTTCAGTTTTCCTCCCGGCGCTTTCACCTTGTCACATAATTTTTTTCTTGGGCTGGGTTCAGCCATGCTCGTTGCCACCTATGATTATTGGGGCTACTACAATGTCTGCTTTTTGGGCGATGAGGTAAAGGACCCCGGCAAAACCATCCCCCGGGCGCTGCTGCTATCCATTCTCCTGGTAGGTTGTCTATACGTGTTGATGAACGTGAGTATTCTCGGCGTCGTTCCCTGGCAGGAAATCACGCCCACAGGACAGTCTAATCGCGGTTTGTATGTGGTTTCTGTTTTCATGCAAAGGATTTACGGCACCTGGGCCGCGAACCTGGTCACCGGGCTGGTGATGTGGACCGCGTTTGCGTCGGTTTTTTCGCTGCTGCTCGGCTACTCGCGCGTGCCTTATGCGGCGGCCCTGGATGGCAACTACTTTCACGCGTTCGCCCGGGTGCATCCGCAACACCGTTTCCCTTACGTTTCTCTGCTCGCGCTGGGCGGAGTGGCAATCGTCTTTTGCTTCTTTGCCCTGGCCGATGTCATCGCCGCTCTGGTCGTGATCCGCATTACGCTCCAGTTCCTGGTGCAGGCGATTGGCGTGATCGTGTTGCGCATCAGGCGGCCGGATTTACCACGCCCGTTCCGCATGTGGTTCTTTCCGCTGCCTGCTTTGCTGGCTTCGATTGGATTCGTGTTTGTGCTGGTCTCTCGCACCAACTCTTTGAAACAGGTCCGCTACGCCGCTGTAATACTTATCACCGGAGTCATTATTTATCTGGTGCGGGCCTGGCGAAATCATGAATGGCCGTTCGGCGGCGCGACGGTTGCTGCGGAAAAGGTTGCCGGAATTTGAATATGGCGGACGCCGTTAACACACCGATGCCGC
Source organism: uncultured Acidobacteriaceae bacterium (assembly GCA_964528615.1). Classification (GTDB taxonomy): domain Bacteria; phylum Acidobacteriota; class Terriglobia; order Terriglobales; family Acidobacteriaceae; genus JAIQFF01. The sequence continues at coordinate 11,006 of CAZGSU010000027.1, read as the reverse complement.
CGAGCTTGCCTCGGCATCTGGCAACATCAGCCTGGGCGCCCCTGGGCGAGCCCCTCTTTCGTTCGCTTTGGATCGCCGCCGTAATCTCCTACACCGGAACCTGGATGCAAAACGTGGGCGCGGGCTGGCTGATGACCCAGCTCACCATGTCTCCGCTGATGATCAGCCTGGTCACCGCCGCGACCACCCTACCGGTGTTTCTCGTGATCCTGCCCGCAGGCGCGCTGGCAGACATGGTTGACCGGCGCCGATTTCTGCTCATCACGCAGAGCTGGATGGTGGTAGCCGCCGCCTTGCTCGGCATTCTCACCCTCGAGCATTTCGTAACCCCGTGGACGCTGCTTCTGTTCACGTTCATTCTTGGACTCGGCGCGGTCATGAACGATCCCGCGTGGCAGGCGATTACTCCGGAAGTAGTCTGTCCGGAAAATCATGCTCCCGCGGTGGCGTTGAATTCCGTCGGCTTCAATGTGGCGCGTGCCGTCGGCCCAGCTCTCGGCGGATTGGTGATCGCAACCGCCGGTTCCGGCGTTGCATTTCTGTTGAATGCGGCTTCATTCTTCGGCGTGATCTTTTTCCTGTACCGCTGGAAGCGTCCTCACTTCGAGCACGTCGCAACCGGCCGGGTCGGTGAAGCGATCGTGGCCGGACTCCGCTATGTTCGCGGAGCCCCGCTGGTGCGCTCGATCCTGATCCGCACCGGAGCTTTCAGCCTGGCGGCGAGTTCCCTGCCCGCGCTGCTGCCGCTGCTGGCTCGTCCCCATGGCGCGACCGGATACGGCTTGCTGTTGGGATTCTTTGGCCTGGGGGCACTTGCGGGCGCGGCTGTGTTGCCTCGAGTGCGCACTCGCTTGTCCGTCGACGGCGTTGTCGCGTTTGACATCCTCCTGTTTGCCGCCATGACTTTCGCCGCCGGACGCGTCCAGACGTTCACCTGGCTATGCCTGGTAATGTTTGCCAGCGGCACGGCATGGATTGGAATATTGGCATGCCTGAACATCGCGGCCCAGACGATGTCTCCATCATTTTTGCGCGCCCGAGCGCTGTCGATGTACCTGTTGGTGCTGCAGGGAGGGATGGCGCTGGGCAGCGCGGCCTGGGGTGCGCTGGCCACTCGAGTGGGAGTTCCTTCGGCGCTCTTGTGTTCGGCGATCACTCTGGTCGGCGGACTGGTTGCCGTCCGCCGTCACCGCCTTACCGCGGAGCAATTGGAGCTGACGCCGTCCGTAGTGCGAGACTGATGGTTAACGGCGTCAGGAATACTCTCTCGCCAATATTAAGGAGAACACTGATGAAGCGCATTTACGTTTTGTGGCTATCGTTGTTTCTATGCAGCACAGTTGCATTCGCTCAAACCAACAAGACAGAAGATCGCACGGTGAGCCAGGTTCTGAATCACGCGGTCAGTACCGTCGAGAGTGAAGTCGTCTCCGCGGCGGAAGCCATGCCTGAGGACAAGTATCCCTTCGCCCCGACCCGCGGCGAGTTCAAAGGAGTGCGCACTTTCAGCCAGCAGGTAAAACACGTCGCCACGGTCAACTACATATTGGCTGCCGCCATTCTGGGCGAGAAGCCGCCGGTCGATACCAGCGATGAGAATGGCCCGGAGTCCCTCCTTGCCAAGGCTGACATCGTGAAATACCTGAAGGATTCTTTTGCCTACCTTCATAAAGCAGCCGGGTCCATCGACGACAAGAACCTGCTCACTCCGGTGAAGAGTCCCTTCGGCGAGGGTACCGGAACCCGCATGGGGTTCGCCATCGGCGCCTCCGGCCACTGCTTTGATCATTACGGACAGATGGTGGAGTACCTGCGAATGAATGGCATCGTCCCGCCCGCCAGCCGTCAGTGAGGATTGCAGGGCGAGGAAACGAAGGGCATCTTGTAACTCAGCCAGCTCCTGATTCCAGATTGCCCGGCGGCTTGGGAAACGCTGCCAGCGTTCCCTTGTACAGCTTGTGCCCGCAAGAACCGACGACGTTCTCGCCGGATTGAATAAACTTAACCTTCTTCTGGCAGAGATGGCATTCGCCGCGTTTCAACGACGCCAAGACCGCACGGAGCTGCCGGTAAAAGTCCTGGTATTCATCTCGTGATGGTGGGTTCACCGACGCAACCTTCCTCAAGCCGGAGCTGCGAGCCCTGAGCCTTGAGGAGAAACGGTAGGAGAAAGCGATGGGCAGGGATTCTACACACGTATTTCGGCATTGCAAGTGGCATAGCACGAGAGTGCCATTTACACGTTTTCCTAGCCCGCGTATTCATTTGTCTCCCCTAATAACCAGGCGGGACGTCGTGTGTTCCGGCCAGCTTTGCGGCGGGGAACAAACTTGGGAGGAGCATGAAGAACAATAAACGTCGCCCGAGTGCTTCGGGCATGGGTCGCGCCACTCGTGAGCGCGATGGGCAGTACGAAATCAAGAGCTTTCTCAGCGCCCTGGTTTCCTATCCGGAGCGCTTTGCAGTCGAGCCTGATCTAAGTTTCGAGCAGCATCTCTTTCAGCTGGTAGCGGCGAATCAGCTGGCGAACCGTGAGCAACGCCGTCGCGGTTAGGAGCTTCGTTTGATCCAGGCTCTGCCCTGGCCCGCTCCCTGTCTGGTAATCGCAGTTGATATCAGTTCGGCCTTGAGTCCGTGCGCCAGAAGGTAAGCACCCACCTGCGCAACCGCGCGATCTGCGCTCACTTTTCCGTCTTTCACTTTCTGGACTTTCCGTTTTTCGTCTTTCGTCTTTTCACCCAGAAAAATCAGCACTGACGGCCCCGCTCCACTCAGGACGGCGCCCAGAAGACCCGGACTGCGGCCGGCAAGTTTCTGCAGCGCCGGCAACAACGGACACAGCGATGCGCGGTAAGGCTGGTGCATACGATCGTCCAGAGCTGAAGCCAGAAGATCACGGCGGCCCTGCACAAAAGCCGCCAGCAGCAGCATCGAGTTCTGAACGTTGGTTACAGCGTCGGCGCGCGAATATTGGGTGGGAAGCACGCGGCGGGCTTCTTCAGTGGGGAGGGCATCATCGGGGACCGCCAGCAGCAGCGGCCATTTCCCCTTCGGTGTGATGCAAGCGACCTGCGCTTCAGCATTACCCGACATCCGCGCCACCGCTAGTCCACCCATCCAGCACGCGGCAGCATTGTCCGGATGATGCTCGCGGCGAGAGGCCTCGCCGATGATCCGGCTGTCCGTCCAGCGCAGCCTGCCAAAGTGGACTGCCAGCGCAATCCCCGCCAAGCGCGCCGCTGCCGAAGAACCGCAGCCCTTGCCGACGGGAATCTGGTTATCGATGGACAGCGTGAGCGGCCGTACCGGCTTCCCTTCCTGTTGCAGCACGTCACGATAAGTGGACAGAATGAGATGGTTCTCAAGCTGGCTGCAGATTTCGGCGTCGCGACCGCTGGCAGTGATGGAGAAATCATCCGCGGTCCGGGCCCGGACTTTCAGGAATAATTCAAAGGCCAGCGCCGCGGCGTCGAATGCCGGGCCGAGATTGGCGGAGGTGGCGGGCAGCACGAGCTTCAGCTGTGATTTTGCGGACGCGGGATTTTTCTTTTCGGACATTCGTTTGGATCGCAATGGAGCGACGGGCGTCCCGCCTGTCTGAGCGAAACCTTGACGGGCCGAGGACGCCCGTCGCTCCCTCAGCATCGGGAGGGCACGACTTTTAGTCGTGCCGTAACTCCGCCTTAGGGGATAGCTCGGCACGGCTGTAAGCCGTGCCCTCCCGGCTCGTCGTGCCCTCCCGGCCGATCCAAACCCGCTACCCAGCCGGGTTTGTTCTCTCCGCGTGCTCCAGCACCTTTATCACTGCGTTCACACTCGCATCCAGGACCATGGGCGCGCGTTGTCGATGGGTGAGAAGGCTTTCGGCTTCCTCTTCGTGCGGCGTGCCGGTAAACAAGTCTCCACGATGGAACTTCAGCGTAAAATCCGGATCCTTCAGCAGATTGCCAGTCAAGATCAGCACCACGGATTCGTTCTTCTTGACGAATCCCTGTGCCACCAACTTCTTCAACCCCGCAAGTGTGACCGCCGACGCAGGCTCGCAGCCAATGCCGTCCGCTCCAATTTCCGCCTTCGCCAGCGCAATCTCAACCTCGCTCACCTGCTCGACCGCGCCCCCGGTCGCTTCGAGCACGCGCACCGCTTTTTTCCAAGACGCCGGACTCCCGATCCGGATGGCCGTCGCCATGGTTTCAGCATGCACCGGAACGAGTTCTTTTCCCCCGGTCTCGCGCATGGTTCGGACCAGCGCGTTGGCCCCTTCGGCCTGGATCACCGAGAGCTTCGGCAGCCTGGAGATGAGGCCGAGTTCCTTCATCTCGAGAAATGCCTTCCCCAGTGCGGAGGAATTTCCCAGATTGCCGCCGGGCACAATCACGTGATCCGGGGTTTGCCAGTCGAAGCGTTCCAGCAATTCCACCGCGGCTGTTTTCTGGCCCTCCAGGCGGTATGGATTTACCGAATTTAAGAGATAAACCGGCATGCGCTGCACTACTTCGTCCAACACTCGCATGCAACCATCGAAGTCAGTCTTCAACTGGCAGGTCACGGCGCCATAGTCGAGCGCTTGCGAGAGTTTGCCCCAGGTGATCTGTCCCTGTGGAATCAAGACCAAGCTGCGCATTCCGGCACGCGCCGCATAGGCGGCCATCGATGCTGAAGTATTCCCGGTAGAAGCGCACGCCACCCATCGAAATCCACCCTGCCGGGCAAAGGACGCGGCCACGGTCATGCCCGTGTCCTTGAATGACCCCGTTGGATTCATGCCCTGGTGTTTGGCGTAAAGCTGTTGCACTCCTGCCGCGCGCCCGCAGGAAGGCAGTTCGTACACTGGCGTGTTCCCTTCCCTCAGGGTGATGACCCGGTTCCAATTGTGCAAAGCGGGAAGCATTTCGCGAAAGCGCCAGACCCCACTTTCGTCGAGTGCGCTGTAAGAAGTACGGCGTTGCCGCCAGAGATCTTTGAGCCCCGCCGCGTCGAGGCCATCCGCGCGACCCCTTGTCTTCCAGCCTGGATAAATTACTTCCAGCAGATCGCCGCATTGCGGGCAACGGACGCTTTTGGCCCCGTCCTCGCCCACAGCTCCGCAGCCAATGCAGCGCAATTGCGACACGGCTGGTTCCAGTTTTGAGATGGAGGCGGCCTGGTCAGTCATTCAGGTATTAGCATACGGGATGGATGAATTATTTGCCGCCACGTAAGTACTGATCAGACTTGTCAATCCAGTCGGCGCGCGGCGGGTTGAAGATGTCGAGATCAACCGTGTCCTGCATGGCTTCCGCTTTGTGCGGCATGTGGGGCGGTATGGTCAGCACCTCGCCCGCATTCACCACGATTTCTTTGCCGTCAAGCCAGAACTTCAGCGCGCCTTCCAGAATATACGTGAATTGCTCATTGTGGTGACTGTGCAATGGAATGATGCAGCCCTTCTTCATCAGGACGCGAGCCACCATGATTGCCTGACCAACCACGAACTGACGCTGCAACAGCGGGTTCAAGTCTTCCAGTTCGACGGTATGCCAGGGGACATGTCGCAGCTCCATCCTGGTGCTCTTGGCTGCCGCCTTCGGACCTGTGTTTTTTAGTCTGACCGATCTTGCAGCTTTGCGTTTCACGACGGGCTTTGCTTTCTTCTTTGGCATTCAGCACACCTTTCCGCGAGGGTAGAACAGTCGGCACAGCTTACGAGAACTTGGCGGAGTGTGGCAACCGGAACTCGGTCCACGTAGGGGGCGGGCGCCCCGCCCGCCAGCCGGGCACAGCCCGGCAGGTATTAATCGGCTAATTAGACTGGCGAGCTGTGCTCGCCCGCCCGGACGAGACGTCCGGGCCTACGTGTGCGTTTAAGATCACGGCTGACCCTGACATCCGATAACTGTCATCCCTTGCCCAGTTCGCCTCCGCAACGTTACTCTTGAAACGTTTGGGATGGCTCGAACGTTCATTCTTGACCGAGGAGCTTCATGGCAAATCCCGCAAAGTACGTATGGCTTGATGACGGCTTGAAGGATGCCGCGCAAAGCGGACTCCCGATCGTCAATGCCGGCCTGCACTACGGTTTCAGCGTCTTCGAAGGCATTCGTTGTTACGCCACCCCCCAGGGTCCGGCCATTTTCCGCCTTGAGGAACACGTCGATCGCCTGCTCGACTCAGCCCTGATCGTCGGCTTCCGCGATCTGAACTGGACACGCGATTCGCTGATCGATGCCATTCACAAGACTGTCTCAGCAAACAAATTCTCCGCTTGCTACATCCGTCCGGTGATTTATCTCGACGGGGCCATGGACCTGGTGGTGGACAGCGGCAAACCCCGCCTGATCATTGCCGTCTGGGAGTGGACTGCCTTTCTTGGCGTGGAGGCCAAGGAGCGCGGCATTCGCGCCAACATTGCATCCTTCACCCGCCTGCATCCGAACATCATGATGACCAAAGCCAAGGTGTCAGGAAATTACGTGAGTTCGATTCTGGCCAAGACCGAATCGCAGCGTGCCGGCTTCGATGAGGCCATCATGCTCGATCCGCAAGGCTATGTCGCGGAATGTACGGGCGAGAACATTTTCCTGGTACGCAATAATGTCATTTACACCCCGGGCCGCGGAGCCATTCTCGAAGGCATAACCCGAGACAGCCTGTTAATGCTGGCTCGCGACCTCGGGCACCAAGTGGTCGAAGAGGCGATTTCGCGGGACCAGCTTTACATCGCCGATGAAGTTTTCGTCTGCGGCACCGCCGCCGAGGTGGTCGGCCTCCAGGAGATTGACTTCCGCACCATCGGCAACGGAAAAACCGGCCCGGTCACGCGTGCCCTGCAAGCTGAATTTGACAAGCTCACCAGCGGACGCCATCCGCGCTCTGCCGGTTGGCTGTCTCCGGTGCCGGCGTTCGACGCAGCTCTGGCCGGAGCCTAGTAAACGGAAGGAGCCGTATGAAAAAGCACAAGCACCATCCGGAAACTGAAGCCGTTCGCGGCGCGGCAGACCATCAGAGGAAAAATGGCCCGCTGGCCACGCCGATCCACCAGACTTCCACCTTTGAAGTTACCGACAACGAGCAGCAGGTGCGCGCCACCTCCACCGACATGTTCTACACCCGCTACGGCAACCCCACGAACACGGTGGCCGAAACGGTGATTGCGGAACTCGAGGGCACCGATGAAGCACAGCTGTTCTCGTCCGGCATGAACGCCATCACCACTTCGATCCTGGCATTGCTAAAAAGCGGCGACCACGTGGTTGCGCAGCGTGACATTTATGGCGGGGCAACAAAATTTCTCAGCCAGTGGCTGCCCAAGTTTGGTATCGAAACCACGTTTGTGGATACCACCGAATACGATCAGCACGCACGGGCCATCCGGCCGAACACCCGGCTGCTCTATCTGGAATCTCCGACCAACCCGACGCTGCGAGTGGTCGATCTGAAGAACGTGGCCGCGCTTGCCAAGCAGCACAATCTGATTACGTTTATCGATAGCACCTTTGCCACGCCCATCAACCAGCGCCCAGCAGATTTCGGGATCGACCTGATCATGCATTCCGGGACGAAATATTTCGCCGGACACTCGGACCTGATCTGCGGCATCGTCGCCGGCCGCCGAGATTTGATCGAGACCATCCACGCCACCCGTACCACCCTGGGCGGGAACATGGATCCGCACGCTGCCTGGCTGCTCCTGCGCGGCATCAAGACGCTGGCCGTGCGCGTCCAGCGCCAGAATGACAACGCCCTGCGAGTGGCACAGTTCCTGGCGCAGCATGCCAAGGTGCGGCGCGTGCACTACCCGTTCCTTGAAGGCCATCCCCAGCGCGCCCTGGCCATGGAGCAGATGCGCGGGGGCGGCGGCGTCCTCAGCTTCGAAGTCGACGGCACCGCAGATGACGCCCGGCGTTTTTCTGAGGCGCTGCACCTGTTCAATCTCGCACCCAGCCTGGGTGGAGTGGATTCGCTGGTCACGATTCCGGTGCTGACCTCGCACGGAATGATCTCCGCCGAGCAACGAGCGAAGATGGGTGTGACCGAACAACTGATCAGGCTTTCAGTGGGAATTGAAAACGCCGGCGACCTGATCGCCGACCTGGAGCAGGCGCTGACGACAGTGACCGCCACCCGCGAACACGCGCAGGTGGGATAGCGGTGTCATCCTGAGCGAAGCTCTTTAGCCCGTTGTCATCCTGAGCGGAGTGGCCGCTTCGCGCAGCGAAGCAGCCACGGAGAGATGGATCTCCAGTTGTACGGTCCTATAGGACGCGGCCTTGCCAGGAATACACAGGTCCTTCACTTCGTATGGGCTTCGCTGCGCGAAGCCCATACTCCGTTCAGGATGACAAGAACTTCTAGAAGATAAACTTTGCTCCCAACTGCAGAATGCGCCCGTTGTGCGCGACGGCCGGCCGCAGATAGGCATTGGCTGCCGTACATGTCGGATCTCCGGCCGAGTTGTTCGCTCCGTAGCAAGTCAGAGTGTTGTTCGAACTGGCGAAGGGGCTGTTGGAAGCAGCCGAGCCGCCGTCTCCGCCCAGCCAGGCGTATTCAATGTGATTGAACACGTTGAACGCCTCAGCCCGGAATTCGAAGCCCATGCTTTCGGTAATGGCAAAGTGCTTGAAGAGCGCCATGTCGAAATTGGTACGTTTCGGGTTGGTCAGCAGATTCCTGGGGGCATCGCCGAAGGTCAGTCCGCGTGGTGCCGCAAATGCGGAAGGGTTGTACTCTAACGGGCCGAAGCCGTCGAAAGGAAAATTCGAAACGCCCTTTCGCGGGTCGGCCACTACATCGGGATAAGACTGAGCCGAATTGACGCTGACGTTGTTGGCAACACCGGCATTGTCTCCCACGACTCCGTTGGCCACGCTGAATGGCGTGCCGCTTTGCAGCGTGACCAGCCCGGACCATTGCCATCCACCCAGCAGTTTGTGCGACAGACCCGGAGTCTTGAAGAACGGCAGGTCGTACACGTATCCCAAATTGAATTGATGACGCTGGTCGAAGTTCGAACTGGCCCGGGCTCGGGCCAGGTCGTAGGTATTCAGGATGACAGCATCCCGGGCTGAGGAGGAATCGTCAATCGAGTGGCTGTAGGTGTAGGCGAGGCTGAGTTGCAACCCGCCGACATTATGCCGTACCGCAACCTCCAGTGCGTGGTAGGTAGAGGAGGCCTGCTCGCGCAGCGCGGACACCGAGCCTATGCCGGGAAATTGGGTCCGGAAGGGATCCGCGTTGGCTCCGCATGCGATCTGCAGGTTTACCGCGGCTTGGCCGGTAACGGGTACACCGCTCGGAGTGGTAAGGGTCCCGCAGTCATCATGAGGCAGGCCGGTGCCCGGATCGATTCCGTTAATCGGCTCGCCCACTTTGTAAGGGTTCTGGCTGTCGGGCGTGGGCAGAACCTGATTCAGGTCAAGGAACCGGGTCAGATGCGTGCCCTTGCTGCCTACGTAGGAAACCGTGCCTATGGTGTTCTTCAAAATATCGCGCTGAATATCCAGATGCCATTGCTGCACGTAGGGCCAGACCGCCTTGTCAGGAATGGAGATCATGGCCAGAGGGCTAGAGCTGCCGGCCGGTGCGGGAACCACCTGACCGTAGGAGGTCAGATTGAAGATGCTGGTGGTTTGCACAGCCGGGCTGGCCGCGGGCTCCAACGATTCCGCGTTGGCTTCGTTGCCGTTGGTGTGTTCGAAGAACACTCCGTAACCGCCCCGAATCGCCATTTTGCCGTCACCCTTTGGGTCCCAGGCAAAACCGATGCGAGGCGCGGGATTAAACAGGTGTCCCTTCATGCAGCTGTCGGGCACGCCCGGCGTGACGCCGCACTGCACAACTCCGTTAAAAGGATCCCCAATGACCAGCCCGGTGTTGGGATCGGTGCTGCTCGCGCCCGCAACATAACGATTGACGTCGAAGTTGTATTCGTTGTGATAGCGCTCGTAGTAGGTTCCGAACAGACTTACGCGGAGCCCGAGGTTCAGGGTGAGGTGACTGGTAACGTGCCAATCATCCTGGAAGTAGGGCTCGAAAATCTTGTAACGGTTGTAAAACTTGGGCTGCGAGCTGGCTTGAGAGAAAGACGAGATGTTCCCGATCAGCAAGTCTGCGAAGGCGTTGCCAGTGCTGATGGCAGAATTACTGGTGTCAAAGGTAAACGTGCCGTTCGTCGCCGTTCCCGGAGCCGCGAGCTCATTCTTCTGCGCGGCCACGAAATAGGCGCCGAACTGCAGGTTATGCTTGCCGATAATCTTGGTTACATTGTCCCTGTAGGTGTAAGTCGGGTTGGAGTTGTAGGGCCCGTTGGGCAGATATCCTACGTCCTCCTGGAAATTGAAAATCCCGCCACCACCGAGACTGATGCCGGGGACTTTGCCCTGGTCCGCACCCGGGAACAAGCCTAGCGTCATCCCTGCCGGACGCTGCCAGGCGCCCACCGGAATCAGCGTTATGTGGTCGGTGGTGTAACTGAAGACGAACTCATTCAACAGCGTCGGCGAGGCGGTTGCGGTCAGGCGCGCCACCATGCTGAGACCAGGGCCGCCAAACTGGGTCTGGATGGTAGGAAAGCTGGTTCCGTTGGTCCACAACGGCGTGGGATAAGTCTGGTCCCAGGAGTCGTGGATGTAACGAAACGTTCCGCGAATTTTCTCCGAAAAATTGTGGTCGATACGGAACAACTCTTCGCGCCAGTTGGTGGGGAGGGTTGGGGCGCCGTTCCAGGTGTTCAACCCGGTAGTAGGTTCCGGAATTTCAGCCGCGAGAGCGGGCGCGTTGACCTGGTCAATAGGAACGGTATCTCCTGGAAATCGCTGACCAGTGCCAGGATCCACCGGGCAATTCGGGAAGTTCGTCGGGTCAATCAATCCGGCCGTGGGTGAACACACGTCACTGAAGTTGCCTCCGCGTTCCGCCAGGGACGGTACGATCACGCTGCCCAGGTTGGCCGGCACGCGATCGCGCCGCCACTCCTGCGACCAGAAGAAAAAGGTCTTGTCGCGGTCTTTGTTGTAGACCCCGGGAAT
>CAZGSU010000026.1:0-12622 GCA_964528615.1 uncultured Acidobacteriaceae bacterium | reverse complement strand
TCGTGGGAACTGAAGAACGGAGTCATCGAGCTGGCGCTCCACCGCGAGCCCTGCAACGAGATCGGTTCGTCCACGCTCGCCGAGCTGGAGAAGTTTGCCTCCGCTCTGACGGATTTGGAACCTAACGCCCACGCGCTGATTGTGTACAGTACTTTGAAATCAGGCTTCTGCGCCGGAGCCGATCTGCGCGAGCTTTATCACGGTGCTCAGGGCATGGACAAGCAATCAGCAGCCCGCGGTGTGAGGGAATTTCTGGAGCGCATCCATACAGTGATGAATGCAATCGACGGTTCGCCGCTTACCACCATCGCCGCGGTCAATGGAGTTACCTTCGGCGGCGGGTTCGAGCTGGCCCTGGTGTGCGACCTGATCATCGCGGACAAAATGGCGCGCTTCTGCTTTCCCGAATTGCGTTTGGGCCTGATCCCCGGATTCGGCGGGATCCCCCGGCTGAAGCGGGATTTGGGGAATGCCGTAGTGCGCGACCTGCTGCTCACCGGACGCAGCTTTAATGCCACGAAAGCTCAGCAAATCGGTCTGGTGAGCCAGGTAGTGGCGGAGGGCGAGTCCCTGAGAGCGGCTCGCGGTACGGCAGCTCAGTTGGGCAAGTTCGACCGCCGTACGTCGGCCGCGGCCAAGAAATTCATCAAGCCAATTCCTCATGAAGCACTGCGACTGGAGATCGATATCTTCTGCGACCTTTTCACTCAGCCTGCAGTAGAAGCCGGATTGAAGAAATTCGTGGAAAGCAAAGACGCGCAGCCCTACTTGCCATGATTCGGAAGAAAGCGGCTTTCGAGTAGAATTGAGTGTACTGATGGCAGACAGCAAGCAAACCCTGGACGAAATCCTCAACCTCGCGGCGGCGCAGTTCAAGGTTCCCCGCGAGAAGCTCACGCCCGACGACGACTTCTTCAAGACACTCGGGATCGATAGCCTGCAGGCCCTGGATCTGCTTACGCGGCTGGAACATCACTTCAACGTCGAGCTTCCCGACTACGAATTGCAGGGGGTTTCCGACTTCAGAACACTTGCCGGCCGGATACAAGCCAGGCTGTGAACCCAATTCTGAATATTTTCCGCCACGACCGATCTTGACCGTATGAACTGCGAACTTAACGGACAACCAGTTGTTAGTTTCCAGTTCTCCGTTCCCAGTGATTGGGCAGGTTTGGGAACGGGTGGTGAACTAATCAATAGGTCGTTCGCTGTAATTCGGTGTCGGTGTGGTGAAATAAGTTTTTAATGCTCAATCTCGACCAATACAGTTGCCTGGGCGCGGCCCTGCGCGAGGCGCTCGAGCGATGGCCGAACGAGACCTGTCTGATCGAATCGGATCGCGACAAGGAAAAGACCCGCCTCACCTACTCCGATTTCAAAGAAATGGCGATGCCCCTGGCCCGGGCCCTCGAAGACGCCGAGTTCAAGCCCGGCGATCGCGCCGCGATCATTATGAGCAATCAGTCGAAATGGCTGATTTCGGCGTATGCCATTTTTCACGGTGGTGGCGTCCTGGTTCCCCTCGATTACAAGCTGACTGCAGCCGAGCATCTGCAGTTGCTGGCGCACAGTAAGGCAAAGTTTCTGGTGGTTGAATACTACCTGTGGCGCGCCATCACGGAGTCGCCAGGGTTCAAGGAAAACAAGGTTCAAACCGTGCTGGTCACGGAGGCACCGCCGGGGGCCGATCTTGCCGGCGCGCATCGCTGGGAAGACTTTCGTCGCAAGGGTGATGCTGTGTTCGTGCCGCGCCAGCTCCAGGACGTGGCCTGCATCGTCTATTCTTCAGGGACCGGCGGCCGGCCCAAGGGTTGCGTGCTCACCCACGAAAATTATCTGGAGCAATGCAAGGCGCTGACTGCTCTGTATCCCTTTTGGCCGGGCGTGCGCTATCTGAGCATTCTGCCGACGAATCACGCCATCGATTTCATGGTTGGTTTTATCGGGCCGTTCGTTTGCGGCGCGTGCGTTGTGCATTTGCGCACTTTGCGGCCCGAGTTCGTGCGCGATGCCTTTGTCCGCTACAAGATTACTTACGTGAGCCTGGTTCCCATGGTGCTCAAGAATCTGGAGCGCGGGCTCAAAGCCAAGTTTGAAGCGGCTTCAGCGACGCAGCGATTCTTCCTGGACCGGGCAGTCGCGGTGAACAAGTTCTTTACCGGTTGGCGTCCGGACGTACGTTTGAGCCGGGTGCTGTTGCGCCAGGTTCATAAAGCATTCGGCGGAGAATTGCGGGCAATGTTCACCGGGGGCGCCTTCATGGAGCCGTCCACCTTGCAGTTCTTCTACGACCTGGGCGTTCCGGTGGCCAATGGGTATGGCCTGACTGAAGCGGGCACCGTGCTCACGCTCAACGATCTGAAACCGTTTCGCGCTGATACCGTGGGCAAGCCTCTGCCCGGCGTGGATTTGCGGGTGCTGAATCCCGATTCCGAGGGCATCGGCGAAGTGGCGGCGCGAGGCAAGACCGTAATGTCGCATTACCTGGACGATCCCGAACTGACCGCCGAAACCATCGTGGACGGCTGGCTGCTCACCGGCGACCTGGGACGTTTTGACGGCGACGGGCACCTGCAACTCTTCGGCCGCAAGAAGAACATGATCGTTACCGAAGGCGGAAAAAATATCTATCCGGAAGATATTGAAACCGTCTTCGATGGGCTTCCGCTCAAGGAATACTGCATCTTCGCGGCCAACTACATCTGGCCCGCCAAGAGCCTGGGCGATGAAATGCTGGTGCTGGTTCTGCGGTTGGAGCAGGGGCAGGAAGGACAGCCGCAGGAATTGGGCGAAGCGCTGAAGCAGGAAATCGTCTCGCGCAATCGACGCTTGCCAGATTTCAAACGCGTGGGTGGTTGCATAATCTGGGAAAAAGACTTCCCACGCACGGCGGCCATGAAGATCAAGCGTATGGTTCTCGCCGAAGAAATCCGCAAGACCCTGAGCCGAGCCGCCATTCTCGAACTGTAGACGAACGACGGTAGACCAAGACCGATGAAACCATGAGCGACCACGCGTGAGCGACTCGAGCACTTTTCTTGCGGTGGTCAACCCGGCAGCAGGCGGAGGGCGATGCCGCAGGTTGGTTGGGCCCGCGCTCGATCGTTTGCGCGCCTGCGGAATCAATTTGAAAGTCGTCGAGACCGGCGCTCCCGGCCAGGCAACGGTGTTAGCCCGCGAGGGTTACGCGAATGGCTACCGGAACTTTATAGCGGTTGGCGGAGACGGGACTTCTTACGAGATCGTCAACGGGCTTTTTCCGGCTGGCGAAGGCGGCCCGGCTACGCTGGCGTTCCTTCCCCTGGGAACGGGCAACTCCTTTCTGCGCGACTTTAGCGACCGAGGCGTGGAGTTCGCGATCGAAGCGCTGCTGGCGCGGCGCTCGCGTCCCTGCGATGTTCTGCGGCTCACCCACGATACCGGAGTGCTTCACTACATCAATCTGCTGAGTATGGGATTTTCCGCGGATGTCGCCACGCTGCGCGCCCGCCGTTTCAGCGGGTGGGGAGAAGTGGGCTACCAGTCATCCATCTTCATCAGCCTGGCACGTTTCCGGCGGCGTCCGTTCCCGTTGAGCGTGGACGGAGAATCCGACATCGACCGGCGGCCATGCTTGTTCCTCACTTTCAGCAACAGCAAATTCACCGGCGGTACCATGATGATTGCCCCCAAGGCCGAGGTGGACGACGGGCTGATCGAATATGTGCGTTGGGGGCCGATCGGACGCCTGGGACTCATTCGCAATCTTCCTACGCTCTATGACGGCACGCACATCAACCATCCGCTGGCGGAGCGGCGGCCGGCGAAGCGTATCGATTTCCAGTTCGAGGCTCCGGTCGACGTGATGGTAGATGGCGAGGTGTTCACCTTGCGCTGCCAAAGCCTCGATGTGCTGCCTTCCGCCCTGAACGTCGTGGTATAAAAAAGATCGCGTGTCGAAACTAAGCAAAATGCGCGAAGCGCAGGCCACTTCATCGCCCACGCGCAAGATTATCACCGGCGTGCTGATCGTGGCCGCGTTTGCCGCGGTGGTTTATCTGGGCCTGCGCAAGCGGGGCAATCGCCTCGATGAATTTGCCAAGTGCCTGGCGGCAAAGCAGGTGAAGATGTACGGCGCCTACTGGTGTCCGCATTGTGCCGAACAGAAGGAAATGTTCGAAGCGTCTTTTCAGTTCGTTCCTTATGTCGAGTGCGGCGTGCCCGGGTCGCGTGAGGAAGCTGCATCCTGCAAGGACGTGGGAATCAAGCATTTCCCCACCTGGCAATTTGCTGATGGGGAACGCCGCGAAGGCACGCAGCCTCTGGCGGCGCTCGGGAGCAAGACGGGATGCAGCCTGCCGTGATAGTACCCGGTATGACGCCCTTCGCCCGGCGGGTTTATTTGCTGATTGTGGTGCTGGCGTTGGCTGGGGTCGCGGTGTCATCGGTTTCGCTTTATCACCACTACGGCACGTCACGGACCGCGTATTGCGATCTGGGAGAGAACTTCAACTGTGACATCGTAAACCGCAGCACCTACTCTGCAATCATGGGTGTTCCGGTGGCGTTGATCGGCATCATCGGATACGTCGCGCTGCTGGTGTTGGCAACTCTCTATCGTGGTGAAGCTCAGACTCCGGCAAGACTGGCTGTCGCGTCCGTAGCCGGCTTAGGCTTCGCCCTTTACCTCACCTATATCGAAGGATTTGTACTGGCGGCATGGTGCGTCTTTTGTCTGTCTTCATTGGTTTTGATTTTCTGCATCTCAGTTTTGTCGTCGGTGTTGTGGCGTCACCACATCGGGCAATCGTAAAACATGACTGATTCTCATGGATGAAAGCACACCATTGCAGGCGATCGTCACAGGCGAGTTGCGCCTGCACGAATTCCACAGCCGGATTTTCCGCAATACGCGCACGCTTCGAGTCTGGCTGCCGCCGGGATACAGCCAGCCGGAAAACGAGGGCCGGCAGTATCCAGTTTTCTATCTCAACGATGGGCAGAACCTTTTCGATCCCGCCACGGCGTACATCGGAGTCGACTGGCAGGCCGACGAGGCGGCTACCCGCCTGATCGGCGAGGGCAAAATTTCTCCGTTGATCATCGTGGGCATCGATAACGCGCAGAAAGACCGTCCCAAAGAATATCTCCCCTACCGGTCTTTTCATCCTCGCATCTTCCGGCCTCAGGGCAAACGCTATCCGGATTTTCTTTTGGATGAAGTCATGCCTTTCGTGTATCAGCAGTACCGCATCGCGAGAGGGCCGGAAAATACGGCGCTCGGCGGATCATCGCTGGGTGCGATCATCTCGCTCTATACCGTGATGGATCGTCCGGAAGTCTTTGGCGGTTTGCTGCTGGAGAGCCCTTCGCTATTTATTTCCAACCGGCAGCTTCTGAAGGCCAGTCGCGCATTCCGGAAGTGGCCGGCGAAAATTTTCATGGCGATTGGGACTAAAGAGGCGGGCGGTGAGGATCGCGATCAGCAGGCTGTCGAGGATGTTCGAGAGCTGGAACACATCTTCCGCCGCGCCGGTTTGAGAGAGGACCGTTTACGAGTAAAAATCGACGAAGGCGCCACCCACAGCGAGAGAGAGTGGGCCAAGCGATTTCCGGAAGCGTTGACCTTTTTGTTCGGCCTGTCATCCTGAGCGGAGGACGAACTTCGCTTCGCGAAGTTCGTGCGCGCTCAGGATGATACCGGAGGGTTCTTTGCGATGCGCCAAGTAACCCACACCAGTGCTGTCATTACCACCACCGACAGTTGCACCTGAATGGTTCTCGCCAGCGGGCCCAGCAAAAACAGCGGGTAACATGCATACAGGAGCGGAAAGACCGGGGGCGCGAGATCGCGGTGTGCGACGGCCCAATCGCAGAGCAGGAGAAACGCCGGCGCAAGAATCACCAGGTCGTACACCGTCAAATGTGGGGACACGAGTACGGTGGCGAACAATAATGCAGCGTAGCGAACCTCCAGAGATGCTCCACTTCGCCAGACACGAACTGCAAGCGCCAGAACGCCGAGAGCGCTGACCACGTACAAGCCAAACGCTGCCTGAGGCCACGGCAACAGCAGCCACCAGAACGAGCGCAGCGAATGCGTCTGGTAAAGCCGCGGCTCGAGCAGAGGCAAGACTTCTCTGACAGTGTTGAGCGCGTGCAGGTAGGCTCGCATCACTGAGGAACCATAGTGCGTCCAGGCAGCGGCAAGCTGGACTACAGCCGCGGCTAGCCCGCCAGCGATGACCTTCCACTCGCCCGCCAGCAGAAACACCACCGCCGCAGCTATACCCAACTGTGGTTTGAAGATCAGCGATCCAATGGCCAATCCCGCGAGCCATCGCCGGTCTCGGCGCAGCGCGAGATAGGCCAGCGTGAAACACAGAAGCGCAAGACCAGAAGTCTGTCCCCAGGCCAGCAGGTGAAAAAATCCTGGGAAGGCGATGGCCAGAATGATCACAGTCCATTCATGCTCTTGGAGGCGAGGACACGTCTTCCACACCGCATAGCAACAGAAGGCGAAGATCAGAACATTCACCGCCAGCCATGCGGCTAAGGCCCAACCATAGGACAGCCGGGCGAAGGGCTCGAGGAAAAGAGAGACCTGGGGTCCATAAAGCGGGACATACAACCTGTCAGGTGCCTGTGGCACCAGCCTTCGCGTCAGTTCCGCTTGCGCCCGCATGTCATAGAGAAGGTCTCCGCGGCCCTGCAGCGCGAGGGTTCCGAGCGTATAGAAATGCAGAAAGTCGGTGCCCTTGACCAGGTCGTTGCGGTCGAGCAGTCCGGGCGCGGACATCTGCACCGCGTAGACGGTCCAGAGGCAGATCGCCAGCAGCAATCCATGAGCACGAACGCGCCTTGCGGTGAGCCACGTTCCGGGATTCAGGCCACTGGGAATCATGGTTCCAGCCTGGGTGGAGCCTGGTCGGCATTCAAGTACCACACCCGCCGGTCATGAAAATACCGCAGCAGTTCCTGGTTGTCCGGGTCGCCCATGTCGCGGGCCCAGACCGTCTGCGCACTATCGATGTCGGCGGCGTTATACACCCACTCCCGGTTCAGATCGTGATCCGGGCCGTAGCGTACGATCACCAAATTCCGGCCAGGCGAGTTCTCCAACTGGTTTGCGATGGCGGCACGCTCCAGGTTCCCGCGCGGCCATGCGCCTTCGATGGGTACTCGCGCAACCACCGCCGCGAGTCGCAAAACAATCATGGCACAGCAAATCATTGGAATGACGCGGACAACGGCAGCGCCAACCGGCTGTCCCCGCCAGCGCCAGAACCGAAGGTGGCGCATGCATTGCATGAGGACGAGATACAACAACCCGGTCGCAGCGGCGAGATAATGCGGCGACGTCCAGGTTTCCACTGTCGTTGCCAGCAGGAAAACAACGCCTGCGAGCAAAGGGAACCGCATTCGCCGGTCACGAAATGCACAGGGCAATGCCAGCAGAGGAATCGTAAGCACGGGTCCCAGATAAAAATTCCACGCCGACCAGATCTTCTCCGCCAGGTTACAAAGGAAACCGGCAAGCGTGCGGCTCTCGAGAAACACCTGAAACTCCCGCTGATAGAAAGCGCGCATCACCGCGTGATGATACAGAGGTTCAGGTCGAGGCTGCTGCCACAGGAAATATGGCGCCTGCGAATACGTCCCACGATTGACCTGGTAGGTCATGCGAAAGGCATCGCCGGTCACGCGATGATAGTAGTATCCCGTTGCCGCCGCCGCGATTGCGAGAATGACGAAGGCTGGCAGGATTTGACGCAGAAAGACCTGACGCAAGAAAATCTGACGTAAAGAGACGGAAGATCTCGAACGCAATGAACCAGCCAGCCAGATCGCCAGGGCGATCGCCACGGTGAGGGCGAGAATCATTCCTTCATACGGCCGGGTGTTGGCGAGAATCGCGAGGCCAAGGGCCACGCACACTGCATCTTGAATCCTCGCCCTTCGCTGTAACCGCGGCAATGCCCCCAGCATCAGCGCACCGCCCAACGCCACTACCGAGGCGCTCCAGTATCCATTCATCCAGTAGCTCAGAATGCCCAGGCGCAGGACCGCCAGCAGTGCACCGAACAGCGCCCATGCCGGAGGCATCCAGCCCTGAAGGATCCAGCACAACGCGGAGCACATGAGCGCGGTAATGAGCCACTGACCGATCCACGGATGCCCCAAACGCTCGCCTAAAGCCAGAACCAGGCCTTGCGCCGGCGGATACATGGACATGTAACTGGGCTGCTGAATGATATGAAAGCTCTCAAAGTGCACCCACATCGGATGTGCAGGGTTGGTAAGCCGGCCGTGTGCGAAGGTGTCTGCGGCCAGAAGGTAGCTGAACTCGTCATGCCAGCGAGGTTCAGGGATACCGAGAAGTGGAATCAACGCCACCCGCGAAACCAGGACGAGCAGCCCAACCATCACCACGCTGAAAAATTTCTTTCGCGCGAGCTTCGAAAACCGGGGTGGAAAGAAGGGGTGATTCGCGGTTCTATTCCCGGAGCGAATGAGAATCAATAACAGCGCGGCCAGCACCAGAAGTAATTCGATGATATCCAGCAGGAAAGGCGCGAGGCGGGCATAGAGTCCGGCCATGTTCATTCGGGGATTAGCCCGTGTGGGGACGGGTCGGAGACCCGTCCCCACACGGGCTGAGGACGCCCGACGTCCGACCTTCTATCTCCCCACGCCCACCTTGTCGGTTGTCAGCTTGTCGAGGATGCCGGACGCGACGTCGATAGTTTCCTGATCCACAGTGCGGTTCTTGGCAATGGCGTCGGCCAGCGGCACGGAAACGATCTTGTTTCCGCGCAGTGCGGCCATGCAGCCAAATTCGCCGCGGTGCACCATGTCAATCGCTCCCAAGCCATAGCGGGTTGCCAGCATGCGGTCGAAGGCGCTGGGAGAGCCGCCGCGCTGCACGTGTCCCAGGACTACAGTCCGGGTTTCGAAATTGGTGCGGCGCTCGATTTCACCCGCCAGAATGTTGGCGATCCCGCCCAGGCGGGCATGTCCGAATTCATCTTTACTCATATCAACAACGGCCGGCGCGCCTTGCTTCGCACTGACGTCGGTAGAGAATCTCGCCCCTTCCGCCACCACCACAATGCTGAAGTAGCGACCGCGCGCATGCCGCAAACGTATCGTCTCCGCAACTTGCTCAATGTCGAAAGGCTTTTCAGGAATCAGGATCACATCTGCACCGCCTGCGATGCCGCTGTACATCGCGATCCACCCGGCGTCACGTCCCATGACTTCCACTACCATCACCCGGTTGTGGGCCTCGGCAGTGGTGTGGACCCGATCGATGGCTTCTGTGGCGATGTTCACCGCCGTATCAAATCCAAAGGTGAAATCGGTGCCGGCAAGATCATTGTCGATGGTTTTGGGGACGCCCACCACGTCGACGCCCTTCTCGTGAAGTTTCTGCGCCACAGAGAGTGTGTCGTCGCCGCCGATGGCGATCAGCGCGTCAATCTTGTGTTTCTTCAGCGTAGCAATGCACTTGTCCAGTCCGTCCGGTTTCTTGCCGGGATTGGTGCGAGAAGTGCGCAGAATCGTTCCGCCACGAGGCAGAATTCCACCTACGCTGGCCAGGTCGAGGGGCATGCTCTTGTCTTCAACTAGCCCGCGCCAGCCCTCAAGAAAGCCGACGAATTCGTCTTCATGATGAAAACAACCCTTACGCACGACGGCGCGGATCACTGCGTTTAATCCTGGGCAATCGCCTCCGCCAGTGAGTATGCCAACTCTCATAGCCTGCTCCTCAAGGGATATGGACTTGTGCCTCGGCAGTCCTGTTGCTCGTTGAATCTAAGCTCGGACCGGATACACTTCTGCCGTAAATAGCTGGCAACGGAACTGTAAGATTACCATTAAATGGTGCATTTTTGTTCCCTCCAAATCCATGGGAGCCTCTCTTGCCGATTGCGCGGCGGCAGCGGATTAGCCACAATATCTTGATCTTCGACAATCGCGGAATCTCATGCCCAAAACCGCCCGCATCCTGATCTGGATCCTGGTCGCAGTGCTCGGAGCTCTGGCGCTGGCCACGATCGCGATACATCGTGGTGAGCAGATCAACGCCATGTGGCTGGTGGTCGCAGCCGTTTGCACCTACGCCCTCGGTTATCGTTTCTACAGCAAGTTTATTGCTGCCAAGGTACTTACTTTGGACGCACAGCGCGCCACTCCCGCCGAACGCCTGGACAATGGCCGCGACTTTGTACCTACCAACAAGTGGGTAGTCTTCGGGCACCATTTCGCTGCCATCGCTGGACCTGGGCCACTCGTCGGCCCGGTTCTGGCGGCACAATTCGGATATCTCCCCGGAACGCTTTGGATATTGACCGGCGCCGTTTTCGGCGGCTGCGTGCAGGACTTCGTGATCCTGTTGTTCTCGGTGCGCCGGGATGGGAAGTCGCTTACCGAAATGGCTCGCGAGGAGGTTGGACGCGTGGGCGGCCTGGTGGCCTATGTTGCAGTGATCAGCATCATCGTGATTCTGCTGGGAGTTTGTGCGCTGGTGGTGGTTAACGCGCTCAAGGCGAGCCCGTGGGGCACATTTACCATCGCGATGACGATTCCTATCGCGCTTCTGATGGGTGTGTATTTGCGCCGGTTGCGCCCGGGCAAAGTGCTGGAGACTTCGGCGCTCGGCTTCGTTCTGGTGATGCTGGCCATTTGGGGCGGACAGTGGGCTTCCCAAACTCCATCAGTGGCCACCTGGTTCACGCTATCCGCTTCGGCATTGGCAATCCTGATCATCATCTACGGATTCGCGGCCTCTGCGCTGCCGGTGTGGCTGCTGCTGGCTCCCCGAGATTATCTGAGTACCTTCGTAAAGCTCGGAACCATCGCCTTGCTGGCCCTCGGAATCGTTGCCCTGCACCCCTCGCTCCACATGCCGCCGCTCACCCGTTTTATCGACGGCTCGGGTCCGGTGTTCGCTGGAAATGTTTTTCCTTTTGCGTTTATTACGATCGCGTGCGGCGCGATCAGCGGTTTTCACGCGCTGATTTCCAGCGGCACCACCCCCAAACTGATCCGCCGTGAGACCGAAGCCCGTATGGTGGGATACGGCGCCATGATGGCCGAGTCCCTGGTCGCCATCATGGCCATGATCGCTGCCTGCGTCCTGCAGCCGGGAATCTACTTCGCCATCAACAGTCCGGCGGGAATTGTCGGTCAGGCGCCAGAAGCTGCAGCCGCGACCATCAGTAACTGGGGATTTCCCATCACCGCCACCGAAATGCACTCACTGGCTCAGGCGGTGGGTGAACAGACGCTTTACAACCGCACTGGCGGGGCCCCCGCCTTCGCGGTGGGGATGGCACACATTTTCTCCCATAGCCTGGGCGGACAGGCGCTCATGGCGATCTGGTATCACTTCGCCATCATGTTTGAGGCTCTGTTCATCCTCACCGTGCTCGACGCCGGCACCCGCGTGGGCCGCTTCATGGTGCAGGACGCCCTCGGACACGTGTGGAAACCGCTGGGCCGCACCAGTTGGTATCCCTCGATCCTCGCCACCAGCGCTCTTATCGTGGCTGCCTGGGGATATTTTCTGTGGCAGGGAGTGAGAGATCCATTGGGCGGGATCAACTCGTTGTGGCCTCTGTTCGGCATCGCCAATCAGTTGCTGGCCACCGTGGCGCTGTGCGTGGCGACCACCATCATCATCAAGATGGGCAAAGCACATTACGCGGCGGTCACTCTTGTCCCGCTGGTCTGGCTTGTGGCCGTGACCTTTACCGCCTCATGGCACAAGGTCTTTGACTCCAATCCACGCATCGGTTTTCTGTCGCACGCCGCACAGCTGGTTTCCAGTCCGGGCGTGAACGCTCGCCTGATTTTTAACGATCGCCTCGATGCCGTGGTAACCGCGACACTGATCGTAATGGTTGCATTGATCCTGATCGAGTCGTCGATGGAATGGACGCGAGTGCTGTCTGGCCGCAAGCAGGCAAGGGTCAAGGAATCTCCCTTCGTGCCGACGCAATTCGCGGCCGAGGAGCAGGCATGAAGCCTTGGAGCGTAAGCAACGTGATGGCGGTGCTGGCGGCAGCTTTGCGTGAGATATTCGACGAATCCGCATACATGCGGTTCTTGAGTCGGGAACGGATGGTATCGTCGCGCGAAGCCTATGCCGCCTTTTGCCGGGAATACGATGCGGCCAAGGCTCGGAGACCGCGCTGCTGTTGAAAATCAGTTCTCAGTTCTGACGACTGACAACTAGTATCTGGCAACTGATCTTCTTAAGATAAACTTCCCCTATGCGCGTCCTGGGCGTTGACTGCGGCACTGAGTACACGGGTTTCGGGATCGTCGAACTCGGTCAGGACGACAGCCTGGTGTGCCTGACTTGTGGCGCCATCAAGCTCTCGCCTCGTGAACCCCTTCCCCATAGGCTGGCAATTATTTTCGAGCGCCTGGGTGCGATTATCCAGGAACACCACCCGGACACTGTGGCCATCGAAGACGTGTTCTATGCCCTCAACGTAAAATCCGCCCTCAAGCTGGGGCAGGTGCGTGGAGTCGCCATGCTGGCCGCGTCGGCGGCGGGCCTTGAGGTTTCGGAATATTCCCCGCTCTCCATCAAGTCTGCGGTGGTGGGCTACGGCAGAGCCGAAAAACC
>CAZGSU010000025.1:0-59549 GCA_964528615.1 uncultured Acidobacteriaceae bacterium | reverse complement strand
TGCCGACCCCTGAAGACCACAACCTCTTGCAGAACTTTTTGGCGCGCGGCTGGGTGACCTGGCCGTGTGCACAATCGAACTCCGCTACAGCGCCCCTCTCCGAGACCTCAAGGATGATGTACTCGCCGCCCCATGTCCCCGCAACGGCGGTGGTATCCGGCGCAGCTTGGGCGCCTGCGTGAAGCAGGACAGTGGAGAAGGCAAAGAGTACGATCAGCGGACGCTTAATGAGTGTCAAGTGAATCGTCCGTTTCGGCATCTGGGTCGCGTCCCTTTCTTTTCCTGCGTTACCAATATGACCCTCTTCCAAGTAGTTGCATGTCTGAGTATCTAACGGCAATCGCGTCCACGACTTGAATGCATGTGTTGGTTAGGCCCGATAACGTAATGCTGAAATCCCGCCGATAAGACAAGAAGCGGTGCCTGCAAACTTGCAGTCTGCCGCAAAAATCTTTGATTCCTTCCTGAGGACTACAAATGGGCCACTGTGTCCCGCGCACTCTGAGTGCCGTGATGTTCCTCATTCTTATGGTTCAGGTTTCGTTGTTTGGTCAAACCCAGGGTTCCAAGGGGATGCGCCGTCCGCACGAGGGACACCTGGGGCGCGGGCGTTCATTTCATGGTGACTTGCGGACGCTGCCGCAGATACCTCCACGGAAGTTCGAGCGGCCGGAAAGGAAAGAGCCACAGGCAACGCGCACGCTTCTCCCAGGCACACAGACATCCAATCCCACTCGGTCTGCGCCGGTCCAGAGTATCCCCAGCATACCGGCGCCAGCACCCAGTAACAGTTTCGACGGTCTCGATTTCGCCAATTGGGGCGCCGGCCATCCGCCTGACACCAATGGCGACGCGGGACCGACGTACTACATTCAAACCATCAACACCTCAATTGGGGTTTACAGAAAGAGCGATGGCGTTCGGGTGGCGGCGTTTACCTTCAACACCCTGATGAGCCAGGGCAGTTTCGGCAACCTGTGTGACACCAACAATTTTGGCGACCCGGTAGTCCTCTATGACACGTTTGAGGACCGCTGGATCATCAGCGATTTCGCTTTCCAGTTGGATGGTTCGAGTAACATTGTCAATCCCCCGGGGACGTTTCAGTGCTTCGCGGTCTCCCAGACGGGCGATCCGGTGAGCGGCGGATGGAACTTTTTCTCCATCAGCGTCAGTGGGGGCCTGGGGGATTACCCGAAGCTCGCCGTCTGGCCTGACGGGCTCTACATGTCAGCCAACGTGTTTGGATATCCCTCGGGAGGGGCGTTCCAGAATCCGCGAGTATGGGCGCTCAACAAGGCGCAAATGTATGCCAATGCGCCGAGCGTGCAGGTGGTTACCTTCGACGCTCCAGCCGCTGACTTCGCGATCTTGCCCAGCAATGCGCGGCTGCAGACGGGCACGCCGCCTCCCGGCACGCCGAACTACTTTGTCGCTACCTGGGAGTTTTTAAACTCGGTCACGGTATACAAGTTTCACGTTAACTGGGCCAGTCCTCTTCTATCGACGTTTACCGGACCTGATGTCCCCGTGGCAGCGACCAGTTGGCCGAATTCAACTCCGCCGAACGCGCCGTCATCGGGCGGAAACCCACTCGACGTCCTGGCCATTCGGGCGATGGTACAGAACCAGTACAGCAACATTGGCGGAGTCGAGTCGCTATGGGTGGCCCACACCGTGCGCCGTGGCAACACCAGCGGTTTTGCCGCGCCGCGTTATTACCAGGTTGACGTTACCGGGGGCACGGTGGCAGCGAACCTGCCACAGGCCGCAACCTGGGATCCGGACGGAGCGAACGTGATGTACCGCTTCATGCCGAGTGTGGCGGTCGACCGGGCCGGAGACATGGCGCTGGGCTACAGCACCTCGAGCAGCACGACGTTGCCCGCGATCATGTATGCGGGACGACTGGCGACCGATCCGGTCAACACCCTTAGCCAGACTGAACAGTTGCTCATCCAGGGAACCAGTACGCAGACGGGGACCTGCGGCGGCACGTGTACTCGCTGGGGGGATTACAGTGCGATGACACTCGATCCCGACGGCTGCACGTTCTGGTACAGCAATATGTACTATGCGGTCAGCGGGCTGAGCTTCAATACGCGAATCGGCAGTTTCGCGTTTCCGGGTTGTACGCCGGTGGGCGCGGGAGGTTCTGTCCAGGGCACGGTGACCGCGGCAGTTGGCGGCGGTCCGCTCAGCGGGGTGACAGTCGCCCTCGGCACCAGGACAACCACAACCGACAGCAACGGCAATTACACCTTCTTGAGTATTCCTGCGGGAACGTATCCGAGTGTCACGGCCAGCGATCGAGGTTATGTCTCGGTCACGGATTCTTCGATTGTGGTTTACGACAGTGAAATCACAACGCAGGATTTCTCCCTCAGTCTGGCGTCGAGCAGCGGCTGCCTGACAGATACGACGCAGGCGGACTTCCAGGCGGGCGCGATTACCAATTGCGACCTCACCGGCAGCCCTGGCGATATCACGTTGGTAAACGGCTCTCCGATCGATCAGCAGAACACTACACTTGGAACCAGCGGCGTCGGAATCACGATCACGACATGGGGTGGACAAGCGTTCACGCCTGCGGTTACGGGCCTGCTTACGCGAGTTGACATTAACCTGTTCTGCAGCGGTTGCACGGGCACAACGCCCAATCTGACGCTCTCGCTCAGGGCGACTAGCGGCGGCCTGCCTACGGGCGCTGATCTCGCGGCAGCAACGATCACCGGGTTCGGCAACGGCGG
Organism: uncultured Acidobacteriaceae bacterium; assembly: GCA_964528615.1. Classification (GTDB taxonomy): domain Bacteria; phylum Acidobacteriota; class Terriglobia; order Terriglobales; family Acidobacteriaceae; genus JAIQFF01. The sequence continues at coordinate 56,799 of CAZGSU010000025.1, read as the reverse complement.
CGTCGCAAGTTATTTCACCGCTAGTTTCGGCAGTCCAGCGACAGTGACGGCAGGAACTCAGTATGCGCTGGTAATCCGGCCGACTGCGAACCCCTCACCGGGAACCTATGCGCTTACCCGGAGTGGTACCTCTACGCTGGGCGCCGACGTCTATGCCGGCGGCACCAGAGTCTCAGGCGCCACCAGCGGCACGGTCTGGTCGAAGCCGACTACCGGCGGCGTCACTACTGACGCCGGTTTCAAGGCGTATATCAATTCCGGCTTCGCACCGTCCGGCACCTTTACGTCTTCGATCAAGGATGCCAACCCCGATCCTCTCTCGGCAGTAAAGTGGGGAACGATTTCCTGGACGGCTGATACTCCGACCGGCACCAACGTTCAGTTTCAGGCGGCAGCCAGCAACAGCACATCTGGCCCATTCAGCTTCGTCGGACCGGATGGAACGACCGCCACCTTCTTTACCAACGGTGGATCGCTGGCGCAGTTCAACGGTAGCCGTTATCTGAGGTACCAGGCCTCGTTCACGACCACCGATAGCGCCGTCACCGCGACTCTGCACGACGTGACCATCTGCTTTAGTGATGCTGTGGGCACAACGCTTGTGGTGGCTTCGGCGACCGGAGCTTACGGCGGCCCCGCGAATCTATCCGTCAGTCTGACCGCCAACTCTACAGCCGTGAGCGGCAAGACGGTGAGCTTCACGCTCAATGGGAACAGCGCCGGTGACGGCACGACCGACGTCTCTGGCATCGCGAGCGTTCCCAATGCGAGCCTGGCCGGAATCAATCCCGGCACCTACCCGAGCGTGTAGCAGCAACGTTCGCAGGCGACAGCGGTTATAACGCAAGCAGCGGCACAGGGGCGTTGACGGTATCACTAGCGGACCAGACGCTCACGTTCGATACCTTGCCGAACAAGACTTTTGGGGATCCGGACTTCGCGGTCAGCGCGACTGCATCTTCGGGTCTTGATGTCGGGTTCGCCACTGCCGGTCAATGCAGCGTCGCCGCTTCCACCGTCCATCTGACGGGTACAGGCTCTTGCACGATTACGTCGTCGCAGCCGGGCGACAGCAACTACCGTCCTGCGGCAGACGTTCCACAGTCGTTTTTGATTGCCAGTAGTGCCCAGACCATCACGTTCGGTGGGCTCTCGAACAAGACGTTTGGGGATCCGGACTTCGCGGTCAGCGCAAGTGCGTCCTCCAGCCTGGGCGTCACGTTCGGCGCCGCCGGCAATTGCAGTGTTTCCGGATCCAGTGTTCATCTCACGGGCGCTGGCTCCTGCACGATCACCGCTTCTCAACTGGGGGACAGCAACTACGGCCCTGCCCAAGATGTCCAACAGGTGTTCTCGGTTGCCAAGGGCAACCAAGCGATCACAGTCGGTGCGTTGTCGGGAAAGAATCTTGGCGATGCGGACTTTGCGGTCAGCGCAACTGCGTCTTCCAGTTTGGGCGTCACGTTCGGCGCCAGCGGCAATTGCAGCGTAGCCGGATCAACGGTCCATCTCACAGGCGCGGGTTCCTGCACGATCACTGCTTCTCAAGTCGGGGACAGCAATTACAACTTCGCTCCAGATGTTCCCCAATCGTTGACCATCAACAAGGCGCTCCCCCTGGTGACGCTTTCCTGCCCTCCGGCCGGATTCGACGGCAACCCGCATGCGTGCACGGCGCCGGTAACGGGGCTTGGTAATGTGATCGTCAGGGGCGCCACGACTTTCACCTACAACAGCAATCCCGCTCCACCCGCCAGCGCTGGGACTTACAGTGTGAGCGCCAGCTTTACCAGCGGCGATGGCAACTACACCGATACTACGGGCAGTGGCTCGTTAGCGATTGCCAGGGCCACGCCGATTGTGACTGTGTCCTGCCCCGCCGGTGTCCTCTTCAACGGAAGCCCACATGCCTGCACGGCTGCTGCTACCGGCGTGGGCAACGCTGTGGTGAACGGCTCTGCGGTCCTCACCTATAGTGGCGGTCCCGCACCGTCAGCCGGAGGAACTTACGCGGTGAGCGCGAGTTTCAGCAGTGGCGATTCCAACTATGCCGACGACACCGGCGCAGCTCTCTGACCATCGCCAGGGCTGGCCAGACGATTACGTTTGCTGTGCAGGCTACGAAAACCCTGGGCGATCCGGATTTCGTGGTCAGCGCAACTGCGTCTTCCGGCCTGAGCATCGATTTTTCCGCTGGCGGCAATTGCAGCGTAGCTGGTTCCACCGTGCATCTGATCGGCGCGGGCTCCTGCACCGTCACTGCGTCGCAGGCGGGCGACGGCGACTACAATCCGGCGGCCGGTGTTTCACAAACGTTCGCGATCAATTCTGACGACGACTTTGCCATTGCTCCCACGTTACCCCCAGTCAGCGTGACTGCCGGGCAGCCAGCCATCGTCCACATCACCATAACACCGGTCCCGGCGACGGTCACAGCCTTGCATTTCACCTGTTCCGGACTGCCCGCGAAAGCCAGCTGCACGTTTTCCCCGAACCCGCTACCACCCGGCTCTGCGGTAACGGATGTTGTCGCGACCATCATGACCACGGAGTCAACGACCTCAGCTGGGCGGCGACCACCGGCGATTTACGCCAGTTGGGTAGGATTCACTAGCATGGGATTGATTGGCCTGGTAGTCGTTGGAGTGCGCCGGAAGAGCCGCAAGAAAGTTGTAATATTTGGCGCCCTCTCAGTGACGGTCCTGCTGATGACTATGGGTTGCGGCGCCCTGCAGACCGGTCCCGGCACTGTCGGTACTCCTCCCGGGACGTTCACGGTAACAATGACAGGGTCGAATGCGAGTTTCACTCACTCCACAACGGTCACGCTGACTGTGAAGTAGCTGACGATAGAGGGTGGGACGCTGAACCGGGAGTGCGACCTTGAGGCGCGCCCGGCAAACTCATAAGCCAAAGTCGGTGGTTCAAAAGGAGTAGGCTATTCCACAAGGAACTTACCGCTACCGATCCGGAATTCTGTAAGGGGTTTGAGATTCTTCGTGTAACCGCGGGTAACTGCGTATTCCTTCCCCCCTTTAACCCGGAGACGATACTTTCCTGTCGGGTACGGCTTGATCTCTACAACAAACGAGGTATTCACGAGCGCAGATCGATGGATCCGAATGAATCCGTATGGCTTCAGCTTTTCTGCCACTACCGAGATTGACTCGCGCAGCAGATAGGAGTCCGATTCCCGCTGCAGCGATACATAATTGCCCTCAGCTTGAACAACGACCACATCGCCAGGATTGAGGAGGAGAATCCTTCCTTTAGCTTTGATTGCTATCCTCGGGTATTGCGGACGAAACAGCTTCTGTAACTGCGGCAAAGCTTCGATCAATTTCGCGGCTCGCTCGCCCTTTGCTCTCCGAGAGGCCCGGACCAAGGCTTCGCCGATGCTTTCATTCGAGAAAGGCTTTAGCACGTAGTCTACAGTGTGCTTCTCGAAGGCTGCGATCGCGTGTTCAACGTCTGCCGTTACAAACACGATGGACGGCAACGGAAAGTGTCGTTTCCTAAGCTGATCTACCAGTCGAGTGCCTGACAGGTCCAGCATATTGATGTCGAGAAGCAAAACATCGTAAGAGTCCGTCGCCAGTTTCTCAAGCGCTCCGGCCGCGTCGTTGGCCAAATCGAAATGCTCCACGTCGCTCCTTGCCGACAGGACATTTGCCCAAGCCGTTTGGGCCAGCGGCTGATCGTCCACGATCAACACGCGCATGGTTCCCTCATCCATCTCGGTTCCGTCGGGTGTACACGGCTTGGCTGACCGCCGATCATGCGAATCCATGCTCACATACGGTACTTTTGGCCATGCTCGTCCTTGCCCCCACTCGCCCAGCACGATAACCAGCGGAAAAACTCCCGATGCGATTCGTTTTGTCTACCTGACGCTGACTGGGTCCGCTGTTCCATCCGACCACCAGCCCGCGGGCACCATGAATACGTCGATTGGTTCCGGAGCGCCGCTGAACTGTGGATTCAGCATGACCGGAGACTTAGACAAGTCTGCACCCCAAACAGCACCGTCCATGAGCGGCGTGTAAAACATCAGGTGAGCCATCCAGTTGTGACGGCCTTCATCGGTAAGGTACTGGTTCTTCGACATCATGTAGGACATGGCTCCAGGCTCCAGGGGCGGCAGTCCTTGCTTTATGAATGTCTTGATGCCGTCCATGATCTGAGCTTTGGATTGACCAGCCAATACCATTTCCGTTCTTTTGTATGTCATCGGCAGGATGGAGCGGGCAGCTGGCGGATTGAAGCACAGCGGACCTCGAATTTTAGGATTCCAAAAATTAGCAGACAATTCACCATCGAATGGGCCCATCCATCCGCGCTCCACGACGCATACGAAACCATTCTTGCCTTGGACCGCCGTTTCATAGCCATGCCGTCCCAGCACCAAGACTTCGGCATCGTTCGAGATGGCCTCCGGGGCCGCGCTCCGCGCCAGGGCTATCTCGGCATTTCTATCCGTCATCAGGTACTGGTCAAGCGGGGCCATGCTCGGATACTGCGCATTGGCGTCCTTTGCCTGCGCTTGCCACGCCGTGCTCAGCACGGCAACCAGCGCGACGCTTCCTAGTGCAATAGTCCTGACTATCTTTCGGTTCATTGATTTTCCCCTTCGATACGGGCTTAAATACCGGCAATCACAACTGATTTGTTCCTCCTCGCATAATTACATACCGGTATGTATGCTGGGAGCGACACGACATGGGCGTCAGGCCGAACCCTCCCATTTGTTGCTCGCGCACAGCCGGCGCGATTGCACGATGGCATTTACGAAGCATGTCATAACCGTTACGAAAGCGGGGCAGTCTCACCCCGCCGCTCGCGCCGGCCTCGTGCCGTCCGTAGCGAGTCGATGTGGCTGCTCACCCTCCTTTGGCCGGACTGTTTCGTCCGCGGATCCTGCGAATTCTTCCCCAAAACGACGTACCCTTCCCACGCCGCGATCAAGAACGTAGCCGTTTCATTCGCGTTGATATCACTCCGCACTACCCTGCGTTTCTGTCCCTCGCGCAGCGCCCCCGCCATGGCATCGTGCCAGTCCTTATAAACTTTGGCCGTCCTTCTACGGAATCCCTCATCCAGACCTGACATCTCTTGCGACAAGTTAAGCAAGGGGCAGCCAAGTTGAACGTCTTCTATTTTCAGCGATTCGGACCGAACAATGCGGATAAGAACATCGATCGGATTCTTGGCGTTCCGTAAAGGCTGCACCCACTTCTGGTGAAGGTTACTTGCGATGACCTCGTCCACTACCGCATACCCGAGGGCTTCTTTGTTATCAAAGTGGTAGTACAACGCACCCTTGGTCACGCCTGCTCTGGCCAGAATGGCATCCAGGTCAGCGTTTCGAAATCCCGACCGGTACATCTCGTGGAAGGCGGCGCGCAACAGGCGCCCTCGCGTGCGCTCTGGATCGCGCGGTATGGCCCCGCTGCGTCTCGGTTTGTTTCTACCTGCTAACATACCGACTAGTATGCATGTTACGATTGCAATTGTCGAAGCAAATGTTTTTCTGGCTTCCGGAATCTCATAGCTTCGCCGGCGATCTACTGATATCCGTATGAATTGATCAGTGAGCTTGTTTCACTTTGTTTCTAGAATCGGTCTACTCGTCACTCTCTAGTCCCCGAAACACGCACCGGAGCATTCGAACCTCACGTATTTTCGTCCAAAGACGGCCCTCGGCCTGCATTGTTCCAAATCAGCACGTGCGAACGCATCTGCAGCGTCTGTCAACCAGTGACAGGCGGTCGGCGGAGGGGGTGAGCGCTTGCCGCCAGTGTCTCGCGAAGGAGCTCACCGACACATGCCATGGCTCCCCGTGTTCGCCATTGCGTTGAGTGCCCAAAATGCTTGACTCGATATTTGCCTGGCTTCAGCCCGTACCGTAACGGGTCGTGCCTGATTCCGCTGGCTGAAAGATTCTCAGATGAATGGACGCTGTATTGTGCCTGCGGGAGACCACCCATTTCCAGTCGATGGAGCTGTCGCGACCTGAAGCTATATGCGGTCTCGGATCGGGCACACGATCGCGGTTATGGTCCACCCGAGGAGATTGTGCCTGTAAACAAGAAGTCACGCTTTTCGGGTTAAATTGGCCAAGACTGAGGTTGTTTGCCTGAACCAATTCAGTTCAGTATTTTCTTAGCTCGAGATTTGTCGGCATTGAGGAGATCACGAATCCAACCTCTGCCCTCTGCCTTGTCCTCACTGCAAAATCTGGGACTGTGTCCACCAATCCCGGATGGCTGCTTGAAATTCCTGTAAATTTACTGAAATCTGTCGAAATGGACCGCCTCCCATCCGTCATACATTCAGGCGCGTGAAGGCGCTCACAATTGTTCCCAAAGGAGAATAAGGTAATGCAATTCGCCCTTCTAATCTACGAATCCCCGGAAGCCTTTGCGAACCGGAGCAGCGACGGAAACGACCCCTACACTGGTGCCTGGCGGGCATACTACAACGCTCTCGTCGACGCCGGCATATACGTTGCCGGCGATCCCCTTGCAGTGCCGGAGACTGCGACCACGGTGCGAGTTAAGGAAGGAAAACGCCGCGTACAGGACGGCCCCTTTGCCGATACCAAGGAGCAACTTGGGGGATTCATAATCCTGGCGCTCCCCTCGCTCGACGCGGCGCTCGAATGGGCAGCTCGCTGCCCGGCGGCCTCGATCGGTGCTGTGGAGGTTCGCCCTCTTGCACCTGCAACCAAGCTCCGGGTCACGGGATGAGCGGGGGCGGCGAGGAAAGCACTCATCGGACAATCGAGCGGGTGGCCCGCGAGTCATACGGCCGCCTGGTGGCATATCTTTCTTCGCACACTCGCGACGTGGCCAGCGCCGAGGACGCCCTCAGCAACGCATTGGTAGCAGCACTCACGGCTTGGCCGCGGGATGGCGTGCCACAAAACCCGGAGGCCTGGCTGCTGACGGCGGCGCGCCATTCGTTTATCGACCTTGTGCGTCATCGGCGAGTGGCCGAAGCCAGCGAGCCCACTCTCCTGCTCCTCAGCGAGGAGGCCAGGGAGGCGACCTTGTCGACCGAGTTTCCCGATGAAAGGTTGAAACTGCTGTTCGTATGTGCCCACCCGGCGATCGACCCGGCCATGCACACGCCGCTCATGCTCCAAACCGTTCTCGGCCTGGATGCAGAGCACATCGCGCATGCTTTCCTGGTCTCACCCACGACGATGGGTCAGCGGCTGGTGCGGGCCAAAACAAAGATCCGCAACGCCGGTATTCAATTCGAAGTTCCGCAAGAGCGTGACTTGCCGCAGCGGCTCGACGCGGTGCTGGAAGCTATTTACGCGGCTTTCGGGATCGGCTGGGACGATATGGCGGGCGTCGACCAGCGCGGCCGGGAGCTTGCCGAGGAAGCGATCTGGCTCGCACGGGTACTTCTGCAACTCATGCCCAAAGAAGCGGAAGTTCGAGGGTTGCTGGCGCTCATGCTCCACTGCGAAGCGAGGCGACCGGCGCGACGGGGGGCGGATGGCCGCTATGTTCCTCTTTCGGAGCAGGACCCCCGGCAGTGGTCACTTCCGTTAATCGAAGAGGCGGAACGCGATCTCGCCGAAGCATCGAGGCACGGCCACACCGGCCGGTTTCAACTTGAGGCAGCGATTCAGTCCGTACATGCTGAGCGGGCACGCAGCGGCCGGACCGAGTGGGGTGCGATCATCTTGTTCTACGAACAGCTGATCCGCATATCCCCGACGCTAGGCACGCGAACCGGATATGCCGCGGCGGTTGGCGAAGCGAACGGACCCGAAGCAGGACTGGCAGTGCTCGATGGGATCGACCCAGACGCCGTCTCCGCTTATCAACCCTACTGGGCGGTTCGCGCTCACCTGCTGCAACGGCTCGGGAAAACATCTGAGGCGGCGGATTCTCTCGACCGGGCGATTGGCCTGGCCGAGGACCCGGCGGTAAGACAGTTCCTGCTTCAAAGGCGGGGCTGATTTTTTGCTTACTGCTTGTCGAAATGAACTCCCTCCACCCGTCACCCCTATAGAAGCCACCCGAGAGGTGATCGACAGGAGGATATATGACAATCGCAGACAAAACAGTTCTAGTAACCGGGGCCAATCGAGGAATAGGAAAGGCGCTGGTCGAGGAAGCCTTGAGGAGAGGCGCAAAGCGAGTGTATGCCGGTACACGCCAGCCCTTGACCCATTCGGATAACCGGGTCACGCCCCTGACCTTGGACGTGACAAATGCTCGGCAGATTCAAGAGGCAGTCGAGAGACTCGAATCTCTCGATCTCCTTATCAACAATGCCGGCTTGGCGCTTTATGATGACTTGTGCGATCGTGCCGCGCTCGAGCAGAGTCTGGCGATCAATCTCTATGGCCCGTATGGCGTGACCCAGAGTTTCCTGCCGTTGCTGACGCGTTCTCGAGGAGCAATCGTCAACGTCCTGTCATTGTCGGCCATTGCTGCTGTGCCGTTCAGTCCAGCTTATTCGATCTCAAAGGCGGCCGCGTTTTCGCTGGCACAATCGCTGCGCGTTCTTCTGGCCAAACGGGACATTCGAGTGCATGTAGTCCTGCCCGGCCCCGTCGATACGGATATGACCCGAGGCCTGCAAATACCGAAGGCCTCTCCAGAGTCCGTTGCGCTTGCTATCTTCGACGGAGTGGCGAAAGGCGAAGAGGAAATATTCCCGGATCCGATGTCAGAGTCCATCGCGGAAGGTTGGCGCAGCGGTGCGGTCAAGGCGCTCCAGCGCCAGTTTGCAGCGCTCGTTAACGCTGAGCCCGTCAACGCATAAAGCAGGGGAGGGAATTCTTTCTATTTGGTCTGTCGAAGTGAATTCGGTCCACCCGTCACCCATATAGAAGCGAACTAAGCAGCCAAACTTCGCTACGGAGGAGGTGAACGATGTGTCCATTCTGTTTGACAACCATGGGATTAGTCGTTGCCGGCGCGGTTTCTACCAGCGGGCTGACAGCGTTAGCCGTGAAAATATCTCGCAAGAACCGGACAGGAGAAGTCCTGCCGAACTCAGACGAAAGGGAGAATCAAAATGTCGACCAGAACAAATGAGAACCGGAATCTCGCGATGAAGACGCCCCCGATCGTGTCGCAGCAGGAGTGGGAGGCTGCGCGCCAGCAACTACTCGTGAAGGAGAAGGCGCTGACCCGCTCCCGTGACGCGCTGGCCGCCGAACGCCGGCGGATGCCTTGGCTGGCGGTAGACAAGAAGTACGAGTTCGAGGGACCCAAGGGCAAAGTAAGCCTGCTCGATCTGTTCGAGGGCCGCCCTCAGTTGATCGTCTATCGCGCCTTCTTCGAGCCCGGGGTGTTCGGCTGGCCCGAGCACGCCTGCCGCGGCTGCTCTCTGGGCGCCGATCAGGTCGCACACCTGTCCCATCTGAACGCCCGCGACACCACGCTCGCCTACGCCTCACGCGCGCCGCAGGCGGACATCGCGCGCCTGAAGGCGCGGATGGGCTGGGAGATGCCGTGGTACACCATCACTGACGGCTTTGACGCGGACTTCGGCGTTGATGAATGGCACGGCCACAACGTGTTCTTCCGCGATGGTCAGCGGGTATTCCGCACATATTTCATCAATAGCCGCGGCGATGAGGCGATGGGGACCACCTGGAGCTTCCTAGACATCACGCCGCTCGGTCGTCAGGAGACTTGGGAGAACTCGCCAGCGGGTTACCCCCAGACCCCGCCGTACAAATGGTGGAACTGGCACGACAACTACGACGCCGAGGCCTCACCGAACCCGAAGTGGGTCGATATCATAACCAACCCTCAAGAAGCCGCCGCCCGAAGGCGCGCCGAAGAGGAGAAAGCGAGCTAGAGAAGGGCGACTTCCAGCTCACCTCAGAGTCCTGGGTCGCCATCACGATCGCTACGCGACCAGCTACCTGGCCGATGCGGACAAGCCGTACTGGCCTGCGGATGCTGTGCCCGCACGCTGAAGGTTCGATCAACTCAAGCCGGCTCATGGCCTGGCGCCGCCAGGATAACGTCAGGCCAGCCTGGTCGCAGTCACCAGAGACGACGTTACTCCGGATGCAGCGGGTCAGATCTGTGCGACGAACCACTAGTGTGATTCCCGGGGGACCGCTGCCCCTCGGCATCCGATCAGAAAATCAAAGTCCGCACCCTTGTCGGCTTGGGTCACACGATCGACGTATAACTGCTGATATCCACCCTTCATCGCCGGCTCAGGCTTCCGCCATCGGGAGCGTCGGGCTTCCAGCTCTTTGTCTGATACCTCGAGATGGAGCTTCCGCGCCTCCACGTCCAGCTCGATCATGTCACCGTCCTGAACCAGGGCGAGAGGTCCGCCAACCGCGGCCTCCGGCGCGACATGCAGAACGACAGTTCCGTAAGCAGTTCCGCTCATGCGGGCGTCCGAGATGCGGACCATGTCTTTGAATCCACGCTTGAGTACCTTCGCCGGCAAACCCATATTGCCGACCTCGGCCATACCGGGATATCCGCAAGGGCCGCAGTTCTTGAGTACAAGAATCGAATTTTCGTCCACGACCAGGTTGGGGTCGTCGACGCGTTTGTGATAGTCCTCAATATTTTCAAAGGTTACGGCGGGGCCCCGGTGGCGAAGCAGATGAGGCGAGGCCGCAGAGGGCTTGAGTACCGCACCGTCCGGCGCGAGATTGCCCCGCAATACTGCGATCCCACCGTGCTCGGTGAGTGGGTTGTCCACCGGACGGATGACCTCGCTATTCCAATTGGGAGCATTCTGCGAGTTTTCCCAGATCGTCTTGCCGTTTACGGTGAGCGCGTCACGATGCAGAAGACCGTTCTCTCCCAGGAGACGAATGACAGCGGGAAGACCGCCGGCGTAGTAGAAGTCCTCCATCAGAAATCGTCCGGAGGGCATCAGGTCGACCACGGTCTTGACCTCGCGGCCCAGTTCGTCCCAATCGCACAGGGAGAGCTCAATGCCGGTTCGTCCCGCGATCGCGAGGGAATGAATCACGGCGTTGGTAGAGCCGCCTACCGCTCCGTTCACGCGAACCGCATTCTCAAATGCCTCGCGGGTCAGGATCTTGGAAATGCGCAGATCTTCATGCACCATTTCGACGATGCGCCGGCCGGACAGGTGAGCCAAAGTCCAACGCCTGGAGTCGGGAGCAGGGATTGCGGCATTATGGGGAAGGCTCAGGCCGAGCGCTTCCACCATGCACGCCATGGTTGAGGCTGTACCCATCGTCATGCAATGACCGGCGGAGCGAGACATGCAAACTTCGGCGTCCCGAAACTCCATCGCACTCATGGTGCCGGCCTTTACTTCTTCGCTGAAGCGCCACACATCTGTGCCCGAGCCGATATCCTTGCCATGGAATTTTCCGTTCAACATGGGACCGCCGGAAACCACCAGGGTCGGAAGATCGCAACTCGCAGCTCCCATGATCAGAGCAGGCACAGTCTTATCGCAGCCACAGAGGAGGACAACTCCGTCGATAGGATTGCCGCGGATGGACTCTTCGACATCCATGCTCACGAGATTGCGAAAAAGCATGGCTGTCGGTCTGGCGTTGGTTTCTCCCAGGGAGGTCACGGGGAATTCGAGAGGGAACCCACCGGCTTCCCAGACGCCGCGCTTAACACGTTCCGCGAGCTCGCGGAAGTGCGCATTACAGGGCGTCAGTTCAGACCAGGTGTTGCATATTCCGATGATGGGTCTTCCATCGAATATATCTTCGGGGTAGCCACGCATCCAACTGCGATGAATGAACCCATCCTTGTCGGCGCGCCCAAACCATGCCGCCGATCGGAGAGTTCGCTTAGATTTCATGGTTTCCTCCACAGGCAACTGTAACTCGACAGACTTCGTACGGACGATTTACTCGCGACGCCTGATCGGTACAGGTGCGCAACGAAAGAGTCTACATCAGGCGGGATAGCTCCTTGCAGCGAGACCGTTGCTGCGCGGAATTTTCGAAGTGCTGAGACTGTCCCGCCGGAATCAGAACATGCTCCTGTGATTCTTCAATCGCATCCGGGCCTAAGCCGCACCCGCCGCGGTTATTTTGGTGCGGCTGCGGAAGAAGATGGTAATCAGAAGCAGGATGATAAAAGCACTCAGGGCGGACGTCGTCCAGAAGGCCCGCCAGTCGCGGGTCACGACGGTTCCGACCGTGCGGGTAAAGTAGTCGACCGTCCGGCCGGAAATCAGAGACCCGATCAGCATTCCAACTCCATAGGTGAGGAACGTAATCAAGCCTTGTGCGGCGCTGCGCAGGTTGGGCGGGGCTTCCTGATCTGTGTAAAGCTGCCCGGTCATGAAAAAGAAGTCGTAGCAGATGCCATGGAGCAGGATGGCTACGTAAAACATCCAGATGCCGGAACCCGGATTTCCGTAGGCGAGCAGCATGTAGCGCACCGACCAGGCCAGCAGGCCCATGATCAGGATGCTCCTGACGGTGACGCGGCGCAGAATAAACGGCATAAGGAGCATCATCACAACCTCGGAAGCCTGGCCCAGAGCCATCTTGCCCGCGGCATTGTGGACGTGAAGGTCATTCAAATACGCATTGGTGAATGAGAAATAAAAGGTAAGCGGAATGCAGGCCAGGATCGAGGCCACAGCGAAAACCGCGAACGACACGCGTTTGAGCATCACCAGCGCATCGAGTCCGAGGATACGCCGCATGGTGACCGATTGACCTTTGCTGGGCGGTGGTGTGTGCGGCAGAGTAAGGCTGAAGATGCTCATGACCACCGATGCTCCTGCGGCCAACAGAAACGGGACGGTGGAGGTTTCGACCCCGAGACGTCCGATGGTCACGCCGATCGCAATCCATCCCAGTGTGCCGAAGACGCGAATCAAGGGAAAGTCACGCCCCGTATCTTCCAGGTGTTGCAATGTAAGCGAGTTGGTCAGAGCGATGGTCGGAAAGTAGCAGAGGCAGTAAATCAGCATCAGAGCGTAGACCGAGCCAAAGCTGGTGGCTTTGGTGACAAGATAGAGAAGCACCGCACCGGAAAGGTGCAGAGCGGCGAGAACCCGTTCCGAGGCGAAAAACCGGTCCGCGATCAAGCCTACAAAAAATGGAGAGATCATGCAGGCCACCGCGGTAGTGCCAAACACGGCGCCAGTCTGGGTTCCGCTGAATTTCAGATTGATCGTAAGATACGCGCCGAGAGTCACGTACCAGGATCCCCAGATCACATAATTGAGGAACATCATGAGGCTGAGCCGAATTCTGTCTGCGAGGGGCATGTCAGTGGGTACGAGTGGAAAAGTCTGTGTAGCTCATTGGCGGGTGGCTCGCCGGTGTGCGGGACCATTCAGCCATAAATCTATCGGCTTCTTCACCGCGGGTGCCTGGAACGGCAGCATAATTTTGCGCCCCTCGCCGGCAGAGGCGTATCCAGCGTAGAGGGCGTGCATCACGGCCAGGCCATCTTCTCCCGTGACTTGCGGAGTTTCCTTTCCGCGAGTGCAGCGGGCAAAGTGGGTCAATTCCTGCGGCGTGCCGTAGTTCCAGAGTTCCGCGAAGACGGGGTAGGTCCAGCCCTTGGTGGTCGGGGCTTTTTCGACAGCGTAGCCGTAACCGTTTTCGCTGTAGGTGGGGAGTGCATTGCCCATGTGCAGGTTGGCGTAGGTTACGCCCGCCTCGCCGTAGACTTCGATGCGATCGTCCATGCCTCCGCGGCGCGCCCAACTGTTTTCGATCAACGCCGTCGCGCCGTTCGCGAACTCAAGAATGCATAGCGAATCGTCTTCACCCTGAGTCTTGGCGCCATGAACGTAAGTTCCCATCTGGCAATAGGCCGATTTGATGGGCGAACGGCCAAGGAACCAGTAGCAGAAGGCGATGCCGTGACAGCCGAGGTCCATGAAGGCGCCGCCGCCGGAGCGGTTCACGTCCCAGAACCATTCGCTGTGCGGTCCAAAATGTTTTTCACTTTGTTTGATGAGATAGATTTTGCCGAAGGCGCCGGCGTCGGCCATTTCTTTCGCCTTCAGATATTTCGGGGTGAAGAGAAGTTCCTCGCCGTACATCAACAGAACGCCGTGGTTTTTCGCCGCTGCGATCATCTCCTCACCTTCTGCGATGGTCATGGCCAGTGGCTTTTCACAGACGATATGCTTGCCGGCGGCGGCGCAATCCGTCGTCATTTGCGCATGCAGGCTGTTCGGGGCGGCGATGGTCACCATCTCAATGTCTTTTTCTTTCAGCATTTCGCGATAGTCGGTGAACACGCGCGGGATATTGAATGTTTTGCCGAACCCAGCAGCGTGGCCCGGCGTGGGCGAGGCTACGGCGACGACTTCGGCTTCGTCCGGCATGATTTGAAGTGATGTGGCATGAATATCAGCTTCAAATTGCGATCCGATAATTCCGACTTTTACCTTGCTGTTCGCCATGCGATTTTCCGGACTCCTTGAGTATTTACGGTTTCTCTGAGGGCCCCAGCGGCTTGATCCTGATATCGCGAAACCAGATTTCGGAGCCCTCTGCTTCCAGCAGAATCCGTCCGCTGGTCAGCGGGATCATGTGCGAGGGATTGTTCGGGTCCGGCCGCTTGATGTCACGGGCGTTGTTCACGATGCGGCCATTTACCAGGTGCGTGGATCGATCTCCCTGGAGTATCACTTCCACAGTGTTCCAGCCATCCCGGTTCTCAAAGTCTCCCGACTTCAGGACGCGGAGAGAGTCGCCGGGAGCGCTGCGGACGCGGGTCGCGGCCTGCATGTCGTCGTCGTACATCGGCATTGCAGGAGCGATGAAGAAGGCGGTCACGGACGCGCCGTTAACGATCCACAGATCTCCGACATCGGTCTCCTCAATCTGACACTCGAGTGATGTCGGGTAGATCGCATCCGGACCCACTGCAAGATAAAGCAAGCCGCTATTCCTCTTTCCTTCCGTCGCACGTTTGACTCCCCACTTGTATTCGGCGTGGATGCGAACGTTGGAGAAATCCTGGGTCGTCGCGAGATAGCCGTTGACCGATTTTCCGTCAGGCGTTTTTCCGTCAGACATGGGTACGTCCAGGATATGAATCATGCCGTTCTCAACCTTGAAGACGCCCAGCGGATCCTTGTTCTTGCCGCTGGAATCCAGGTAGGTGTACCAGCCGCTGAAATCTTTCCCGTTGAAGAGAGAGACCCATCCATCATTCTCTGATTTCTGTTCGGCGGCGGATGCGAAAGGCTGACTGAGCATAAGGCCTGCGAGAATCAAGTAAAGGGACCAGCGCAAGATCGCCGATTTCATGTTGGCCTCGTTCACCTGTCTCAATGTCACTATCGAAACTTTGGCGTTGGATCATCGCAGCCGACAAACTCCGTCAGCATGTGATTGCCCTTATATTCTAATTCGTCGTGAATCCCGATCCTGGAGGTGTAGTAACCACGAACAGTCAGGCCCTTCAGGTCGCGAAAAAACCGGACTTCGGGAAGATCGGTTGTGTGATCGTTGTCAGAGAGGACGGTGAGAACCGCGATTCGTTCTGCGGAGCTGGAATCGACGAAAGATTTCCCGTTGTAGTGCTGGCTCATGAGATCGACCAGGCGAAGTCCTTCACGCCAGAGCAGCTTTTGATTGTCATCCGTGGTTTCGCGCAGAACCTGCTCGATGTAGTCGGCAACCTTGGCCGCCTTTGCGCCGCCGGAGTGGCTGTCAGCGGGAATAATCGTTTCTGACAACTCTTCGACCAGCGTGTGCTGTGCAGGAGTGAAGAATCGTGCAGCAAATTTGGTTTCACCCGGCTTCGCTTGAGTCGCGGCGGGCACGGTTTGGGCCACGGCTGGCAAGGGCAAGAGCGACGCGCCGAGAACGGTCGCAGAAGTTTTCAGCCATTGCCGGCGATCCTGTTTCAGATTGATCGGGTCATCTGTGGACATGGACTCTCCCTACATGTTTCCTTTGCCGAGTTCGTCAGCCAGATAGTCACAGGAACGCCAGCACAACGCCATGATGGTCCATGTAGGGTTTTGACAACTGGCATTCACGAAAGCGCTGCCATCCACCACGAACAGGTTCTTGACATCATGCGACTGCTGAAACTGATTCAGGACCGAAGTCTTCGGGTCACTCCCCATGCGCGCGGTGCCGAGTTCGTGGATGGACCAGCCCTCAGTCAGGATGCGGCTATTCACATGCACAATGTTGAAGCCCGCAGCCTCGAACATCTCCTGGGCAGTTTCCTTCATGTCCTCAGCCATGCGATGTTCGTTGTCGCCAAACTTATAGTGAAAACGCAAGGCGGGGATGCCCCACTTATCTTTCACGACCGGATCCAGATCGACGTAGTTTTCGTAACGCGCCAGGACTTCGCCGAATGCGCCCATGCTGATGTATGAACCCTGGTTCTTACGCACCTCTTCTTTGAATGACGCACCGAAGCCGTGCTTGTCTGCGCCCTCGGGAAACATTCTGGCGCCGCTTCCGCCTTCAAAACCGTAGCCCCTGATGAACTTTGGATGCTTTTCCGTAAGGTTCCGAAAGCGGGTCAGGTAGAAACCTCCCGGGCGGCCGTCATCGAGAGTAGACGGTTTGCCGACGAGATCCTTGGCCTGGCCGGTAACGCCGGGTCCCATGATGTGCTCGCAAAAATTGTGGCCTACGTGGCCGCTGGAATTTGCCAGTCCGTTGGGATAGAGCCGCGATTTCGAGAGCAATAAGAGGCGCGCAGATTCGAGCGTCGACGCGGCCACGATCACCACCTTGGCGCGGACGGCGTAGTCCTTCATCGTCTCCGAGTCAATGAAGTGCACGCCGCTGGCCTTGCCTGTCTGAGGATCGACCGTGACTTCGCGCACCACCGCATTGGTACGCAGCGTCAGGTTGCCCGTATCCGCAGCCGGATAAATCAAGCCGGTGGGAGAGTCAAATGCCGCATGAATGTCGCAGCCGCCTTTGCGTTCACAGGCACCACGTCCAAAGCAACGGCTGCGATACTGGTTATGCTGCAATCCGTCGGTGGTGACGCCGGCGCGGTATTGGGTCAGGACCCGGCCCATTTTCTGCACGCCTTGCTTCAGAGTGAGTTCGGCGCAATTCAGTTTAGTTGGGCGCTGAAATATGCTGTCGGGAAGATAAGGCAGGTTTTCCTTCACCCCGGTGATGCCAAGGTACAAATCCACTTTGTCGTAATAAGGAGCGATGTCGCTGTAACTGATGGGCCAATTGTCTCCGTAACCGTCGCGGTTCTTGGCCTTGAAATCGTAATCGGAGAGCCTCAGCGCCAGACGTCCCCAGATGTTTGTCTTCCCACCTAAACAGCGCGCCCGAACCCACGCGTAATTGGTGCCGGTGAAGGGGTTTTCGCGCTCATCCACGACGATGTTTTTCACGTAGTCTGTACTGCCGACGTAACTGTGAAGATGCCTGGACTTTTCAAAGCCCGGACCGTAGGGAGGATTGCGAATGGTGTATTCGTTAAATGTCAGAGAATGGTGGTCGGGTGGAAGCGCTCCCCGATTGGGATTGTCGTAGGGCCACTGCATCGACCGCAATTCCTTCTCGATCGGGAGCTTCTTTCCCGCTTCGAGCATCAGGACCTTCAGGCCGCGGCTGGTGAGCACATGCGCCGCCATGCCGCCAGCGGCGCCTGATCCGATGACGACTGCATCGTAAGTTCTCGTTAGATCAATCTCGTGATCTGGCATTGCGGAGGCACTTCATCATTATCATTGTCATTGGCATGTACGGGCTCGTCGCGCGCGTGTGATCGCAGCGGGTTGAATTGAGCGAATCCTCGCAAATCCACGCCCGACAATGCATTTAACCGTGGAGCGCCGGCTTTGTCCAGTGCGGATCTAATAGTTCGCTGAATTGTTTCGACCTACGGCGTCTAACAGCCTTTCAAGCAGGGGGTGTAGGTTTTCGCGGTTACTCAGTGCGGATATGATTTTTATTGTGCTGCCGAAGCCGTCACCATAAACTACGCGGGTACGATTCCAGTTTTCAGGACTGGAGGTCGAATTGGCGAGCCGACTTGCCCAAGTAATCCACAGGGTATTGGGTTCGTCAGTCCTGTTTCTGCTGGCGCTTGGACATGTTTCGGGACAAGCTCCGCCCCCCTTTTCCTTTTACGGCCCTGTAAACATGCTGGTGGGTCAAGTTCCGTATGGGATTGTAGCCGCCGATCTAAATGCCGACGATAAGCTTGATTTGATCACGGTCAACAGCGTTGGCAACAACGTCTCAGTCCTATTGGGCATTGGTGACGGTACCTTCCAAGCGGCGGTGAACTATCCGGCAATTACCAACCCGACTGCGATCATCACCGGAGATTTTAACGGGGATGGGAAAGTAGACGTAGCCGTAATAAACCTCGCTTCTTCCACGTCTCCTTCTGTCGCGATACTCTTAGGGAATGGGGACGGAACGTTTCAGCCTCCGACTCCGACCCAAGTATTAGGCGGCCTTTCAAATGCCGGATTAATTGCCGGCGACTTCAATCATGATGGAAAGCTGGATCTGGTTGTGCCTATTACGGGTCCCCAGATTGGCGTCTATTCGGTTGCGGTGCTGCCGGGCAAGGGCGACGGAACTTTCAATGCGCCGGTATACACGGGTCTCAGTGGCCAGCCCGGTTCAATCCAGTCCGCCGATTTCAATGGTGATGGAAAACCCGATCTCCTGGTGACGAACCTTTCTACAACGGTTTCGGTGTTGCTGGGGAACGCTGATGGAACTTTCCAGGCTGCGCTGAACTCCAGCCCCGTAATGGCTGACTTTACATTCATCGGCTCGGCAGCCATCGCCGATTTCAACCACGACGGCCGGCTGGACGTGGTCTTCTGCGGTGATTCGAGCCAGATCTGGGAGCTTACGGGCAATGGTGACGGCACCTTTCAACCCGCAGTCGAAACCGTCCTTCCTATCCCTCTCCACGCTACTCGCCTGGCAGTTGCTGATCTGAATAGCGACGGCAACCCGGACCTTGTGGTCACCGACTTTAACGGTAGCGTCCAGGCCATAACCGGCAATGGAGACGGGACTTTTTCGCCCGGCGAAAGTTTCGTGCCCTCGTATGTCGGCGCAACCGCCGTAGGTGACTTCAACAACGACGGGGTTCCTGATGTGGCCTTAGCAGGTCCCGGCCCCGCCGTAGGCTTTAACATCGCCGGCGTCTCCGTCGTCCTCGGTACCGGGGACGGCACGTTTGTGCTGGCGACGCCTCACACCATTCCGATTTCTTCGAAGGATCGGTTTACCACCCTTATTTCGGGGGACTTCGATGGAGACGGCTTGCCTGACCTGGCGGGCTACTTTTCACCCTATACCAGCCAAGCGACCTTTGAGGGAGTTGCTCTGCTGCTCAGCACTACTGGCTTGCAGACCGCCAAGGTCACGAACCTTACTTCACAGCAATCGATTTTCCCAAGCTATGCTGCGGTTGCGGCCGACTTCAATGGCGACGGGAAACTGGATATGGCTGTGGGATCAGGTGCGGTGCTGCTGGGCAAGGGTGACGGGACGTTTCAGCCCGAAGTCGACTATCCCTTGGGTGTTCCTCTCGCCGTGGGCGATTTGAATAACGACGGCAAGCCGGACCTGATCAGTATCACTTCGGGTTCGGGCAATGTTTCTGTATTACTGGGAAAGGGAGACGGTACTTTCGGTTTTGCCATGAATTCGCCCGCCGGAGGCGTGGGCATTGCCGGTGGCCTGGTGGTCGGTGATTTCAACCAGGACGGCAAGCTCGATGCCGTGGCGCTGACGTCATCCGGATATTCCATCCTGCTGGGAAATGGAGACGGCACGTTCCAGATGCCCATGATTTCAGGTTTCGGCTTGAACCCGACGTTTGTTGCAGCCGCGGACATGAATGGCGACGGCAAGCTGGACCTGGTGATTACCAACTCCTCCGGGGCCAATAGCTCACCCGATGCGGTTTCCGTGCTGCTGGGCAAAGGGGACGGAACTTTTCAGACGCCCATCACGGTGTATGTAGGGAACGGGATAAAGTGGCTGCTGGTGTTCGACATCAATGCCGATGGGAAGCCGGACGTGGTCATCGGCAACTCCTCGCGGGACGTCTCAATTCTGGTGGGTAACGGGGATGGTACTTTGCAGGTCCCGCTGGCGAGCTTTGCGACGGGAGCTTACGGGCCGCTCGCGGCCGCTGACTTCAACGGTGATGGCAGCATCGATTTGGCGGCTGCCCCGTTTGATGGCGGCCCCTTGAATACGATCTATGTGTTGTTGAACGACTCCAGTGGTCGTGTCGCATCTCTGGCTCCGACCACGGTCGATTTCGGCACGCAAACCGTGGGAGGCACCAGTTCCGCTCAGAGCGGCACGCTGAGTAATAAAGGAACGTCAGCGATAACGATCAAAACCGTTACGTTTTCGG
The DNA here is from genome assembly GCA_964528615.1 of uncultured Acidobacteriaceae bacterium. GTDB lineage: Bacteria > Acidobacteriota > Terriglobia > Terriglobales > Acidobacteriaceae > JAIQFF01. The sequence continues at coordinate 36,469 of CAZGSU010000025.1, read as the reverse complement.
GACCTCAGAGTGCTGACTTTCATCAGACCAACAACTGTGGAGCAAGCCTGGCCGCAGCCGCAACTTGCTCGGTGAGCATCACATTCAGTCCATCCGCGGCCGGTTCCCGGACGGCCTCCCTGCAGATTGTTGACGACGCCTTCAACACTCCGCAGACCGCTGCCCTGAGCGGTACCGGCGGAACGACAGATTTTGGCCTCGCAGTGGCATCTGGCAGTTCTGCATCCGCGACCGTGAAAGCCGGGGGCACCGCGGCATACACGCTCGCGATTGGCGGAACGGGGTTTGGTGGGACAGCCATGCTGACCTGCACGGGCGCACCTGCTCATGCAAACTGTTCGGTGCCCGCCACGGTGACCGTCAGCGCGGCCACAGCTTCAAACTTCGCGGTAAGCGTGACCACCACTGCGAATACCGCCGTCGCGCTCCATCCTTTGCGGACACTTTCGCCGTGGCTTTGGGCGGTAGCCCTCTTCGGCATCATCCTGCCCACTAAGCGGCTCGGCAGGCGGTCAACCTTGAAGCGAATCCGGATGATGCCCGTGGTTTTGCTGTTGTTTATCTGCTCCTGCGGAGGTGGCAGCAGCAGTCCACCGCCAAGTTCGAACGGTACTCCGCCTGGAACGTACACCATCAACGTAAACGCTACTTCCGGATCTCTGAGCCAATCGATACCGTTGACGCTGATCGTGCAATAGGGCAGCCGCTGCCGAACGCGGGAGAACCCCTCATTCGTTCAATCTTCAGATCGCAGTGTTGTTTCATGAGTTCCACTTGTGATTCTGATCACACAAGTGGGTGACGGGCACCGCTGCGACTAAAGTCCTGTCTCGACGAGAATCGCAAATCATATTAGGCGGGAGGCATGGAGGTACACCTCGTTTTCCGTATCAAGGCGTTTACGACCCCAGCCGTTCATGAGGGTCGCGCTGGCAGAATGGGAAGATATTTTCATCGATGACACAGCTAGCTCACGCCAACGCCAATGACTGTTCGAAAGTGTTCGGTTTTGACCAGACGTTGACGCTATCCGAACGTGACAATTTCGCCGGGTCTTACACGTTCTTAGAGGAGGCAGTCCGATGTTCAAGCGCCAGCAGATAACGGTTTCTCTCTTTTCAGTGCTGATCCTGGCACTAGTCGCCAGCCTTCCAGCACCGGTCGCCGGACGACCAAACCCCGGCTACCAGATCTATGCCATCCCGGCATTCTCGCGCCAGTACGGCACGTCCTGCAGCACCTGCCACGTGGACTTTCCCAAGCTCAACGATTTCGGCAAGGCTTTCAAGGATGCCGGTTTCAAGTTTCCTAAAGATGACGAGACCTTTATCAAGGTTCCGCCAGTAATGCTGGGATCTCCGGCGCAGAAAGAACTGTGGCCCCATACCATATGGCCGGGCACCATTCCCGGACTACCGCCCGTCGGGCTGCGCTTCAATACGTTCTTCCAGGTCGTCGGCCGGAATCGGAATAACTTCAATCTGCAAACTCCGGGCGATCCGACTGCTCCTTTTATACCTCGCACTGATTTTCAGTCCGGCCTGTTCAGCATCTTCATGGCGGGCAACTTTGGGGATGACATCGCATTCTGGGTGGATGACGACATCAGCGTGGGCGGCTCAGGGGCCAACGGCGGCCTAGGTGATGGCTATCTGAAGTTCGTGAACATTGGCCGGCACATGAAGCTGCCGACGGATGCGCTCAGCCTGCGGGTAGGGCAGTTCGAACTGGATCTCCCATTTAGTCCAGCGCGCAGCTGGAACCTTAGTGGTTGGGACATTTATGACCAGGCGAATATCGGCACAGTAAATTCCATCCTGGGGCTGCCGACCGTCAACAACTCTTTCGCAATGTCGAATGCAGCGCAGGGGGTGGAGCTCAGCGGTGGTCACAACTACGGCGGCTATCACTACTCTCTGGCCATCGTGAACCAGAATACCAGCGGCGGCACGGCGGCGACCGGAAACAACGTTCCGCCGGAAGTGGCCTATACGTCGGACTCCAACTTCAAAGATATCTACGCCCGGCTCTCCTATCGCTTTAACCTGGAGCGTGACCCGGCCAGCCGCAACGAGATTCAGGCGGCTGGAGCCTCTGGACCTCGCGATCATACGTATCTCAATCTGGGGACGCTCTATTTCTACGGACGTTCCGTACAACGCTTTCAAGGCCAGGACAGCACTGGAGCTTCAACCGTGCTGACGGCGCGTGAGCCGTTCTATCGCGTGGGTGGAGACTTCAGCTTTAACTACCACGCCTTCAACCTGTTTGGACAATACATGTATGGCCGCGACCAGAACCTGCTGCCGCTACTGCCCGCCGGCCTCCCGCTGCCAACGGGCCTTCTCCGGGGAAGCCCGGCCAGTTTCAGTGGCGGCTTTCTGGAGGCGGACTACCTGCCGCTGCCCTGGCTGATGACCATCATGCGCTGGGATGCGGTGCACTCTACCGCCGACCTTATCAACGGCATCGCGGCCACCCCCGACACCGACATCGGATCGTTCGTCTCGCCATTCCACGCCACCCGAAATCGCTTTACCCCTGGCGTGCAGTTTCTGATTCACGCCAACATCAAGGCATCCTTCGAGTACCAGATCCGGCCGCAGCAGATTGTTTACGACCCGACCACGGGTCTGCCTATCACCGGCGCGTTCCGTACGAACTCGGCAATCGCGGGACTGGAATTCGTTTACTAGATCGGGGAGGCCATGCCTCCCCCTACTTAAAATTAAGGAGAAATCATGAAGCGCAATATTCTGATTCTGATCGCAGTCGTACTGGCATTCAGTCTGGCGGCCGGTGCCGGCACCATCAGCGGACAAGTCTCCGGGGTTGCAGGGCAATCGGTGGTCTATGTCGACACGATTTCAGGCAAGACCTTTCCCGCGCCTACACAGCATCCGGTGATAGATCAGAAAGGTCTGGTCTTCCAGCCACACGTCACGGCGGTCCAGGTTGGCACTACCGTGGATTTCCTCAATAGCGACAGCGTTGCCCACAACGTATTTTGGACTTCCATCGGCGGAAACAAGAAGCTGAACCACAACCTGGGAACGTGGCCAAAGGGTGAAAGAAAGTCGTTCAAGTTCGACACGCCGGGGGCGGTGCCAATACTGTGCAACGTTCACCCGGAAATGTCGGCTTACCTAGTGGTCGTTCCCACTCCATACTTTGCCGTCTCGGATCAGACCGGGACCTACAAGATAGAGAATGTCCCGGACGGAAGCTACACTGTCATCGCCTGGCACGAAGGGGCGAAGAATCAATCAAAGCCGGTCTCGGTATCCGGGGACACGAAGGCGGATTTCACCATGAGTAAGTAAAGAAGCGAGGATGTGGGAGCGGAGGCTGACCCGGCCTGCGCTCCCGCAAGAGACAGAATGAAAAAATCTTCAATCATATCGATGAAACTTCTGGTAGCGATTTTCGCACTGGTCTCACAGTTGTCCGGTCAGACGGGCGGGAATAAAGAAATTCCCGTCACACCGGCAAGAGGCGAAAGCTGGATCAGTCATCTGCACAAGCGATTCAGCGACACCAGCATGGGGAAGACCTGGCATTCCGGGCCGGCCGCGCCCAGGCCGGGAGAGGACTCCGCAGTCTGGCAAGAAAAGCTTTCGCCAGGCTTTGAGGCGCGAAGCATGACGGTTCACGGTGCTGATGTTTATCGCCTGAATTGCCGGGGATGCCACGCAGAGTCCGGCCACGGAGCGCCTCCGGAAATCAACTCCGTTATCGATCCGGTCCGCTCGACGTCTGTAGAAATCATAATGGAAAGAATGAAGAAAGTTGGTATGGACATGAGCCGGGCCAACGCGGCTGTGCTTGCGAAGCAGGCCAATGCTGCCTTGCTGGACCGCTTTCACAAAGGCGGACAGGACATGCCCCCGTTCCCACAATTAAGCGAAACAGAGGTTCGGGCTCTGATCGCGTATTTGAGATTGCTTGCCGGCGTACCGGGGGCTGAAAAGCAACAAATCGCCATCACCGAGTCGCCCGCTCGGGTGGGCGAGCAAGTCGTAAAGTCCACATGCCACATCTGTCACAATGCGGTGGGACCGAATCCCAACCCCCAGCAAATTCTGGAAGGCGCGATACCACCGCTCAGTACGCTCACCACGCGGACGACCCTGTCCCAGTTCGTTCGAAAGGTCACCTTCGGCAACCCAATCACCATGGGCGCACCGCCGGAGCCATTCCGCGGCAGAATGCCCGTGTTTGACTACTTGAGCCAGGACGAAGTGGCGAATGCGTACTTGTACCTTACGCTTTACCCGCCGCAGGATTAGGAGAGCTGCATGTATGTGTCCCACGATCTGACTGCAACTACAACCCCGACCTCCATGATCAACTCTGCCCTAGCAGCGCCAGTCCGCCGTCTTCTTCAGAAGGATGGATGTCGTCGCAAGAATTGGCTTCCGGCATTGATCCTGACCGTGGCCGCCAGCAGTATCGCTTGGTCGCAAGTTCTGACCCCGGCCGAGATCAAAGATCCAGATATGCGATCGTTGCAGCAACAATACATCAATGACCTAAGGGTAGTGGGCGAGGATATTCAGGCACTGCCGCTGGAGTACCGCTTCTATCTGAGCCGAAAACTGGATCTCGACGAATCTCAACAACAGCACGCCGATCAGCGGTCGATTCGATTCGATCGCTACAACGGCCAAACCGTCGTGGCGGTGACCGGCAACTACTACGCCGCCTATCCGGAGAAGATTGCGGCTGACCAGCGGGCGCGAAGCACTTTTCTGAATGTAGTCATGCCGATTTTGAAATCCGAGGTGCCTCGCTTTCAGGCAAACCAGCAGGTGCAAGGTTATGCCCTCGAAATCTCCCATCACGTTCGCGGACAGGTCATGGGGGTAATGGTGGAGAGGCCGGAAAACCTCATGGTGTTCCTGCCGCAAAGCGGCGCTCTGCAACTTCTGGGCTCCCGGGATGAGAATGTCCAACAGGCTGGGTTGATGCAGGGCCAGGTTTTTCTCAACGCCCAGCCCATCAATATCTGGCTCAACGGACAAGGGCCCCAGCCCGCTGCTGGTGCGGACCCGAGTCCCAGCGTTGCGGAACGACGAGTGCTGCCGGCCGGAAGTGAAATCGCCCAGGCCGGTGAGAGTGGCGGCATGCAAGTACCGGTGAGCGCCTCAGTCGTACCAACGGCAAAACCAAATGTTGTCGCACCGACTCCGGTTCGGGACACGTCTCCGCAAGCGCTGGCCGCGCTGCAAGGATCCAATCAGGAAGTGCTTGCAAACCTGGTGAGACAGTTAGACCCGCAGGCGCACTTTGTCTCATACGCGGCTCAGAGTTTTGTGCCTTTTCGCCAAGGCATTTACCTTGAGCTTTCCCTGAAGACGACTCTGCCCGACTCTGCAGCGGGATCGCGATACAAGCTTGCCGCAATGGCATTCGATGACCATGTGGCTCACCTCATCCGTCCGACGCTGGCCTATTTCAAGGAAGAGACCAAGTTCGACGGGATCAGTTTCAGTACGACCGTGCATCTGGCGGGCCGATCACCTGGCACCGGTAAAACCGAAGCCGTGGAGTTCTTTTTTCCCTTCCCGGAATTGCGTTGCTACGAGAAATACGACTGCACCGGCCAGCAACTCATCGACACTGGGACGGTACTAATCGATGGAGAACGAGTAGCGTTGGACCTGCAGGTCGCTGAAGGCGGCTCCGGCCGCTGAAGATATTCGAGCTTAAGTCGCGTCTTTGGCTTCTCTACTGCGGCGTTTTTCCGAGAACCACGCGGAAAGCATAGGCATATTTCCCAGGCGGCTGCGCCGGAAGTTGAATGTGCAAACCATCTGGCGCCTGGTGCGATTGAATCTGGTCTTCTGATCCGAGCAGAACAACCGACACAACGTTCTGACTGCCCAACGCGGTCGTGCCCAGCGAATGGATCACTGCTTCCCCGCCAGTAGGCCAACCGAGTTCAATTGCGTAGAGGTCATCGCCCCTGGTTGTGAAGCGGAAGTCTTCTGCGGTGTAGCCAGCCGTGTCAGTATCGTGGAACGAGCCGGCTGCGACCTTGGTTGGACCCTCTCCGTAAATTTTCCAGGGACGTGTGCCGTAGATGGCATCGCCGTTTACTGCGAGCCACGAGCCAACCTCGCGCAGCACCTGCTGCACCTCTTCCGGAATGGTGCCGTCAGAACGAGGGCCGATGTTCAGCAGAAGATTGCCATTCTTGCTGACGATGTCGACGAGCTGATGAATCACGAACTGCGGCGACTTGAAGGTGTCATTCTTAATGTTGCCCCAGGACTTGTTGCTGATCGAGGTATCCGTCTGCCAGTACAGCGGACGAATATCGCCGAGTTGGCCGCGTTCGAGGTCAAGAACCGCGGAGTGTTCCTGAAGGGCATAATCCTTGTAGTTGATGACCCCGACATGGTCGCCATATTTGAGCGAAGCGTTGTAATAGAAGGCGGCGAAGCGAGCCAGGTTCGGGCGGATCGAGGGCTGGCCGATCCACCAGTCGAAGTACATGATATCGGGGTGGTATTTCTCGACGATTTCGGTGGAGCGAGCGAGCCAGTCGTCCGCCCAGGCTTGTGAAACATAAGTGAAATCGTTCGACAGCGGAGTATGGTTTTTGTTTTCCAGCCAATTGTGCGCGGGGCCGTAGAAGGCGGCGTATTTCGGATCGTTGATGTCGGAGGGGATGGCGCGGCCGAGGCCGAGAAAGAAATTGTGTTCCACCCGGTGGGAGGAGACTCCAAAGTGGAGACCTTCGGCCCGGACGGCTTTTGCCAGTTCGCCGATCACGTCGCGGTGTGGGCCCATCTTGGCTGCAGTCCAGTCGCTGAGGCCGCTGGCATACATGGCGAATCCGTCGTGATGCTCGGCGACCGGGACCACGTACTTCGCCCCCGCCTCCTTGAACAGTTTTGCCCACGCGGCCGGGTCAAAGTGTTCGGCTTTGAACAGGGGAACAAAGTCCTTGTAGCCAAACTTGTCCTGCGGGCCGTAAGTCGCAATGTGATGCTTGTATTCTTCGGAGCCCTCGCGATACATGTCGCGCGGGTACCACTCGCTGCCGAATGCCGGAACGGAATAGACACCCCAGTGAATGAAGATGCCGAACTTCGCATTTTTGTACCAGTCCGGCGGCTCGTATTTCTGCAGCGATTCCCAGTCGGGACGGAACGGACCCTGGTGATCAACGCGGTCAACTTCTTTGAACAGGGCTGAGCGTTGAGCGTCGTACTTCGCGCTGGCCTTCTGCCATGCCTGATCGATCACGAGTGGATCTTCCGCAGCAGTCGGAGCCGTCGTCGACGCTGAAGCCTGTGAATACATTTGGCTGGGGAGAACGCCGAACACGGCGATGGCCAGAATGCCTACTGCAATTCTGCTGAGAGATGCGGGGGGCGGGAGCGACATGTAATGTTCTTCCTTGTCATTTCGGCCATGAGCTATGGTGAAGGTGGTTTAGGAGGCGGCGGGGCCGCGGGTTTGGTGAATTTTGCGTCGTCGACGGTCACGTTGTCCTTCGCCTGTTCGATCTGAATGGCGGAGCGCGCGCCGGGGCGGGCGATGGTTCGCTGGAACGGAATCTTCACCCCGCCCTGGTCGCGGTAATCCGCATAATCGATTTGTGTGGGATTGCGTCCGAGCGGGGAATCAACATAGCGCAACAGGCGAAGCAGCAGGCCGGAGTGTTCATCGAAGTAAAATTTCCCGGCTGGTTGCCCTGCGTTGAGCCCGGAAACCACAAATACATCGTGGTCGCCTATCTTTTCCGGCTTGCCGGTACGCAGCTCGCTGAACAATTGCTTGAAGTCAATGGGCAGTTGCAAGTCGGTCTCTGCGCGGACTGAAGCGGCTTCGGGACCGGGAATGTCACGCGTGGGGCGATCCGGGACTGAAGTCCAGCCGGAGTCTCCGTCATACGTGGTGATGCTGTCACCTTTGGGCATATGGATGACAGTCATTCGCTTGCCGGGAACCTTGCTGAATATGTCGATCGGGAGTTGTCGCCCCCCGAGACTGATGGTTCCGTTTTCGACCCGGGTAGACAATTTTCCAATGGCTGACGCACCACCGAGGGCGTCCGCATATTTCGCAAAGATCTGATCAGGAGAAGGAACGTTCGCGGGAACATGTTCCTGCTGGTCCTCCTCTTCGTGCTGTGCGACTTCAGGAACGGCCGGTGCTCCAGCGTCAGCGATGGTGGGCGTGGCTACCGGATGAGCGGAGCCGCGATGGCAGGAGTAGCAGGTTACCTCCCGACTCCCGTCAAAGTTCTGCTGGTTGATGGCGAACATCATCTGCATCATCTTCCGCGCTACCTGCTTCGGTTTCTTATCGTCTTTTTCGAACGCTCCTTCCACGTGGCAGAAGCTGCATTCCACGCCGAGAGAGTAGGTGATGAACTGCATCGCAGGGATAAGTTGATCAGCCGGAATACCTTTCAAGATCTCGATATTCTTGTAAGCGTCTTCGGTCATCTTTACTTTGGTGGCAGCCGGGGTAGTCTGCCCGCTTACCACAGTACCTGCCAATGAAAATACTCCCAGAGCGGCGCACAACCAGGAGTGGTGTTTATTGGTCATTCGAAAGTGTCTCCTGAAGCAAGCTGGCAGTGTAGCAAACGCGGAAACAACAGGTCTCTCCAGTGCGCTGCTTTCGCTTCGCTCCGGTCGGGATGACAATGCTGTAGGCGATTTGCGAGAAACGACACCTGTAGATCCGGACCTGCACCGTCAGAGTGAGACGCCTCGCTTCCATGGGATGAAATCGGCTTGTCCCTTCAGCTCGGCTTTGGTTCGGAGTTCGCCGCTGGCAACCTTGATCACGTGGTCCAGAATGGTTTCTCCCATCTGCTCTATCGTCGTTTCCCCTGTGACAATGCCGCCGGTGTCGACGTCAATGATGTCCTCCATGCGTTGCGCCAGGGTCGAATTGGTGGAAAGCTTTACCACCGGCGTGATGGGATTCCCGGTTGGAGTTCCCAGGCCCGTCGTAAACAGAACCACATTTGCGCCGGCTGCCACCTGGGCGGTGACACACTCCACGTCATTGCCCGGCGTGCATTGCAGGTTCAGGCCGGGCACGGTGGAAGGTTCCGGATAGTCGAGAACGGCAGTCACGGGGGACCTTCCGCCTTTCTTGGCTGCTCCGGCCGACTTCATGGCGTCGGTGATGAGTCCATCGCGGATGTTCCCGGGAGAAGGATTCGCCTCGAAGCCCGAGCCAACGGACCTGGCGCGAGCCTGGTACTCCCGCATGAGCAGCGCAAACCGGTCGGAAATTTCCTTGCCCGCGCTGCGATTGATCAGTTCCTGTTCTACACCGCACAATTCCGGAAACTCAGAGAGAATCGTTCTTCCGCCAAGCGCGGCCAGGAGGTCGGCGGTATGTCCGATTGCGGGATTGGCCGAGATCCCGGAAAATCCGTCTGAGCCGCCGCACTTCAGGCCCACACACAAGTGCGAGAGTGCTGCGGGCGCGCGTGTCGCTTTGTTGGCCTCGACCAAACCCAAAAAAGTTTTGCGGATGGCCTCCGACAACATAACGAATTCTGAACCGCTTTGCTGCTGTTCCAGAATGATGAGGGGCTTGTCGAAAGCCGGGTTGCGTTTGCGGATCTCCTGGCGTAGCGTGGCGATTTGCGCGGACTGGCACCCCAGGCTGAGAACCGTGGCTCCAGCCACGTTCGGGTGATTGATGTAGCCGGCGATAAGGCCGCAGAGATTGTTGGCATCTTCCCGGGTTCCGCCACAGCCACCTTCGTGCAGCAGAAACTTGATGCCGTCGATGTTTTCAAATATCCGGGCGCGTGCCGGATCGGCGCCGTTTGTCTTTCCGGATCGGGTCTCGATTTCTGCTGTCCTGCCCTCCTGGTACAACCTGGCGAACTCGGCGACTTGCTGACGATAGACTTGAGATGGCGCGAAGCCCAACTCCTCCTCGAACGCCTGTTTCAGGACGCCAATATTCCGGTTCTCACAAAACACCAGTGGAACCACAATCCAGTAGTTCCGCGTGCCCACTTGTCCGTCGGAGCGGTGATAGCCCAGGAAGGTGCGCTGCTTCCAACTGGAAATGTCCGGCGCCGTCCAATGATGTTCGCCTGATTGCTCGTGGAAGTCGGTTGCCCGGTGTTGCACGTTCGTCGTGGTCAGGCGTTCGCCGCGTCGAATGGGTCTTACGGCTCCCCCGACCACGACGCCATACATGATCACGTCATCGCCGACAGCGAGGTCGGCAGTCGCGAACTTATGTTTTGCGGGTATGTTGGAAACCAGCGTGTAACTCTCGCCCTCGAACTCGATCTGCTGCCCCTGATTTAGGTCGGCGAGCGCAATCAAAATATTGTCCCTGGAATCGAGTTTCAATACGCGGGTTTGCATCAATGACGCACCTTAGTAGACGCACCTTAATAGTGGAGGGACGAAGCTAGCTTGGCCTCAGTTCCTTCTCACCGGGCCGCTGGCAGCCAGGGACACTGGGCCCACGATCTTCAGCACGTACGCATACTGCCCTGGAAGAGCGGCAGGAAGGGATATCTTAGTATCGGCGCCCACCTGAGACCAAACCAGAGGTTTCGCCTCGCCCAGCAGGTAGATCTGCGTACCTGCTTTGGGTGCGAGCGACTTGAGCGTAACACTGTCGGCCTTGGGGGTGCCGAGAAGCGTGGCGTAGACGGCAGAATCGCTTTGCGTAAACCGCAGGCGTATGCCCCCGGAGGTCTGGCCCTCTGCGGTTTGCCAGGGACGCGTGGCGTAGATGGCCTCGCCATTTTGCCGCAGCCACGTTCCGAGGGCTTGTAACCGTTTCATCTGGACGGGCGGGATCGTGCCATCGGATTCCGGGCCAACGTCTAATAGAAGATTACCGTTTTTGCTCACGATGTCCACCAGCAGGTAGATCAGTTCGTCCGGAGCAATGGTTTCGGCTTCCCCTTCAGCCCGGTTGTAGCCAAACGAGCGTCCCAGGCCACGACACTCTTCCCACTTGGTGGGACTGATCTTGTCCAAGACCTGGTATTCCGGAGATTTGAAATCGGAGTGTTTAACCCCAAAACGGTCGTCGATGACGCCATCCGGGACCGCGTTGTAATACTCCGCCATGAGCTCGAGGGGATGGCCTGACTTGGGATAGTCAATGTCATTCCAAAGCACCGCCGGATGGTAGCGCTGGATCAGTTCGCGAAATTGCGCGTCGGCGTACTTACCGTAGGCTTCGCTTTGAGGCTTTACCGCCTGATAATCAGCAGCCACCCGAATTGGACCGGGCACGAAGGTCCAGTCGTAGCCGCCGGAATAGTAGAGGCCCATCCGCAAACCCTGTTTGTTGACCGCTGTGGTCAACTCGCCAACGATATCGCGGGTGGCATGTTGACGGTCGGCGGGCAACTTGGGGTTCGGCGTTGAACTGGGCCAGAGAGTAAATCCGTCATGATGTTTGGTGGTAAGCACGACGTACTTCGCCCCGGCTTCGCGAAATGTTTTCGCCCAGGCGTCAGGATTCCATTTTTGAATATCGCGGTCGAAGATGGGAGCGAAGTTGTAGTAATTGTAGTCGGCGCCATAATGCTCGCGATGGTAGGCCTGGGTCGGCGACCCGTCGATCCGTATTACGTTGAGGTACCACTCCGCGTATGGATTGTTCTTGATGTAGTCGGGCGCAGTGAAGTCATGCTCGGGATGAACCAGCGGAGCCCAGCCCGGAACTGAGTACAAGCCCCAATGAACGAAGATGCCCAGCTTGGCGTCCGCATACCATTGCGGCAACGGGTGCGCATTGAGCGATTCCAGGGTCGCTTCGTAATGCGATGGCGGTTGTGCCTGAACAGTTGAAGCGGCGAAAAAACACAGCACCAAAGCCAGTGCGATTCGGACCAATCGAGTTGTCATTCCCAGGCTCGCGTGAGGGGCCGTTTTCAGCGTAGCGCGTTGGAAGCGTGACGGGCTCAACCGTTTGAGTGGTGACGGATCGGGGGAGGGTACCGGGTTATTCGGAGGATAGTCCACCAAAGATTAAAGCGCTCGACAACGAACATTGTAGCGTATCTGGCGTAAGCTACGGCAGTTTAAGCGCTTACATAAAGCCGATTCCCCGATGGGCTTGCAGATCTGCCAGGCTTTTGGCTCTGCGATCGTCCCGCAATACACAGGTCCTTCGTCGGGAGCCCTTCGCCTTGCGAAAGACTCCACTTCCTCAGGATGACAGGGTGAAACTTGAAACTGACTGCGGGGCACGCGAGGGCAAATCTCAGTCTGATTTGAAATCTGAAATTTGGATTTCTATCATCACCTTTACTTCTAGCCTCCTCACCGGCCGCGAATAGGCCTCCCTTCAGCGATCCGTCCATCGCGATGAGATCATCCAGAAAAGGTTTTTCTTTTTTTTGTAAGTGTCGATTTCGACAGCCACCGTACGACATACCTATGGAGGGCAATGGATCTGGCGGTTCGTAGACGTGCACAAATCGTAAATGTTTTGTGCGCACTGGTGAAATCGGTTGAATTTGCTCGAATCCTGCCGGGTCTGAGCTGAATCCAATTGAAATACCAACGTGGGGCGGGCATATCCGTTCCCTGAAACCGGCGATCAGTTCTGGGTTTGCGAGTTGCCCATGGGTTGCCGACGATCAATTTTGTCGTATCTGACAGCTATCCGACGCTTTTGCTTCGGGTCTAAATTTGTTTCGGGGTCTTAAAGGGGAGTCATGGCAAAGAGAATGTTTGTGATGTTGGGCCTGACGGCAGTTTTGCTCACGGGTCTTGGTTTCATGAAGTTCCGGCAGATTCAGTCGGCGGTGCAGGCGGCTTCTTTTCAGCCTCCCCCCGAGGCGGTGACGAGCATTGTGGTGAACAGGGAGCAATGGCCGACGACTACCGCCGTGATCGGCACTATGGAGGCGGTCCACGGGGTGATGGTCAGCGCCGACCTGCCAGGATCTGTGGCGAAAATTAACTTTGATTCCGGCAAGTCAGTACGGGAAGGCGACATTCTCGTCGAACTCGACACCCGCGAAGAGCGGGCGCAGCTTGCAGCCCTCGAGGCGCAGCGCGATCTGGCAAAAGTCAATTATGACCGGATGCAGCAGCTTGTAAAAGAGGGTGTCATCTCCCGGCTGGAGTACGATCAGGCCACCGCGCAGCAAAAACAAACCGAAGCAAATGTGGGCGCGATCCGCGCCACTATTCAGCGAAAGACAATTCGGGCGCCGTTCTCGGGGGTTCTCGGGATCCGCAAAGTGAACCTTGGACAGTATCTGTCCGCAGGGAGTGCGATCGTTCAGTTGCAGTCGCTCAATCCGATTTATGTGAACTTTGGCTTGCCACAGCAGGCACTGGGTCAGGTTAACGTCGGCCGGAAGCTGCGCGTTACCTCTGAAGATATCGCGGGAAAAGCCTTCACTGGCCGAGTCACGGCTCTCGACTCAGTGGTGGACCAGGCCACTCGCAACGTTCAGGTGCAGGCGACACTGGCGAATCCGGAGGGGAAGTTGCATCCCGGAATGTTTGTTCAAGTCGTAGTGGTCCAGGGCGAAAGCCGTCCGGTGATCACGCTACCGGCATCCGCCATCAGTTATGCGCCGTACGGCGATTCGGTGTTCGTCATCACCGATCTGAAAGACCAGAAAGGCCAGACCTACCGCGGAGTGCGACAACAGTTCGTCAAGGTGGATGGATCACGTGGTGACCAGGTGGCAGTGGTTTCGGGCTTGAATCCGGGGGATGAGGTGGTGACTTCGGGCGTGTTCAAGCTGCGCAACGGCGCTGCCGTCCAGGTCAACAACAAGGTTCAACCGGGGAATAATCCCGCTCCCAAGCCCGAGGACAGCTAAATGAAGTTCACGGATCTGTTCATTAAACGACCCGTCCTTGCGATGGTCGTCAGCCTGGTTATTTTGATCGCCGGGCTGCAGTCCATTCGCTCGCTGAGTGTGCGTCAGTACCCGCGCAGCGATATCTCAGTGGTGTCGGTTACGACCACGTACGTGGGCGCGAATGCCGACCTGGTCCGCGGATTCATCACCACGCCGCTGGAACGCGTCATTGCCAGTGCGGATGGCATCGACTACATGGAATCGTCGAGCACTCAGGGTTTGAGCACCATCACGGTGCACCTGAAGCTGAACTACGATACCAACGCGGCGCTCACGCAAATCCAGTCGAAGGTAGCGCAGGTCCGCAACGACCTTCCGCCTGAAGCTGAAGCCCCGGTGATTGATCTGCAGACCGCGGACAATCAATTTGCCGCGATGTACATAGGATTCTCATCGGCCGACCTGGACCAGAACCAGATCACCGACTATCTGACCCGCGTCGTCCAGCCTAAACTCAGCGCCATCAGCGGAGTGCAGCGCGCCGATATTCTCGGCGACCGCACTTTCGCCATGCGAATCTGGCTGAAGCCCGACAAAATGGCGGCGCTGGGGATTTCGCCCTCCGCCGTGCACGATGCTCTGGCGCATAACAACTATCTTTCCGCTCTGGGAGCTACCAAAGGTTCGATGGTGTCGGTCAACCTGGTGGCCAACACCGACCTGCGCACCGCCGAAGAATTTCGGCAACTGGTGGTCAAGAACGATAACGGTGTAGTGGTGCGGCTGGGCGAGATCGCGGACGTAGTGCTCGGTGCACAGAACTACGACTCGGAAGTGCGCTTCAATGGTGAGACCGCGACTTTCATGGGAATCTGGGTGCTGCCTACGGCGAACTCGCTGGAAGTGATCAAGAGGGTCCGCGCGGAGATCCCTGGCATCCAGGCGCAATTGCCCACCGGAATGAAGGTTGGCATTCCGTATGACTCGACCGCGTACATTCAGGACGCCATCAACGAGGTGCTCCGTACTCTTACGGAGACCCTGCTGATTGTCATCGTGGTCATTTTCCTGTTCCTGGGATCGATGCGGTCGGTGCTGATCCCGGTTGTGGCCATCCCGATTTCTCTGATTGGCGCCGTCTTCTTAATGCTGGTGGCCGGTTTCACCATCAATCTGCTGACCCTGCTTGCCATCGTGCTGTCGGTCGGCCTGGTGGTGGATGACGCCATCGTCATGGTGGAAAACATCGAACGCCACATTCACATGGGCAAGACTCCGACGCGGGCTGCCCTGGACGCCGCGCGCGAACTGGTGGGCCCGATTATCTCGATGACCATCACGCTCGCGGCGGTGTATGCGCCGATCGGTATTCAGGGAGGCTTGACCGGAGCTCTGTTCCGCGAGTTTGCATTCACTCTTGCGGGAGCCGTCATCGTGTCCGGAATCGTGGCGCTGACGCTGTCTCCGATGATGGGATCGAAATTGCTGCGCGCGGGAGATACCGAGCGTGGATTTGCAGGTTGGATTAATCGCCGCTTCGACGGCGTACGCCGGACTTATGAAAGCGCTCTTGCAGGCACGCTCCGCTACCGGCCGGTCGTGCTCACGCTGTGGGCGATTGTGGCTGTGCTGATGGTTCCGTTCTACATGTTCTCGCAGCGGGAACTGGCGCCTGCAGAGGATCAGGGCGTGGTTTTCGGCGTGATCCAGGCTTCGCCCAATTCGACCATCGATCAGACCAGGCTGTACACGAATCAGGTTTACGACGTCTATCACGCGTTTCCTGAGAGCGAGAGTATTTTTCAGATCACATCTCCGACCGGTGGTTTTGGCGGCATGGTGACCAAGCCGTGGAGCGAACGGAAAAAGACCGCGCAGCAACTTCTGCTCGAATCCACCGGACCGCTTTCGAAGATCGCGGGCATTCGCGTTATTCCTCTGACTCCGCCACCGCTGCCTGGCGGCGGAGATTTCCCGGTGGACTTTGTAGTCGCGTCGCCGGCAGAGCCGCAGCAGCTTCTCGACTTCGCCAAGCGGCTGGTGACGAAGGCTTTCGCCAGCGGCATTTTCATCTATGCGGACTCCGACCTGAAGTTCGACCAGCCGCAGACCGAAGTGGTCTTCGACCGCGACAAGCTGCGATCGCAGGGAGTCGATCTGAGCCAGGCCGGACAGGACCTGTCAACGTTGCTGGGCGGGAACTATGTAAACCGCTTCAGCATTCAGGGGCGAAGTTACAAAGTCATTCCACAGGTCAAGCGCGCAGAGCGCCTGACCCCGGAGCAACTCTCGCAGATCTACGTCACTGGATCGCAAGACAAGCTGGTACCGCTCTCCACCTTCGCTACTCTGAAGACTACGACCGAGCCGCGCGAGCTGAAGAAGTTTCAGCAGCTGAACGCGGTCCGGATTCAGGGAGTGGTTCCGCCGGGAGTGCCGCTGGATCAGGCGCTTCGGGTGCTGGAAGACGAGGCCAAGACGATTCTGCCTCAAGGCTTCACGGTTGATTATGCGGGCGAATCACGCCAGCTCCGCACTGAGGGCAGCAAGTTCCTGGGAACGTTTTTGTTGTCCGGGATCCTGATCTACCTGGTGCTGGCGGCGCAGTTCGAGAGCTTCCGCGATCCGTTCATCATTCTTGCAGGGTCAGTACCGCTGGCGATTTCAGGCGCGCTGCTGTTCTCGTTCCTGGGGCTGACCACGCTCAACATATACAGCCAGGTCGGCCTGATCACGCTGGTTGGCCTGATTTCCAAGAACGGAATCCTGATCGTGGAGTTCGCCAACCATCTTCAGGAGACCGGCAGGGACAAGCTGGCCGCGATTATCGAGGCTGCTGAAACGCGGCTGCGGCCGATCTTGATGACGACGGCGGCCACCGTAATCGGCCACTTCCCGCTTGTCCTGGCCAAGGGTCCGGGAGCAGGAGCACGAAACAGCATCGGCATCATGCTGGTCAGCGGCATGATCATTGGAACGCTGTTTACCCTGTTTATCGTGCCATCGATCTACATGCTGGTGGCGAAAACCCACACGCGCAGAGAAGAACCTGAAGCCGAACCGGAAAGCATGCTCGAGCCAGCCGGCGCTGCCTTCTAGAGTCCGTGTGCCCCGTCTTCTCTCTCAGTTTTTGAGAGACAGGGCGGGGTTTTTTGCTGTCACCGAAATCGTTTGCAGAGAGTGCAACGGACCCACCCTGTCGTTCCAAAAAACGGAACGACGAGCTGAGGCACCCAGAGTCGTGAATCAGTTGGCATTGTTATTAACCCAGTTGGTAGTTTTCTATTCTCAGTTCTTAGGTGGGAGTTTATCGGTGGCGGACGGATTTCATTTACACTCTTAGCCGTGAATGCTGAGATCATCGCGATCGGCTCGGAGCTGCTAACTCCTTTCCGGCAAGACACTAACTCTCTTTACCTCACGGAAAGGCTCAACCAGCTGGGCGTGGAAGTCATCTTCAAGACGATCGTCGGCGACAATCGCGAACATCTTACCGGAGCAGCAAATCTGGCCTTGTCGCGGGCTGAGGTCGTGATTTTCATGGGCGGCCTGGGGCCGACGGAAGATGACCTTACCCGCGAAGCCGTCGCCGATGCGCTCGGACTAGGGCTGAACCGCGATCCGGAAATTGTTGTGGGACTGGAACAACGCTTCGCATCCCGGGGTTGGAAGATGTCGCCCAACAACCTGAAGCAGGCGGACGTCATCACCGGCGCTGTGGTCCTTCCCAATGCCAATGGGAGCGCGCCGGGGCAATGGATCAGCGGCAAGTATGAAGGGGAAGAGAAAATCATCATGCTGCTGCCCGGCCCCCCGCATGAGCTGAGGGCCCTATTCGACGAGCAATGCATGGATCGTCTGCGAGCCAAGCTGCCGCCACAATTCATCGCAACCAGGGTTCTGAAGATTGGAATGATGCCGGAGTCGCAGTGCGATGCGCGGGCGGCGCCGATTTACAAGCGCTATAGGGATGTTCAAACCACCATCCTGGCCGGAGCCGGGGAAATCCAGTTGCACCTGAAGACCCGTGCCGCCACTCTCGAAGCGGCACAACAGCGCGTGGATCAGCTTGCGGAAGAGATCGAAGAGGAACTGGACGATGCGGTTTTTTCCGACAATGGGGATTCGCTGGAGCAGATCGTCGGCTATTACCTGCAGATGCGTAATGCCACACTGGCAGTAGCGGAGTCCTGCACCGGGGGATTACTGGCGGAACGCATCACTTCCGTGAGCGGCAGCTCGCGCTATTTTCTGGGCGGCGCAGTGGTTTACTCCAACGAGTTGAAGACAGCCTTCGCCGACGTTCCCGCGGCGCTGATCGAAAAGCATGGTGCGGTGAGCCAGGAGGTGGCTGCAGCGTTGGCCGAGGGAATCCGAAAGCGCTGTGGTGCAGCCCTGGGACTTGGCATCACGGGCGTGGCAGGACCCACAGGCGGCACACCGGAAAAGCCTGTCGGTTTGGTTTTTCACGCACTGGCGAGTGAAAAGGGAACTGAGGTTGTAGAGCGAAATTTCTCCGGAGATCGGAAACGAGTCCGCTGGTTTGCCAGTCAGCAGGCGCTGGACATGGTGAGAAGAAAATTGATGTAGGGCAGTCGTGAGTCGTCGGTCTTCAGTCGTCAGCCAAAGTGTGGGACCGGGTCTCCGACCCGGTCGGGCGGTGCGAAGCGCCGCGGCGGTTCGAGCGAATCATCACACTGCGGCCCTTGGGGCCGCCTGACCGGGTCAGAGACCCGGTCCCACACAGACCACACGGAAACAGGCTGGCCTGGGCCGAGCGCAGCTCGGCAGTCGTGCCCGACGACCGACGACTGATGACTGAATCATGCGAGTCTTTGTCGCTCTCGATATCGATGATGCTATTCGTCAGCGCCTGAAACTCTTTCTGGATGGAGTGCGCGGCTTCGCTCCCGATGCGCGCTGGGTGCGTCCCGAGTCGATGCACGTCACGCTGAAATTCATGGGGGAGAAATCAGCTGAGTCGGTTGCGGAAATCAAGCAGGCGTTAGGTGGAATCCGGACTGGCGTGGTCGAGATTTCCTTTCGCGGGTACGGGTTCTTCCCCAGTCCAAAGGCGTCGCGCGTTTTCTGGGTTGCGATCGAAGCTGGGCTGCAACTTGCCGCGCTGGCGAAGTCGGTGGACGAGGCGGTGGCCAAGCTTGGCATTCCGAAAGAAGAACATGCTTTTAGTCCGCATCTTACCTTGGCGCGCAGGGGTGGCTCCGGTGCACCGGGCTGGCGTAAGGGCGATGCACCCAACCAGTCGTTCCAGCGGTTGCAGGAAAGATTGGCCGCGATGTCCGCACCTGAGTTTGGTACGATGACGGCCCGAGAGTTCTTTCTGTATGAGAGTCATCTCGGGCGCGGCGGGTCACGCTATACGAAACTTGCAGGCTTTGAATTGACGTAGCGCAGCGTCCCTTCGGCCGCGCCGGAAAGTTCGTGTGGCGCGGGCGTCCTCGCCCGCGGCAGTTGATTTTGCCTGAGCGCATCGCGGGCGGGGCGCCCGCGCCACACCAATGACTGTTTTTCTCACCGCCGCCTTCAGTTACCTGCTAGGGTCGATCCCGTTCGGGTTCATTCTGATGCGTATTTTTCGTGGACAGGATGTGCGGCAGACCGGCAGCGGCAACATTGGCGCCACCAACGTCGCGCGATCCTCGCCGGCTTTGGGGCTGCTGACGTTGGTCCTGGACGGGCTGAAGGGACTTGCCGCGGTGGCACTGACCCGCACGTTTTTCCCCGGCAGGAATTTGCTGGCTGGGGTGGCCGCCCTGTTTGCGATCCTGGGGCACATGTTTCCCATCTGGCTGAAATTCCGCGGAGGCAAGGGTGTAGCCACGGGGCTGGGATCTTTCGCCCTGCTTGCGCCCAAGACCGTGCTGGTCATGGTGGGAATCTTTGTCGTGGTGGTACTGCTGTTTCGCCACGTGTCACTGGGTTCGATCGTGGCAGTCGCGCTCTTTCCTCTGCTCGCGTGGCTGCTGCGCGACTATGCGGGCGCTCCTCAAATCCTCGTTTTGATGGCGATTGCGTCCGTCTTCATCATCGCAAAACACCATCAGAACATCCGACGCCTCGTGACCGGTACCGAACCTCGTTTTACGGTGTGGAAGAGCAAACGAGCATGAGCCGGATCGCAATCATCGGAGCGGGCGCGTGGGGCACCGGGCTGGCCATCGTGCTGGGGCGGGGAGGCAGTCATCAGGTTCGGCTCTGGGCGCACGAAGAGGACGTTCGGAACTCAATCTCGGCGCGGCGCGTCAATGAACTATTCCTTCCCGGACAATCGATCCCGCACCCGGTCTCGCCTACCGGCAGTCTGCAGGAGGCTCTGCGCGATGCGGAAATCGTGGTCAGCGTCATGCCATCGCAGCACTGCCGTTCCTTGTTTCAGCAGATGCGTCCGTACCTGAAATCCGAAATGCTTTTCGTAAGCGCGACCAAGGGCCTGGAGGAAAAGACTCTTTTGCGCATGACTGAGGTGGTGGCAGAGATCATTGGGTCCGGGAGAGGTTTTTCGCCTCGGATTGGAGCGCTCAGTGGCCCGTCGTTCGCGAAAGAGGTTGCCCGGGGCGATCCCACCGCAATCACCATCGCCTCAAAGGACGCCGAGCTGGCGGAGACAGTGCAACGCGAATTCAGCGATCCCCGATTCCGGATTTATACCAACGACGATGTCGCTGGGGTTGAACTCGGCGGCGCGCTGAAAAATGTTATCGCCATCGCCGCCGGTATTTGTGATGGCCTGGGACTCGGCCACAATTCCGTCGCCGCGCTCATTACCCGTGGCCTCGCCGAGATCACGCGCCTGGCCGTGGCTTGCGGCGGGCGCCGCGAAACCATGGCCGGGCTGGCCGGACTCGGCGATCTGGTGCTGACCTGCACCGGTGGGCTTTCGCGCAACCGCAGCGTCGGCGTGGAATTGGGTCGCGGCCGCCAACTGCCGGAAATCATTGCCGGCATGCACGGTGCGGTGGCGGAAGGCGTCTTCACCACTCAGGCTGCTGTCGGACTGGCCCGCGCCCGCGGCGTGGAGATGCCGATCACCGAGCAGATGGACGCAATTCTCCATCGCGGCAAAGCCCCAGCCGACGCCATTCGGGAGCTGATGACGCGAAGCGGAAAGAGTGAGATTGCTCTTAATTCTTAGCCGTCAGCTCCTAGCTTCTGGCTTCTCGCTTAACCCCACAAAACTTAAGACCTAGGTCTTTCGAAACGTTACCTCGCCGCCCTCCATCTGGGAAAATGCACACCATGACTCGTTTCCTGACACCGTTTCTGGTCTCCCTTTTCTCCTTACTTGTTCTTCCCGCGGCTGTGGCCCAATCCTGTCCGAAAGTCGTTTCCACCACTTCAGGCGCTACCATGAAAAACGTGGTCGCGAGCGTGAATTGCCTGGTGGCCAGGAGCGCTTCTGGACGCACCGAAACCAACAAGGCCGGGTTCGCGGTTGAGAGCTTTCCCGTGATCGGGCCGCAGCATACCCGCAGTTACCGGAAAATCGTGCTGGCCATGCTCTCGGTGCCAGCGGGCAGTGAGACCAAGACCGGGCTCGCCACTCCCGACAACCCGACTGCGACTGTGACCGGGACGGCGGGCGCCGAGTGCAAGCTCAAGATCAACCCGGACAACACGGTGGATGGCCAGTGCAGCCTCACCGGAGGGAATCTTTTTGTTGTCTATAACAACTAGGTTTTACAACAACGAGCGCACGATCGTTCAAAGCGCTTCGTTCTTCCGTCAGAAACTTACAGGGACTTTCGTAACAGAGACCGCCTCCGATCTTCGTTGTGTGCCCCCTTCTTCAAAGTAAAATTTCAAGGAGGTCTGTAAGCCGCCCGGCCCCAGGCGAAGCTAGCAGCCGAGCCACTTTGTCCGTGAAACTGCCACTTCCATCACGCGTCCCCATTTTGTACGTGATCATCAGTGTTCTCATGGTGATCAGCGTGATCCCGATGTATTTCTATTCGCAGCAGGTAGAGTCGATTAACCGCGAGCGGCTGATCACCAACGAGCGGCTTTTGCAGAACACGGTAACCCGCTCCCTGGCCGATGACATTGCGCAACGTCAGGAATCGCTGCGTATGATGCTGGCGAATCTGTCGTCCGCGCTGCAGGTAGCCAGCGGTGGAGACATCACGGATGAGCACGTTGAAGCGCCCGAATTGCGCGCCCTTCTGGAGCACTTCGTTTCCTCTTCTCCGGATCTGGCTTATGCCACGCTGCTGAATTCGGAGTCCAAGGGAATTTCGGCGGGACGAATCGCACCCGACGCCTTTTTGCAACGCGACCTGGTGCGCGCGTACGACGCGGCGCGTGAAGGCCGTGCTTACAGCGGCCAGGCGTTGATGGTCGGGAGTGGAAAATCGGCCCGCACCGTGATGCTGGTCAGTACTCCGGTCATGTACGGTGGACGCTTTCTTGGGATGATTGGCGCGGTGGAGGATTTGCAGTTTCTGATCCGCCGCCTGCAGGAGGTCAATCGCGGTGGGCTCACGCCTTACGTGGTCGATAGCGAAGGCCGCCTGGTGGCCGGAGCCACGCCGGACTACGCCACCGGGCAGGACATGACCAACTCGGAAATAGTGCGAAACTTCCTCGAGCAGGGAGGACAAGCCCAACTGGTCGCCGCCACCCGGGAATTCAGCGTCACCCAGGGCAAGACCAGCACCAAGATGCTGGGTACTTATGGCCCGGTAGCCAACCTGGACTGGGCCGTGATCGTGCAGAAGCCGCGGGATGAGGCCTACCGTGGCGTATTCGAGATGCAGCGGACTGCCCGCCTGCTGGCGTTTCTGGCCATCCTGCTCAGCATTGTCATCAGTATTTTTGCGGCGCGCCGCATCACCAACCCGCTGGAAGTTCTGACCGCGTCCAGCCGGGCCATCGCGCGTGGAGATTTTTCCCAGCGGGTGCAGTTGAAGAGCCGCACCGAGATCGGCGAACTGGCTGCGACCTTCAACACTATGTCTGAGGAACTCGAGCAATTCGTGCTCGACCTCAAGCGTGCCGCCACAGAAAATCGCGAGCTATTCATGGGCTCCATCCAGATGCTGGCCGGCGCGGTCGACGAAAAGGATCCGTATACTCGTGGACATTCCGACCGGGTCACGCGCTATTCGTTGATGATCGCGCGCGAGATGGGCCATCCCGAAGAGTTTCTGGAAATCGTCCGCGTGTCCGCGCAGTTGCATGACGTGGGCAAGATCGGCATTGAAGACCGGATTCTCAAAAAGCCGGGAGCGTTGACGCCAGAAGAGTTCGACATCATGAAGACGCACACCACCAAGGGCGCTAACATCCTGCGCCCGGTGGCCCAGTTGAAAGACATGATTCCGGGCATCGAGCTGCACCACGAATCATTGGACGGGCGGGGCTATCCGCGTGGTTTGCAGGATGCGGAAATCCCGTTGCTGCCGCGCATCATCGCGGTCGCTGACACCTTCGATGCGCTGACGACGAACCGTCCCTACCAGCAGGCACACGATCCCGAAGCGGCGCTGCGCATCATCCACAATCTTTCCGGCAAGCGGCTTGATCCCACAGCGGTGACCGCCCTGACCGCAATTTATCAGCGCGGAGAAATCCGCGTCCAGCAGCCGAATTTGCAGGCAACCTCGCCTGCCGGGCACGCGTCGGCAGCTAAAGTTTCGGTCACACCGTCAACCCCGCCGGAAGCTCGTGCCGATGTCATTGCCGCGGCGGTTGAGGTTTCATCGCGATAACTTCCGGTTCTTTCTTCTTGAGCTACAAACAACCACGTGGGGACAGCCGCCCTCGGACAGACGGATGCGGCTGTCCCCACCCGGTTCATGGTACGGATACCGCTATAATTGAACTCAGGACCCTTACGTCCCCAAAACATTCCATGATTCAGACCCTTTTTGGCAGCCTGGACGAAGAGCAGAAGCCCAGCTTTCTCGAGCGCATGAAGGATGCGGTGACGCGCACTCGGGAAAACCTGACTGAGCGCATCGAGGAAGTAGTCTCGTTCGGAAAAGAGATCGACCGCGCCACCCTGGACGACCTTGAGGCGACCCTCCTCGGCGCGGATCTGGGAACTACCACAACTCACGAGATTCTGCAGAAACTTCGGGACAAGGCCGACCGCAAGCAGATCAAGAACGTGGACGAACTCAAGCGCCTGCTCAAGGAAGAAATCCTCGCTATTCTGGCCTCAACCGATTCTCAGCCGGTGGCCAGCGTGGAGGGAACTCCCGAGGTGATTCTCGTCGTAGGGGTAAATGGCACGGGCAAGACCACGACGATCGGCAAGCTGGCGCAGGTGTTCCGGTCCGAGGGCAAAACGGTGCTGCTGTGCGCGGCGGATACTTTCCGGGCGGCAGCCATCGAGCAACTTGAAATCTGGGGCCAGCGGACAGGGACCGAGGTCATTCGTACCAAGGCAGGCGGAGATCCCTCAGCGGTGCTCTACGACGCGCTGCAGGCCGCTTCTGCACGGCACACCGACTATGTCATCGTCGATACCGCGGGACGCCTGCACACCAAGACCAACCTGATGGCGGAGCTGGAAAAAATGCGAAGGACGGCGCAGCGCATCATTCCGGGCGCGCCCCACGAAACCTTGCTGGTCATGGACGCCACCACCGGGCAGAATGGTCTGCAGCAGGCACGTCAGTTCACCCAGTCGGCGGGCGTCACCGGCATTGTGCTGACCAAGCTCGACGGTACTGCCAAGGGTGGGGTTGTGGTCGCAATCTCCCGCGAAATGGGAGTCCCTGTGCGTTATGTAGGAGTGGGCGAAAAGGTCGGAGATCTCTTGCCCTTCGATCCCAAGGATTTCGTGGATTCACTATTCGCTTGACCGGGTGCGCGCATCACATCTTTAAGTCTTGACTCAAAGACTCTTGGCTCGCTTTCAAAAAGATGGCTTCCAAGAAAACAACCCAACGCAGTAAGCGGAAACATCCCCGAAAAGCATCGGCGGCGCCCGAAACTCAGCCTGCAAACCGCCCGCGGGAAAACGACGAAGCCTTTCTTCAATATGCGCTTGAGTTGGCACGTGCAAGTATCGGTTTAACTTCTCCCAACCCCTGCGTGGGGGCCGTGGTTGTCGACCGCGATGGCCAGTTGGTGGGAGAAGGCTCACACCGGTTTGCGGACGTTAAACACGCCGAAATTCTTGCCCTGGAGCAGGCCGGAAAAAAAGCCCGCGGCGGAATTCTCTATGCGAGTTTCGAACCCTGCTCCCACCAGGGACGCACCGGCCCTTGCGCCGACGCAATTATCGCGGCCGGCGTTCGCCGCGTGGTCGCCTGCATGCAGGACCCCAATCCGCTGGTAGCGGGGAAGGGTTTCGAGCGCTTGCGCAATGCCGGAATCTCCGTGGCGTCCGGCATCTTTGAAGAAGAAGCCAAAATCCTGAATGAACCCTTCGCCAAATATATTCGCCATCGCACGCCCCTGGTCACGCTGAAGGCGGCCATGACCCTGGATGGCAAGATCGCTCCGCCTCCCAGCGAGTCGCACAATCCCACCGCCCTCGGCGGGGGGGGCGCGACCGGAGGGTGGGTAACCAGCGAACTCGCGCGCGCTCACGTGCAGGAGTTGCGACACCAGCATGACGCAATCATGGTCGGGGTGGGGACGATAATTGCGGACGATCCTTTACTCACCGATCGTAGCGGGCTTCCGCGACGGCGGCCGCTGATGCGCGTGATTGTTGACTCGCGCCTGCGGCTGCCGCCTGAGTCGCGCGTGGTCAAGACCGCGAAGGATGACGTGATCGTTCTCTGTTCTTTCGCGGAAGAGAAGAGAAAGCGCGAGCTGCAGAACCAGGGAATCCGAGTGGAGCAAGTTCCAGTCGGCGCCGGCGACGGACGTCCGGATATGGCGGGAATCACGCGCTGTCTCGGAACTATGGAGATTACCAGCCTGCTGATCGAGGGCGGAGCCATGATCAACGGGGCCGCGCTGGCTTCGGGGATCGTCGACAAGGTTTTCCTTTACTACGCACCCAAGATTTTGGCCGGGACGGGTTCGGTGCCGTTCGCCACCGGTCCCGGTTTTCTCCGGATGAGCGAGGCAGCGTATGTGAAATCGATCAAGCTGCATCGCTTCGGTGAGGATTTTGCCGTGGAAGGATATTTGCGCGATCCGTATGGGGAGTAGCGCGGATGGGGAGTAGCGCCGGCGTCCTGCCAGCTGTCCCGGGGGCGTCTCGCCCCCGATCCCGTGCCCTGAATTGAGCCCTGAGTGTTTTCCAGCGTTGGGTGGGCAAGATGCCCACCCAAAAGCCGGCGGGACGCCAGCTCTACGGCGCGCGCCCTGGCGTTTATCATGGATTGATAGCTGTTGGCAGCTAAAAGCTAAAAGCTAAGTGCTTCTGGAGACTCTATGTTCACCGGCATCATCGAGGAAGTGGGAAGTGTCGTGGACATTGTGAACCGGAGTGGCAACCGGCAGTTGACGGTTTCCGCGTCGCAGGTGACAAGGGAGCTGAAGACCGGCGACAGCATCGCGGTCAGCGGAGTCTGTCTTACTGCGGTCGAGATTACGCCTGAGACTTTCGCTGCCGATCTGGCGGAAGAAACCTGGAAGCTCACTTCTTTCTCACGCATCAAGAAGGGTGCACTGGTGAATCTGGAACTGCCCATGCGCATGGACGGACGGTTGGGCGGCCACATCGTACAGGGGCACGTGGACGGAACCGGGAGGTTTGTTGCGCTGGACCCGATTCGCGGAGGCGACGACTTCTGGCTGCAGATTGAGATCCCGCCGGAACTGGCACGCTACGTGATCTTCAAGGGGTCGCTTTCCATCGAGGGTATCAGCTTGACCGTCGCGAAAATCGAGGGAACGAGAGTAAGCACAGCGATCATTCCGCACACGACGAAAATGACCAACCTGACATCGCTCAAGGCGGGCGATGCCGTGAACCTTGAGGTGGACGTAGTGGCGAAATATATCGAGAAGATGATTCGCGGAGAATCTGGCGGTTCTTCGCTTACGGTAGAAAGATTAGTGGGCGAGGGATTCTAGCGTGACGTAAAGGCTTCGCTTGGGTGGCGCTGGGCCCTATGACCAGCGTTTCGAGTCCGAAAGCAGGTCCCTCCACTTCGCTCGCTGCGCTGCGCTCCGGTTGGGACGACAGAGTTTTGGGTGGTGGGCGATTCTAAATCCGGCTGGGCAACTGGCTCAAGTCGACCGAGGCGGAGATGCCCGGTTCGTCCAGCTTCAGAAATTCCTGCACGATGGGCTCGTCGCATTTCTCCATTTCCGGATACGTGCCAAAAAAGAGAACTTTCGCCTGGTGGAGAAACACGATCCGGTCGGCCAGTTTCTGGGCAAGGCGCATGTCGTGAGTGACTACCACGCTGGTCAGGTGCAACTGAATTTTCAAGCGCTTGATCAGGTCGCCCAGCAGTTGGGCCATCAGCGGATCCACCATGGTAGTGGGTTCGTCATAGAGAACGCATTCGGGCTGGGCCGCCAGCGCGCGCGCGATCGCGACCGAACGTTTCATCCCTGTGGATAATTCCGAAGGGAACTGATCGCGCATCTCTTTGACGCCGACCATGTCGAGCAGGCCGTCTACGATCTGATAGATCTGCTCTTCCGACAGTTGCCGCCGCTCGCGCAGCGGGAAAGCGACGTTTTCACCTACGGTGAGTGAATCGAATAACGCGCCGTTCTGGAACACGATGGTGACTTTCTTACGGATGCGTTCCAGGTCAGCTTCGCCATAGTCGGTGATGTCTTCGTGAGCCACGATCACTCTTCCCGAGTCAGGCTTCAGGAATCCCATAATGTTCATCAATGAAACCGACTTGCCCACACCGCTCCGGCCCAGGATGCATACCGTCTCTCCGGGCAACACGTAGAAGCTGACATGATCGAGCACGCGGTTCTCGCCAAAGGTCTTGGAGACATCCTTGAATTCGATATAAGGATAGAAATCGGCGTCGTTAGTCATGGATCGGTCGTTGGTCGTCAGTCGTCAGTCTTCAGCCGCGCCACTTGCCCAATAATAAATGGTTTCGCCTGGGACGCTGCTTTCCAGTCTTGTTCGGTGTTCAAGTTGCGAAACATCTCCTGTCGGAATCCGTTTAGCTCCAGTTCTTCCGGCTCGATGACCCTGGTGTCGACTTCGGCGAATAGCGAGTCGATTTTGTTTTTGCCGGCACGTAGAGATGCTTCCGCAGCTTCGGCAAATTGTCGGCGGTAGACGGCACACAGCGGCTGCAAGCCTTCTTCTGTCCTCGGAACGACGACCACGGCCGGACTCTCGCGGGCTTGCGCGATCAGGTATTGCAGCAAGTCTGACTGAATGAAGGGCAGATCTACGGCCAGAATCAGGTTCAGATTGGTAGCGCTGCCTGACAGCGCGGCGTGGATGCCGGCTAGGGGTCCACGCCCGGAGTACGCGTCTTCAACTATAGGGCCAAAAGCCGCGAATTTAGCGGCGCTTCCGACAATCCAGGTGCTGGCCGTTACTGCGTGTGCGGCCTCCAGGGCCAATGAAAGAAGAGTGCGTCCTTCAAGTTCGAGGAAAGCCTTGTCCCGGCCCATACGTGAGCTCTTGCCGCCTGCCAGGACGAACGCGGTCACAGGGTCCACGCCGTGATGATACACGCCCAAGTCCTTGACCAGCGCCGTTTTGCAAGGCGCCGAACCACGCGTCCCGGAGTTTCATGTCTGTTAATTGCAAAGCAATCCAGCACGAATCACAAAAGTCTCGGGATTACCAGTCCTTTGCAGGCCCATGTTTTCGAGTACACAAAAGTAACCTAGCAAAAGGGCCGACCTCCGTTGGATGATAGGTTGTCCCGGCGATCCCCTCCGGACTACGACCATGCCACAGAAGTTAATGGATGTCCTCATGCTTGGGCGCTGCTCCCACGAATTCTCCTGGCCGCGGCGGGCTGCCGACGGCGATTACTACCAGGTCTGTCTGGTTTGTGCTGCAGAGTATAAGTACGACTGGAAGACCATGCGGCGAATCAAGCGCGTGGACAGCGCATCCGAGGCGACCTCTGAGACGCCGCGCGGCCGCAACTCCAAGAAGCCGAGTTGGGTGCCGCGCGCCCGGCGCCTGAGCCTGCAAACCCCGGTTCGCTATCGTCCGAAGGGTTTGGGAACCTGGCACGAAGGCATTGTCGAAAATCTCAGCCAATCCGGCGTCCTGCTCAATGGACCTCAGCAATTGCCGGAGAATACTCTGGTTGAAATGGTGTTCGAAATGCCGGAGGAAATTTCCGGTCAGAAGAACAGCACGGTTCTCTGCCAGGGTCGCATCATCCGGCGCAAGGAAGCCAGCGACTCCGAATCGGTCGGTCTGGCTGCGTCGATCCTCGACTACAAATTTCTTCGCCAGAATTAAATCAATCCCTGCTTACTCCTCAAGACCGCCTTGCATCAGACCGCGCAAGTGATTCTGCCCCGGCCATTTACGCAGCTGGTGCCGGCCCGGTTTGAGAACACAATTTTGGGCGAGACCGGAAGCTTTTGTGCATCTAAACTAGAAGTGCCGGGTTTACCCACTATCAGGAGCGATTTTATGAAGGCGAAGCTTTCTCTCTACGTCACCGCAGTGATGCTTCTGGCGATTCTGACGGTTGGCGTGGGCTGCACCAAGGCCCCGAATGACGCCCAGCTTGCCAGTGATATCCAGAGCAGACTGAGTTCAGATTCCGGACTGCAGGGCAAGCAGCTGGGAGTGAAATCCGAAAACGGAACCGTTACCTTGACCGGTACCGTCGACAACGATGCCCAGCGCGACGCTGCGGCTCGTTACGCTTCCGCCGAGCCGGGAGTGAAGCAAGTGGTAAACAACCTGCAGGTTGCGGCTCCGCCGCCTCCGCCCGAGACCGCGGTGACCACCCCACCGGCAGAGGAAGCGAAGCCTTCACCGGCACCCCCTCCGGCGTCAAAACCGCGCCGCAGCAAGCCGCGGGAGCGGACCTTGCCGTCGTCCCCGAGCGACACCAGCTCAGCTCCAGTAGCTGCCGTGACGCCTCCGCCGATGGCTCCCATGGCTCCCGTGACGCCGCCACCTCCGCCGCCACCGCAGAAAGTGACCATTCCTTCCGGCACGACTTTGGCGGTGCGGCTGGTGGACACGATTGACTCGGAAACGGCGCAGCAGGGCCAGACCTTTCATGCCACGCTGGATTCGCCGCTGGCGGTTGAGGGCGACACCGTCATTCCGGCCGGCTATGACGTCGAGGGCCATGTTGTGAGTGTGCAGAGCGCAGGCAAGTTCGCAGGACAGTCATTGCTGGTTCTGCAGCTGGATCGCTTGGCAGCCGGCAGCAAGTACTACAACATCCAAACCGATCAGTACTCACGCAAAGGCACTTCGCGCGGCAAGAATACCGCTGAGAAAGTCGGAGCCGGCGCCGGAATCGGAGCCATCATTGGCGCCATCGCCGGCGGTGGCAAAGGAGCTGCGATCGGCGCGGCTGCGGGCGGCGGTCTGGGCGGTGGAGTGCAGGCCGCCACCAAGGGGCAGCAGATCAAGCTGCCATCGGAAACCGTGCTGAACTTCACTCTGCAGAATCCGTTGACTGTGATCCCGCCCAGCAGGGGGCCGAATGAAGGCCGGCACCGGATGGAGCGCAGGCCCGATTCGGATCAAAACCCGCCGCAGTTGGAGCGCAGACCCGATTCGGATCAAAACCCGCCGCAGTAAACCTGGAATTTGGTCAGTAAAGGCCGGCCCAGTGGCTGGCCTTTTGTTTGCAGTGAACACAGCCCACGTAGGCCGGACGCCCCGTCCGGGTGGGCCAGCACAGCGCGCCAGGTTATTATTTGGTGCCTGAGACCTGCCAGGCCTTGCCCGGCGAGGGCGGGCGGGGCGCCCGCCCCTACGTGGACGATGCTATAACACCATAGGACGGCGGTGGCTCATCATGTTCAGCATTGACCATATCGGCGTTGCGGTGAAATCGCTGGCCGCTGCGAAGAGCATCTACGAAAAGCTTGGGCTCCCCG
Source organism: uncultured Acidobacteriaceae bacterium (assembly GCA_964528615.1). Classification (GTDB taxonomy): domain Bacteria; phylum Acidobacteriota; class Terriglobia; order Terriglobales; family Acidobacteriaceae; genus JAIQFF01. Next base: position 5,712 of record CAZGSU010000025.1, on the reverse strand, counting down.
TCTCTGTGGAGGAAGTCGTCGAAGCCGAGGAGGTGCGCGTGGTTATGGTGCCGCTGGGCGAAAGCCGGCTGGAGTTGCTGGAGCCCACGTCGCAAGACTCGGTCATCGCCCGCTTCATCGCCAAGCGCGGCGAGGGACTTCACCATGTCTCCCTGCAGGTGCCAAACCTGACTGCGACGGTCGAGCGTCTGAAGAAAGACGGTGTGCGGCTGGTAACGGACGAAATCAAGGTGGGCGCGGGTGGGCATCGGTATATTTTCGTACATCCGTCGAGCGCGGGAGGCGTGCTGCTCGAGCTGGTGGAAGCCCCAGGCTGAGATCCGGAAACGCCAGGGATTTTCGCGCACTTCCACGGATCAAGATCTTGCATCATGCTCCTTCTCGCCGTTGACACCTCAGGAAAATATGGCAGCATCGCGCTGGCGCGATGCGGGCCCGGTGACGGCTGCGATGTGATCGAGGTTGTACCGCTCGAGGGCGGAACGTTTTCCGCTCAACTGGTGCCCCAGATTACGGCCCTGCTTGCGAAACACAGCCTTCGTAAACTTGACATTGGCGGTCTTGCGGTAGTGTCTGGGCCGGGCTCATTTACTGGACTTCGCATCGGACTGGCGGTTATCAAAGCCTTGGGGGACGTTCTGGCCAAGCCGATTGCTGCCGTCTCCCTGTTGCAGGCAATGGCAGCTTCCGGCCAATCACGGGGCAGGGTTATCGCGGTTCTGGATGCCGGACGAGGCGAGCTCTACGCCGGCGAATATGAGGTGGACACTTTGGGGGCGCACTTCGTGAGTGAACGGCTCCTGGGTCGGGCGGAGCTGATGGAGTCAGCCGGGGGCTCAGTCATCGTAACCGCCGATCCTGGGCTTGCAGATGCCGCCCGCGAGGCTGGGCTAGGGAGTGGTGGTTTACGCGTCGAAGAGATTGAACTTCCTCGCACCGATGTAATCGCGCGCCTGGGGTGGCGGAAAATTCAGGCGGGAGAGATCGTCTCGCCCGAGGATCTGGAAGCGAACTATCTCCGGCGGTCCTCGGAGATTTTTTCCAGCGGGGTTCATGATTGAGAAACCGGTCTCAATGAAAAAAACCGGTTCTTATTCATAAAACCGTTCTTATTCATAAAACCAGTTCTTGTTCATAGAACCAGTTCCTGGTTTTCAGTTCTTAGTTGCCAGTTGATGAAACTCTCCATCCGTCCTGCTACGTCCGCTGACCTTTCAGCCATGATGGCTTTGGAGAAGCATGCTGCCACCGCGGCCCACTGGTCGGTGGAGCAATACGAAGCGCTCTTCCGCACATCGGGTCCGGATAGAGTCGTTCTGCTGATTGAGGAGGAACCTCGGGTTCAGGGATTCGTAGTTGCCCGAGTTGTGGGGGAAGAATGGGAAATCGAAAATATGGCGATCGCCGGGCCAGCCCGCAAACGTGGATTGGGCACGCGCCTGCTTGGAGAGTTCCTGGACCGGGCGAGGACGAGAGGTGCGGAGGCAGTGTTTCTGGAAGTGCGTGAATCGAACCGGGCGGCGCGGGCATTATATGAAAAATGGGCATTTCTGGAGAGCGGGTTCCGCAAGCGATACTACAAAGATCCCGAAGAGGACGCGATCCTGTATCGCGTTGATTTTGTGTGATTTGCATCACAAGTGGTGCAGAGTCGTGCACTAATTAAAACCTGTGCGCACGGGGAATTTGCGATTGAAGCGGGATCGGCCCTGTGGTAGGTTAGGGCGTACAAAATGCTCAGGAGGGTCTACTGGATGACTCCAAAGGACCAGCTCCTGGCCGGCAACGAGGAATTCCGCAAGCTGGCTCAGGAGCACACGCAGTACGCGCAACGTCTCGAATCCCTTACTCAAAAACGCTACCTGACAGAAGACGAAAAGCTGGAAGAAGTGCGGCTGAAAAAGCTGAAACTGCGGCTCAAAGACCAGATGGAGTCAATTGAGCGGCAGTTTCGCATGATGGTGCAGCAGGGTCAGGTCGCTTAGGCATATCCTCCAATCAGGACTGGCCGCGGCAGCGACAGGCTTGATGTGCTCCGGTACAGGCGCTCGTAAGCGCCTTTTTTATTACCACTTGGCTTGAGAGCGCGACTGATCCGCCCCGCCTGCACTATAATTCTGACGATCTCCCAATGGTTCCCGACGGCTACTATTACGCGCTCGCATGCTCTGGCGTTGCCGTGCTGATGGGGTGGCTGGGCGGGGTGGCTTGGGCTCTGCCGGCGTGCCTGCTGGCGTTGTTTTTTTTGTGGTTCTTCCGTGACCCGGAGCGGCAAATACCTGATTCTGCCGGAGCCGTCGTCTCTCCGGCTGACGGCAAGGTGACGGATGTGTCAACGGTTGCGATGAAGGGTTCGCAGCATACCCGGATCAGCATTTTTCTGAGCGTTTTTGATGTACACGTCAATCGCTCCCCGCTGGCCGGCGTGGTCCGTGAAGTTCACTATCAAAAAGGAAAATTTCTCAACGCCATGAATCCGGCGTCGGCCGAACACAACGAGCAGAACCTGGTTACCGTCGAGGGCGATGGCCAGACCGTGTTCTTTAAGCAGATCGCTGGATTGCTGGCGCGGCGGATCGTCTTCAACAAGAACCTAGGCGACCGGGTCGAACGTGGAGAGCGGGTGGGCCTGATCAAGTTTGGTTCGCGAGTCGATGTGCTGCTGGATGCCTCCGCCAGCCTGCAGGTGAAGGTGGGAGACCGGGTGAAGGGCGGCGCGAGCATACTGGCGTTCCTCAGCCGTGCACCCCAGCCGGAGGTCACAGTGGGGGCAGAAGCGACACATCAAGGAGCGCGTTGATGGTTCCCGAAGTGCCCGAAATCCGGCAACGGCGCAGCGGAGACCTGCCTCCGCGGCGGCTGCGCAAGGGCATGTACATTCTGCCGTCGCTGTTTACCACTGCCAATATTGCCTTCGGATACTACGCGATCCTGCAGATGATCCATGGCAGTGCCACTGAAGCCTGGCACTTCGACTATGCCGCAAAAGCCATCGGGTTCGCCGTACTGTTTGACGGTCTGGACGGGCGCATTGCCCGCATGACCGGGACCAGCAGCGATTTTGGCCGGGAACTGGACTCACTGGCCGACGTGATTACGTTCGGAGTTGCGCCCGCCTTACTGGCCTGGATGTGGGGATTTCGCCAGCTGCCGGTGAATCTGGGCGGCGAGTTTTATATCAAGCTGCTGCAGTTCGGCGCGATTGCCAGCTTTCTCTTCCTGATGGCTGGGGCCAGCCGACTGGCGCGATTTAACATTACCAGTAATCCGCAGCCCTCGAATCCCGGCCGTCCCGGCAAGAAATATTTTGTCGGCATGCCTATCCCGGCTGGAGCGGGAGTGATCGCCGCGGTGGTGCATTTTTCCGAAGGCGATCCCATTACCTCCTGGTGGACTGCGATTACCTGGATGCTGATGGTAGTGGCGGTGGGCTATCTGATGGTCAGCACCTGGCGTTTTTACAGCTTCAAGGACATTGATTTCCGTTCCCGGCAGCCGTTCCGGCTGGTCATTCTGTTTGGCTTACTGTTTGCTGCGGTTCGTTTCTACTCCAAGTGGGTGCTGTTTCTGATCGCACTGCTTTATGTGTTTTCCGGCGTGTTCTGGCGGTTGAAGTGGATCTTCCGGCGGAAAGGAAGCTCGCCACCGCCTCCGGCTTACACCGAGGCGTCGCAAACCTCATGAGCTCGAATTTCAAGTCTGTTCCGATCGCGCATCCTGATCCGGTGCGGGCAGCGAGCCTGTATCGGCTCGCGATCGTAGGCGCGGGTACGCTGAAGGGGAAGGAGGTTGCCGAAGTATTGGGCGACCGGAATTTCCCCTCGCTGGACATCAAGCTGCTCGACGACAACGACTCGTTAGGTCAGCTTGAGTCGGTGGGCGACGAAGTTTCATTTATCCAGAGTGTGCGTGCAGAGCAGTTCGAAAAAGTCGATTTCACATTCTTTGCTTCCGATCAGGAATGCACCCGCCAGAACTGGAAGAAAGCACAAAAAGCGGGCAGTGCAATCGTCGATCTGTCCTATGCTTTGGAAGACGAACCCGACGCTGAGGTGAAGTCGCCGTGGATTCAACGGCAGTTGGGCCAGACACTCACACCGGAGCTGCAGCCGGCGCCCGCAGTCGTGGCTCATCCTGCCGCCGTGGTCCTGGCGCTGCTGTTGTTGCGGGTGCGGAAGGCCGCGCCGGTGAAGCGGGTGGTAGCTACGGTATTCGAACCCGCATCGGAACACGGGCAAAAGGGAATGGACGAGCTCCACGAGCAGACCGTAAATCTGCTTTCCTTCCAGCAACTGCCCAAGAAAGTATTCGACACCCAGGTAGCCTTCAACATGGTGGCCCGCTACGGCGAGCAGTCTCTGCCGGCCCTGGCCACGGTAGAGCGTCGCGTGCTCAAGCACTATCACCGGATCGCAGGACAGGCCGCGCCTTTGCTTTCACTACTGGTAGTGCAGGCCCCGATTTTTCATGGTTACGCGTTCACTCTGCATGTGGAGATGGAGACAGCAGCGGAGATCGAAAGCATCTCCAAGGCGCTGGCGGGAGAGCACGTGACCGTTACAGGTTCGGCCGAAGAATCGCCCAGTAACGTGAATGCGGCGGGACAGGGAGACGTTCTGGTTTCGATCCAGCCGGATACGAACCTAGCAACCGGACTATGGTTGTGGGCGGCCGCGGATAACCTACGAATCGCGGCCGCCACTGCAGTGGAATGCGCGGAAAATATGGCCGCCACGCGCCCCAAAGGAAAGATCCAGTGAGCCATGCGGCTATGGTCCAGGGGGTGCGTGTGGTCGCGGGCGACTCGCCCGCGAAGAGTTGTATCGACCTAGGTCCACCGGGTTTTCCTCCGCTGCCGATATTGGTATTGATTCTGCTCACCACTGGCTGCGGCTATCACACCACCGGCCACGCGCTTACACTGCCTGCGAACGTTCAGACGATTGCTATTCCCGCGTTCGTCAACCAGACGCAGACTTATAAAATCGAACAGAAGCTTACCGCAGCCGTGGTCCGCGAAATGGTAACCCGCACCCACTACCGCATCGTGAACGAGCCCAGCGATTCGGCCGATGCCACGCTGCGCGGCACGGTGGTGACCACGACAACCTCGCCGCTAACCTATGACTCGCAGACGGGGCGGGCTTCGAGCGCGTTGGTAGTCGTGACGGCAAGAGTTACGCTCACCGATCGCCAGGGCAAGATTCTCTATCAGAATCCTTCGTACCTTTTTCGCGAGGAGTATCAGGTCTCGCGCGAACTTTCCAGCTTTTTCGAGGAAGACTCTCCCGCGCTGGAGCGGCTGTCGCGCGAGTTTGCCCGCACCCTGGTGAGCAATGTGCTGGAGGGCTTCTAGGTATGGGGGTTTCTAGATGATGGAGGGTTTCTGATGCGGGCCTTCGCCCAGTCCGACCGCTTCGTCTCCGAGGTGCAAGCCCGCAAGCTGCGTCCCGTGTATGTGTTCGTGGGCGATGAAGTTTTCTTCCGCAAGCGTTGCCGCGAAGCCATTCTCCAGCATCTGGTGCCGGCCGAACTCCGCGATTTCAGTTTGTTCGAGTTTGATCTGGCCGAGACCGATCTGGCGGAAGTTCTCGATCGGGCGCGAACTCCCTCGTTGATGGCACCTTTTCAGGTGTTCTTTATCCGCGGGGTCAAGAGCCTTTTCGGGCGCGGATCGAATGACGAGAAGCTGGCCGCAATCGAAGCCTATGC
>CAZGSU010000024.1:0-81084 GCA_964528615.1 uncultured Acidobacteriaceae bacterium | reverse complement strand
AGTGGAAATCGTGGGCTTCCGCGACACCCGCAAGACGGTAGTGACGGGCGTCGAGATGTTCAAGAAGCAACTGGACGAAGGCCTGGCGGGTGACAATGCTGGCCTGTTGCTGCGCGGCATCGCGAAAGAAGATGTGGAGCGTGGCATGGTGCTGGCCAAGCCGGGGTCGATTACGCCGCACACCAAGTTCAAGGCTGAGGTCTACATCCTGACCAAGGAAGAAGGTGGACGGCACACGCCATTCTTCAAAGGCTACCGGCCGCAGTTTTATCTGCGGACGACGGATGTGACCGGAGTGGCGGAGCTGCCGGCGGCGACGGAGATGGTGATGCCGGGCGACAACGTGCAGTTGGTGATCGAGCTGATCACGCCGGTGGCGATGGAAAAGGGCTTGCGCTTCGCCATCCGCGAAGGCGGGCACACGGTCGGCGCAGGCACGATCAGCGAGATTATTCAGTAGAGTTCGGATGTTGATTGTCCAATAAGGAAGCGCGCCAGACGCGCGATTTAGCATTCTCGCAAAAAGCGCGAGAATGATCGCGCGGCGCGCCTGGGTCCTTCGGCGACGAAAAGCATGTCGCCTCAGGATGACAGCGGGTTGGTTTCGAGATTGAGCTAGAAGCTAGTAGCTGATTTTCAGCGGCTTGCAACCAGCCGCCAGTTCTTTCCTCCCGGTGAGCCGGGAGAGACGAGAGAGTGCAACGTGATTGGAAAAGAAAGAATTCGCATCCGGCTGAAGGCGTATGACTACCGCATCCTGGACCAGTCCACGGGTGAGATTGTCGACACGGCTCGGCGTACCGGCGCTCAAATTGCGGGCCCGATTCCTTTGCCCACGATGAAAAACAAATACTGTGTGCTGCGGTCGCCGCACGTGGACAAGAAGTCGCGCGAGCAGTTTGAGATCCGTACTCACAAGCGCCTGCTCGATATTCTCGAGCCCACGCAGCAGACCGTGGATGCGCTGATGAAACTGGACTTGCCCGCCGGCGTGGACGTCGAGATCAAGGCCTTTGGCAAGGAACATAAATAAATAGCTGTCAGCCGTCAGCTCTCAGCTTTCAGCTGGGCGAAATAATTTGGCCTCGGGCGCAGGCCTTGGGCAAGGTGAGCGAAAGCAATGGCGAAGGTTACTGGAATTTTAGGCAAGAAAGTCGGCATGACGCAGCTCTTCGATGACAAGGGCGACGTGCATCCCGCGACCGTTCTGCAGGCCGGTCCCTGCGTGATTACCCAGCACAAGACCCAGACCCGCGATGGATACGACGCGGCCCAGATCGGTCTGGTCGAGTTCATGAAGGAATCGCGCCTGACCCAGCCCATGAAGGGACATCTGGGAAAGCACAACCTGCCGCCGGTGAAATTTCTGCGCGAGGTGCCGATCGAGGTCGAGAAGACGGAAGAAGCAGTCGCGGTGAAGGCCGGCGATCGCGTGCTGGTGGATATTTTCGAAGGCGAGAAGTTTGTAGATGTGGTCGGCATCAGCAAGGGGCGCGGCTTTGCCGGCGTAGTCCGCCGGCATCACTTTGCTGGCGGCCCCAAGTCACACGGTTCGATGTTCCAGATCACCGGTTCGATCGGTTCGTCAGCATTTCCATCGCGCGTTTTTAAAGGCATGCGCATGTCGGGACACATGGGCGTGGACCGCGTGACCCAGCGCAACCTGCGCGTGCTGGGCGTCGACAAAGATGAAAACCTGCTGGTGGTTGAAGGCAGCGTGCCCGGCCCGAATGGCGGGTATCTGGTGATTACCAAAGCCAAGAAGCCGCCCCGAGAACGGCGTGGATTCGGCGGCGCGGCCACCGTCGATCCGTTGAAGGCAGCGAAGCGGGCGGCGAAGAAGGCTTAAGAGCGGTCGTTATTGATCGTTGGTCAACCCCAATTACGGAAAAGCATATGGCAACTATCGACATTCATAATCTAAGCGGGGAGAAGGTCGGGACGCTCAATCTCGCCGATGAGGTATTTGGTGCGATCAACGAAGACCTGCTGTGGGAAGCGGTGAAGCATTACCGCGCCGCGCGGCATGCCGGCACCCACGCCACCAAGAACAAGAAACTGGTTTCCGGTGCGGGAAAGAAACTGTGGAAACAGAAGGGTACCGGGCGCGCCCGGGTCGGTTCCATCCGTTCACCGCTTTGGCGGCATGGCGGCACGGTGCACGGACCGCAACCCCGTTCTTACGACTATGCCTTTCCGCGCAAGAAGCTGCTGGGAGCGTTGCGTTCGGCGCTGGCCGCGAAGTTTGCCGACGGCAAACTGATCGTGGTCAATGCCTTTGACGTGAAAGAGCCCAAGACCAAACAGTTTCGCCAGGCCCTGGAGGCGTTGAAAGTGGAGACCACTGCCCTGCTGGTGGAAGTGCCACGGCACGGGAACCGCAACCTTACGCTGGGCTCGCGCAACCTGGAGGGCGTGGAACTGGTGCATGGCAACGAGGTTCATCCCTATCATCTGCTGCGCTACGACCGGGCAATTTTTTCGCAGCCGGCCATCGAGGCGTTGCAGGTTTCGCTGAAGAACGCGGCGGCCAAGCGGCATCACAAGGCAGACGACAGAGAAAGCGCAAAAGCGAAAGCAAAGAAGGCCTCGGGATCTCCCCGGCGGCGGGTGCGCCATGACAAAGCGGCGGAGGTCGCCTGATGAAATCCGCATATCAGATCATTCGTCGTCCGGTGATTACCGAAAAAGGTTTGGCCATCAAGGAGAACCAGAACACGCTGGTGTTCCAGGTGGCGAAAGCCGCGACCAAGACCGAGATCCGGGAAGCGGTGCAGTCGATTTTCAAGGTGAAGGTGCATTCGGTGCGCACCGCGCTGTATCCCGGCAAGGAGCGCCGCCGGGGAAAATTCGCCGGCTACCGTCCTGACTGGAAAAAAGCCTTCGTGCGGCTGAAGTCGGGCGAAAAGATGCCAGAGTACGCGCAGAACCTTTAATTCGTCGTTGGTCGTTCGTCACTGGTCGTTGGCCACCACGAACGCATGCAGCGGCAGGAAAAAGCTAGAAGCTAACAGCTAGAAGCTAAGAGCTGATTTTATGCCAATCAAGACCTACAGACCGACTACGCAGACGTTGCGCTACCGCACCACGCTGGTCAACGACGATATTACGACCCGGCATCCGCACAAGCCGCTCGTCGAACCCAAGCAGCGCAGCGGCGGACGCCGCAACAGCGGCGACACCACCATGTGGCATCGCGGCGGCGGCCACAAGCGCAAGCTGCGCCTGATTGATTTCAAGCGCGACAAGAACGGCATTCCGGCGACCGTAGCTTCGATCGAATACGATCCCAACCGCTCGGCACGCATCGCGCTGCTCAGCTACGCCGACGGTGAAAAGCGTTACATTCTGCAGCCCGACGGGCTGAAGGTCGGACAGAAAGTGGTCAGCGGTCCGGAGGCGGACATTCTGGTGGGCAATGCGTTGCCGTTGAAGAATATTCCGCCGGGCACGACCATTCATAACATCGAGTTGAAGCCGGGCAAGGGCGCGCAGATGGTGCGCTCGGCCGGTGGGTCGGCACAGTTGGTGGCCAAGGAAGGCGAATACGCGCTGGTCAAGCTGCCCTCGGGTGAAACCCGCAAAGTGGCGCAGGATTGTATGGCCACGATTGGCCAGGTAGGAAATCTGGACCATGAAAACATCACCATCGGTAAAGCCGGGCGCATGCGCTGGCTGGGACGCCGTCCGGTAAATCGGGGCGTTTCGATGAACCCGGTGGATCATCCGCACGGCGGCGGTGAAGGCAAGACTTCCGGCGGGCGGCATCCGGTCACACCCTGGGGACAGCCGACCCGCGGCTACAAGACGCGCAATAACAAGCGGACGGATGCGTTCATCGTGAACCGAAGAGGGAAAAAATAACAGTCCTTGGCCGTTCGTCGTTGGCCGTTGGCGAAGCAGACTGTGAAGCGGGTCGGAACGACAAAGGTTTTGGATTTTGCTAAGAGCTTAGGAGCTAACAGCTAGAAGCTGACTTTATGGCACGTTCAACCAAGAAGGGTCCGTTCGTTGATGGCTACCTGCAGGCGCGGGTGGACGGCATGAACTCGCGTAATGAGAAGAAGGTGCTGCGCACCTGGTCGCGGCGCTCGACCATCATTCCTGAGATGGTCGGCCACACCATCGCGGTGCATAACGGCAAGAAGTTTATTCCGGTGTACATCACGGAAAACATGGTCGGCCACAAACTGGGCGAATTCAGTTTTACCCGACAGTTCAAAGGCCACTCCATGCGGGCGGCCACGGAAACAGCGGCCCGGCCAGCGGGCGTGCCCGGTGGTCCGGGAGCGATCACCCCGGCGGCAGGATCTACTCCGGCTCCGGCAGCGCCGGCGGCGCCAAAGGCGTAGCGGAAGAGCGGCATTATGGAGATCGGCGTCCGGAAGATTAGGAGATAAAGATGGAATTTCGAGCTCAAGTCCGCTTCACCCGAGTCTCGCCGCAGAAGGCGCGGCTGGTGCTGGATTTGATCAAAGGCCGCAAGGTAGAAGATGCGCTCAATACTCTGATCTTCACCAAAAAACGCGTGGCGGCGACGGTGGAGAAGCTGCTGCGCTCGGCGCTAGAGAATGCCAACTACCTGAGCAGTGAGAAGGGCATCGACGTTGACGTGGATAAGTTGTATGTGAAGAGCGCCATAGCCAACGACGGGCCACGCATGAAGCGCATCCGTCCTGCGCCTATGGGCCGGGCGTTTCGCTACGTGCGGCGCATCGCGCACATCGAGATCGTGCTGGCGGAGCGGGGTAAAAACGGAGAATCGCTGGCCACCGTGGTCGGAGAAGAAACGGTGGCGGCCAAGGCGAAGACTCCGGCCCGGACCAAGGCGGCAGCCAAACGCAAGGCGCCCGCCGGCAAGAAGAAAGTAGGAGCCAGATAATGGGACAAAAAGTTCATCCCTACGGTTTTCGCCTGGGCTACACCAAGCCGTGGAAGTCGCGCTGGTTCGTGGAGCGCGATTACGACAAACTGTTGCTCGAAGACGTCAAGCTGCGCAACGAACTGAAGGACAAGCTCAAGTCCGCGGGGGTGAGCTCGATTGAGATTGAGCGTCCCGGCAACAAGCTGCGGGTCATTATCAAGACGGCGCGTCCCGGCATCATCATCGGGCGCAAGGGCGCGGAAATCGACAAGCTCAAACAGGACGTGCAGAAGCGCACCAATCGTGAGGTCTACATCGATATCCAGGAAGTGCACAAGCCGGAGCTGGACGCGCAACTGGTGTCGGAGTCGATTGCGCTGCAACTGGAAAAACGGGTGGGCTTCCGCCGTGCCATGCGGAAAGCGGTAGACTCCGCGCTGCGCTTCGGCTGCAAGGGAATCAAGGTGCGGGTCAGCGGGCGTCTGAATGGCAACGAAATCGCGCGCTCGGAGTGGTACCTGCAGGGCCGGCTGCCGCTGCACACCCTGCGCGCCGACATCGACTACGGTTTTACCGAAGCCCGCACCACCTACGGCGTGATCGGGGTGAAGTGCTGGGTCTACAAAGGCGAAATTTTGCCAGCCAAGAAGCGCGAGCCGCAGCAAGCAGGAGCGTTTTAAAGATTGCAGGGTCAAGATTTCAGATTGCAGATTTCGGCCCCTGCAGGTTGAGCAGTGGATTTGAGCCAAGAGCTAGAAGCCAAGAGCTGACTTTATGTTGATGCCAAAGAAAGTGAAGTACCGCAAGCAGCAGCGCGGGCGCATGACCGGGAAGGCCTGGCGCGGAAGCCAGCTTGCTTTCGGCGATTTCGGACTCAAGGTGCTGGAGCCGGGCTGGATCACCGATCGCCAGATCGAAGCGGCGCGCGTGGCCATGACCCGTTTCATCAAGCGCGGCGGCAAAATCCAGATTCGTTTGTTCCCGGACAAGCCGGTGACCAAGAAGCCGGCTGAAACCCGTATGGGCAAGGGCAAGGGAGCGCCCGATCATTGGGTGGCAGTGGTGCGGCCGGGCAAGATTCTGTTCGAGATGGAAGGGGTTTCGCAGACGGATGCGAGCGAGGCCATGCGTCTGGCTTCGCACAAGTTGCCGCTGCGTACCGTGTTTGTGAAGCGCGAGGGCGCACACTAAGCGGGAACTGCGAACAAAGAACAAAGAACTGAGAACTGATTATGAAATCCGAAAAAGTACGTAACCTGACTGCCGAAGAACTTCGCCAGCAGGAGCATGAGTTGAGCGATCAGCTGTTCAAGCTCAAATTCCAGCTCAACATGGGGCAGACCGAGAGCCTGAAGAAAATTCGCGGCCTGCGCAAGGATATTGCGCGCGTGAAGACCGTCGCCCGCGAGCGCGAACTGGCCTCGGCCGGCGGAACGGAGAAGAAGTAGCATGCCCGAAACCAATCCACAAAGCGGAGCGGCAGTGCAGCAGGCGGCAGGGCGGCGCAAGGAAGTGGTCGGCGAAGTGGTCTCCAGTCGCATGCACAAGACCATCGTGGTGCAGGTGGTGCGCAAAAAGACGCATCCCTTCTACAAGCGGGTGGTATCGAAAGCCAAGAAGTTTTATGCCCATGACGAGAAGAACGTGGCACGTGTGGGCGATGTGGTGCGGCTGGAAGAAACGCGTCCGTTGTCCAAGCTGAAGCGCTGGCGCCTGAAGGAAGTAGTCCGCAAGGCGGCGTTGTTGCCGGAAACCACGGTGGCGGAAGTCAGCTAGCGCGCGCCGTCAGCAGCAAGGCTGATTTGGAACGCTGAGGGAGGTCAAGATCATGGCTGTGATGATGAGAACGATGCTCGAGGTCGCCGACAACTCCGGCGCCCGCAAGCTGCAGATGATTCTGCCGCTGGGCGGTTCGACCGGCCTGAACGCGGGACTGGGCGATGTCATCACCGCCAGCGTGAAGGAGGCCGCCCCCGAAGGCCAGGTGCAGAAGGGGAAAGTAGTGAAGGCGGTGATCGTGCGCACCCGCAAGGAGCACCGGCGCCGCGATGGCACCTACATCCGCTTCGACCAGAATGCCGCGGTGCTGATCAATGAGGCCGGCGAGCCGGTAGGGACCCGCGTGTTCGGTCCGGTAGCCCGCGAACTGCGCGAGAAAAAGTTTTTGAAGATCGTGTCACTGGCGCCGGAAGTTCTGTGAGGCATGGAGTAATTGAGCAATTGCGTAATTGAGCAATTTGGTAATTGAACCCAGAATCAGTGGGGAAATGAATTTTCAATGGCAAAATTACAAAATTACTCAATTACTAAATTTGGTTAAGGGTTCTTATGAAGACAGTAGCGACAGAACACAAACGAGTCGACCTTCGCCGCAACGATACGGTGAAAGTGATTACTGGCCGCGACAAGGGAAAAGAAGGCCGCGTGCTGCGAGTTTTTCCCAACGACGCCAAGATCCTGGTCGAGCACGTGATGCTGGTCAAGAAGCATGTCCGGCCCAATCCGCAGCGGAACGTAAAAGGCGGGATCGCGGAACAGGAGAGCCGGATTGCCATCTCCAACGTGGCCCTGATGTGTACCAGTTGCAAGCGCCCGGTGCGGATCGGGCACGAGTACCAGGGCGAGCGCAAAGTGCGAGTGTGCCGCAAGTGCGGCGCCACGCTGGATAAGTAGCAAAATAGCTGCTAGCTGCTAGCCAGAGCACAAAAAACCGCGGTTTGAAGTTAGAAGCTAGAAGCCAGTAGCTAGCAGCTGGGTTCCAGAGGAAACAAATGGCAAAAGAGAAAAAAGAGAAGCAAGGCGAAAAGCAGCAGCAGGAGGCGAAGCCGGCGCAGGCGCATCACAGCGCCAAGGAGACGCCCCGGCTTAAGAGCCGGTTCAAGGCTGAAGTTGCACCCGCCTTGATGAAGGAATTCGACCTGAAGAACCCGATGGCGGTGCCTCACCTGCACAAGATCGTGGTCAACATGGGTGTGGGCGAAGCCACTCAGAACGCCAAGATCCTCGACCCAGCGGTCAACGAACTGGGCCAGATTACGGGCCAGAAGCCGGTGACGACCCGGGCCAGGAAGTCGATTGCGGCCTTCAAAGTGCGCGAAGGCCAGGCCATCGGTGCCATGGTCACGCTGCGCGGGGATCGCATGTACGAGTTTTTCGATCGGCTGGTGAACGTGGCGCTGCCCCGGGTGCGCGACTTCAAGGGGGTCTCAACCAAGTCGTTCGATGGCCGCGGAAACTATACCCTGGGTTTGCACGACCAGCTGATTTTTCCCGAGATCGATTATTCCCGCGTGGACAAGACCAAGGGGATGAACGTCACCATCGTGACCACGGCGGGAAACGACGATCAGGCACGCCTGCTGTTGAAGCATCTAGGCATGCCGTTCCGTCCGTAGATTAGAAATTGAGTGCCAGAGATTTGGATCAGGTCTTGACTGAGAGCTGGCGGCTGCAGGCTGAGATCTGGCAACCAGAAGCTAGGAGCGAAAGGTAAATTGACTACTGCAAAACGGGTGAAGGACGCAAAGATCGAAGCAAAGTATGACAAGGCGCGCGGCAAAGGGCCGAAGCTGAAATTTTCCTCGCGCCGACACAACCGCTGCAAACTGTGCGGGCGCCCGCGGGCGTATCTGCGCAAATTCGGCATCTGCCGCCTGTGTTTCCGGGGGCTGGCTTTGCGGGGAGAAATTCCCGGAGTTTCGAAGTCGTCGTGGTAGGAAAGAAGGGACGCGGGCAAGGGCGCCCGCGCCACACAGCACGTCGTCGCGGGTTCTTCGGGGCAGGGCAGTGATGACCGAAGCAAACGGGCGGCGGAGGAGAAGCAAACGATGAGGTTGACCGATCCGGTCGCAGACATGCTGGCGCGCATTCGGAATGCGATCCGCGCCCGCCATCAAAAGGTAGACGTTCCCGCTTCCAAGCTGAAGCTGGAGATTGCCCGCATCCTCAAAGAGGAAGGCTACATCTCCAATTTCAAGCCCGCGGAAGAGGAAGGCCACAAGGTCCTGCGGATCTATCTGAAGTATGGCAACAATAACGAAGCCGCGATCTCGAACGTGGAGCGCGTCTCCCGGCCGGGTTGCCGGGTCTATGTGCGGCGCAGCGAAATCCCGCGCGTGCTGGGCGGTCTGGGCATCAATATCCTGACCACCCCGCGCGGAGTGATGACCGGACGCCAGGCCCGCAAGCAGGGCGTTGGCGGCGAAGTACTGTGCGAGATTTGGTAGGAGCCGCTTCTAGCTACTAGCTACTGGCTACTAGCTACGGAGCGCGGCGAGTTGGAACATCTTGCGGTAATCGCAGAAACGCGACTTGGCTAGAAGCCAGGAGCTAGAAGCTAGAAGCCTATGTCAAGAATTGGAAGAAAGCCGATCCCGCTCCCCAAGGGGGTAGCGGTCAAGATTGAGGGCAACGTGGTCGCCGTGCAGGGGCCCAAGGGCAAGCTGGATACCCAACTGCCCCGCGGCATCCGGGTGGAGCAGCAGGACGGCAACCTGGTGGCCATCCGCGAGAACGATTCGCAGGCGGCGGTGCACGGGCTGGCCCGCGCCCTGGTCAACAACGCGGTTGAGGGTGTCACCAAGGGCTGGACCCGCGAACTGGAAATTGTCGGCATCGGATATCGCGCCGAGTTGAAGGGAAAGGGCACCGTGGTATTCAGCCTGGGATATTCTCATCCCATTGAGTACCCGCTGCCGGTTGGGATTGAAGCGACGGTCGATCCCAAGCAGACCAAGCTGAGCGTCACCGGCATCGACCGCCAGAAGGTGGGTCAGGTCGCAGCCGAAATGCGCAGCCTGCGGCCGCCCGATCCGTATAAGAACAAGGGCGTGCGCTATGTGGGCGAGCGCTTGAAGAAGAAGGTTGGGAAGACGGGAGCGAAGTAGTCGTCGTTGGTCGTTGGTCCTTGGTCGTTGGCCAACCCCGAACGGCAAGGGATGGGTGATACCCATCAGCCATATTTGAGAGTCGTGATGGTTGGGCTTTTGCCAACGACCAACGACCAACGGCCAAGGACTGGAAAAAATGCTTACGCAAACCTCCAAGAACCAGAACCGGCGGCACGTTCACGAACGCATCCGCAAAAAGATTCTCGGCACCGCCGAGCGGCCGCGGCTGAATGTGTATCGCTCACTGAATCATATTTACGTTCAGTTGATTGACGATCTGCATGGCGCGACCCTGGTGTCGGCAAACTCGGCCGAAGGCAAGAAGGGAGAGAAGCGCACCGGAGGCAACCTTGCCGCCGCCAAGACGGTCGGCAAGAATATCGCCGAGCGCGCCAAGGCCAAGGGGATCAACAAGGTCGTATTCGATCGCGGCGGCTACATTTATCACGGACGGGTTAAGGCCCTGGCCGATTCCGCGCGTGAAGCCGGACTGCAGTTCTAGGGAATTGAGAAATTGTGTAATTGGGTAGTTGTGTAACTTAAGACCGAATCACATGATGAGTTTTTCAATTACTAAATTACCCGATTACGAAATTACAAAATGAGGCATGATGCCAACAGTCATTAAGAAGCTTGATGCGAATTCTTACCAACTGAAAGACCAAGTGGTCGCGATCAATCGCGTCACGAAAGTGGTTAAGGGAGGCAAGAACCTCTCCTTCGCTGCCCTGGTGGTAGTGGGAGATCCCAGCGCTGCGGTCGTAGGCTACGGCTCAGGAAAAGCCAAGGAAGTCCCCCAGGCCATCCGCAAGGGAATTGAGTCGGCGAAGAAGAACCTGATGCGGGTCAACCTTACGCAGACCAGCATTCCACACTTGGTGCTGGGACGTTTCGGTTCCGGCCGGGTGCTGCTGAAACCGGCTCCGGAAGGTACTGGCGTCATCGCCGGCGGCGCGGTGCGCGCGGTCATGAACTCGGTGGGAGTGCAGAACGTGCTGACCAAGTCCATCGGCACCACCAACCCGCACAACGTGATCAAGGCGACGTTCGATGCGCTCAAACATCTGAAGAACCGGAGTGACGTTGCCGCCATGCGCGGCAAGACGGCTGAGGAACTGTAATCATGCCCAATAAATTGGCCAAGAAAACGTATGCGGGCGGCGGCGCCAAGATCCAGTTGAAGTGGGTGCGCTCCGCCATTTGCGCTCCCGTCCAGCAGAAGCTGGTGGTGAAGGGGCTGGGTTTCACCCGGCTGAACCAGGTGATCGAGCGGCCTGACAATCCGGCCATCCGCGGCATGGTGGCCAAGGTGCCGCATCTGGTGGAGATAGTTCAGTCCTAAGTCGTTAGTCATCAGTCCTCAGCAAGACTGGGAGCTGATAGCTGTGCTGAGAGCTTATTGCTATGAATCTTTCTAATATTCGCGCACCAAAGAAGGCGACAGCGAACAAGAAGCGCGTCGGCCGCGGTATGGGTTCGGGGATGGGCAAGACCTCCACTCGCGGGCACAAAGGCCAGCGGTCACGCAGCGGCTCGCGCATGATGCGCGGCTTTGAAGGCGGCCAGATGCCTTTGCATCGCCGCATGCCCAAACGCGGATTCACCAACATCTTCCGCCAGGAATTCAACATCGTGAATCTGGAGAAGCTGGCAGCGCTGGGCGAGACCACTATCACGCCCGAGGTGTTGCGCAAGGCGGGCGTGATCAAGGGCAAGAACCGGTTGAAGGTGCTGGGCGACGGGGAACTTACCATCGCGCTCACCGTGCACGCTCACAAGTTTTCCAAGTCGGCCCAGGAGAAGATCACCAAGGCCGGCGGCAAGTTCGAGGTGTTGTAGCCCCATGCTGGAAAAACTGGCCAACGTCTTTCGCATTCCGGACCTGCGCAAGCGCATTCTGTTTACCCTGGGCTTGCTGGCGGTTTACCGCCTGGGCGGTCATATCCCCACGCCGGGTGTCAATGCGGACAAGCTGCAACAGTTTTTTGAGCAGAACAAAGGCAGTCTGCTGGGCTTCGTTGATCTCTTTTCCGGTGGCCAGCTCCGCCGTTTGACCATCTTCGCTTTGGGCATCATGCCGTACATCACGGCGTCGATCATCTTGCAGCTGCTTACCGTGGTCTACGAGCCCCTGGCCAAACTACAGAAAGAGGGCGAACTGGGACGCAAGAAGATCACGCAGTGGACGCGTTACCTCACCGTGATCCTGGCCTCGATCCAGTCTTTCGGCATCGCCTGGCAGCTGCAACGCAGCGGAGACTTCGTTGTCCATCCCGGCGCGGCCTTCGTCCTGATGACCATGCTGACCCTGACCACGGGGAGCGCCTTCATCATGTGGCTGGGTGAACAGATTACCGAGCGCGGCGTGGGCAACGGCATGTCGCTGCTGATCTTCGCCGGCATTGTGGTGGGCTTGCCGCGTGGAATCATCGATCTCTTCGACAAGGTCCGCACCGACGCCTGGGGCGCCTTTACTGCGCCGGCCATGATCATGCTGATCGGTGTGATGATCCTGGTGGTGGCTTTCATAGTCTACGTGGAGCGTTGCGAGCGCCGGATCCCGGTCCAGTACGCCAAGCGGGTGGTCGGGCGCAAGGTCATGGGCGGGCAGTCTACGCACCTGCCCTTGCGGGTAAACTCGGGCGGCGTTATGCCGGTAATTTTCGCCTCGTCGATCCTGACCCTGCCGCAGACCGTGGGCTACAGCCTGCGCAACAACCGCTATTTTGGAGAGCTGATCCGCAACCTGGGATGGGGGGAACCGCTTTACACTTTTCTGTATGCGGTGGGAATCATCTTTTTCGCCTATTTCTATGTTTCGATTGTCTTCAACCCCAACGAGGTTGCGGACAACATGCGCAAGTACGGCGGGTTCATTCCCGGCATTCGTCCTGGCAAGCGCACTGCGGACCACATCAACGAGATTCTGACCCGGATCACGCTGGTGGGCGCGCTCTACCTGATTATCATCTCCTTCATTCCGGAGTGGATGATTACGGGAATTCACCTGAACCATCTCTACGGGCCGATTGGAGCGTTTTTCGAGCGGCTTCCTACCTGGATGACCAACGGGCTAGGCGTCAACTTTTACTTTGGCGGCACATCGCTGCTGATTGTGGTTGGCGTAGCCATGGACACGGTGACCCAGATCGAAGCCCAACTGGTGATGCGCCACTATGACGGCTTTACGCCGCGCAGCGGGCGTATTCGCGGGCGCCGCACCTGGTCTTGAGCCAGGCGGCTGGATAGAGTTCGTGTTAATGAGTAAGGGCGAACAGAGGTTGAAGTCGGCTCGTCGTGCTGGTTGAACGGAATTGGAATCGGGGGGCTGGAGGACCAGTTCGATGGCGGAGACAACCTCGCGCGGCATCGGACCTGTCATCCTGCTCGGCTCGCCGGGCGCGGGTAAAGGGACGCAGGCCAAACAGATAGTCGAGCACTACCGCATTCCACAGATTTCCACGGGCGATCTTCTCCGTGAAAATGTGCAGCGCGGCACTCCTTTGGGAGTGGCGGCCAAGGATGTGATGGCGCGGGGCGAATTGGTGCCGGATGACCTGGTCTACGACATGGTCGCCCAGCGCTTGCGGCAGGCGGACTGCGAGCGCGGCTTCATTCTGGATGGTTTTCCCCGCAATCCGGCCCAGGCCGGATGGCTGGATGCATTTCTGGAGCACGAGTTCTTTGATAACGCGCAGCGTGGCACGTGCCTGCCCATTGTGATCCGAATTAACGTGGACTATAATAAGTTGTTGCGTCGGATTACCGGACGCCGCTCTTGTCCCGTCTGTGGACGGATCTACAACGTCTACTCCCAGCCACCCCGTGTCGCTGATCGATGCGATGTTGATGGTTCTACGCTGGTGACCCGCGAAGATGATCGTGAAGAAATCATCCGGGAACGACTGGCGGCCTACGAACTGCAGACCAAGCCGGTTGCCGAATACTACGAGGGCAAAGGGCGGCTGGTTTCGGTGGACGGCGATCTGCCGGTCGAACAGGTTACGGAGCAGATCTTTCAGGTGATCGAGAGCCATCGCGCCGTGGCTCGCAACAACTGAACCACGAAGTCAAGAAACGGCACATGGCGATTGTCTGCAAATCGGCGGCCGAGATTGAGAAGATGCGGCGCAGTGGCGGCATCGTGCGCGAGGTTCTGAACCATGTTCGCGGCCTGGTGGCGCCGGGCGCGACCACTATGGATCTCGAGCGCGCTGCCGAACAGAAGATCAAGGATCTGGGGGTGAAGCCTGCGTTCAAGGGGTACTACGATTATCCCTGCGTGCTTTGCACCTCGATCAATGAAGAAATCGTGCACGGCATTCCCTCGGAGAAGAGACTGCTCAAAGCCGGCGATATCGTTTCCATCGATTGCGGCGTGGTGCTTGACGGCTATTACGGCGATGCTGCCATCACCGTTCCGGTGGATGGATCGATTACGCCCGAGCTGTCCAAGCTGCTCGAAGTCACTGAAGCGTCGTTGTACCGTGGTATCGAGGCGGCCAGAATCGGAAACGCGGTTGGAGATGTTGGGGCGTCGGTACAGGAGTTCGTGGAGGCCAATGGCTTCAGCGTGGTTCGCGAATTTGTGGGACACGGAATTGGAACCCGTCTGCACGAAGAACCGCAGGTGCCGAACTATGGTACTCGTGGACACGGGGCCCGGTTGCGCGAAGGCATGGTGCTGGCCATCGAGCCCATGGTGAATTCCGGCAATCCCGGAACTCGCGTTCTCGATGACAAGTGGACCGCCGTAACTGCCGATGGCAGCTACAGTGCCCACTTCGAGCATTGCGTCGCGATCATGAAAGATGGCCCGATGATTTTGACGCAGTAAGGCAGCTTCTAGCTACTGGCTTCTAGCTGCTAGCCCGAACCGAAAGTTGTGGGATTTAGCGAGAAGCTAGTAGCCAGAAGCTAGCAGCTGATTCTAAGGAGTCGATGAGCAAAGAGGACGCGATTGAGGTTATGGCAACGGTAGTCGAGCCGCTGCCCAACGCCATGTTCCGTGTGGAACTGGAAAACAAGCACCAGGTGCTGGCGCACGTCTCGGGAAAAATGCGCAAGAACTTCATTCGCATCCTGCCCGGTGACAAGGTCGCAGTCGAGCTTTCGCCCTACGACCTGAACCGCGGCCGCATCGTGTACCGCTACAAATGAATGCCGCCTCCTCCGTCGTCGCGGGTTTGCTGACGGCTGAAGGCTGAAGGCTGGGTCTATGAAAGTACGAGCATCGGTCAAGAAAATTTGCGACAAGTGCAAGGTCATCCACCGCAAGGGCGTGGTGCGGGTGATCTGCGTCATTTCCAAGCACAAGCAGCGTCAGGGATAATAGAGGAGCACTATGGCACGTATTGCAGGCGTTGACCTTCCGCGCAACAAGCGGGCGAATATCGCGCTGACCTATATCTACGGCATCGGCAACCCGCGCGCGGCGCGCATCTTGGACGCGGCCAAAGTGGACCCGATGAAAAAGGTTCAAGACCTGGGTGAAGACGAAGTCAACCGCATCCGCCAGGTCATCGAAAACGAAGGTCTGGTGGAAGGCGATCTGCGCAAGGAGGTTTCGATGAACATCAAGCGGCTCATCGAAATCGGTTCCTACCGCGGCTATCGCCATCGCCGGAACCTGCCCGTCCGCGGACAACGGACCCACACCAACGCGCGCACCCGCAAGGGCCCACGCAAAGGCACGGTCGCACAAAAGAAGAAGGCGACGGCAAAAACTTAGCAAATCAGCGTTTAGCTTCTAGCTCCTGGCTAGAAGCCAAAAGCTAGGAGCTAGAAGCTAATATGGCAAAAACAGCAGCACCAGCGGCAGCGGGAGCGACCGGAGCAGCGGCGCCGGACAAAAAGGGCAAGAAGAAAACCTTCAAGAAGAAGGAGCGGAAGCACGTTCCGCACGGCATCGCCCACATCCAGGCCTCGTTCAACAACACCATTGTCACGATCGCCGATCAGGCGGGAAATGTTCTGGCCTGGAAGAGTTCCGGGTCGCTCGGTTTTCGCGGATCGCGTAAAGGGACGCCCTTTGCTGCTCAGCAGGCGGCTCAGAACGCGGCCAATATGGCGCGCGATCACGGGGTGCGCAGCGTTGAGGTCCGAGTAAGCGGTCCGGGTTCTGGACGCGAATCGGCAATCCGCGCGCTGGCTGCGGCCGGTATCGAAGTCCGCAACATCAAAGACGCTACCCCGATCCCGCACAACGGTTGCCGTCCGCCGAAGAGGAGAAGGGTGTAAAGATAGTTTCCGAGTTCTTAGTTTCAAAGCCTTTGGCTCAAACTGGATACAGAGAACTGGGACAGCCGTTTTTTGTTTAAAGGGCAGTTTCCGGTTTCTGGTTCGCAGTTCTCAGACTGGAAACTGGAAACCAGCAACTAGAAACTGATTTTGGTCCGGGACGAAGGGTGAAGCCAAACCTGTAAACCGGTCATCTAACAAGGAGAAAACAACTTGGCGCGTTATACCGATCCCGTCTGCCGTCTCTGCCGCCGCGAGGGCATGAAGCTGTTCCTCAAAGGCACCAAGTGCTTCAGCGATAAGTGTCCCATCGAGAAGCGGAATTTTGCTCCTGGCCAGCATGGCAAGGACCGCAAGGCCAAGATTGTCGGCTACGGCTTGCAGTTGCGCGAAAAGCAGAAAGCCAAGCGCATCTACTTTACCCAGGAAGGCCAGTTCCGCAATTATTTCGAGAAAGCGGCCCGGACTCGCGGCGTTACCGGCGAAATGCTTCTGCAACAGTTGGAGCGCCGTCTGGACAATGTGGTCTACCGTCTCGGTTTCGGCATGTCCCGCCGCCAGGCGCGCCAGCTGGTGCGTCACGGCCACATCCAGGTGAATGGGCGCAAGGTAAACATTCCGTCGTACCAGGTGAGTATGGGCGAGGAGATCGCCATCCGCGAAGGTAGCAAGAAGTTGCCCATCCTGGAGCCGGCGAAGGAATTTGCCAGCCACCAGAATGCACCCAACTGGCTGGAGATCGATCGCGATAATTACAAAGGCAAGGTTCTGGCGTTGCCCAAGCGCGAAGATATCAACCTGCCGGTCAACGAGCAGTTGATTGTGGAGTTGTACAGCAAGTAGTCGTTGGTCGTTGGCTCTTGGTCGTTAGCTAAAAATCAAGGGCCGAAGACCTGCGACGATATCTGTCAGTCGTTTCGCTGTTGGTTTGGCCAAAGGCCAACGACCAAGGTCCCAACAATTCGAGCCAGATCAGCCTGTCTCTGACGCTTGACCTGAAATGAACTCGGACCACTTCAGGGATGTCAGGACTGAGCCAAACGGCCGAGGGAGAAACAACGTAATGCTTTGGAAGGGATTTCAAAAACCCAAACGTCTCGCCGTCGACACTTCAACCCTAACTGACAAGTACGGCATCTTCTGGGCCCAGCCCTTTGAACGTGGCTTCGGGACCACCATCGGCAACGCTCTGCGGCGCGTTATGCTGTCTTCGATCGAAGGAGCAGCGGTAACCGCGGTCAAGATCGAAGGCGTGCTGCACGAATTCCAGTCGATTCCCGGAGTGGTTGAGGACGCGACTGACATCATCCTCAACCTGAAGCAGATTCCGTTCAAGCTGGCGGGTGACGCGCCCAAGGCTATCTACCTGCGGGCTGACCAGCCGGGCGTGGTTACCTCCGGCATGATCGAAGCCGACGCCGACGTGGAAGTGCTCGACAAGGACGTTTACATCGCCACCGTCAGCGAAGGCGGCAAGCTCGATATGGAGATGCGCCTCAAGCGCGGCCGCGGCTACGTTGCGGCCGACAAGAACTTCGACGAAGATCTGGGCATCGGTTTCATCCCCATCGACTCCGTGCACTCTCCGGTGCGCAAGTGCAACTACACCGTGGAAGCCGCACGGCTGGGGCAGATTACCGACTACGACAAGCTGACGCTCGAAGTGTGGACCAACGGCTCCATCACCCCGGCAGATTCCATCGGCCTGGCGGCGAAGCTGCTGAAGGACCACATGAATATCTTCATCAACTTCGAAGAGGATATCGAGACCTCCACTTCCACCGAAGACCGCAAGCCGGAAATCAAGAACGAGAACCTGAACCGGTCGGTCGAGGAACTGGAACTCTCAGTACGCAGCTACAACTGCCTGAAGAACGCGAACATCCAGACCATCGGAGAACTGGTGCAGAAGACTGAGGCCGAAATGCTGAAGACCAAGAACTTCGGCCGCAAGTCGCTGAACGAGATCAAGGAGATTCTGTCGTCGATGGGGTTGAGCCTGGGAATGAAGATCGACGAGCACGGCAATGCCGTGCCTGGCCCGACTTCGAACCAGGTGCTGCCGGCATCGGCGTACGGTCCGGACAACGATCTGTAAAGCAGTTCCGGGTGGCGCTTGCGCCACCCGGTTTCGTTTCCAGTTTCCAAAATCCCTGAGGCTGCGTGTTTCTTCTGCGACCAGGAATTTTGAAACTGGAAACCAGAAGCTGGAAACCAAGATACAGAACTGAACTGGCCATCTGTCGTTAACTGGCCCCGAGGGATTCAAATGCGTCACAAAGTTGCAGGATGGAAACTGGGACGTAATACCAGCCACCGCCGCTCGTTGCTGCGGAACCTGGTGACTTCGCTCATCGTCGAAGAGCGCATCGAAACCACCGTGCCCAAGGCGAAAGCCATGCGGCCAATCGTGGAAAAGATGATTACGCTGGGCAAGCGCGGAGACCTTTCCGCGCGCCGCCAGGCCGGCGCCTACCTGATGACCAAGGCAGCCGTCAGTCGCCTTTTCGACACGGTCGCTCCGCGTTTCGGGGACCGCGAAGGCGGTTACCTGCGCATCGTTCGTGCCGGATGGCGCAAGGGTGACGGCGCCGACACGGCGTTCATCGAGCTGTTGGGCAGCGAGAAGTTGCAGGAAGAAAAACGCGAGAAGCGAGCGGCTGTCCGTTCCAAACGCGCCGAAGAGGCTAAGAAGGCCATGGAAGAAGCCGAGGCGCAGCAAGGCGTCGAGCATCCCGCCGACCACGCCGAAGGCGAGGACAAGGCCAAGGACAAAGAGTAAGAGTTAAGGAAGGCACTGATAAAAGGGACGGGCTTCTCGCCTGTCCCTTTTTCGTGTCTAGCTGAAGGCTGAGAGCTGACAGCTGCCCCACCCAACCGTACATGTCCCGCGGCGTCTATCCGCCGTAATCTTGCGCTCGGCGCACCTCACGTTAGACTGATGTAGAGCCATGGAGTTTTCACGCAATCAAATCGGCATCGCCGCGGGTGCTGGCGTACTGCTGCTGCTGATTTTCTTTGGCTATCTGATGCACTTAAACGGGCAAGGCCCGGTGTTGGACCGTTCCGAAGACCGCGACCCGCTCTCCGGCGTGCCAAACTCAATTTCGCTGAATCCTCTGCGTGACCGCACTTCCGAGCGGGAGGCGGCCAAGTTCATCCGCAGCATGCGTGACGGAAATTGCAAGGAAGAGCTTGCTGACTGGGCGAAGGACTATCGCAAAAAATACGCTGCTTTTCTTTGCGACTCGGAAGCCCAGCACCCCCTGGTTTCCTGGGAGGTAGTGGATTGGGAGGACACGCCCCCATTGCGCATCCTGCGCTACCGGGGCAAGCGCCGCAACGGTCCCGATCAAAAAGGTACCTACAAGGAACTCTTCTCCGTAACCCTGGAGAGGAAAGACGGCGAATGGGTCGTGACCAAGTACGATTCCATGTACTAGAGCAGTCGTCAGTCTTCAGTCGTCTTCTTCAGCGCTTCATCGCCTGTTAGACCTGTGGAGCGCCACCGCAGAATCAGATACAGGACCACTTGGGCCACCAGGGCCGCCGTACTGTCGAGTAATACGTCGTGCAGACTCCCGGTACGTTTCGGAAGATAGGTTTGATGCCACTCGTCGAGGCAGGCGACCAGCGCGGTCATGAAGAAAGAGATTCTCGCCCATTGAATGTTCCAGCCCGCACCGGGAAACGGAAAGGTAGCTCGCCAGGCGCGGAACAGCAGCAGGCTCAGCATGAAGTAGCCAACGAAGTGGCCGGTCTTACGAAGGTAGAAGTGCCAGATGGGAAAGTGAGCCGGTACAACTCCCAGCAGAAAATGAAGTATCGAATAAAGGAACCGGCCGGTGTTCTCAGCCGAAAAGAAATTGGTGGACTCGGCAACAATAAGGCCGAGCCAGAGAGTGGCCGCGATCCAGGTCTTAAGCAGTTCGTCTTGACTTCGGTTCAGGCGGCTGGGTTTCAAGCCGCCCAAATGCGAGTGAGCTGGGGTTGAGGGAGTTGAGTTCAAGCGCGAGCTTTCCCGCGTTTACTCGACGGCATAGTTTGGCGCCTCGCGCGTAATCATCACATCGTGCACGTGACTCTCGCGCAGTCCCGCTCCGCTGATGCGTACAAAGCGCGTCTTCTGCAGCAACTCCGGAATTGTTGCGCACCCGCAGTAGCCCATCCCTGATTTCAATCCGCCGACCATCTGGTGCACGATCATGGCAACTGAGCCGCGGTAGGGAACGCGCCCCTCGATGCCTTCGGGGACAAGTTTTCCCAGGCGATTGGCGTCCTCCGATCCGCCCGACATTGCGGTCGAGGCGTCTCCTTCGCTGTTCTGGAAATAGCGTTCGCTTGAACCCGAAGCCATGGCACCCAATGAGCCCATTCCGCGATAGGACTTGAAGGAACGGCCTTGATACAGAATCAACTCGCCCGGACTTTCGTCGGTTCCGGCGAATAAAGATCCGATCATTACTCCGGAAGCGCCTGCTGCCAAGGCCTTGGTGATATCGCCGGAGTACTTGATGCCGCCGTCGGCGACCACCGGAACACCGGAATCCTTGGTGGCGCGGTAAGCTTCCGCGATGGCCGTGATCTGCGGCATTCCCGCGCCGGTCACGACACGGGTAGTGCAGATGGAACCCGGGCCGATTCCCACTTTGATGGCATCGGCTCCGGCGCGCGCCAGTTCACACGCCCCGTCGAAGGTTCCGACGTTGCCGGCGATCAGGTCCACCTCCGGCAGCTTCGACTTCACCAGCTTGATTGCGTCTAGCACGCGTGTGGAATGTCCGTGAGCGCTATCGATGGCCAGCAGGTCCACCTTGCACTTCACCATTTCCTGTGCCCGCTCCAGAAAATCGCCGGTTGCGCCGATCGCCGCACCCACGCGCAACCGGCCCTGCGAGTCCTTGGCTGCATTGGGATACTTCAACTTCTTCTGGATGTCTTTGACCGTGATCAGGCCTTTGAGGTTGTAGTTGTCATCAACCACCAGCAGTTTTTCCACGCGGTGTTCGTGCAGGATATTCTCCGCTTCCTCCAGCGTGGTACCCACCGGCACGGTGATGAGGTTTTCCTTGGTCATCACTTTGCTGATGGGAATGTCGAAGCGGTTCTCAAAACGCAGGTCGCGATTAGTGAGAATGCCTACCAGTTTTCCATTTTTAGTGATAGGCACGCCGGAAATCTTGTACTTGCGCATGACTTCGAGCGCGTCCGAAACCTTGGCGTCCGGCGACATGGTGACCGGATCCACGATCATGCCGCTTTCCGAGCGCTTCACCTTGTCCACTTCATTGGCCTGCTGTTCCGGCGTGAGGTTGCGATGGATAATCCCGATACCTCCCTGCTGGGCCAGCGCGATCGCCATGTGCGATTCCGTGACCGTGTCCATGGCAGCACTGATGACCGGAATGTTGAGGCGAATATTGCGGGTGAGCTGGGTCTGGGTGTTGGCTTGAGCCGGCACGACGTCGGAGCGGGCGGGCAGGAGTAACACGTCGTCGAAGGTAAGTGCCTCGGGGACAGGAAAATGGATCATAAGGTCTCTTGGATGTGCAGGGTAAGCATCTATTCTAGAGAGGGGTGGCGAATGAGGCAAATCGCTTGCGCCTGTCGGGAAAACGTACTAACTTTTGTTCGCACCCTGTTTGGGGCATCGCGGCGAATCGAAGGAGGCTCTCTGATGAAAAGGCATCTGGCGCACCGCTGGCCTTTGCTGTCTCTGCTTCTGCTGGCGAGCATCGTAACCGGAGGATGGTTTCAGGCACCCTCGTCTTCGCCGGGAGAAGTTCCGGCGCCGACGATCCGGGTCAGCACCCACCTGGTGCTGGTGGATGTAGTCGTGACGGACAAGCAGGGCAGGGCGATCGCCGGACTGCATCCCGAAGATTTTGAGGTTGAGGAGAATGGCAAAGGGCAGAAGATCTCCACTTTCGTGACTCCGGGAGAGAACCTGGCGGCGGCACAGCCGTTGCCGCCCGGCATCTATTCGAATAGGCCGCAATATCGGTCCCCGGGCGGGCCCATAACGGTCATGTTGCTGGATGCGGTCAATACTCCCTATTCCGACCAGAGTTATGCCCGGCGGCAGATGCTTGCCTTCGTCCAGCAGCAACTCAAGCCCGGACAGCGCCTGGCGGTCTTCACCCTGACCGGTGCGCTGAAGGTTTTGCAGGACTTTACCAGTGACCCGCAAGTTCTGATTGCTGCGCTGCAACGCTACAATCCGCAGCCACAGACGTTTGCCAGCGCCAGCCGGCCTGAAACCAGCGCTGCTGCCGGCGACCCTACCACCGGTTCAACCATAGTCGCGATGGATGCGAGTACACCTCCAGCGACCGGTGGCGGCGACACATCAGGGCTCACGAGAAGCGCGGCGGCCGGACAGATCGACACCGCCCTGGCCGCACTGACAGTTTTTGCCGGGGCGCAGGCCGCTTACGCAGAGGACCAGAGGGCAGTGTTGAGTTTGAACGCTCTCAACAGCCTGGCGCGCATTCTGGGAGGGTTGCCGGGCCGCAAAAATATCATATGGGTAACGGGAAATCTTCCCTTCTCGCTGGTTCCGGAGAACCGCACTATGACAGACGCCGAGCTTGAAGAAACGTTGCCCAGTCTGGATACGCGCCGGGTTGGCCAGCATGCCGCGGGAAACGCTGCGGCCGCATTCCGCCAGTCCCACGCCGGAGACATACGTGAGCTTGAGGCTCGGCTGGCGAGTGCGCAAGTGGCGGTCTATCCCGTCGATGCCCGAGGCCTGACGCTGTCGAACTCCACCGACTCTCAGGAAACTATGCTCGACATCGCTCACGAGACCGGAGGACGCGCCTACGTCAACCAGAATGAAATCAAGTTTGGAGTGGAGCGCGCCTTCCTGGACAGCGCGGCGTCATACACGATCGGTTACTATCCAGACAACAAGAAGTACGATGGCAAATACCGGACGATCATGGTGAAGGTGAAGCGCGATGGTGTCGATGTTCAACACCGGCGAGGCTACTTTGCCGTCGATCCCATGCAGCTCAAGGGTTACAACTCGGACCAGGCGGTGGCTTCGGCGCTGGGCGACGCAGCACCGTCCACCCTGGTCGCCTTCACGGCTCGGGTGGTGCCCTCCGCTGACAATCGCGTCGCGAAGGGCAAGGTAGGAGTGGATTTTCTGGTGGATGCCAGCACCGTTTCCGCGGAAGACGCCGGCAATGGCAAGAAACTGAATGTGGCGTTCTACGCTGCCGTTTTTTCGCCTGACGGGAGGATGGTCGGCAACCGGAGCATGAAGGTCGATCAGACTTTCGATGCAAACACCTTCCAGCAACTCGTGCAGCACGGGCTTCTGTTGCATATGGACCTGGACCCTCATGCGGGGAACAACGAGCTCAGACTCGGAGTGCAGGACAACCGCACCGGTTTAGTGGGATCCCTCGGAGCGCCTATGCCGCAATAGCGTTTGAAGTGTTCCAAAAGCTTTACCACTCCAGCATCGTTCACTCGATGTCGGTTTGTTTGTCATCCTGAAGCCCCGGTTTTTCGGACTTCTTCAACACCGTTGCGGTTTGAGCGCCAGCCCTTGAAGAGTTCTGCAGGGCAGAGTCTTTATTTTTGCAACGCGGTTCTCGCGAGCGCCCACGGTGTCCCAGTGGTTTGTCTTTTGCTCCCGAACGGCGTATATTCGTCGTTGAGAACTGTTGTGTAGTTACCAGCACGTGGCGAGACACACCAGTGGGCGCAAGCCCACTTTTTAGTTTCGGCCCGTTTTGGGACGGCGAAATCGGCTGTAAGCTATTGGTTTCATGGCACTTGAGATTGACAAAGTGCGCGAGATCGCGGAGCGAGTTGCGGCTTCCAGTGGACTGGAGGTCGTGGAAGTGGAGTTGCGCGGCGGAGGTAAGGCGCGCATGCTGCGCATCGTCATCGACAAGCCCGCCGGGGTTACGCACGAGGACTGCGCGAATCTGAGCCGGGAAGTCGGCACCATCCTCGACGTGGAGGACGCGGTTCCGGGTGGTTCGTACACGCTGGAGGTTTCTTCTCCAGGGCTGGATCGAAAATTAACTCGTCCGGCCGATTATGAACGCTTCGCGGGAAGTCGCGTGAAGCTGACGACGCTGCAGCCGGTGAACGGAAACCGCCATTTCGAGGGGCGGCTGGAAGGCTTTCACCACGGGCATTTGACGCTGGATCTGAGCGCGGTCAAAAAGAAACGGCGTCCGGAGCCGGGCACTGCCGAGAAATTGGAAATTGCGCTGGCCAATGTAGAGAAGGCCAACCTGGTGCCGGAGATTTAGAAGCATTGGGAAATTGAGTAATTTTGTAATTTTCAAACCCTGGTTTCTCGGGTGGGTTTCAAATTACAAAATTACCCGATTTCAAAATCACTCAATTGCAGAGTTCCCGTTTGTGTTGACTGGAATTATCTATGGCAAGTGAGCTGTATAACACGATCGACGCGTTGAGCCGGGAAAAAGGCATTGATCCGCAAATTGTGGTGAGCGCGGTAGAAGATGCCATCGTGGTCGCGACGCGCAAGTATTACAAGACGCAGGAAAACCTGCGCGCCGAACTGGACAAAGAGACCGGCAAGATCCGCGCCTTTGCGGTCAAGACCATTGTGGAGACTCCGGAACAGGTGGAAGACCCTTCGCTTCAGGTCACGCTGGATGATGCCCGCAAGATCAATCCCAATGTCGAGCTTGGTGGCGAGCTTCAGATCAACAAGCAGACCGAAGGAATCCTCGGACGCATTGCGGCACAGCTCGCGAAACAGGTGATCTTCCAGAAAGTGCGGGAAGCGGAACGCGACACTGTGTACAACGAGTACATCGGCCGCGTCGGCGAGATCGTCAACGCCACCGTGAAGCGGATCGAGGGTCCGGATGTGATCTTCGACATCGGCAAAGCGGAAGCGCGCATGCCGCGTAAAGAGCAGTCGCGGCTGGAATCGTTCGCCATGGGCGAGCGCGTCCGGGCGGTCATTGCGCGGGTGGAGCGGGCCTCAAAAGGGCCGGCGGTCGTGGTTTCGCGGGCTGCGCCGGAACTGGTGCAACACTTGTTCCAGACCGAAGTCCCGGAAATCTATGACGGAACGGTTGTGATCCGCGCCATCGCGCGTGAAGCCGGAGAGCGCACCAAGATTGCAGTCATGTCGAAGGATAAAGACGTGGACGCGGTTGGCGCCTGCGTCGGCATGAAAGGCATGCGGGTGCAGTCCATCATCCGCGAGCTGCGTGGCGAGAAGATCGACATTATCGAGTATCACGAAGACGCGGTGACCTTCGCAGAAAAGGCGCTGCAGCCTGCCAAGGTAAGCCGTGTGACCGTGGTCGATTCGGCGGACAAGCATCTGGAAGTTGTGGTTGACGACAGCCAGCTTTCTCTTGCCATCGGCAAGAAGGGACAGAATGTCCGGCTGGCGGCGAAACTGCTGGGCTGGAAGATCGATATCAAGAGCGAGGAAGAGAAGCGGCAGGAAGTGGAACAGCAGATGTCGGCGCTGGTGGGTTCCGCCTCAACCCCGCTGGAGAATGTGTCTGGTCTGGGTGACGGGCTGATTGAGAAACTGAGCGCAGCAGGTGTGACCACGGTCGAATCCCTCGCGGACATGACCCCCGAGCAACTGGAGGCTATCGAGGGGATTGGCCCCAAGACGGTGGAAAAAATCAGTCTGGCAGTCAATAATTATTTTGCCAGCCTGGAATCGGGCGAGACCGGTGAAGCCGTCGCCACGCCCGCTGATGGGGAAACGGCTCCAGAGGGTGCTGTCGAGGAAGCAGCCGCGGGTGTAGAAGCCGAAACGGTTTCCGTCGAAGAAGCAACTGAAGGAACTGTCGAAGAAGCGATGCTCGAAGCTGGCGATGTCGAAGCCAGCGAACCCGAGGAAACTGCCGGCGATGCAGAACCGGCGGAGTCCGCGGACAAACCTGCAGCTTCCGAGGACAAGCAGTAAGTGCAATTCTCTCGCGCTGGCGCGAGCGACTCGCAGGACCCAAAGCTGACGCCGTGAGGTTGATATGAAGACTTAGCGCGGACAGTCTGCAGGACGGAAAGGGCGGATGAGCAAGATTCGAATCAACGATCTGGCAAGGGAGCTGGAAGTCAAAAGCAAATCGATTCTCGATGTACTTCCCGAGATTGGAGTCACCGAGAAGAAGAGCCATTCCAGTTCTCTCGAAGACCATGAAGCGGAAAAAGTGCGCGCACAATTCCGCGCCGCCAGCCAGGCGCAGACTTCCAGCCGGACCTCGCGACCGGGGCGCGCTGACGCCGATGAAATCAAGACCAAGATCGATCTCTCGCATATTTCCAAGCCCGGCGACGCTCTAAAAGCCATTATCGGCAAGCAACAGACTCCCGTTGCTGCGGCTGCTCCGCCGGCCGCTGCACCCGCGCCGGTAGAAACCAAGCCAGCTTTCGCCGCCGCGCCGCCAGCCGTCAGAGCTCCGCTTCCGAAGCCGCCCAGTCCTCCCGCGCCGGCAGCGCCACCGAAGTTCGTGGTTCCGACTTCGACGCCGAGGCCAACCTTTACAGCGCCGCCACCGGTTCCACCGGCGCCTGCGCCTCCGGGACCGCCAGCGGCTTCGTCGGCTCCTGTGGCCCCGCGACCGGCCGCGGTTGCACCCGCGGCGCCAACCGCGAGCGTGACTCCCGCAGCTGCGGCAGCGACATCTCTGCGGCCCCCTCCGTCGCAACCGCCCGCCCCGGCCATGGTTGCCCGACCGGCTGCACCCCTCGCGTCGGCACCGCCGCAAGCTCCGCCACCGAGGATGATCGTGCCGCAGACTGGACCGCGTCCGGTATATAAGGCGCCCTTGCGACCAGCTCCACCCGCCAGTGCTGCAGGAACTCCGGTAGGTGGGACGGCGCGTCCTGCGCCGGGACGCCCGGTTCCGGGACAACCGATTTTTCAGCGGCCGCGACCGGGTGCGCCGTCAAACCGGCCGCCACTTCGTCCGGGCGAGCGCAGGCCGATGCATCCGACGCGCCAGTCTCCGACCGGGACGCGTCCGCTGGGAGTAGGGCCGGGGGCATTGCCTCCGGGGCCGACGACACGGCCCGGCAGCCGGCCTGGAGCGCCATCCCGCAGGCCGGGACAGCGCTATGTACCGCGTGGAATAAAAGAAGGCCCGATGAAGGGCTACACGCCGCCGCCGCGGCTGTCGCTGTCAAACGAGCCGCAGCCGATCACGCGCAGCATCACCATCACAGAAGGCATCAGCGTTAAAGACCTGGCGGAAAAGCTGGGAATCCGCGCCAAAGATCTGATTGCTCGCCTGCTGGCCCGCGGTGTGTTCGCCACTATCAACCAGACGCTGGATACCGAACTGGCCAGCGAGATGGCGCGCTTCTTCGGAGCCGATACGAATGTGATCACCTTCGAAGAACAGGCTGCCAAGGAAGTTTCCGAGGCCGCCGCAGGCGAGGAAGGCACTCCGACTGAAGGCGTGCCGCGTCCGCCCGTGGTCACCATCATGGGCCACGTCGATCACGGCAAGACTACGCTGCTCGATTCCATCCGGCTGACCAACGTTGCTGGAGGCGAGGCTGGCGGCATCACGCAGCACATCGGCGCTTACAAGGTGACGATTCAGGACAAGGAATCTCCGGCATTCGGCCGCCAGATTGTGTTCCTGGACACACCGGGTCACGAAGCGTTTACCCGGATGCGAGCGCGTGGAGCCAAAGCCACCGATATCGTAGTGCTGGTCGTGGCCGCAGACGATGGTGTCATGCCGCAGACGCTGGAAGCGATTGACCACGCCCATGCCGCGGAAGTGCCCATCATCGTCGCGGTGAACAAGATCGACAAGCCGGACGCGTTGCCCGACCGGGTGAAGAAGCAGCTGGCTGATCGCGGACTGGTGCCGGAAGACTGGGGCGGAACCACGGTGTTCGTGGATGTTTCTGCCAAGCAGAAGACGAATCTGAACCTGCTGATGGAAATGATCTGCCTGGTGGCCGACCTACAGGAACTCAAGGCTACTCCCGATCGTCCCGCCAGCGGCGTGGTTCTGGAAGCCAAGCTGGACCGCGGACGCGGACCCGTCGCCACTGTGCTGGTACAAAACGGCACCTTGCGCGCGGGAGATAACTTTGTGGTCGGCAATGTCTACGGCAAAGTGCGCGCCATGTTTGACGATCGCGGCGCGCAGCTCGAGACTGCTCCGCCTTCCACACCAGTTGAGATTCTGGGTATGGAAGGTCTGCCGCAGGCGGGCGACCAGTTCGTCGTAGTGGCGGACCGTGACAAAGCCCGGGGCGTTTCTGAATTTCGCGAACAGAAAGCCCGCGAGGCGACACTGGCAAAGAGTTCTCGCGTATCTCTGGAAGGCCTGGCCGAACAGCTGAAAACGGCGGGCACCAAGGAACTGAACATCATCCTGAAAGCCGATGTGGGTGGATCGGTGGAAGTGCTGAGTGACTTGCTCTCGAAGCTGTCGAACGACAAAGTGCGGCTGAAAGTTCTGCGTTCTGGCGTGGGCGCCATCACCGAGTCCGACGTGCTGCTGGCTTCGGCCTCGAACGCCATCATCATTGGCTTCAGCGTGCGTCCGGAGCGCAAGGCGCAGGAACTGGCGGAGCAGGAGAAGGTCGACATCCGGCTGCACTCGATCATTTATGAGTTGCAGGACGAGATCAAACGCGCCATGACCGGTCTGCTGGAGCCCACGATCAAGGAAACCTACCAGGGCCGGGCCCAGGTGAAGGAGACTTTCCGCATCCCGAAGGTGGGCACGATTGCGGGATGCTCTGTGACCGACGGCTTCATCAAGCGCGACTCCGAAGTGCGCCTGCTGCGCGACAATAACGTCGTGTTCACGGGCAAGGTCGGATCACTCCGCCGCTTCAAAGACGACGCCAGTGAGGTGCGCAACGGCATGGAGTGCGGCATCTCGATCTCGAACTACGGCGACATCAAGGTGGGCGACGTGATCGAAGCCTTCGTGACCGAAAAGGTCGCGGCCGAAGCCATGGCTTAAGAGCAGTCGTTCGTCGTTGGCCGTTGGCTCGAAACCTGCACATGCCGAAGTTCTTATTTGGCTATTGCCAAAGGCCAACGACCAAGGATCAACGACCTCCTTGATCGCTTTTCTCACCCTCGAACTGCACATCGAAGCGGCGCAGTCCCTCAAAGACAAGCGGCAGGTGGTACGCAGCCTGAAAGACAGGCTGCGCGCCCACTTCAACGTGGCCGTGGCGGAGCTCGATCCCAGCGGCTTGTGGAACCGGGCGACGATTGGCGTGGTCGGTATTTCGGATTCACGCGACTATCTCGACGGACTCATGAAAAATGTGGAACGCAAGGCGACAAGCATCGCCAACAACGGCGGCGCTGATATTGCCGATTCCTTTCTCGAATATCTCTGACCGTCCCTGATCGTAATTGGTTCTCGCGTCTACACTTCCGCAGGCACCCGAAAGTGCCCGCCATTACGAGACCACGACCCGGTTTTTCTGATATTCTCATCCGTTTTACTCAAGAGGTGCCTGTGGAGAAGCGTGGCGCGAAATATCATCGGGAGCGCCTGGGAGAGGCCTTGCGGGAAGAGATTGAAACGATCGTGGAAGGCGAGCTGGGCGACCCACGCATCGGCCTGGTCAGCGTCACCAGTGTGGTGCTAGCGGAGGATTCGCGCTCGGCGCAAGTCTTCGTGTCGCTTGATGGGGATGACGAAGAAGCTGCGCGATCGCTGGAGGGCCTCACGGCGGCGGTCGGATATATCCGTCGCGAGGTGGCGGAAAACTTGCACCTCCGTCGTCCGCCCGAACTCTATTTCCACTTGGACCGCTCCGACAAGTACGGTGCCAGAATCGACGAGTTACTAGGCCGGACAAGGAAAAAGAAGAGATAGTCTTTAGTCGTCAGTCTTCAGTCGTCAAGCAAGGCCGGAAACTGAGAACTGGCAACCGATGACTGACAACTGATGGTCCATATGCACCTGGCGAACGACTGACGACTGAAGACTGAAGACTGAAGACTGACGACTGAAGTGACGACTGATATGTTGACCGAGGTTCTCAAACATATCGAACAGCGCAACCGCTTCCTGCTGACCTCGCACGCGCGACCGGACGGGGACGCGATCGGTTCGGCCCTGGCTTGTCGTCAGATCCTGCGCTTGATGGGTAAAGAAGCGGATGTCGTTCTCCACGATGGTGTGCCCCGGATTTATCAGCCCCTGCCTTTTGCTGAAACCGTGGTTCAGGCGGAACGCGTGAATGGCGACTACGACGCCGCGATCATATTGGAATGCGACAGTATCCAGCGCACCCGCCTTCAAGGACTTGAAGACCGCTTCCTGATCAGCATTGATCACCATGTCAGCGGCAAGCCTTTCGCACACGTCAACTGGATTGATCCTCACGCTGTGGCCACGGCGGAAATGGTCTACCGCCTGGGGCGAGAGGCCGGGCTGAAGATTTCCCCCGAGATCGCCACCTGCCTGTACACCGCGGTTCTCACCGACACCGGTGCCTTCATGTTTGAAGGGACGAACGAACATACCTTCGCGCTGGCGCGTGAACTGGTGCTGGCCGGCGCGGACCCGGCACATTGCGCACGCAACATTTATTTTGGGCACTCCACAGCCAAGATGCGCCTGTTGGGAGCGGCCCTTTCCAACCTTCACCGGGAAGGACCCCTGGCCTGGATCTCGGTGTCCCAGGAGCAGATGCTAGGCTGCGACGCGAAGGAAGAAGATTGCGAGGGCCTGGTGAACTACGCGCTTTCCATGCAAGGTGTTGAGGTGGCATTATTCTTCCGCCAACTTCCTGATGGACGGTTTCGCGTAAGTTTGCGCAGCAAAGGGAAAGTGGACGTAGCAGCGGTGGCTGAGCATTTTGGCGGCGGCGGACATCAATGCGCCAGCGGGTGCGCGCTTGATGGACCCTTGTCGGTCGCGACTGAACGGATTCTGGCGGAATTGCGCCTTGGCTCCTCCCTGCAATAGGTCTCCAGGAAACCGACTCGTGCCGTCTTCATCAAACTCGCCATCGAAACCGAATCCTGCTGGCCCGGGTTCCACCGCCGCAAATCCGGTTGGTACGAGAATCAGCTCTGAATGGCTGCTCCTGGCCGGCTTCTGCGGTTTTCTGTTTTTCTTCGGGCTCTCATATTTTGGTTTGGTTGGAGCGGACGAGCCGCGTTACGCGCAGGTGGCGCGGGAAATGCTCGCCCGGCATGACTGGGTTACTCCTACCCTTGGTGGTAAACCCTGGCTGGAGAAGCCGGCGCTGTATTACTGGCAAACCATGCTCGCCTACAGCGTCTTCGGCGTCAGCGATTGGGCGGCGCGCGTGTTTTCGGCGGTGGATGCCACCCTCATGGTGCTTTCCGTCTATCTCTTCCTGCGGCGCTTTCGCTCAGGATTTCCTTTCGTCGGCTTTCCGCTCGATGGTGCCCTGATGACGGCCGCGGCCAGCGGTGTGATCGGATTTGCCCGCGCCGCGTCGACGGATATGCCGCTCGCGGCCACGTTCAGCATCGCCATGCTGGCATGGTATGCCTGGTATGAACGCGAGAACCAACGCTACCTCGCGCTGTTTTATCTCTTCCTCGGGCTGGCCACTCTCGCCAAGGGGCCGGTCGCGCCATTTCTCGCTGCCGTCATCGTGACCATTTTCGCCGCCGCCAAAGGCGACTATCGGCTCATCGGGCGGACGCTTTGGATTCCGGGCATTGCGTTGTGGGTGATGGTTGCGCTTCCCTGGTATGTCGCGGTCCAGCTCAATAATCCGGAATTCTTTCGCGTGTTTATTCTGGAGCACAATCTGCAACGCTTTGGCAGCGACCTTTATCACCATGCCCAGCCGTTCTGGTATTACGTACCAGTCGTCCTGCTTGCGCTTGTGCCGTGGACGGTGTTTGTGATCGCCGCACTGGTCGAGAGTCTTCAGGTCTTGTGGACAGAAAAGAGAAGTATGTTTCACTCCGAAGACGCCTTGCCTGCATTTCTTGTCATTTGGTTTCTGGTTCCGCTTGGGTTCTTTTCATTTTCCGCGTCGAAGCTGCCCGGCTATATTCTGCCGGCCCTGCCTGCCGGCACACTTCTGCTGGCGGAATACGTGCGCAGACATGTAGCGGATCAGGATCGTCCGGGCCTTCCTCTGATTCTCCTGCACTCAATCGTGGCATCGCTACCCATAGTCGTTTCCCTGATGATGCAATATATCGTGTTCCAGCACAGGCTGCCGTGGGGACGGGCGGCCGCGATCTCGTTGGTGTTTGCGGCGGTGCTGGCCGTCGGTATAGCGCTGACCTTGCGCGGCCAGCTTGGCCTTCGAGTGTTGCGCTTCGTGACCCTAGTGCCGGTAGTGTTGGCCGTAGCCGCGGTGCTGCGTCTGGGCGCTCCCGCGCTCGATGCCACGCTTTCCGCTCGTCCTCTGTCCCAGGAAGTCAGCCGGGTGGATAACAGATCTCTGCCCCTGGCGATTCTGCAGCTTTCACGAGAGACCGAGTATGGGTTGCAGTTCTATCGCAATCAGAGCATCGTGCGTTACGAACTGGGACAAATCCCGAACGGCGAACATCTATTGATCGCGCGCGAGGGACAGCGCGAGAAGCTGGCAAAGTGGACAACATCCCGGCGCGTCACATATCTGGGAAGTTTTGCGCCACAGGGCCTTGATTACTACTGGGTGGCAGGGAATGGCGGCACTTAGCATGTGGCATTTGGCACTTGGCACTTAGCACTTGGCATTTGGAATTTCGCATTGGCTATGGCGATTCGTTTGGGGGAAGGGCACGACGTTAGTCGTGCCGGAACCTGCGCCGTACGTTGTGGCTTTAGCCGCTGCGGTTTGCTCTCTCATCCCGCACCCTGGTCCTCGCCCGTCTGGGAAACAAGCTTGCCCGCCGCGTTCCGAAAAGCCAGATGCCAATTGCTAAATGCCAACTGCCGTCTCGCTGTTACCACTTCTTATCCCCCCGTTTGCCTCCTGCCGGATGAAGCACTACACTCGCTGTTCGCAGCCCGCCATGAGCGCGCTTAGCAAGCCGGAACCCTCCAGGAGCCTCCAGGTGGAGATACTCGACCTCAGGCATTTCTCGTCCGTCGATCTGCGTCCGTTGCTCGAGGACGAGGTGCGGGAATGGGCGCGTGTGCTTTCCTGGGATTACAGCGGCTCCGCAGAAATGATCCTGCGCTACGTGGATGCCAAGATCCTGCCGGGCTATGCCGCCGTCGAACGCGGACGAATTGTGGGATACGCCTTTTTTGTCTATGAAGGCAGCAAAGGCGTAATCGGAGATCTTTTTGTCGCCAACGGCGGCAGGCTGCCCGATCCTCGCGAAGTGGAGTCGCGCCTGCTGCTGCATGTGATCGAAACCCTGCAGCAGTCACCCGGCATTCATCGGGTTGAGGCGCAATTGCTGGTACACGAAGCCGGCCTGGTCGCGCGGCCATTTGTTGAGCAGGGATTTCAAAGGCATCCCCGGCTCTTCATGGTGCTGCCCCTGAGTGACGCCGTAAAACCGCCGCCGCAGCCGGACCCCGAAATTGAAATTCGGCGCTGGCTGGAGCAGGACTACCAGCCGGCCGCCGCGGTAATCACGACGGCATACCGTGGCCATGTGGACTCCGAGATCAACGATCAGTACCGCACTCTAAGCGGCTCCCTGCGTTTTCTGAACAACATTGTGCGTTTTCCGGGATGCGGCACGTTCGATCCTGAAGGATCATTTGTGGCCGTGCACAAGCGGGCGCACAGTCTGGTCGGGCTGATCCTGTGTTCCCGTGTACGCCACGACGTTGGACACGTGACCCAGGTCTGCGTGCTGCCTGAATACCGTTCGCACGGGCTCGGCGAATTGCTGATCGCAGCCACCGCGGGAAATCTTCGCCTGCGCAATTTCTCGCTGCTCTCCCTCACCGTGACCGAGGCGAATGCCCGCGCCGTGAGCCTCTACCAGCGCCTCGGATTTGAAACCCGGCGAGTGTTCGATGCGTTCGTGTGGGAAGGATAGGAACGGACGGCGGGCCTCGGGCGTCAGACTTCGGCCGGTCCGCGAAAATCAGAGGGCGGACGCCTGACGCCCGAGGTCCGATGCCTAATGTCTTAACAGCCACATCACCCAGCCCGCCAGAAACACTCCACCGGCAAACATCACGAAGCAATACAAGCCGTAGCGGACCTGCTCGGTGGGGTTATTGCGCTGGGTGATTCCAAAAACTACGGAGGCGAATACCGAGAACAGCACGGCGGCGCTGAAATGGCTGAGTTCCAGGGTCATTCTGTTTTTCCGATCACGATTTTTTCCCGATGGCGATGTGGTAGGCGTCGGCCACGCTGATGAAATTCAGCAATCCGGCCACGATCAGATACTTGGTGCCATAGTCCGCAGTCGCGTGGGCGATGGCACCGTGTCCCCAGCCTTGCATGCGAGTCACAATGTAGAGCCCGCCGGCTCCCACATCCCCGACGAATCCGAGAATGTCCAGAATGTCGCCACCGTTGAGCAGATAGACCCGGCCCTGCATCAGCAGTCCGAGAATGAACATGGTGCTGATCGAGGCCATGAGCAACAGGCCGCGTATCCAGCGCTTCTGGATCAGGTGCCCTGCGCCCGGAATCAGCCATCCCACAGCCGGCGCGATCACCGCCATCCCGGAAGATGCCGGCGTCGTTGGTGTCTTCTGCGCTTCCGGAGCTGGTTTCGTAGAATTTGCCATTCAGATGGTCACGATTTCACTTTGAATTTTGCCCGTCACTTCCGCCGCCTTCGACCTTACCAGCACGTTCACCTCACTGCGCACTCCGAACTCCGGCAAATAAATGCCGGGCTCGATGGAGAAGCACGAGTTAGGCAGGATACGGCGCTCGTCGTGAATTTCCAGGTCATCCATGTTTGCGCCGTTGGCGTGAACATCGGTGCCGATGGAATGTCCCGTGCGATGAATAAAATACCGCTCGAAGCCGGCATCCCTGATGAAACTCCGAACCGCGCGATCAACTTCCCATCCCGCGATGGGTCTGCCGGCAGCCACCGCTTCACACACAGTCTTCACTCCGACGTCGCGCGCCTGGCGGACCGTGTTGAAGACCTCCCGCATGCGATCGGAAGGCGACTCGCCCACAAAACCAGTCCATGTGATGTCGTAGTATACGGCCTCGGGCGTGTTCTTCTTAGCCCAGATATCGAGCAGGACAAAATCTCCCCGACCAATAGGTCTTGAATGCGCGGGCTCCGGAGCGTAGTGCGGATTGCCGCTGTTGGCGTTGACCGCGACTACAGGAAGATCGTCGGCCACGAGGTTTTCACGGCGAAAAGCCTCCAGGATCCACTGTTGCATCTGATGTTCGTTTGTGCCGCCGTTCCGTACGCGCTGGCCGATTTCCTGGAATGCGGCGGTGGTAATTGGGTCAATCGCATCGCGGGCTGCGAAATGGGATTTGATCTGATCTTCGCTCCAGGTTGCCTGGAACTGTGCCACCAGGTCGGCAGAACTGACCACGTTCTTGCCCAGGCCGCGGATCAGGTCGAGCGTGCCGCCATCCACCAATGAAATAGTGAAGACCAGGTTGTTCGGCGAATATTGCATGGCAATGTCCCGAGAATTGGTGAGCATTGCCTTGACCTGGTCGAACAGTTCCTGCCACCCGGAATATTGCTTTTTCTGTCCCGGAAGGGTGTCGAGGTGGCCGGACTCAATTCTATGTACGAGTTTTACCGGTTCGCCATTCGCCGGAATCAGATAGAACCACCGCCGGGTGACCATTTGTCCGGCGGGCAATCCCAGCACACTGTATGCGATGGGATCGCGATGATGGTGATCGTAAAAGAGCCAGGCATCGATGTTCCGCTCGCGAAGCGCGGCTTGGATGGCGGCAAGATCCATGGGCAAACAACTATTCTAACAGGCCCAAAACAAGGGTGCTGCGCCGAACGCATCCGGCCCTAACATCATCGGCGCCTGTGTGGGACCGGGTCTCAGACCCGGTCAGGCCGAGCGAAGCTCGGCAGTTTGCGTCAGCCCATTCGAAAAGTTCACGGAGCCGTTAGAACTCTCTTCCGGATCCCGACCGGAAGGGTTTCGCAAGCTGTCCTCAGTACCAGTCGCGATGCCCGCTCACGAATACTCATCAGGTATGGCATCGTGCGCCTTGCATCGGCCTTCGCGGTTTCCCGCAACAGCCAGCCCAGGCCCTTCTGCACCATGTCGTCCTCGTCCAAGAGAAGCTGGTCACCCAGCTTCGTGATTTCAGGAAAGAACATTTTCCGCCGTGTGCCCTGGATCAAAGCTACGCACGCGGCCCGGCGATACCAACGATTCTTCGACTTCGCCCAGAGAAATACCTTCCTTGCTCGCGCCGGTTTGGCCACAATCATCGGGGCGATCAGATAGTGCACCAATGCATCGTGGTCAGACCAGTTGCTGATTCGCCGCAGCCAGGACTCGAGGAGTCGAAACTCTTCATCGCCAAACCCGGCGGTAATGTTTTCCAGCAGAAACACCGCCACATTCTTCTCTTCATTGACCGTCCCCGTGAAAAGATCGTCCGCTACCCGTAGAAGAAATTTGAGGTCGGATTGTTGCAGGATTTCCCGCCGCCATCGAATGGAAGCCCGGCGGACGTCCGCGGTACGCCAGCCCTGGGATTGGATTTCGTCCTTGAAGAACCGCTGCACGCTGGATGCCCGCTCGACCGAGCCGCCCGCCTTCAATGTGCGACGGATCTCATTGGCAACGGAGGCAGGCGTTATTTTCCCTTGCACCATCTATTTCACTGGGCAACGCCGGCGGGTTTCAGCGTCTTGTCATAAGTCCACAACAGCGCCGCGGTCGCAACACCAACAGCGGTCACCGCCCACCAGATGCGGCCCGGCTGATGAGTGACTTCTCCAAAGTGATGGATCAGTTTCCCTCCGAACCAGCCGCCGGCCAGCGAGCCAATGCCGATGGGTAGGAAGGCAAAGCCCATGTACGTTCCCTGTTGTCCGGGTGGTGCGAGCCGCGAAATATATTCGTAGTAGCGTGGGGATTGCGTAATCTCGCCAATCGAAACCGCAAACAGCGTGAACACGGCTATAAGAACCGTGGGACGCGCGATCAGAATGAGCCACGCAACGCCGGAAATAAGTGTTCCGAGAGTGATGGCGCGAAATGCGGGCATCTTCTGCGTGAGAATGCTCACCAGCAGCTGCAGCGTGATCACCGTCAGGGGCCCGGTTACGAGCAGCAGTTCGGTGTTGGCCTTGGGATCAATATAGTCGTGGACATAAAGCGGCAGAATGATGAATTCCTGCCAGTAAACCACCCAGTAGCCGGAGAAGATCAACAGGAACAACATGAATCGAGGATTGGAAATGACAGTGCCAAAGTTCTTTGCCGACTGAGCCAGGCTCGTGGTCGGGGCATCGCCAGAGCGACGCGGCTCTTTGAAC
This sequence comes from uncultured Acidobacteriaceae bacterium, assembly GCA_964528615.1. Lineage (GTDB taxonomy): Bacteria > Acidobacteriota > Terriglobia > Terriglobales > Acidobacteriaceae > JAIQFF01. The sequence continues at coordinate 43,718 of CAZGSU010000024.1, read as the reverse complement.
AGCAGCAGCACGGCGAAGAACATGGCGAATACGCTCAATGCCGCCACCCGAAAGACATTCTCCACCCGCATGTGTTGATGCACCCAGGACGCAATGTAAGGTCCGGCAGCCCCGCCGATGTTTACCAGCGTGTAGTAAATCGAATAGCCGATGGAGCGAACATTTTCTTTGGAAGCGCGTGCCGTGGTTCCGACTACGCATGGTTTGACCAACGCGACGCCCAACGCCGGCAGCATGAGGATCAGCGTCACCAGCACGCCCAGCGGCATCGCGTTGCGTACCGGAGCGAGCCAGGGCGCGCCGATCGATCCCAGCAGGAAGTACGAGCAACTCAGAGTCAGGTAGGCCAGCGAAAGCGACCGGCGGAAGCCCAGACGATCCGCGACGGTCCCGCCGAATACTGCCAGAAACCAGACCAGGCCTCCGAACAGTCCAGTCAGGCTGCTGGCCTGTTCCACGCGAAAATTCAAGGTCTCGTGCAGGTAGCGCGCCAGCGATGCGAACGCGGCATAGTAGGAAAGCCGTTCAAAAAGTTCGCTGATATTGGCGACCCAGAATGGCCGCTCAAAACCAGTGCGAATCTCATGCAAGCGTTCGGAAAAGGTCAGAAACGGCTCCTGGTGGTGGTTTACCGGATCAGACCGAGAGTCTCCGCCTGACTTCCTCCGCGGAAATTCCTGTGACATGAACGATCTTGCTCCGGCTGGTCTGGCCGGACGCTATGGTAACGGAGGATCTGGCAACCTTCAAAAGATTTGCGAAGAATTCTATGCAGGCCTCGTTGGCCCGTCCCTCCACGGGCGGAGCAGTCAAAGACACTTTCAGCGCATCACCGATCTCGCCGGTGATGGCATTCTTCCTGGCGCGGGGATGAACCTTGACCGCGAACGTCACACCCGAGAGCGTCTCGTGAACGGACACCATGACGAGCGATTTACCACAGATGTGTCGAAATCGACACAGCGAACTCAGACAAATGCCTTCGGATTTCCCTATGCCTCTGGTTAGGCTTTTGCCCTTTCTCCAAAGATTGCTGTACCCACTCGCACGCAGGTCGAGCCTTCTTCGATCGCAATCTCGAAGTCGTGCGACATGCCCATGGAAAGTACATTCATGCTGACGTTCGGCAGTCTCCGCGCCGCGATCTGGTCACGCAATTCGCGCAACTTGCGAAAATCGGGCCGTGCCTGTTGCGGATCATCGGTGAACGGCGGGATGGTCATCAAGCCGCGAAGCTCCAGGTGTTCCAGTTGCGGTGCGGCGAGGAGAAGCTTTTCCAGCTCGGGCGATTCAGAAGGCAGGCCGCTCTTGGCCGCCTCCCCGCCAACGTTGATCTCGATCAACACCTGAAGCTTCTTCCCACACTGCCCGGCCGAGGCATTTAGTTTTTCCGCCAGGCGCAGCGAATCCACCGAGTCGATTGCAGTAAAAAGTTCCACCGCCCTCAAAGCCTTGTTCGTCTGCAGATGGCCGATCATGTGCCATTTGGCATCTTCCAAATCAGCGAGAGCTCCAGCCTTGCCGGCAAATTCCTGCACGCGATTCTCGCCGAACGCCCGAAGTCCAGCCCGGTAAGCCTCGCGGACGCGCTCCGCAGCGAAAGTCTTGCTTACCGCCATGAGCGTGATTTCTTCGGGATTCCGCCTGGCGCGGCGCGCAGCGGCTGCAATCAGCTCGCGTACTAGAACGACATTTTCGGGGATGGACATTGAGAACAGGCTTCGGACTTCGGACCTCGGACAGACGACCACCAGTTAAATTCGCGATTCTGACCTCCTCCAGCAACGAAGGGGAACGCGCAGGCGGTTCAAAGCGTGCTAATCGTCAATTTCCTCGGAAGCGCGTCACTTCACAAACAGTAACGCTAATATGATGCCAAGCTGGCAGGCAACAGCGGCAAGAAAACCGTAGGCTCTTCCCCTCGCGTAAGCAACCAGCCTTTGAACCGGCCCTGCCCGCCCCGACCAGATGTGCACTTTTCTTAACGAGATGAGGCCCGTAAGTAAATAGAAGACAGACACCACGAATCCCACGGTAGGCGCCACCGACCCCCGAACCCGGTTGGGGAGATCAGCAGCAACGGCAAACGTTAGTACGATCAAGCCGAAGACAATGATGCTCGGTACAAAACCCTTCAGGAACGACTTCCAGAACGACTGCTCCACCGAAGGCCCAAAACCTCGGACGTAGAGCACGTGGCCATTCGGGCAATAGCGCCATCCCGACCACCACCGCTGCTTGGGTTGGTCAACCAGACTGTTGCATTTGACGCAGACGAAGCTTTCATCGGCGCTCTTTTGCCCGAGAATTCAGGGGAAATCGCGGGCGAGGGCGCCCGCGCCACATAACCGTCACATCATTGCGGTCGGCGGCGCGGGCTCGTTCGGATCGCCGGCGCTTGTCAAGGGAAGCCGGATCATCAAAGCTGCCAAAGCAATCAGCACGATCATGCCGCCCACAAGATACGAGGGATTTCGGAAGATTAGCGGCCTTGCCCATGGCGGGGCGAACTGCAGTCCCGCCCAAACCAACCCCAGTATGGCTTCGCCAGCGATCAGGCCGGACGCGGTGAGAACTCCGGCATTCTCCACTCGCGCCCTCTGTGCCTCATTCAAGCCGCGGCGTTTGGCCAGCCAATCGCCGGCTGTGCGGAACACTCCGCCTACAAAAATCGCGAACGTGGTTCCGAACGGTAGGTACATGCCGACCGCCACCAGCATCGGGCTTTTCACCTGCATCATGATCATCGAGATGCCGAACAGAATGCCGACTCCCACCAGCGGCCATGGCATATCGCCACCCACGATGCCCTGAGCCAGCGTAGCCATGAGTCCCGCCTGAGGCGCGGGGAGATCGGCGCCGCCAAATCCAATACCGCCGGCCCTGATGCTGCCTTCGTGTAGCAACATGAGCGGCCAGTACATCACCAAGCTCGCCACCACCACGGCGATCAGCTCTGCGATCTGAATCTTCTGCGGTGTGCCGCCCAGAATGTAGCCAACCTTGAAATCTTGCAGCAATTCCCCGGCTACCGACGAAGACACACAAACCACCGCTGCCACGCCCAGCACCGCCGCCACCCCCGAGGTTCCGGAGACTCCCATCGAAGCCATGAGCAGCGCTGCAATCAGCAAGGTCGAGAGCGTCAGACCCGATACCGGATTGTTCGACGAGCCAATGAATCCCACCAGGTTTCCCGAGACTGTGGCGAAGAAAAATCCGATCACCAGCATTACCACTGCGGCGAGGATTGCCGGCCACACCAGTCCCGAAATATGGATGTAGAGAAAACACATCAACACGAACACCACGGCGATCATGCTGAAAACAGTCTTGAAACTCATGTAGCGTTCAGTGCGGGTCAACTTGGCTCTCTGGTCCGCGGTCTGGCGCAAGTCGGCGAGCGCCTTGCCAAAGCCTGAGGTCAAACTATTCCGCATCTTGAACAGGGTGTATGCAGCGCCCACCAGCATTCCGCCAACCGCGATGGGCCGTACGATATATCGCCACACGGAATCCGCCATGCCCGCCCAATCGTTTGGTGTACCAGCGGGCAAGTATTGTTTTAGCTGGGGACCAAGAAAATAAATCATCATTGGAACAAGCAGTCCCCACGCCAGAACGCTGCCGGCAAACTGGATGGAAGCCAGCCGGACTCCGATGATGTAACCCACGCCCAGATAAGCAGGGCTGACGCTGGGAGCCGCGAACACGCTGATGCCTCCCGTGGGCACCACCTTGCTGCTGCCAAGGGTCCCGAGACGCACCTGGCTGTGGCCCAGACTGCCCACGCCAAAGTGAAAATCCTGGTCTGCGGCAAACAAACCGAACTTGCCGAGTATGTAAATCACGCCGCCTACACCGATGTTCCAGAAGAGATATTTCGCGGCCTGGGCGCCCCGCTGGCCCGCCTTGTGAATCTCCGATGCGGCAACCGACTCAGGAAAGGGTAGTTCCGGATCTTCGACCATGACGCGCCGCACCAGGGAAATAAACAGGACCCCGAGAATGCTGCCCACCATGATCAATGCCGTGGATTTCCAGTACGCGTCGGCCGGTCGAAAAGAGGGCCACGCTCTGGCGATCACGAACGCCGGGATGGTGAAAATAGCGCCTGCCGCAATGCCCTCTCCGATCGAACCGGCAGTACGGGCGATGTTCTCTTCCAGCAGAGTCCCTTTCCACGCCCGCAATACCGCCATGCCAATGACCGCGGCCGGATAGGTGGCGGCGATGGTAATTCCCGCGCGAAGGCCCAGATAGGCATTGGCCGCGCCCAGAACCACTGTCATTGCCAGCCCCAGCAACACTGCGCGCGGGGTGAACTCCCTCATTTCCATGTTTTCCGGGACGTAAGGTTTGAATGCTTTTGGGGTTGCGCTGGGATTTTCGGGGTTTTGAGAACTCATGATCTGGGATCCTGAACTGCAGGCACTGCTTTGGCTTGGCTGATAAAGAGTTTAAAGATATGAGACGGCGCACGTTAACATGCATGGCGCTGGTTTTACAAGTGCCCGGCGCCGTTCCCCCACCGTTTGCCAAAGGGTGGAGCAGGCCTTTAGGCGTGCGTAGTTGCGCCACCCAAGATCAAATTCGACCCAATACAAAACCCAGCGTCCGCCAAAGTATCAAAGGCCTCAATCCTGCGAACGGCCCGCATCCATCGCCAATTCCAGGAAGTGGCCGTGCGGGAGCACCAGAATTTCAAACTGACCCCACTACTTCGATTCCTTTCCGACGGCTAGTTCTGCTATCATGGCTGGCACTTTTTCTCTGGCCCTCCCGAGGTAGCCATGCTCTCCGGACTGTTTCAATGTCGGGAATGCGGTGGTTTTAACGGATACCGCTCACGTCCAAGAAGTCTAACGGAAAAATTGCTTTTGCCCCTGGTGCTGCATCGACCGGTGCGTTGCGGCGATTGCTTCAATCGTTCGTACGAGCTGGTGTTTGTCCCGGTACGAGAACGCCGTGAGTCCAAATCGGCACGGCGCGCAGTTGCCTGACTGTTGAGTCGTTGCCTGGGACATCGTAGCCCGCTATACTGAGGTGGGTTTGGCCGCCGTACTTTCTGGGCTCGAACCGGCGTGGGAGGTTCGTCTTCAGCAGTAGCGAGGACTCAATCCGAGCTTCCGGAACCAAGGTTGGGACACGGGATACGTCGCTGGCCTCGATCCTGGTCTCCTCGATGAGCGGTGTTGCTGAAAGTCTCTTCGCTACCCTTTTCCCCTCCGATTGTCGCCTTTGCGGTGCCCCCCTGATCAACATTTCCCGCCTGCCGGTCTGCCAGGCATGCCTTTCCGACATGCGCTCAATCGAGGGCGGGGTCTGCTTCGTCTGCGGCGAGCGGCTGCTTAGTCCCTACGCTTTAACCGGCTCGCCGGACGAACCGCGTTGCGGGCTGTGCCGGAGGCTGGAGCCGCCGTATGCCAGAGCGGTGGCGTACGGCAGTTACGAAGGTGGGTTGCGCGAACTGATACATCTGCTTAAATACGAGCAGGTGCATCCCGCCGCGCGGGTGCTGGGACGCATGCTGGCAGACGCCATGAGCGAACTGAAATCTTCCTGGGCGGAAGGGCCGGTCGTGGTTGTGCCCGTGCCATTGCATGCGCGGAAGCTGCGCCAGCGCGGCTTTAACCAGTCGGAGTTGATCGCTCGGCACGCGTTGAAGGTGGGGCCTGGAAGCGGCCGGCTCAGGCTAACCACCGGGGTTCTGGCGCGATGTCGCGAGACCCAATCGCAAACCGGGCTGACGCGGCATCAGCGGCGGGAAAACATTTGTGGTGCGTTTGCCGTGGCCAGGCCGGAGCAAATCGACGGTCACGAGGTGCTGCTGGTAGACGACGTGTTCACCACCGGCACCACAGTTTCGGAGTGCGCCCGGGTTCTGCGGCGGGCGGGCGCATCTAAAGTATTTGTGGCGACTGTAGCTCGGACCCTGAAAGCAGATGCGAAGGCCGCGCTCCTGCCGCAGAGCTGGGCAGAAGAAGAACGAGTGATGGCGGCAGCAGGATAGGCGGGCGAATACATCTCGCATTGGGGTCGCGGCTGCAGTTGAAGGCCAAGTAAGTATGTCGGGGAAGTGGAACAATTCGATGAGCGGCTCGCTGCGGGGCCATGCACCCGCGCCGGCCGTTTTTGGAGTTCACCGCGACGGCAACGGTCACGCCCTGCACACACCCGTGCTGGTGCTGAACGCATCCTACGAGCCGATCAATGTATGCGCTGCGCGACGAGCCATCGTCCTGGTACTCAAGGGGGTCGCGATGACGGAAGAAGAGAATGGACACTTCCTTCACGCCGCCCGCCTGGCCATTCGTGTGCCGTCAGTGATTCGCTTGCTCGAATACCGGCGCATCCCGCACCAGACCCGCGCGCTCTCACGCAAGAATATCCTCCTGCGTGACCGGAATACCTGCCAATACTGCGGTGAAGTACTGCCATCCGGCGAACTGACGCTTGACCACGTGGTGCCGCGTTCGCGAGGCGGAGCTTCCACCTGGGAAAACCTGGTGGCTTGCTGCCATCCTTGCAACCGCCAAAAGGGTAACCAGTTTCCTACCGAAGCGGATATGAAACTGATGCGCGAGCCCCGCGCCTTCAACCTGCACACCAGCCGGCACATCATGCGCCTGATGGGCCGCTCAGATGATAAGTGGCGGAAGTATCTTTTTTACTAGTTTCAGGTTTCTAGTTTCCAGTTTCTAGAACCCGACACAGGCTTCATACGGAACTAAAACGATTTCTGCGGTTCGTTCCAGCTGCAATTGCTGGAAACTAGAAACCGGAAACCAGGAACTATTTCTGCGGCTTGTCCGGCGTCTGGGCCTGAGACTTGTCTTTCTCCGCTCCTGGTGCCTTCTGCACTTCCTGGCCTTCATACGTGATCTTCACGTTTGATCCGAAGCGCTTGTAATCGCTGTACTTCACGATCTCGCGGATGCGTATGTCGCCCGTAGAAAAATGCAGCTCATCGTCGGCTTTGGTATAGGTAGGGAACCAGTATTTGCCGTCGATCTGTTCACGCCAGGTGGTGAACTTGGGAAAGAGATTTTCCTGTCCCCTCTTCTTGCGAATGTCAGGGACGGTCTTGCCATACGTCTTCACGATCTGAAAATCGCGGTCATCGACCCAGAGGCGGCCCTGGAAATATCGTTTCTTGCCGACGATTTCCTTGGGAGCAATGTCGAAAACATAGCAGTGCAGCTCGTCTTCCTGCTGCTGCCCGACATAAACAATCTGATACTCGGGGATCTCGTCGCTGGTCAGCACGAAGGGCAGCCGGTGCCGGATATCATCGATGTCCTCTGGGGACATCGAAATACGGGAGAGCGAGGACTGCGGTGCATACACCACGTTTTCCAAACGTTTGCCCTGATCGTCAAAGAGCACGTCGAAGACTTCGTGATATTCGCCATCGTCCTCCGGCGTCTGCACTTTGACGTCCTGGCGGTAGGTGTACTGGTCGCGCGCCTGCTGGAATTCCTTTTCCTTGGCCGCGAAACGCCGAATGATTTCCTCCGTCGTGGTTCCTTTAGGCGGGGTGGGGTCGAGTGGGCCTTCGTCGGCAAGGCTCTGGAGCGACAAGGGGCCGGCAACTAACGCGGCCACGAGCACTGCGTATCGCAGCATAGATCTCATACTGATAGTGTAGCGAAATCTGAGAGGGAACGCTGCCCGTTTCACCGCGGCTCCCCCCGTGTCCGCACCCTCTCCGCTCAGAGGGACGAACACAGGAGAGCTGCAGTTTTCTTCAATCAGTTAGATGCCACACGGCGCCACGAGTTGCCGGGAAACTGAGACTGAACTCCGGGCCCGGAGGACGCCGGGGGCGAGAGTGACTGCAATTGGAAGGGAAGAATACTGATTCCGGCCGCCGCCGTCCCCTGGATCAGGACCGCTCCCTGCGCTCCTCCAGTAGAGGGCTGAAGTGTGGCCCGCCCGGCTGAGTCGGAAAGCACCGCCAACCGCGACGATGAGACGATAATTGGAGCAGGACTTCTGGTGATGATAATTCCGTCGAAATCGGCGGCGGAGTGGCGACCGGTCGGGACACCACCGCCTGGAAGGTTACGTTTGCGCCAAGTACGGGGTGGGCCGGGGTCGCTGAATTCGTGACCCGCACCATCACCGGCTTGAAACTCTGACCCACGGCAAGAATTTGGGTGCTCCCAGCCACCGGCTGCAGTTGGAGCGCGGACGCGGGCACCGCCGTCACCGAGAAAATCTGGCACGGTTTGTTTCCTGGGGCCACGCACGCGCTCACCTGCACATCGCCGCCAAGCGCAGCCAGGTGCAGCGTAGTATTGGCGAACCCATTCGGATCGCTGAGAGGGCTGGCGGAGCTGAGTGTGCCCGATCCTTTCACCACCTGATAATTCACAATGCTACCGGCCACGGGCGAGCCGTTGGCCGGCAGGCGGGCGGCGAGAGGAACGTCAATGGTCGCACCTTGAGCAATCCAGGCAAACGCCGAAACCAGCGAAATGTCCAGGGCAGACGACGTTCCGAGCAGCGTCGCCTGCACCGAGTTCGGGGTCTTGTAAGAGGCAGTCGCCAGCAGGACGCTGATATTGATGACGGCGGCCTGCAGAACCGTGACCCGCGACAAGGCCTGACCGCTCTCGTCGGTCAGCAGCGTGCAACTGCCTGCGCCGCCGCACGCCAGGAAAGAAGCTGCGAGGTCTGCGCGCACATTCCGTTCAGAATGACCAGCGCGTGCAGCAGATGCGCGTCGGTGCTGAAGCTGTCCACTCCACCGTACGCAGCGTTGTCGAAGCAGGCGCTGGCGCTTCCCGCGCCCTGGCCGAGCAGCGCGTCGGTTACAGCTCCGTCTGCATCGTAAACGATGGCCACCGGCAAGTTCACCGCCGAAGGGAGAATATCGGCCGGCAGCATCAGGGCTCCGCCGCTGGCGCTGACGTTGGCCCCGCTGACGTCTTCGCCGAGTTGACCCGCTCGCACCGCCGAGACCGCCGCCGTCTGGATGGAGGTCCAGCGGCTGAAGGCATCAGCCACGAATGCGTCCGCCGTAGCTCCGGGAAGGACCGGACTCAGGTTCCCGCGGTCAGTGTAGTAGCTGATCACACCGCCCGCCCAGGTAAGCGGGACACCTTTGCTTGCGGCATCGAAGTAACTGGCTCCAGCAACGTCCCGCGGACCGCCTGCCCGCACAGCTAGCGGAAGCACGATGAGGAGTACGATCCCTGGCGCCAGCGCGTAAAACGCTCGTGCCATGATTTACTCCGCCGCCACATTCGGGGCAGCCGTGCGTTGAGTGGCAGAACGTTGAGTGGCAGCACGCGGGGTCGCTGACCGCTGCGTGGCCGAGCGCTCGATCGCCAGCGCAAAGTCGCGGCTGTCGAGCAGAGCCCTTCCGCGCAACGGTTGCCGTGAAACTTCATCGGGCGAGAGGGCGGCCAGCCAGCCATTTTCCAGACTCACGTTTCCTCCCGAGTCCACGGCGAAGCGGCCGAGTGGGCCTCCAACTGGGCTAGTCAAGCCAAGCTTGCTGGGGTTGTACAGGAACAACAAGAGACGTTCACCGGCGCGATAGCGGTCCCCGGAGTCCCACAAGCCGGCCCACTCCCGGATGGTCAGCACTTGTCCGTTGCGGGTACCGCGAATCGCTCGTTCCACACGAAAGGTGATCTGCACCGTGGGCACGGTGTCCGATCCGGATTCGACCACTCGCCCTACCGACAGCACAGTTCCGTCGAATATGAAACGCGAATTCCGGTTCATCTGGCGCAGACTTGAGAACGAAGGAGGGATGCGATTGACCACCAGGTTCTGGGCCCCGGCAGAGAGCAGGAATTGAGGCACAAAAAACAACGCCAGCCCAAACATCAGCGGCCGCAACGAAAATGGCATGGCCAAGCCTCGTTTGAAACGAGACCAGATGGGACGGGGAATCAAACAATGCTAAAGGTAAGAGATACCGCGGGGATGTGCCAGCCATCACGAAGACGTGTGATGTACAACCAATGCTCGATGCCGCCGTCCGACGCCAGGATGCTGGATAGGGAAGACACTGCTTCGGGTCACACTCTTCGCCCGCGGTACCCTCGCGCAGATAAATGAGCTCCCGTCAGCAACAGCAATCCGGAAAGGAAAGCCCAGAACATCAGGCTTACCGACAAGGCGAAGGGTCCATAAACTTCCTGGAAATTCAGCCAGGGCAAGGCCAGGATGTAGGCATATTTCAGGGTCTCCGATAGCAATCCCATGATTACCGCGGTGGGCAGCACGGCCCGGACGGGTATCTTGCCGTTCGGCAGCACCCAATAGATCAGGAAAAAAATAGCAATGCTGGCAGCGATGGCGAAGCCCTTCATCATGAGGAAACCACCCAACCGCACCACAAAAGGCCCATGACTTCGCAGCAGATTTCCCACCAACGCCACGTTTCCCGCGGTGGACGCAATCGACAGCAAGGCCAGCACCCCGCAGCTGAAAGCCAGGCCAAGAGATATCAATTGATTTCCGAAGTAAGAGCGATTGTTGGGGAACCCCCAGATACGATTCAGTGCCACTTCCAACGGCATGAAGATTCCGGTCGAGGTCACCAGAAGAATCAGGAGCGAAGCCAGTTGGGCGCGATCGCGGGCGCCGACCAGGGCATTCAGATTGCGAATCACAAAATCTTGCCCGGCCGGCAGAAAATCGCGTAACAGTTGCACCACGACGTCGTACATCACTGGAGAACGAAACACTCGCCGGATCAAAGTCATCAGCAGTAGTACGAAAGGAAAGAAAGAGAGCAGCGCATTGGCTGCTACGGAAAACGCAAACGTGTGTACCTCGGTGCGTAACAAATATTTCAGTGTGGAACGAACCAGGCCGGAGTAGGGATCCTCATTCCACGCGGAGGGTGAATGGGCAGCCGGGGGCCTCGAATCGATCAAACTTGACTCCTGGTCATGGAGCATTTTCTCTAATCCTATCAGAGAGTTGCGATGCTGATGCCTACGGCCGCGAAGCGCGGGCGCTGCGCTACCCTGTCTTGCGCGCGCAAAACCCCGTGCTGAATCGTTTTACACCTGCATTTCTTCACTTGCCAGAAAAGGAGTTCATGAATATTATCTTCTGCTCACCGCCCGCAATTTGGGGCTGCGAGTCCGTGTTGGGGGTTTAACGGTTTGTGTCCTGGAGTCACAACTCGTGCCATTACGATTGCTCCGGAGTTCTGTCCGTGGTTTTTTCCAACGGACAAGGCTGTCGGAGCTTTCTTGTTGGCGGGGTAGCTGAAACACGAACCGGCAGTGCTTTCGTTTCCTCTGGAGGGGGTTAGTAGAGGAGCACGAGCTTCACGGAGGAAGCGAAAGTTAAATTACAGAGTAGAAGTGAAAGGAGTTCTTTGTGAGAGAGAAGGGCACAGTAAAGTGGTTCAACGGGGCGAAGGGATACGGGTTCATCCAGCGCTCTACCGGGGAGGACGTTTTCGTTCATTTCTCCGCCATCCAGGAGAATGGGTATCGCACGCTGAACGAAGGCGAGACGGTGGAATTCGATCTGCTCAAGGGCCCGAAAGGCTTTCAGGCAGGTAACGTGGTGCGGGTGCAATAAAAGGTCGGTTTCAACCACTGCGAGCCCTCTCAGCTTCCCCTGGGAGGGTTTGTTATTTCCGGCGAACTCGCCAATGTCGGTTCGTCGAGAGCCTACTGGACTTCAACCGACACCAGGTCGCCGTCGGCTTTTCCACCAGCTTTGTAGTTCACCACTACAGTACGATCTCTCCATTCGCAGGAAAATTCGTCCCCAACCATCAGCAACGACTTGTAATCATCGGTACGAAATTTCATGGCCCTGGCGCCTGCCCTGACCGTCAAGGTTGCCGCCGGCCCATGGCTGCAGTCGACGCTCAGCAGCTTCCCTTTGAGGAATTGAACTTTGCGGTTGTCCACCGCCGGTTCCGCTGGGGCCGCCTGATCGGACTCCGACGCCTCTCCCGAATTCTGGTACACAACCGCTGGAGTGGACTTGGAATCTGCACTCTCCTGTGGCAGGACTCCATACTTCTTTAAGGTGGGCAGATCGTCCAGATGCTTGCGAGCGGCTTGCGCGATTTCCGGATTCAGGCTGTTCTTGAGGCGATCGAGCTGCACCGTCGCATCGTCCCATTGCTTTCCCGCCAGCTCAATCCGGGCCAGGTCCAGAAGATATTGCTCGTTGCGCGGACTGAGCTGGATCGCCACCCGGATCGATTCCATCGCCGAATGCACGCCGCCTCCCTGGAGTCGCGCCACCGCGAGCATGTGATGGGCCTCGGCAAAATCTGGATCAAAGTCGACCACCGCCACCAGATCCTGAATCATGTTGGAGACGCCGAGAATGGGTTGGTGGCTCGCCAGGGAGGCGCGGTATTTTACCAACGCCAGGTAGAAGTGAACCCAGGTATCGCGCGGGTCGAGCTCTGAGGCTCGGGCCAGCTCCTCACCCGCTTGATCGAATTCCTTCTTCTCCATCCGCGACCAGCCCAGAGCGCGGTGAGCGATTGCGTTATCCATCTTAGGGTTAGGGTCGGCGACGATTGATCGGAGATCCTGTTCTGCCTGCTCGCGATGTTCAGGCAGCCGCACTGCAACTTCCGCGACCAGTGCCCGGGCCTGTGCGTCTGGGATGTCTTTTACGCTGCTCCCCACGTTGCCGGCTGCGAGCGGATGCAGGGACTGATAGGCCTGCGCAACCGTCGGATCGGGCGGCTTACCGTTCCCTGGCGTTTGCGACCAGGAAAGCGAATGAAAATAGTCTTTCACCGCAGATTCGAATTCGGTAGCGCTCACACCGAACGCCTGCTGGATGGCCTGCTCCACCGGGAGCTTTTTTATTTCCACCAAACCGAAATAAGATCCAGCGTCTGACAGTTTGTTCCGGTTGAGCAAATAGTGCATTACGATCCAGGACTGCGCGTAGAACATGGCGGGATATCCCGATGAACCTCGGCGCATCGCAAACAACTCCGGAATCGTCAGCCACGGCCCATTTAGCAATTCCACCAGCGATCCGGGCTGGTTCGAGGCGGCGGCTGATTGAGTGGAAGACGATTGACCGGAGCCTTGGTCCCAGGGCCGGTTCTGTGCCGGGTCGCCGCCGATCTGTGCCTGGTCGTCTCCCAGGCGCAGGCTGGAGAAATATTGCGCAAAGCCTTCGTCAAACCAATCCTGGGTAGGGGGATAGTTGAAATTCAGCAGCAGGCGCGCAAACTCGCGCGAGACCGCCCGCCAGCCGTCTTCCGCAGAAACATCGAGCACGATGAAGTTGCGATCGTCGCCGGGCAGAAAAAATCCCGGCGCGGAAATGGGTCGGCCCTGGCGGACTGGTGCGATGCGGATGTACTCTTCGTCCGAAGCCAGAGCGATGACGTCGAGCGGCTCCGGCAGCCGCAGCTTGGTCTTTACGAAGAGCTGCGCGAAGATGTCTCTCATTTGCTCGAAGCGTAACGCTACTTCCCGCCCCTTCTTTTCCCCCGCGTCGGTGAGCACAGAAAAATGAGCAGAACTCACCCTGATCCACTTGGGTTCGGCTGGATGCCCAGAGAGCGCCGACGAGAGGCTGCTTGCGCAGAACAGAGCCACGAGAAGGAGTCGCGAGGTGAGGCGGAAGCAAGGCATGATCAGGCAAGCACCCGATTAAAACCATGCTATCACGGTGGTCAGGCCTCGACCTGGCCAGCCGCGGCTGTTGACTCAGGTTGGAACAATTCCTTTACCCGCGTTGGAAGCGGTCCCGCGGCGGATCTCGCGCGTACCAGTCAAAAAACGTCGGGGCGAAGGCCGCTATCTGATTTCTTTGTTGCTCTAGAAACCAGAAACCGGAAACTGGAAACGCGAAATGCATCAATCTGCGACTAATCAGTCTGCAGCTTGCCCGCCGCCCACGCCGCGCTCTCCGCGACTACCTCATCTTCGTCGTTTTTCAGTGTTTCCAGCAAAGGTCCGAAACGCCGATCGCCGCTGTTGCCCATGGCAATCACGGCGTTTCGCCTCAGACCGCTGCGTTTGGCGCGGCGCACCGCCGATCCGCGGAATGTTTCCCGGAATTCTTCGTTTGTGATTTCTGCCAGCCATTCCAACGCGGGATTGACCAGCCCATCCCTGGGCTGAAATTCCGCAGCACCGGTGACCGGCGCCTTGCGGTTCCAGGGACAAACATCCTGGCAGATATCGCAGCCGAAAAGGTGGCGGCCCATTCCTGTGCGCAAATCTTCCGGAATCGCACCACGTTTTTCAATAGTGAGATATGAGATGCAAAGATTCGAATCCAGTTGATAGGGCGCGAGCAGCGCGTCGGTAGGGCAGGCATCGATACAGCGCGTGCAGGTGCCGCAGCGATCTGGCGCAGGGAGATCGGGTTCGAGTTCGAGCGAGGTCAGGATTACACCCAGGAAAAGCCATGATCCCAGCTTCTGGTTCAGGATGCATGTATTCTTGCCGATCCAGCCCACGCCGGCATATTTGGCGTAGACGCGTTCAACGATCGGGCCGGTATCCACATAGCAGCGCGTCTGCAGCGGCGTTTCTGATTCAGAAACGGCCTGGCGCAGGCTGGTTTCTACGACACGCAGCCTGCTCATCACCGCTTGGTGATAGTCCTCATGTCCCCATGCGTAGCGGGCAATCCATCCCCGCTCGGGATCCTCAACCTGGGTTGAATAGGGGTGGGCAGTGTTGTAGTTGATCGCGCAGACGATTACGCTGCGAACCCAGGGCAGCGTCGAGCACAACGAGGCGCGCTTGAGAGAGCCGGAATCGTCGCGGGCCTCCATGTACTTCATCTCGCCCGCACGCCCGGCTGCGATCCACTCCCGAAACCGATCCAGTTCGTCGAAGTCATTGACCGGCGCAATCCCCGCCAGCTCGAAGCCGGCGTCGCGGGCGTACTGTTTCACCAGGTTCGTAATTTGGCTGCTGTGATTCAAACGAAGTCCGACTGGCTATTTTCAAAGTCACTGATGTTTGGTAGGCAGCTGAAATCTGACCGTGGCAAAGGTCTCTACTTCCACGGGGTTGCCGTTAAAGATATAAGCCTCATACCGCCACTTTGAAACTGCCTTCGCCGCCGCTTCTATCAGCAGGGGTTTCCCGCGCCGGAGGTGGATTTCCTCTACTGTGCCATCGATTCCAATCGCGATCTTGAAAACAACATCGCCCTCAACGCCTGCAGCCTTGGCTTCACTTGGGTAATCGGGTTCGACTTTCTTTAACAAGCGTTTCACAGAGGCAGTCTCCGAGATGTGTAAGCGGGATACGGAACTTATCCGCGGACTGCCGCCATACCCCTTGAACGAAGGCTGGAGTTGAAGCAATAGTGGCAACGCTCTCGGTGGGGGAGGCAAATTGAACACTTGGACAGCAACTAGCATAGCGGAGACGAGGTAAACACCCATAACTTCCCTCGCAGTTCAAAGGCTCCTCCGTCTACGATACTTGCACTCGCCCGGCACGGCAATGCCGTGGGCGGCTCGGCGGCATCCTGATTTCACCTCCAAGGGCACCAAGGGACACGAAGGCAAGATTCGCGCTTGTGTGTCTGCCGTCTTCGGTAGTTCGTGAAGTTATTCCGGTCTCCTGCAGAAATTCGTCTCTTTTGATCCTCCCGAAACCAATCACGAGCAGTCTCCCACTATGGGAAGCCACGCATTTTTTCGTGATCCGTGCCCTTGCGTCTCAAGCGGCCGAAGATTAATTTCGCAAACACAGAGTCACGCAAGTTCCCTGCGCGTTCTCCGAATCTTTTACTAAAAGGAGAAGGCCATGTCTCAAATCACTCCCGTTAATATCTCCATTGTCAACGCTACTACGGTACTTAACGACAGCGAGATCAGGCCCGTGGTCGATGCTCTGCAGAAACAGGTGAGCAACGATTTCCGGCCAGTCTGGGGAATCGACGCCAAACTTAACTTTATCCCGGGAACTGCAAGTCCACCGGAAGGAACGTGGTGGCTCGCTATCCTCGACGATTCCGATCAGGCGGGCGCGCTCGGTTACCACGACCTCACTCCTGACGGTCTGCCCATCGGGAAAGTATTTGCCGGAACCGACCTGAAATACGGGCTTACCTGGTCAGTCACGGCGAGCCACGAACTTCTCGAAATGCTGGCTGATCCCAACATCAACCTGTCGGTGCTGTTGCAGACCGCGGCCAATGCCGGCACACGCTACGCGTACGAAGTTTGCGATGCCTGCGAGTCAGACGCCGATGGCTATGAAATCGGCATCGTGCGCGTCTCAGATTTAGTTTTCCCGGCTTGGTTTGAGGATTTCCGCACCAAGGGATCCACGCAATTTGACCAGGTCAACCACATCCAGTCGCCATTGCAATTGCTTTCCGGCGGATACATCGGGGCCTTCGATGTGACCTCCGGCAGCGGATGGCACCAGGTGACCGCTGAAAAACATCCCGCCAGCCTGATGAGCCGGGGTAACGTTGGTACTCGTCGCGAGCGCCGCGCCACGCCCCGTTATCAATGGCTGACCAGCCGATCAGGAAGCGGCGTCGAGCAGGTGCTGTGAAGGATGTAATAGGAAGTTGTTGAAGACCGACGACTATACCCCCAGCTTTTTCACTTCTTCGTTGTAATACTTACGGTACAGGATGTCCCACTCCTGGCTGCCCTCAAGAATCGTGCGCTTCTGGCTTTCGATCTTCTGGCGTGCAGCCTGATCGATTCTCGCTTCCTGGTTGAGCAGGTCTTCCAGAATCTTGCGAACCTCAAGCCGGATGGTGTTCCGGTCTTCGATGAAATCGACTGCGTCGAGTTCCGCTAGCGCGTCCGTGACCACGTGGGCAACCTTGTTCACCTTGTCCCGGCTGATTCTCACAGCACCGCCTTGTACTTGCGCGTCAGTTCGCTCTTCACCTTGCGGAACATCTCCTGATAATTGGCGCCGGTGCGGCGCATTTCCTCGGAATACGCCTCCAGGATTACCCGGACTTCGTCATTGATGCGGTCTTCGAGCGATAACTCTTCCAGCATCGAGGCGTGCACCTTCTCCGTGACCGCAGGCACAGACTTGGTCTCAATGTGTCCGCCAGCAATCAGCTTTTTGGTGACTTCGCGGGCCAAGTAGCCCACATATTCTTTGGAAAGCAGCATAGTGCGGATCGAAGTGGCTTGTGAAACAGACAGTCTAGCACAAGCGGGCGGAACGACCGCTTGCTCCTAGCTTCTAGCTGCTGGCTTCTAGCTAACCCTCCGCATAGGCACGCCGGCATAGGGATCATTCATCCCAAACATTCGACTGTACCGAGTCTCGGCACGAATTTTCGATCAGGTGAAAAAGCCAGACGCTAGTAACCAGCAGCTAGTAGCTGCTGTTCAAAAACAGGCATACAATGGCAGAAATAAACCGATGTCTCCCGCACCCGACAATCTGGCAGGCCTCAAAGATGACATGGTTGCCTTCATCGAGGGCCACGGCATGCGCCGCTTCCATGGTTACGTCGACTATGAAGAAGTGCAGAGCGTAATCTGGAAAACAGAGGACAACCCCGACAGCTGGAAGGATTTCGTGGAACTGGCCAAGGCCGCGGCCGCGCCTTTCCTCACCATGGATGCCTGGACGCTGCGCCGCGAAGAGCTCGACCAGATGGTCGAACGTTTGGGTAACCTCGAGTTCACCAACGACGAAGATGTGGATGAGGCCCGCTGGCTGCGGACTTACGTGGGCAAGACCGGGTTTGTGCAGCTGGGCTTCGCCCACCAGGGCATCATGATGATCTACGAAGCCTCCACCGACTGGTACGACCATTATCAGCGCTTGCTGGAGCTGTCCGAAGACTTCGGCGGCATCCCCATCGACGGTCCCGGACCGGACGAAGAAATCTGAAGACTTGATGTGGCGCGGACGCGCTCGCCCGGGAGGGATGGAAATCGAGGTCTGAGAGTCAAAGTCTGAGAATTAAGTCTGAAGTCAAAGTCTGAAGTCAGAGTCTGAGAATCAAAGACTGAAAGTCAAAGTCAAAGGCCGCGGGCGGGGGCGCCCGCGCCACACGGATCTTCCTAAATTTTCTTAGCTCATGCGCTGGGTCTCAAAGTCCGCTGACTCGTCTATTGTCGACTGTCTTTCCGCGGAATTAAGCTCTCAACCTTCTCTCGGACTGAAAAACCCTCAGCTCGTCGCCACAATCAGTCCGCTGCTGGTGATGCGCGGTATCAGCGGAGCCGAAGCGGCGGAGCGCTTCCTCGCGCCTTCGCTCGCTCATTTGCATTCGCCTTACTTGATGACTGGCATGAAGGCCGCGGTCGACCGGATCGAAGCTGCCATCGAGAACAAAGAATCCATTCTGATTTACGGCGACTACGACGTGGATGGCACGACCGCGATCGTCATACTCAAGACCGCGATTGAGCTGTGCGGCGGCACGGCCGATTTCCATGTGCCCCACCGCATCCGCGACGGCTATGACATGCGCGACGATGTCATCGAGCAGGCCGCCGCCGCCGGCATCAAGCTGATCATCAGCGTGGACATGGGTATCCGCGCCTTTGCTCCGGCGGAGACGGCCCGCCGGCTGGGCGTGGATTTGATCGTCACCGACCATCACCTTCCGGGCCCGCAGGGAATCCCGGCTGCGCTGGCCGTGGTCAATCCCAATCAGCCGAATTGTGCGTACCCGTGCAAAGCATTGTGCGGCGCGGGTGTCGCCTTCAAAGTCGCGCAGGGTCTGATCGAACGCCGAACCCCGAAGAAGGATCGAGCCCGCCTGCTGAATTCGTTCATGAAGGTGGTTGCGATTGCGACCATCGCTGACGCGGTGCCGCTCACCGGAGAGAATCGCGTCTTTGCCAAACTGGGATTGGAAGGCCTTCGATCGCCGGTCAATCCCGGCCTCAAAGCCTTGCTGGAGGTGGCGAAGCTCAGCGGTCGAGCTCTCACTGCGGGAGAGGTCGCTTTCCGTGTGGCGCCGCGCATCAACGCCGCCGGTCGCATGAATGTGGCCCGCGACGTCATCGAACTTTTCAGCGTGAAAGATCCGGTGCGGGCACGCGAGATCGCCAATCGGCTCGACCAGCTTAACGGCCATCGTCAGGAGGAAGAACGCAGCATCCTGAAATCCATCGAGTCACGCTTCGAAGAAGACCCGGCGCTGCACGACGCCTTTTGCATTGTGATTGATGGCGAGAGTTGGCACCGCGGAGTGATCGGCATCACCGCCACACGGGTGGTGGAGCGCTATGGACGCCCAGCGCTCGTAATCTCGTGCGATGGCGAGCAGGCCCACGGCTCGGGGCGCTCCATCTCGTCATTCCACCTGCTGAACGCGCTAGAATCCTGCGCCGGATTGTTCACCCGTTTCGGCGGGCACTCTCATGCGGTTGGCTTCTCGTTGCCAGCCGGCAGCGTGCCCGAGCTGCGCACTCATCTCGATGCCTACGCCCGCGCGCGCCTGACCCTGGCCGACTTCGAGCCAAGGCTCAATTACGATGCGAACCTGTCCCTTGACCAGGTGACTCCCGAGCTCTTTCAGGCGCTCCAACGCCTGCAACCCTTCGGCGTGGGAAATCCTCAACCCGTGTTTACCGCCCGCGAGGTCTGCCTGGTGGCCCCTCCCCGCGTGCTCAAAGACAAACACATCAAGTTGAAGCTGGGCTCCAAATCCAACACTGCAGACATGGCTATCTTGACCACGCCTCGGTGCGATCCCGACTCGGCAGCGATTCGGCGCAGCGACCGGAGAGAGCTTGCGGACAACCGGCAAAACACCATCCTCTTCAACGCGCTTGGCTGGCACATGGCCGAGCGTTGTCAACAGGCTGGCTTGCTCCTCGGCGACAGCATCGATATTGCCTTCACGATCGATCACAATGATCATCCGGATTACGGCGGGCTGGAACTCTCGCTCCGCGACTTCAAGACGGAAGCCAAATCTGGCCAGTCTTCAGAAGCCATGAAAGCGGTTTCCGCGGCCTCACCATAGATGGTAGTAGCCATCGTGGTGGGCCAGCTCCACCTTGATTCCAAACAGGCCTTCCAGCCGTTCTGGTTGAAGCATCCGAGCTTTCGGCCCTTCGGCTACGATCCGTCCATTCGACATCAGCAGCACGCGTTCGATTTCCGGAATCACGTCAGAAAGGTCGTGCGTCACCAGAATGATCCCAACTCCCGCCTTCGCCAGCGACCTCATGGTCTGACGAAGGCTGTGGCGTGCGAAGACATCCAGAGAGTTGGTCGGTTCATCGAACAACAAAGCTCGCGGCTTGTGGACCAGGGCGCGGGCGATTAACACGCGGCGGGCTTCTCCCGACGACATTTCGGCGACGGGGTGTTCGGCGAGGTGGGATATTTGCAAGCGCTCGAGGGCGGCATCAGCCAGTTCCCGGTGTCTGGGGTCGACGCTGTGATGCGGAAAGATGCGGGTGCTGCTGAAGAAACCGGACAGGACAACGTCGCGTCCATAGGCACGTCCGGTGCACATGGACATTAGATCGTTTGTGACAATGCCCAACATGGAGCGCAGCTCGAAAACATCCCAGCGCTCCTGTCCCAGAATGGTCATCGAGGAGCCTTCCTCTGCGACGGGATAACATTCACGTGTGATCGTCTTAATCAGTGTGGATTTCCCGCAGCCGTTCGGTCCCAGAATCGCCACATGCTCGTCATTGCGAATGCGGAGACTGAAGTTTTCCAGAACGACTTTCTCCCCCCGCATGACGGTGACGTTCTGCAAATCGAGTAACGCCGGCTCGTGCGTTTTCATCGTCTGAGTTTAGACGATCGTGTCCAATGTCTGAGAACTTGACACCGAGAGCTGCGAACCGGTTTTAAAAAAAGCCTTCCGAACACCAACGGTTTCGTAGAAGCCTTCGCCTTCGGCCTGAATTACACTGTCTCCAGATGCACCTGTCTGTTTCTCGTCTTCGTCGCTGGTTTGCGGCAGGCGCCTTCGCCCTTCTCCTGCTGGTGGCGTCGGTGTATTTCTATGCCCGCCACCGGGCGCTGAGTGCGCTCAGGGACGTTCCGGGGAAAATTGGCCTTGAGGTACAACAGAGTGCCCAGGGTTTCACTGTCTCCCGTTCCGAACAGGGTCACACTCTATTTAAAGTCCAGGCCAGCAAGGCGGTGCAGTTCAAAGAAGGTGGACGCACTGAATTGCATGACGTCACGATCACGCTGTACGGACGCGATTCCGCCCGCTTCGACCAGATTTACGGAGCGGACTTTGAGTACGATCCGCAGTCCGGCGACGTGGTGGGCAAAGGCCAGGTTCAGATGGATCTTGAGGCCAATCCGGAAGGCTTGCTTCATCCCGACCAGGCGACCCCCAGAGAATTGAAAAACCCCCTCCATCTCACGACCACCAACCTCCTCTTTAACCAGAAGACGGGAAACGCCTCGACCCAGGAAAAAGTGGAATTCAGTATTCCCCAGGCCAGCGGGTCGGCCGTGGGCCTCAGCTATCAGGCCAATACCACCGCCCTTACTCTGCAGTCGCAGGTGGACATCGACTTCCACGGCGCCACTCCCGTCCGTCTGACTGCTATTCGGGGGACGATTTCCAAAAATCCCCGGCTGGTTTCCCTGGAGCTCCCGCGGTTACAGAGCGCTTCACAGCGCGCGTCTGCCGACAAGGGGACGCTATTCCTGCGTCCAGACAACACATTGCAAAGCCTTCTGGCCGGCGGCAACGTACTCGTAGAGTCTGAAGGCCAAAGGTCCGGGAGAGTTCAGTCCGATCACTTGGAACTGCTGATGGCGGACAAGCAGGACGCGCTCCGTACGGCAACGTTCTTTGGCGATGTTCGGATAGAGAATTCGGGCACTCAGCCTATGCAAGGAAGCGCGGGCATGATCGTCCTGAATTTCGCCGGTGCGAATGTGCTGACCACGGTTCACACCCAGGAAAACGTCAGGCTGGTGCAGCCTCAGAAGCCCGCGACAGGATCCGCCGGTGCTCAGGAGATCGAGGTCACCGCGTCGGTCATAGACTTCAAAGTAGCCAATGGCAGCCACCTCGAGCGTGCCGACACCTCCGGCGCTGGACAGATTGCTCTCCGGCCAACTGCGCCGGCAGCAGGCCAGACGCTGGTCACCGCCGGTAAATTCCAGGCCCGTTTCGACGACCTGGGACAACTAATCTCGGTTCACGGGGCTCCCGACGCTCGCATAACGTCGCAGACCCCGGGCCAGCCGGACCGCGTCAGTACCAGCAACGCACTCGACGCATCGTTTCGCCCCGGCAGCGGCATCGATTCCATCGTGCAACAGGGAAACGTCGCTTATAAGGATGGCGATCGCCGCGCCTGGGCAGATCTCGGCAGATACACTCCCGCCGACCAGATGCTGGTCCTGACCGGTTCGCCCCGGGTGGTTGATGGCGGCATGACCACCACCGCTCGAACTATGCGTCTGAGCCGCACGACCGGGGACGCCTTCGCCGACGGTGAGGTCAAGAGCACCTACAGCGATCTGAAAGCGCAGCCTGGCGGCGCTCTGCTCGCCTCTTCGGATCCAATACACGTCACTGCCCGCACCATGACGGCACATAGCAGCCCCGCGGTTGCCCTTTACACCGGCGATGCCCGACTGTGGCAGGACGCTAACGTCATCGAGGCTCCCTCGATCGAATTCGACCGTAATTACCGCTCCGTGGTTGCTCGTGGAACGGCTGCCCACGCCGTCTCCACCGTGCTGGCTCAGACTGAAAACAGTGGAAAAGTGACACCCGTCAAGATTACCTCGGCGCGGCTCACTTACACCGACGAGGAGCGCAAAGCACACTTTGAGGGCACCGTACAGGCCAGAGGCTCAGATCTCACGATCGCCGCAAATGAGATGGATATATTTTTGTATGCTCAAGATCAAACGACTCCGAATCAGGCACTTGCGGGATCCGGGAAGATCGATCGCATCATCGCCAGCGGCCATGTGGTCATTACCCAGCCGGCTCGAACTGCCACCGGTGATCGGCTGGTTTACACGTCGTCCGACGACAAGTTTGTCCTCAGCGGTGGGCCGCCTAGCATTTTTGATGCCGAACAGGGCAAGATTAGCGGCGTTTCGTTGACTTTATTTAGACACGATGGTAGGGTGCTGGTTGAAGGCAGCACCAAATCCCCTACTGTCACCCAGACGCGAGTGGCACGTTAAATGCGTACTCTGGCCACTGACGAAATCGGCAAGTCTTACCGCGGTCGCCGGGTTGTAAATGGGGTCAGCATTCGTGTAGGGCAGGGTGAAGTTGTTGGTTTGCTTGGACCTAACGGCGCCGGCAAGACCACGACGTTCTATACCATCGTCGGCCTGATTCCCCCCGATAGCGGCCGGGTACTGATCGACGAGGAAGAAATCACCGACGTGCCTATGTACCTGCGGGCGCGCCAGTACGGCATCAGCTATCTCCCCCAGGAAGCGTCGGTTTTCCGCAAGCTTACGGTTGAGGAAAACATTCTGGCTGTGTTGGAAGCCCAACCCATTTCCTGGCACGAGCGCCGGGAAAAAATGGAGGAGCTGATCGATCAACTGGGCCTGGAGCATATCCGCCAGAATCGTGGCTACGCTCTGTCCGGGGGCGAGCGGCGCCGCGTGGAAATTGCTCGCGCGTTGTGCATTAA
Source organism: uncultured Acidobacteriaceae bacterium (assembly GCA_964528615.1). Lineage (GTDB taxonomy): Bacteria > Acidobacteriota > Terriglobia > Terriglobales > Acidobacteriaceae > JAIQFF01. Next base: position 20,164 of record CAZGSU010000024.1, on the reverse strand, counting down.
CCCGACGTTCATTTTGCTTGACGAGCCGTTTTCCGGAATCGACCCGATCGCCGTCCTGGATTTGCAGAAGATCATCAGCGATCTGAAGACCAGCGGAATCGGGGTATTGATCACCGACCACAACGTACGCGAAACGCTGGCGGTAACGGATCGAGCGTACATCATCGACGGGGGAAGAATTTTAGCCTCGGGAATGCCCGAGCAGTTGGCCAGCGATCCCCAGGTCCGGAAGGTTTACCTGGGCGAGAGCTTTTCGCTGGTGTGAGAAAGGCAGTCGGCAGTCTTCGGTCGTCAGTCTTCAGCCTTTCTGACAACTGACAACAGAAAACCGACAACTGGTTTTTAAAGAACAAAGACTGAAGGCTGTTTTCCTGACGACTGAGGACGGACGACTGACGACCGGCAACTGTTTTTCTAACGACTGACGGCCGACGACTAAAGACTAACTATGGTGCTACTCCAGCCCAAGCTCCATCTGAAGGTCTCGCAGAGGCAGATCCTTACTCCTGGCCTCGTGCAGATGGTGAGTGTGTTGGCACTCAACAAGCTTGAGTTGCGCGACATGATCACCGCCGAGATGGTGGAGAATCCGGTCCTGGAGGAACTGGAAGACACGGTTCCCCTCCTGGATGATGCCGCCCGCCGGGAAGAAGACCGTGAACGGGTCGCCCCGGAAGAAAATACGGTTGCAGCGGTCGAAAAGAAGGATCCTTTCGAGGAAATCGATTTCGGCTCATTTTTCCAGGAGTATCTCGATCCCGGCTATCGCAGCCGTGGCGAAATGGAAGAGATTGAGCGGCCATCCTTTGAAAATTTTCTTTCCAAGCCCACCACTCTCACCGATCACCTGACCTGGCAGCTCGGCGCTTTGTCGGTGAGTCCGGAAGTGCGCGAAGCCGCCGAAATCATCATCGGCAACCTGAGTGAAGATGGCTATCTGATCGCCAGCGACGAGGAACTACTCGGCACCGCCCCGCCGGCTGCACCCGAAGTGGACGCGACCATTGCGGCGAATGTAGTGAAAGAAGCTGCTGCGCTCGGGCTGGCCACTGAGGTGGACGAACTCGATTCGCCGAATGCCGAAGCTTTGGGTCTGGATGCGTCGGTCGACGACATCGACGAGGCGCCCCTGTCCGAATGGAGCGGTGTTGACGATTCCGCTCTACATTCTTCAGTAGGCGCTTCCCCAAGCCAGTACGGAACTGCGACTGCCTCTGCGCCGGATGCGGTTGCGCCTGAGATCCCGCCGCCCGCGCCAGCGGCAAAGCCCGACCCAGCCCCGCAGCGAAAGCCGGCACAGCCTGTATACCAGCCCACCTTCAACCTCAAAGATCTGCACGAAGCCCTCGACCTGGTGCGCCAGATGGATCCGCCGGGAGTCGCGTGCCGCGACTTGCGTGATTGTCTGCTGTACCAGTTGCGCTATCACCAGCACCAGCTTGCCACGCACAAGAATGGCAACGGTGAGGCCACGGTACAGGTTCTTTCCGATGCGGTGGCCATCGTGGACCAGCATCTGCGCGCCCTGCAGAGCAAGCAGTATAAGGAAATTGCGCGCGCCATCAACCGTACGCCCGAAGCTGTACAGGAAGCCCTGGAATACATCCGGACACTCGATCCCCGCCCTGGTCTGCGTTACAACAAGAGCCAGCCGCGGCTGATCGAGCCCGACGTTGCTTTCATCAAGCACGGCGACGAGTGGCTGGTGATGATGAATGAGGATGATGTTCCGGTACTGCGCCTGAATCCGGCCTACAAGCGGCTGCTGACCCGCGATACCAATGACAAGGACACCCGCAACTACGTCAAGGAACGTTACAAGAGCGCTATTCAGCTCATCAAGAACATCGAGCAGCGCAAGCAGACCATCACCAAAGTCTGCTATTCGATCGTGACCCGGCAGCAGGACTTCCTGGAAAAGGGCATCGACCAGCTCAAACCCATGATGATCAAAGAGGTGGCGGAAGAAATCGGGGTGCATCCTTCCACGGTCAGCCGGGCGGTCGCCAACAAGTATGCTCACACTCCCCAGGGTGTTTTCGAATTGCGCTACTTCTTCAGCGAGAGCGTGAATGGTCCCCAGGGCGGCAACACTTCGCTGCTCATCCTCAAGCGCCGAGTCAAAAAACTCATCGAGGAAGAAGACCCCAGCCGTCCTTTGACTGACGAACAGATCACCAGAATTCTTCAATCCCAGGGCATTCAGGTAACCCGCCGCACGGTCGCGAAATATCGGGAAGACATGCGCATTCCCAGCACTCACCAACGCAGAGTAAAGAAATAACAGCGGGAAGGGTACGGCTTTAGCCCTGCCGCAAGTCGGGGCCCATAAGATAGAAAGGGGCGCTCATGAATGTAGAGTTTACCGGCAGAAAGTGCGAGATCACTCCCACCCTCCGCAAGTCAGTCGAAACCGGCCTGGCAAAAATCCGCAAGATTCTGGGCGACAAATTCGATAGCAAGGTAACCCTGGCCATCGAAAAACACCGCCACAAAGCGGAAATCACCATCAGCCCGCGCAACGGGCCGTTGGTCGGCGTGGCTCAGGCCGGCGACATGAAGTCCGCCATCAGCCAGGCGATCGATCACCTGGAAAAGCAGGCGGTCAAATACAAGACCCGATGGCGCAGCAAAAAGCGGCATCAGCACGAAAACCATAACCAGAAATGGAATGGAAAAGCTGCCCAGGAGGCCCTTCCGGCTGCGATCGGACTCTCAGAAACCACCGAGATTTCACTGGTGGTGCACAAATTCCCCGCCGTCGCCAAATCCACCGAGGTCCATCTGGTGCGTTCCGAAGATGCCGTCGCCCGGCACCCCATGACTCTCGAGGAGGCCATCAAAGAAGCACACTTCCGCGACCGCGATGTATTCGTCTTCCGTGATCCCAAAGGAAAAGTGATGGTCCTGCATCGCACCCGCGATGGCAAGATGGAACTGATCGAAGCGCCGTAAACCAGTCGCCAGTCTTCGGTCTTCAGTCGTCAGCACCGGCTTCGCAGCAGTCCATAGCCAAGGAGACGGAGTTATGTCAAAGGAAGAATTGAAGCAATCCGATCCCTGGTCGGCGGTTGTAATTGCTCTGACCCTGGTGCTTTTTCTCGTGTCCATAGTCGTCAAAGGATTCACCCACGAACTGCTCCTTGAGACCGGTGTCTTCCTGGTTTCGGTAAAACTGATCCTGATGGCCCAGAAGAACGCGCCGTCGACACGACTCATCAGCCAGCGTCTCGAGCACATCGCCAGTTTGCTGGAAGGGATGCAAGAACAGCCACCAAGTTCGGAGGCTTGATTCGAAGGGTGCGGTCGAGATCTAGAGTCGTGGATTACGTCTGCACTTAGAGACAGGTTTCTAGTTTCCAGATTCTTCCTGCAGAAACTGGAAACCTATCACTTCACTTCTTCCGTCATCACACTAAACCCCGTCAGGTTCGCAATCCCGAACGAGGTCGTAATCGCGACATCGGAGGCATCGCGTCCGGTGGCCATGAGCACGCGACCGATTCGCGGCTGAATGTGGCGTGCGTCAAACGTCCACCAGCGATTTTGCAGATAAACTTCGAACCAGGCGCTGAAGTCCATTGGGGTCGGTTCTGGCGGAACACCGATGTCGCCCAGGTAACCCGTCGCGTAGCGGGCTGGAATGTTCAACGCGCGGCAGAAGGTGACCGCCAGGTGCTGGAAGTCGCGGCAGACTCCGGTGCGCTCGGTGAACACATCCAGAGCAGTTTTTGAAGAGCGCGCATGATGGTAGCCGAATGCCACTTTCCAGTTCACCCAGCCACAGATTGCCTGTACCCGGCTCCATCCCGGCTTCAGGTGACCGAACAACTCGACTGCAATATTCGACAGCCGGTCCACCTCGCAGTACCGGCTGTTTAGCAGATAGCGCAGCGTCTCCGGCGGTAATTCATTCACCGGATGCTCCTGTGCGTCGGGATTACCTTCATCCGGTGTTCCCGGGTCCTCGATTAAAGTGGAACCACTCAAATGGAGCGGTCCTGCGGGCGCTAACCATCGGGCACAGCGATTGCCGTAACTATCCATGTAGCTCTCCACCCGGAGAGCAGGGTCAATGTTTACCTCATCCGCTTCGCGCAGGTCTGCAACTCTGGAAGGATGCACATACAACATCCCCACCATGGCGACGGCTGCGGGGATCTCGAATTGGATGTCATATCCCAGACGGATCAACATGCGAGTTGCCGGATTCACCCAATCGGGAAAGATACATCGACGGCTCACGCATTATGACCCATGATGGAGGGCCGCAGGATTCAAAATCCGAATCAGAGTCAGCGGGTGCACATCAGCGGGTGCCCCATTTTTCGCTTCCTTTGCGAAAGTGGGGATGTTGAAGAACGGAACCCGGCGGCTTCATGCGTCCCTGTGCACCGTCTCCATCGCGAATGCGGGCAGGCACACGGCGATGTATTCCGTTTCGCCTTCTCCGGGCGTCGAGTATTGCACCCACTCGCCGCGGTGGGCGATGACCGCCTGACCGGCGGGAACGTCCATCTCACCGCCTTTGTACTTCACCCGCAGAACTCCCTTGAGCACCAGGGTGAACTCGTCGAATTCGGGCGTTTGTCCTGGTTCTTCCCAGCCCTGCGGACTGTGCATGTGGGCCACGCTCACTCCTGAAGTCTTGGTGTTGACCCGGCCGATGAACTCGTCGATGAGTTTCGGTTTTGTGCCGGCGGCGCGAATGCGTGTGGGCTGGGCGACCAAAGTGGGCATGGTGTCTCCTTGCGTAAACAAGCGATAAGAAACGAATAATGTATCAAGATGAGTCAGGGGTGTGAAAGCTGCAGGCGATCGGGCAATGGGTCAATCGCGAAAACCGTTAACCACAAGGGTCACGAAGGAGAGCCTAGAGGGTAAGACGCCATCGTCATACTTCGTGTCCTTGGTGGTGGATTAGATTTGCGGGATGTATCGTGAAACTGACCCGTTGCCGCAGTCAGCGTTTTCTCTACGGTCTCTCGAACTTTCTCTGCGGTGAAGAGCGTTCGCCGCTCGTATGGGAAATTACGCTGAAAGGAGAACCTAAACCGACAGCAACCGTACTTTTTCCGCGTGGGTCGTAGCCAGCGCGTCGAGAGCAGGCACCGACACCGGTGCAGTCAGAGTGAGTTCCGGCGGCACGGTCCCACTGTTGAAGGCCTTGGCCAGCATGTCCAGCGCCTGACCCGTGTTGGGCGGCGCGAAAATCGTAGCCGTCAGCAATCCTCTTTTCACCCATGCCTGACCGGTCTTGGGTAGGCCATCGCATCCGATAAACGGCAGGCTTAACCAGCGCCGCTTGGCGTCATTGTCGGGCAGTTCCTGAAAGGCTTTTCTGGCGCCCAGCGCCATGCCATCGTCCTGGGCCGCAATCAGATCGATCCGGGCCTGATGCGAGGTAGACAACCGCAGCCAGGAACTTACAGCCCGATAGGAGCTGGCTTCGGTCCACTGCGCTCTCATGACCTTCACCTGGACTTCTGCAGGCTTGGTCTCATACATGCCGCTGGTGCGCTGCTTGGCGGCCAGACTGTCAGCCGGACCCTGAACATACAGCACCGATCCGCCCTTTGGCAGAAGCGCAGCGAACTGGTGTCCCTGGATGCGCCCGATCTGCTCGTGGTCCGAACTGACCACAAAGATCGGAACTTTGGACGTCTTGCGGATCTCGGCAATGTACTCGACGCTTCGATTCAGGACAACCCAGGCAATACCCGCGGCCACGGCGGCACGAGCCACCTGCGGCAGAGCGGTCCCACCCACAGGCTCGAAGATGATCCCATCAGGCTGGGAGTCTGATCGCGACTGAATCGCGTTCAGAATCTGCTGACTCTGGGTGATGGAGTCGTTACCGGCGTAGATGATTTTAATTTCCACGCCCAGACGCCGGGCCGCCTCTTCGGCAGCGGCGGCTTGCTCGGTCTGATAATCGTTGTCGTCGGTAGTCAGCGAAACCAGGAATCTTAGCTTCTTCATGGAGGTCACGGTTCGACAAATCATACCTTGACGCTTGGTCATCAGCACGGTGACCGAAGTAACTGGAATGCATTGTTCGCCGCTGCCCAGTCTCCGGGCAGACCGCAAACTTGGGTAACGTTGGCCGAGGTCGGCACGCATGCTAGGCTCGCGAATAGGTAGGAATATCAGCAGCTTGCAAGGAGAGGGAGTTGAAAGCGGGGGCTGATTCCTGCTCACGCTGATTCACGCGATGAAGCACAATCCAACTGTGATGCAATTTCGCGCCAGCATGGTTCGCCCAGTGCGGCGGCCGTAAAGGAAAAAAAAGACCGCCAACCATGCCTCGCATCCCCATCTTCAAACTCGGACGCTCCCCCGAGGAGATCGAACCACCCCACCTAAGCAGTTACACGCCCAAGCTTACTCTGGAAGATCTGCAATTGGGTGTGGACAACCTCCGTCACGATGTTCATCTGAGCCCGCGATTTGTCGAGCAGGCGCGGCCCCGGATCGCAAGCCTGATCGTGCGCCACGGTAACATGGACGGACTGCTGGCTGCCGAGACGCAGGAGAGAACGGCAGGCCATCATTTTGCCGGATCCATGGCCTCGTTGAAGGTTCAACAGCCCAAGGCCAGCCCGTCGGAACTCAAACCTCTGCTCGCTGACCTCCATGTTTCGACCCTGAATCGCGCCAAGGCGGCGGAAAACCTTTCCGTCGATGTTCTGGGCAGGGCGGCGATCATTAAATTTCTGCGCATCGAGTTGAACTCGCAGTTCGCGCAACTCCTGGAACGCGGGCGCATGATGCTCAAGAGTTACGAAGGCGTGCGCCAGCAGAAAGCGTTGGAGTATCGCGAGAGGGTTGCCAGTTTCCAGGTCGCCAAAAAGATCATCCTGCGCAAGACGGGGCAGGAATTGTTCCGCATCCTGCGCGAGATTGAGAAAGAAACACTGGCCCGCATGCGGCGATCGCTTTTCGGCAACCGTGCCGAGGCGGAATACAAGCTGTTCCTCAACCCGCTGGTTTTCACCGAAGACGGCTGCGATACCTACCTGAACGCAGAGCACTATGTCATGCTGGGCAACTTCGATCGCGACCCCGACCGATTTTCCAATGTGCGCCGGGTGGCTCGCGAATTTCTGCTGTCACTGCATCTGGGTCCGAAAGCGGAGGACGACAGCGTAATCGACGGCTGGCTGAACGTCCCGGAAAATGCCCATGAGCTGGTAGGTGCGGGCCAGCCCGACGAGAGCACGCGCGAGGGCCGCGGCCAGAGGGCGCGCCTGGAGTCCTGGGTGCAATTGCTCGAGCGCGAGAAGCTCATGGACCACGTGATCGCGTCCTACGAAGTGGTGCCGCTGCTATCCGAATACTCGCCGCGCATCAATGCCCAGCAATTGAAGAATGGCCTGATCTCGCGGGAAGAGCGCGACCGGGTGGAGAAACTGATCGAAGAGCACGGCAAACTGTCGGTCGAAAGCCTGTACTCTGCCATGGCCCGAGTCGCGGCGTGCCGCGGAACGGAACGGGCAAAGATGGCGGCGCGTTTTCTGCGTGATTTCCTGCGCTATCACCGCGATTTGCGACGACTCGAAACCCTGAATTCCGCCCTGGATGGTGGCAATCTGATCGGCAATCAAAAGATGCGGGACCTCTCCGCCATGAACGGCACGCTATACGAATTCCTGCTCCCGGAAGAGCAGAAGCCGTCTGAAGACAAAGTCCTGCGCCACGTGATTCTGAAGGCGGATATTCGCGACTCTTCCCGGCTTACCCGGTCTTTGCTCGAGCAGGGAATGAATCCGGCTTCCTACTTCAGTCTGAATTTCTACGATCCGGTCAACAAATTGCTGGCCAAATACGGCGCCAGCAAAGTGTTCGTCGAAGGCGATGCCATCATCGTCGCCATGCTGGAGCGCGAAGGCGAGCCTCCTCTTGCGGTCGCTCGAGCTTGCGTGCTGGCGCGGGAGATGATCGAGATCGTGCGCGGCTACAACCACCTTCTGGAGCGGGCAGGACTGCCGACTCTGGAACTGGGAACAGGTATTTCGTTTCAGGATTCCGCGCCCATGTACCTGATGGACGGCGAACATCAGATCATGATTTCCGAGGCCCTGAATGAGAGTGACCGTCTGTCCTCCTGCAGCAAGCGAGTGCGCAAGGCCATCCAGGGTGTGAAGGTCCCGTTCAATGTGTATGCCTTTCAGACCGTGAACGACGGCGACGGCGTCGACAGCCCGGACGATTTCATCCTGAAATACAATATCAACGGAATTCGCATCAGCCGGGCAGCTTTCCAGCGGCTGCAGCAGGAAATCTCAATCGAACCGTGCCAACTCGATTTGCCGGCACTTTGGGGTAGCGAAGTTTTTCAACTCCATAGCGGCCTGGTTCCCGTCGGCAATGACATTTTCAAGAAAATCCTGGTGCGCGCCGGCCAGATTCCGCAAATTGATCCTCAGAAATTTTCCCTGCAGCACTGGACCGGACAAGACTACTACGAGGTATGCTCCAATCCGGCAATTTACGCCATGCTGGAGGGTAAGGTGGGGGCAGGGAAGTGAGGCAGTCCCGAGCGTCTAGTTTCTAGGTTTCCAGTTGATGTCGTGCCGGCGGAATCGTATGAGGACTAGAAACTAGAAACCGGAAACTGGATCTAGGAATCTAGAAACTAGACTTTCCCCGTACTGGCCTGAACGGAATCATCACCACCGCTTCCAGATCCACGGCAGCGCCGTTCTTTGTCGCCGGACGAAAGCGCCAATGGGACAGCGCGGCGCGGGCGTACTGGTCGAGCTGGTCGTCCACGCCCCGCAAAACGCGCACATCGGTCACCGAACCGTCGTTGCGAATCACGGCGTAGAGCGTGACTGTCCCGTGTACATTGCGGCGCATCATCTCCAGCGGATAGGCCGGATCAACTTTCTGCGTCGCCACCGGCGCTGTCAGCTCACCCTTGGTTTCATTCCCGTTGAGTTCGGCGAAGCGAATCACCCAGCTTCCGCCGGCCGAATTCAGGTTCGGCATGTTCAACGTCATGGCATAAAACTTCCGGTCACCGAAGATCCAGTGATCGACATCGGTGGCTTTTTCTTCGGAGACCTCGGAAGCGGGCGGAGTCGCACTAACCCGTGGCGGGGTAGCGTCGGCAATCAATCGGGAGTTGTCCGAATTCTGAGCGGCCGCAGTGCCGCCGCCAGTTCCATTTCCCTGTCCCTGGCCCGCGACGGTAGAACTGTTCTGAGTATTGGGGGCGGCGCCGACCATGAGTCCCGAAGGAATCCCGTTGCGGTTCTTGCTGGCGGATGAACTTCCGCTGCCCGAGTCGTTCGTCGCAACGTCGGGAGTGCCCGCTGCGCCCGTTTTTCCGGCGGGAGTGGCGGCAAAAGTGCCGCGGCGATTTCCATTTGGTGTTTCCAGCGGTTCGCGCATCGCCGCGGGATGAACTCCGAGCGAGATGAGCCTTCCACCCGAGCCTGAACCGGCATTGCCCTGAATCGACGGTGGTGGCGGCACGACCGCAGGTCCAGCAGAGCCGAGTGCCGTCTGGCCGCCGCCGCCCAGTGTGCGCTGCTCGGCTACGGCCAACTCCGGTGCGGGCGCCACCACTTCGGTGTGACCAATGTTGATGTCTCCCAACCGGCGCGGTGAAGCGGCGTCCATTCGGGGCGGAGGCGCAACCACCGCGGCCTGTGGGCCCTGCAAACGGCGCGCGGACGACTCGGCGTTCAGCTCCGGAGCCGGCGCCACCACAGCCTGGGACATCGTCGGAGCCGATTGGCGGTTGGCGGGCATAGTCTCCGGTGCGGGCGCGACGGCAGAGACAGAAAGCGACGGCAATCGCATTTTTGCTGCGGCCGCGGTCGAGGCCAGGGGAACTGCCGGCTGGGTCTGCGACCACGCCACGATAGTCGGTAGCGGAACATCATCAGTCAGCTTGACATCGGACGGCGTGACGATTGTCTGGCTGCGGTTGTCCGCCTCCGGTGGCACTGAAATGATGGGCTGCGGCGCGTATTCAGGCTCGCCTTTTTGCGGCAGCGGCTTGCGTGTGCCCCCGGTGTCGAGTGGTGGCAGATATTCTGAAGGAGCGTAGTAAATCACATCGGCGCGATTGAATGTAGGCTTCCCCAAAACTTCAGGCTTTTGAGGCCAGAGCCGGGATGATCCCAAAATAACCGCGAGCACCGCGAAATGACAGATCGCCGACTGTGCAAAACGGTCCCAGGGCAAACCTGACTTGACAAAAACGTCAGGCCAAAACGAGCCCGGCCGGGAAGATGGCTGAAACAATGAAGAAGATGAGCGCGGCCGGAACAGGTCCAGCAGATTGTGAAAGAAGACCGTATGCCAGGCCGGCAAACTTACCAGGAACACCGGCGCAGCCGCCGCTTCTGGCGCTGGTTCTGAGGTAGGTTCCAAAAGCACGGGGACTGGTTTCATCAATTAAGCCACAGCGGCCAGAACCTTGATTATAGCCGCTTACCCGATCAGAACGAACCGCGGAAGCCCAGACGTCCCCGTCTGGGCGGGCGAGCGAAGCTCGCCAGGGTCGAAGAAATAAGCCAGTTCCCAGTTTCTGGTTGCCAGTTCCCAGTGGGCCGGTTGTCGGGGGAGCATACAACCAGAGGATCAGAAACTAGAACCAGAAACAGGAAACCACAAAACGATTCTCAAAGGTCCAAAACGCGTGTCAGCGCCTGCGGAGCTGCGCTCCGCTCGGCGGGCGAGGACGCCCGCCACCACATCGTCATGTCAGGGTTCGCACCCTCCATGCTTTAATACCCTTATGGGCAGACTCGACAGGATGCTTCCCGCCATGTTGCTGCTGGCGTGCACACTCTCACTTGCGCAGAATGCAACTCCAAATCCGCCCGCGAAGCCGGCCGGAGACTACTCCGGCATGTACTCCTTCCTGCAGGATGGCGAGTTCGTGCAGCTAACTATCGAAGACGCCGGCCGCGTGACCGGATTTATCTCCCGCTACGGCGATCTGGAAAGTGATCGCGGCGCGTTCCTCGATCACTTCTTCAAGCCGGGAAAACTTGACGGCAAGAAATTGACCTTTACGACGGAGACCGTGCACGGCGTGTGGTATGAATTCACTGGCACTGTTGAACGGGGACCGGGGAAAAACCCCGGAGACGAGGCTTACTACCTGCTGAAAGGCACACTGATCCAGCACAGCACCGATGCCGACAAGAAGGACCTGGCGAAATCACGCGAAGTAGCCTTCAAGTCGTTCCCGCAGGATCTGGGAACGGACCCCGAAAAGCAAAACTGATCACCGCACCGATCATTGCGACAATAGAACCGCTCGCTTAATCTTTTCCGGAGCAAGCCTCCGCATGTTGTCGATCAAAGCTTGCGGCGATACCGGACGCCCGAGGAAGCGGCGCACAAGCTCCGCGGTTTCGAGTTCTCCACCCAGCCTGAGCAAGTGCTCCGAAATCCAGGGATACCAGCGGGGATTACCGGCTTCAAATGGCCCGAGCGACTGGTGGATACGCTGTCGAATGTCAGCCGTAATCACAGAACCCAAACCATAATTGACCATGTAGCCGGGAGAATCCACCAGCTGCACCCGTACTGCCCACCACGAATACTCGGGATGCGGAACAATGTGCAGGTAGCGACTGGTGATGTCGGTCCACACCGCGTTGGGGTCTCCCGCCGGATTGTGCAGCATTCTGATCTCGAACAGCGCCCAGGCAACATCGAGCATCACGCCCGAATAGAGATTGCGTGCCGAAACGGATTCCGAGACCGAAGTTCCCAAATAGCGTTGCTGCCAGGCGGGCGCATAGACGCTCCACGACGGAACATCGGCGAAGGCCTCGATGAATAGGAGACTATCGTTGTAACTGAAGGCGGGACGAGCCCTGACCGCTATAAAGTGAACTGCGTGGCCTTCTTCATGCACCAACTCAAGCATGTTCGAGAGTCCGCCCCGTCCATAGCTCGCGGAGACTCGTGCAATCGCCGGTCGCCACTCCCCGTTCACCATCCGCCCGCCTCTGAGCAGATCGGTGTAGGCCAGCGGTGCCTTGCCGGGGCGAGGATCCAGATCAAACAGGACTCCCAGCCGTTCAAGATCGGCGCCCAGATCATGGTAGTAATGCTGGCTGATTTTCTGCAGCGACTCGCGCGGAATCGCGTGATCCAGCAGGCGGCCTGCCTCGCCTCCGACATAGTCATAGTCCCACGGCTCGACCGGAGTGTCGCCGCTGACCTGGCCCCAGGTGTCAAGAATTTGTTCGAGCCAGCTTTCGACGTCCTCTGGCTGAACGCCCAGGCTGTCCGCCGCCTCGGTGATTGCGGAGCTATGCTTCCTTGTGGACTCTGACGCGGCCATCCTGATCAGGCGCCGGTATGGGCTGTCAGGCTGATCCTTCGCGTTCACTGCGTCCCACAAAGGACTGAATGCGAGAAACAAATTCTTCCGCCGCTCCGGCTCCTTGATCTGTTCCAGCAAACTGAATGCAGAAACGCGATTCAGGGTGGTGCCCTCGAACTGCAGATTGTTCCCCAACTCATCGAAACAGGCATACAGGGCCGCGTGCAGCGCGGCGTAATCGAGATCTGTCTGCTGGGCGTCCTTGCATTCTTGTGTGGGAGTGAGCGTGGAGGCATCTTCCGGAAAATCAGACAGGCTGGCGCGCATGAGCTTGACTGCGCGGGCATCGCTCTTCGAAAGCCCGTTCTCAGGCAGCTTTGACAACTGCTCGACAAATGTCTTGCGCTTTTCCCGGTAAATCCGCTCCCATGCCGCGCGGTCCTTTCGCTCGTAACTCTTCATAAGACCGGAATCGATGGTGCTGAAGGCGCCATAGGAATCCAGAACGTCAGCGTAGGTGTTTTCAGCCGCGGCCACGGCCTCGGAGGCGGAGCGCATGGCCAGGGCGCCCGCTGAAGCCAGGCATACCAGCAAGCCCGCGATCATTTGAAGCTTTCTCATCGGATCTCCCAAGTGCGTTCCAAAGTATAAATGCGCGGCGAGCATCTACTTCGCCTATCGGGTTTGGGGCTTTGGAAGTTGCGGCCATCGCGTTGTATCCTCGGGGCGTGCCGCGCTCGCATGTGCCTCATCGGTCTCCCACTCCGGGACTCTTCTTGGGGCTGATCATTACATTGGCTGCCGTCGTGGCCTGCTCCGGATATATCACCTGGCAGATCTCCGGGCTGCGCGAGTTGCAGAATAATCTGGTGGACCGCAATCGCAAAGATTCCCTGCAGTTGCTCCGGATTCAAAACGATCTCAACAGCCTGGCGCTGGCCATGCGCGACATGCTGGACAACAATGAGCCTTATCCGCTGACCGCCTGGTCGGCGCAGTTCCAGCGGATTCGGGCCGATCTGGACGACGCCTTGCGCAAGGAGGAGCAGGTCGCGGTGGCCGATCGCACTCCAGAGCAACGCCAGTACCTGGGCAATTCGATGGCACAATTCTGGGACGCGGTCGATCGCACCTTTGCGTTGGCGGCGAACGGCCAGCCGGACGAAGCCCGCAGCCAGATCCAACTTTCATTGCAAGCTCGCCAGGCGGCGCTGAGCACAGCCGTGGCACGTCTGCTGGTGCAGAACAATGAAAGTGAGGAACAGGCGGCGCTGCGGATCGGTCATATTTATGACCGGGTGCAGCGGCAGGTATACCTGTTTCTTGGTCTCACACTGGTCGCGATCCTGCTGACTGGCCTTTATTTCATCCGTTCCAACCGTCTGTTGTTTGCCCAACTGGCAGCACTCTCCGCGCAACGCAGCGACCTGGCCCAGAAACTGATTTCAACCCAGGAATCTACGCTGCGCCATATTTCCCGGGAACTGCACGACGAGTTCGGACAGATTCTCACTGCGGTCGGCGCCATGCTGGCTCGCGCAGGAAACCAGGCCCCGGAGGGCTCGCCCTTGCGCGCCGAGCTGCGCGAAGTTGCCGAGATCGCACAGAGCACCCTCGACAAGGTTCGCAGCCTTTCCCAGGCGCTGCATCCAGTGATGCTTGACGAGTCCGGCCTGGAGAGTACTCTCGACTGGTACCTGCCCGTGGTGGAACGACAGGCGGGCATTCACATATCCTATGAGAAATCGGGTGCGGCCTTTCCCGTGGACGGCAACGCCGCGATTCACGTGTACCGGGTGCTGCAGGAAGCGCTTAACAATATGACCCGCCATTCGGGGGGAAAGGAAGCCTGGGTGCGATTACGATTTTTGCCTAGCATTCTTGAGCTGGAAGTAGAAGATCACGGCACCGGATTCACGCCGCAGGCGGGGAAGCAGGGCATCGGGCTGGTGGCGATGCGGGAACGCGCCGAACTGTTGGGTGGCGCCATAACATTTGCCAAGCCCGCGCAGGGCGGCACCCTGGTCCGACTGACCGTTCCCAGGGAAAATTTAGGTGGTGCTTAATTTGAAGTCTCCGCGTTTTATTTCATTGCGTCATCCTGAACGGCCTTCAGGCCGTGAAGGATCTGGCGTGGACTGTCACGATTGCCGAAGCCGAGTACATATCCGCTCACGCAAGATCCTTCGGGACTGAAGTCCCTCAGGATGACGCTGCTGTAAGGGTGGAGTTCAAACTGAGCTACCAAAATTTAGGAGAAAAACTGGATACACATGGCGGATAAGATTTCTGTCTTGTTAGTGGACGACCATAGCCTGGTGCGGCGCGGATTCCGCCGCATCCTGGAAGACGAACCGGACATCGCGGTGACGGGTGAAGCAGGCGATGGCGCAGAGGCGGTTCGGTTGGCGCAGGAGCTTCACCCGCAGGTCGTGGTGATGGACTGTGCTATGCCGAACATGAACGGTCTCGAAGCCACGCGGCAGATTCTCGAAAAGCAGCCGCAGACTCTGGTCCTGATGCTAAGCATGCATCCCGAGGAGACCCTGGTGCGCCAGGCCCTGGATGCCGGCGCGCGCGGATACGTTCTCAAGAATGCCGTGGATCTGGAATTGGGAGCCGCGATCCGGCGAGTAGTAGCCGGAGAAACCGTGCTGGATTCACAACTTCGCCGTCCTGCCACACTCAAAGGCGATCGCGACGAACATCTCACGCCCCGCGAACTGGAAATCCTGCAAATGATCGTGGACGGCAAATCCAACAAGGAAATTGCGAGCCAGCTCGATCTGAGCGCAAACACCGTCGCGGTCCATCGCGCCAATATCATGGACGCCCTGGGTATCCACAAGACCGCCGAACTGGTGGTTTACGCCATCCGTAACGGGCTGGTGAGTCTTCCGTGAACCGGCGTCATTTTCTGTGTGGAATGGCGGGTCTCGCTTCCTCTTCAGTTTTGCAGCGAAGCGCGTTCGCGGCGCCGGAGTCCTCTGCGGGTTTCCGACTAGTCGATGTGACTGCCCCTGCCGGTCTGCTATTCCGGCACAACAGCGGCGCCCAGGGCGGCAAACTGCTTCCCGAGACTCTCGGTGCGGGCTGCGCGTTTCTCGACTACGACGGCGACGGCTGGCAGGACATTATTCTTATCAATGGCACGGACTGGCCCGGACACAAACGCGAACGCAGCACCCTGAAGCTCTATCGCAACAATCGTAACGGCACGTTCTTTGATGTGACCCGTAGTGCCGGGCTTGACGTCGAAATGTACGGCATGGGCGTCGCCATCGGTGATTACAACAACGACGGATATCCCGACATCCTGATCACTTGTGTGGGACAAAATCGGTTATTCAGAAACACCGGTAAGGGCACGTTCCTCGATGTCACCGCCGCCAGCGGACTGGGCAACCGGCAGGCCTTCAGCACCTCCGCCCTGTGGTTCGATTTCGATCGCGATGGGTTGCTGGATTTATTTGTCTGCAATTATGTGAAGTGGTCTCCCGAGCACGATGTGTTTTGCAGCCTGGATGGAAAACATAAGTCGTATTGCACTCCTGAAGCCTATCGCGGGGAAACCTGCTGGCTGTTTCATAACCTGGGCAATGGAAAGTTTGAGGACGTCACGCCCACCAGCGGAATTTTCGACAGCAGTTCCAAGTCGCTGGGCGTCGCCATGCTTGACTACGATCAGGACGGCTGGCCTGATCTGCTGGTAGCCAACGACACTCAGCCCAACAAGCTTTACCGGAACCAGCGCAACGGGATTTTCAAGGATGTTGCCGTCGATGCCGGGATCGCTTTCAGCGTCGAGGGCAAGGCTCGCGCCGGTATGGGTGTGGACGTCGCCGACTTCAACAACTCGGGAACCTCGGGCGTGGCCATCACAAATTTCGACAATGAAATGATCGGACTGTACCTGGCGGGCGGTGGAAATTACGCTGACGTGGCCACTCCGAGCGGAGTCGGCCTGGCCTCGAAAGACAGACTGGGATTCGGCTGCGTGTTTCTGGACGCCAACCTTGATGGCTGGCTCGATCTGGCTGTGGTGAACGGGCACATCGATGACACGGTCCGCAATGTGCGCGGAGTCGGCTATGCACAGCCGCCACAATTGTTTCTCAACAACGGGCAGGGAAAATTTCGCGATGTGGCCGACGAAGTTGGCGGTGGCTTCAGTCAACCCAAGGTCGGGCGGGGACTGGCTTACGCTGATTTTGACCGCGACGGCGATCTCGACCTGCTCCTGACCACCAATAACGGCCCTTCCTACCTATATCGCAATGACCAGCTGGCCGGAAACCGCAGTGTCCGGTTTCGGCTGATCGGTACAAAATCGAACCATGACGCGATAGGCGCCAGAGTACGTATCTTTCACGGGGGATCAAGTCAGTCGCGCCTGGTGAAAGGCGGGTCGAGCTACCTGTCGCAATCGGAGCTGCCCGTCACTTTCGGTGTAGGGAAGCGCGACATGATCGACCGCGTGGTGATCGACTGGCCAAGCGGCGGTACAGAGGAATACAAAGATCTCAAGGCCGGCCGCGCGTATGAATGCATAGAAGGAAAGGGGATTACTGCGCTCGAGAGTTTCTAGTGCTTTTTCAGTATTGTGCTTCACCCTCGCAGGAGCTAATCTCGCGGCAACTTCATATCCTCATATGCGGCTAACCCTCCGCAGTCTTGAGGAGTTCACCCCACGAAAAGGTAGGCGAGGCCGCCTACCTTTTTCAACTTTCATCCCCTGTCATCCTGAGGAAGCGGAGTCCTTCGCAGGGCGAAGGGCTCCCGACGAAGGACCTGTGCATTGCGGGACGATAGCGGCGCCAACGCCTTCCGTTTCCGTTGATGTGCTTGTGGGGTGGATTTGCGCCGACACTGCATGGGAAGGCGGCGCAGAATGCACAGGTCCTTCTCTTGCTTTCGTCCCGCTTCGCGGGAGGGAAGATTGCGCTCAGGGTGACAGCCTTGTGGTGCCGCTGATGAGGGGGCCGAGCCTACTGGTTTGCCCGCAGAGGTGAAATCAGGAGCCGCCCCGTCGCCTTCTTGGCAAGATCAGCCTTGTCAGTCTTATAGTCCAGATCCAGGGAACCCTCGCTGGTTGGGGAAGCCTGTGCCAGGGCTGCGGCTAGCGACTGGAACGAACGGCCGATCTCGCTGTTCTCCATCGCCACGGGCGCGCCTTTGTCGATGGCCGGCGCGATAGCCTGGAAGTTATTGGGAATCTTCCACAGAAGTTTGCAGGTGGTGGCTTTTTCCACGTCTTCGTCAGTGAACCCGGGAATTTTTTTGTAGCGATTCAGTACAATTCTCACCCGGTCGCGCGTGGCGCCATCCTCCAGAAACGAGCGAATGCGGCTGGCGCTCCACAGCGAAACTACATCCGCCTGTGCCACCAGCAGGACGGCATTCGAGAGATCGCAAAGCAGCTTCGCTGTCTGATCGACGCGTCCGGAGCAATCCACCACGACATAGCGGAAGTGCGTAACCAGCAGATCAAAGAGGCGAGCCAGTTCCGCTGCGGTCGGGGTGAGGCTTCGCGGTTGCTGTGGTCCGGCGAGTAATTGCAAGCCGCCTTTGCACTGCGTCATCAAGCCTTCGAGCAGCGAAGCGTCCAGACGATGCAGGTTTTGCAGTGCGTCCACCACTCCGAACGTGGGCCGGACGTTGAGATGAAGAGCGGCGTGTCCCAGAGGAGCAAAATCCACCAGCAGAACTCCGCCCTGGGATTCCTGAAGGGCAACGGCTGTGTTCACTGCAACCGTAGTGCCACCCGCTCCTCCCTTGGAATTCATTACGGTGAAGATCCGCGCGCGCCCGGACGCAGTGCGGCCCTTGCCCCGGGTTACCGCAAAGCGCGTGAATGCTTCGATCAGGGCTTCTGAAGTTGCTTCGCGTTCCAGAAATTCGCTCGCCCCAGCGCGCATCGCGGCCACGATGGTGGGCGGATGGCTCATTTCGCCAATCGCGAAAATCGCAATCTCGCTGGTGTTTGCCTGGATCAGTTCGATGGTGGTGATGGCTCGCGCCGCACTGTGCGCGTCAATGTCGATCAGGACGACTTCGGTGCGAACATCCTGCATTTGACGCAGCACCGGGTCCGTCGGGCTGGTGGGGAACCCCACATGGCTGAAGACGTTCCGTCCCATCCCGGTCCCCTCCAGACGGTGCTGGAGTACCGACAGCCGTTCTCTGTCTTCGGTCAGAAGAGTTACCGCTACGCCCTGCATCACCAGGACCTCACTCTGTCTCTTGAATCAGCATGTTATTGAAGAAGTAAGGGTTACGCCAAATGACTTCCGTAACTCCTTTGTATGCCTGAACTAATTCTCATTGCCAGAACGAAATCGCGCGCCTGCAGTGAAAGCTGGGGGACAAACGCACAAGAGGAACTCGAAACCTAGTTACCGTCGTTGGTAACCATTTTATGCAAAATGAAGCGGCTTGGGAAGGAGGAAAACCGGGCAAAATCCGTGCCACGAAAGGAGTGTGCCTGTGGGGGAACGGGAAAGCACTCGGCTTAGGCTCTCTTGGCTGTCCGAAGAGGCGCGACTCAGCGGTTGCCCAACGGTCCGCTTTCGGGCGCTTCCACGGCAATCCCCGGCGAACCTGGAATTGGCGGATTTTTTCCAGCCGGAGCGGCTGCATGTGAACCCGAAATCCGGGGGAAGTTGGCGGAAATCTGCGCCGCGGTTTCGGCCTTGGGCAGAAATTCGTAACCTTGCAAGTGGACTGCAACGGCATACTTGGTCTCCGCCGGCCGCACTCGCAGGACTTTGCCCCGGCAGCGGACTCGCATGTTTTCGCTCAATGTAATTTCGACGGGCATCACCAGGGTCAGTTCCACCTCGTCCCCTTCGCTGACTTGAAAATCGGTGTAGAAGAATGCGCCGCGTCCGCTCAGGTCCTGAGTAAAACCACAGCCTTCACGGTCGGTGCCCGCCAGACGAACTGTGACCGGAACGTGGAAATCGAAGCGCTGCGATGACCGGCGTTCATGGTGAGCTTGTTCCATGTCCATGGTTTCTCCGATACGGAACGTTTCAACCGCGGGACCTTTTTGCAGAGACGCAGGAGATTACGGAGTCGGGGGCCTTGCCTCTATACTGGAAAACATGCCGGAAACTCCGCCCGTCCGACTTCGAACATCGAATACTCTACTCCAGCTTGTCACCGTGCGGAAGCCAGAAGTTTTCTGCCGGCAAATTGAGGTTCCGGTTTTGGGCGGCAATGAAGAACATGGAACAGTGACCATGTCAAAAACAACTGGCTGAACGTGACCGATTCAGGCATTTCCGACCGAATGATGGCGAAAAGCGGCTGGCTTCCCGCCACTCTCCGAGCCTTGCGCCACCGTAACTTCCAGCTTTTTTTTACTGGACAACTGATCTCCCTGATCGGCACCTGGATGCAAAGTGTTGCACAGTCGTGGCTGGTCTATCGCCTGACCGGGTCCTCCTTGCAACTCGGTGCCGTGGGGTTCGCCAGCCAGATCCCGGTGTTTTTGGTCGCGCCCCTGGGTGGGATTGCCGCCGATCGGCTGAACCGCCAGCGCGTGGTCATTGGCACTCAGGGTTCATCTATGCTTTTGGCATTTATTTTGGCTGCCCTGACTCTTACCCACACCGTGCAGGTGTGGCACGTCTTCGTACTGGCTGCTCTTCTGGGTGTGGTGAATGCGGTTGACATTCCCGCGCGGCAATCGTTTCTGGTGGACATGGTGGGCAAGGAAGATCTGATGAACGCCATCGCACTGAACTCTTCCATGTTCAACGGGGCGCGCATTATTGGCCCGGCCATTGCGGGAATCCTGGTAGCGAAAATCGGCGAGGGCTGGTGCTTCTTCGCCAACGCGTTGAGCTACATCGC
>CAZGSU010000023.1:0-20497 GCA_964528615.1 uncultured Acidobacteriaceae bacterium | reverse complement strand
TACATGTACTTGATCGCAGGTTTGTAGATCAGCAGATTGGTCTGGCCATTTCGGGCGACTTTGAGGCAGCTCTTGTCGTACCACTCGATCATGCCGTGAATTTCCTCGCCGTCGCGCAGCACGATCACCATGGGAGTTTTCGACTGCATCTGCTTCTGGTAGTAGAAGTTTTCCGCGTTCGTCTGCTCCGGGGGCGCGGGTTTCCGTCCGCCGCCGCTGGGCCGGTCATTTCGTTCATTCCGTTCCGGGCGCTCGGAACGCTCTCGATGCTCTCCCGTGGAGGCCTGCGCATGATTGTGGTCGGTGCGGTTCAATGAAGGGCGAATCAACTTTCGATTTGCGAAGCCCTCCGCTTCCACGGTCCGATCGGCTGGAAGTGAATCGATTGCATCTTTCATGGCGCCACCCGTTAGACACGCTTTTTTGAGGACCACAACACACACGCTGCTGTGATTGTGGGTACTGAAGGCGTGAGTTGCTCCTAACCTAGCACAGCAACCGCAACTCTGACAATGCTCAAGTGGCAGGGGAGAAAGCACTTAGCAATTCAGCACGTTCGTGGAACTTTGCGGAAGGGCACGGCTTTCAACCGTGCCGTTTAAGGTGCCGCGCGAATCGAGGGCACGGCTGAAAGCCGTGCCCTCCCGTCCTCGCTTAGGCTCGCTCCAGAGCTGTCGCGAATGCGTCCAGAGACAATGACCGCAACAGGTTGCGGCGCATTCCCCGTTCGACTTCGTTGAGGCGATCAGCGGCGGCAGCGATCCAGGCGAAGTCTGCTGCTTCTGCCAACCTTTTCAGCTCAGCCTGAATATCGGTATTTCGAACCAGTTCCGGGGTTCTTGCGTTGAGAAAGGTCAGGTCTTGCAGTAGGCTATACAGCGTGCGCAGCAGCGCTTCGATCTTTTCTCGCCCTTCTGCCCCAGCACGGAAGGTCTCCGTGACTTTGAACAGCTCGCTGTGATCCGTCCCGCGCAGGGCGGTATTAAGGATGGTCAACGCCTGGGTCCGGGCAGCGGTATAACCGGCGAGATCGAAGCTGCGCGCTGCTCCGACTGCGCCGTTGGACAGCCGGGCCGCGAGCCCCCGTTGCTTCGCTGTCCATTCCGGCCGCTGCCGGGCCAGGTCCTGCTCGACTTCTTCCGCGGACAGTGCGGCCAGCGTCACGATCATGGAACGCGAACGGATGGTGGGCAGCAGTTCTCCGGCATTCTCGGTCAGCAGGAAAATCGTCGCAAACTCCGGCGGCTCTTCCAGCACTTTCAGGAGCGAGTTGGCCGCTTCTTTCATAAAAGCGGACTCGGTGAAGATATAGACCCTCTCCCGCGCCTCGCCGGGGCGGTAGTAAATGGTCTCGATGACACGGCGCACCTGGTCCACCTTGATCATCATCTGTGGCGGATCGGGCGGGATGATCAGAACGTCAGGATGGGTTTGAACAAAAAGGCGGGTCTCCTTCTTGTCCGTCTCACGCAAGTTGTCGCGAGCCTCGACCGCTTCCGCAAAGCGGGCATCGAGATCTTCCGACTGCGCAATGCGCACACAGTTGGAGCACTTGCCGCAGAAATCGGGCAAGCCATCGGTCACGGTTGACGAAAGGCAGTTCATTGCCTTGGCCAGCATGAGCGCGAGCGTGTACTTTCCCGAACCAGCGGGACCCGCGAGGATCACCGCCTGGGGAAAATGGTTGCGCGCCAGCATATCTCGCAGGCGGCGGGCGACGTTGGAATTGCCGTGGAAGTCATTGAACACAGCTCTCAGCTTTCAGCCAAGAAGACACTTGGCATGGCCGGTGGGGAATTTTTTGGGTTAAACGTCCGTTCTCGATTGCGCGGCAAGCGTTTTCCGAAGTTACGGGACCCAACGAGCCATCTCTTTAGGATCATCCTTGGCTTTCCCCATTGCCAGGTCCTGTCGGCGAATCATTTCCGCTTCGCTTATTCTGCGTGATCTGATGAAGGCGACCGACATAAGTACTGTCATAATAGAGGCGAAGACGATGCTAAACAAAGACCGTGCCCAAAGTGCGAAGATGATCACGCCAACAACGCTGAGCACACCTAAAACTACCTCAGCCCCGCGTTCCGCTTTGCTTGGACCACTCACAGTTTCTGATTCCGCTCTTCGTCATACCGTTCGACGATCTTCTAGTGATTCCACATCGGGCCAGCTGAATCACCCCGCGATCTATCCTACGCCGTCTTCGCTGCCAACTTCACTTTCCGCCTGACGATCTCCACGATCCGCGCGTGCGTGTCTGCCGCGGTTCCTCTCGCGTCCACCAGCACGACCCTCTGCGTCTCCCGCGCTGCGATAGCCAGATAGGCGCTGCGCACGCGCCCGAAAAAAGCCCGGCTCTCCTGCTCGAAGCGGTTTTCATCATTTTTCCCGCGACCATTTCTGGTGGCGTGCGCCTTGTTACGGCGCCGGGCTCGCTCCACGCTTGCGGCCACGTCGGAGTCCATCAGGATAGTGAGGTCAGGTTGCAAATCGTGGCACAAAATGTGATGCAGCTCCAGTACCGGCTCGCTGCCCAGCTTGCGGCCTCCACCCTGGTACGCTTCGGTGGAATCGGTAAAGCGGTCGCAAAGCACGATACTGCCTTCGGCCAGCGCGGGCTGAATGACTTCCTTTATGTGTTGAGCGCGCGAGGCGAACATCAGGGCCAGCTCCGCGAGCGGAGACAACCCCGCGGTCGCAGTATCCAGCAGGAGGCGCCGGATTTTCTCCCCCGTAGCGGTTCCGCCGGGTTCCCGAGTCACCACGACCGACAGGCCCTGGGCACGGAAAACACGCGCCAGTTTCTCCAGTTGCGTGCTCTTGCCGCAGCCGTCCAGTCCTTCGAATGTAACGAACCTGCCGCGATGCGAGTGCGAGGGCACGCAGAAATGATAAATGAGCACCTGGACTTTGGCACTTGGCATTTGGCCGGCATTTCAATACCGGCTTTGGACAAACTGACTGCGACTGCGGGTCACCGGAATAGTGCTTCGCGCGAAAAACACAGAGTGACCCATCCTGACAGTCGCTGTTATATTCATCTGTCTTAAAACGAATCAATACAGCCAAGGAGTGTGTTCGTGTCAACTTTCCCCGGTAGGGTTTTTAGTGGCATGTTTCTGGCAATCGTTTTGGTCTCAACCTTGTTTGCTGCGAGTAGCCCCGCTCCCCATATCAGCATTTTTGTGGACGCCACTGACGCCCCTCGCAAAATATTTCACGCCAGGCTGACGATCCCCGCCAAACCCGGCAACCTGACCGTCTACTATCCCAAGTGGATTCCCGGCGAGCACGGGCCTACCGGGCCGATTCAGGACCTTGCCGGACTGCACTTCACCGCGAAGGGGCAAGAACTTCCATGGCGTCGCGATCTGCTGGATGGCTGGACCTTCCATGTTGAGGTGCCGGCTGGCGCTGCCAGCGTCGACGCAGCGCTCGATTTCATCTCCCCCGCGGGCCCGGAGGGAATTTACACCGGCGGCGCGACCGCCACCGATCGAATGGCGGTACTCAACTGGAATGCGGTGCTGCTTTATCCCGAAGGCTGGACTTCGGACGAACTGACCTACGATGCCACCTTGCGCTTGCCGGCAGGATGGAAATTCGGCACCTCGCTGCCGATAGCATCGCAGTCGGGCGACGAAATCAAGTTCGCTCCCATCTCTCTCACCATGCTGGTCGACGGTCCCGTCATCACCGGACAGTACCTGAAAGTCGTTCCTCTGAACTCGGGACAGACGCCACCGGTGGAGATGGACATCGCCGCCGATAGCGCCGCCGCACTCGATGCTCCCGCCGATGTCTGGGAGAGCTACAAGAACCTGGTCACGCAGGCAGGTGCTTTGTTTGGGGCGCGTCACTACCGCGACTACCACTTTCTCTACAGCCTGAGTGACCATGTGGCGCACTTCGGCCTGGAGCATCATGAGTCCAATGACAGCCGATCTGAAGAGCGTGCCCTGGTGGATCCCGGAAAGCGCCTCCTCAGTTCGGGCCTGTTGTCGCATGAATACGTGCATTCGTGGAACGGAAAGTACCGGCGTCCCGCTGATCTGGCTACTCCCGATTACGAAAAGCCCATGCAGACCGACTTGCTCTGGGTGTATGAGGGTCTGACGGACTATCTGGGAGAGATACTGACCGGCCGCAGTGGACTGCGAACCCCGGAAGGATTCCGCGACGAACTGGCCTATATCGCCGCCGATCTCGACCATCGTTCGGGACGCACGTGGCGCAACCTGCAGGACACCGCCGACGGTGTGCCTTCCATGCAGGACGCGCCGCACCAGTGGGAATCCTGGCGTCGCCCTCTCGACTACTACGAGGAGGATGAGCTCAACTGGCTTTGGGTGGACACCATCATCCGGCAGCAGACTCATAGCCAGAAATCGATGGACGATTTTTGCCGGATTTTTCACGGAGGAGCGAGTGGGCCGCCACAGGTGAAGACTTATACCTTCGAAGACGTCCTCAACACGCTGAATCAGGTGGCGCCCCACGACTGGCGCGGGTTCTGGACCGAGCGGTTGGGCAACCACGGGCCGGGAGCGCCGCTGGGGGGCATCGAGGGCAGTGGCTGGAAACTGGTTTATGACGACGTGCGCTCGGAACAGGTGAAGGCGCAGGAAGCCGACCGAAATATCGTGAACGCTGCGTACTCGATCGGGCTGTGGCTGAAAGTAGATGGATCGATCACAGATACGGTCGAAGGCATGCCGGCGGCTCAAGCGGGAATCGGTCCAGGTATGATGGTGGCCGCAGTGAACGGCAGAAAATTCTCACCGCAAGTCCTGCGGGACGCGTTGCAGAAGGGGCGAGCCAGTTCAGAGACCCTGGACCTGCTGGTCGAAAACACGGAGTACTACCGAACCTTCAAGCTCGATTATCACGGCGGAGAGAAATATCCTCACCTGGTGCGGGATGAAACCAAGCCCGACTTGCTGAGTGAGATCATCAAGGCAAAATAAAAGCTCTTAACCGCAAAGTAGGCAGAGGAGGACCGCAAAGAACGCAAAGAAAACCATCCCAGGTTTTCTTTGCGTTCATAGCGGTCTATCTCTGCGTCCTTTGCGGTTAAAGTCCTTCCTCGCTCACGCCCGCGAACAAGTCCGTCTCGTGCTCGAGGTCTCCAGCGTTAGCCGCGGCCACCAGATGGAATATTTCTCGCCGCCCGCGCTTCCGGGCATACTCTTCGAACAACGGCCACAGCGGTTGCTGGCTGGCATGGGCGCGAAAAGCTTCAATCTTGGTTTCCAGGTAATCGCCAGCTTCAATGACGGTCGTGATTGGAGCGAGACTCACCGGCTGCCGCCCGGGAAGAACGAAGTCAGCGGTGGCATAGTAAAGCTTCTGCACGCGATAGGGAGCGATGGAGTCGCCAAGCTGGTCAGGAAACCGATTGCTCCGCCCCGCCCAGTGGAAGGCCAGCGTGGCGAACACCGAAGCCATGGAATGATCGGTGTGGCCCGTCACCCCGCCCGCTGGATCAAACGTGAGCACGACATGGGGACGAAACTCCCGAATCCGCAGAACGAGATCGGAGACCACCCGCTGCATTTCCAGCCGATGCAGCTGTCCGTCAGGATAGTCCAGTACAATCCCCCGCGAGACTTTCAGTATTTCGCACGCAGCGGCAAATTCCTTGCGGCGCAACGCGCCCAGTTCCTGATCGTTGCGCGCGCCACCCCGGTAGGTGGCAGCTTGCCCCGGGGTCAGACAAATGACGCAGGTTTCCACTCCGCGCTTCCAGGAAACGCACAGCGATCCGCCGAAGCTGCTGGCCTCGTCATCCGGATGGGCGGTCACAACCATCATGCGCAGCATGAAGGGAATTGTAATCTGTTCGAAGAAAGCTCCACAGCACCGGCGTTTCTTCGACTTCGCTCAGGAGAGGCCCAGCGGCTGTCTGGTGGGCGTTCCGCCCACCCATCGGGACGGCGAGACGCCGGCGCTACACAACCCTACGCGGACTCTAAGCTTTCGGCTTCACTGTCGCCTTCCTCTTCCAGCATGAACGCCAGCACGTCCTGCGGTACCGGCGCATTCCACACAGGAGCAAAAGACTGGCGGTGCAAGGGGCAAGGCCCGTGTTCGCGCAAAGCTGCGAGATGACGAGGTGTACTGTAGCCCTTGTTCGAAGCCAGCCCGTAGACTGGAAAGACCGGATCCCACTCCACGATCATGTGGTCCCGCTCCACTTTCGCGATAATCGACGCGGCGGCGATGGAGGCGGAGAGGGCATCGCCGTGAATGATCGGCTGCTGCGGAAGCTCACAATCCAGGCGCAGCGCGTCTACCAGCAAGTAGTCGGGACCAGGATCGAGGCGTGACACCGCTTCTCGCATGGCCAGGCGCGAGGCCTGGTAAATGTTGATCTGATCGATGCGTGCCGCGTCGACCGCCGCGATCGACCAAGCGAGGGCATGCTCCCGGATCCGTTCCGCGAGAACTTCCCGACGCTCCGCCAGCAGCAGCTTGGAATCGCGGAGCCCCCGAATGCGGTACGCGGGATCCAGGATCACAGCCGCAGCCACGACCGGCCCAAACAGCGAGCCGCGCCCTACTTCATCGACGCCGGCGACCATGCGGGCTCCCAGCTTCCACACTCTCTTCTCAAACCTGAGCGTGCAATGCAGCCTCTTTAGCAGGCGTAACTTGGCGGCGGAGGCGGAAAGCGGTTTCGCGGGTGCGGACTTGAGTTTGAGTGGCACGGAAGTTAACTGCCATCTTCGCCCACTCTGCGTTTGTGGTGCAATGTGGAAAAACCGCAGACTGCTCGCAAGCCCCGTGGATTCATGGGCCCGATGGTAACCAAAAAGTGCCATTACGGGGGTAAATTGACCACCTTGCACCCCCTTGCTACTTTCAATCGAGAGCGTTGTCCCTGCAGCGGAATCATTGTGATTGAAGAGATCTCCAATCCGGCGCCAGAGCGCCAGAACAAGCGCATTCACGCCGCCCTTCCTATTCGTGTCACCTACTGGGACAGCGAAAACAAACCCGCCCTTGAGATCGCCTGCACTTACGACATTTCCGAGCGCGGGGCGCGGGTCACCGGGCTGTGCTGTGTCAAAGCGACAGGAGAAATCATCGCCATCGAACGGGGCCGCAACAAGGCGTTTTGCCGGGTGGTATGGATTGGCGAACCAAATTCCGAATTACGCGGTCAGATCGGCATCCAGTGTGTGGAAGAGGATCGCACCCTGTGGGAGGCCGAACTGCGCGACATGGAAGAAGCCTATGAGCCGATCCTCCTGGATGGAGGCCTCAAGCGGGCTGGTACTTACACCTCACACGAGCGGCGCCGCCGGCGCGAACGCTTTGCCCTGGAGGGGATTGCCGAGCTGATCAAGCTGGGGCCGAACAGTACGCGGGCTACCGCGATTCTGAAGAACATGTCAGAGATCGGTTGCCTGGTTTCAACCAAGCAAATACTGCTTCCCGGCACGGAGTTGAAACTGGCGCTAAGCCTCGGCGCTTATGAATTGGCGCTCAAAGGTCAGGTTCGACACGGCGATCAACACGCAGGGCTAGGCATTGAATTCCGCGAGATTCGCAAAGGTGAGCGCCAGATCCTGCAGTTCCTGCTGCGCAAGTTGGCGGAAAAACACCTGGAAGACAGCTTGCAGTTCGAAGTCCACCCGTAGCCCGGCCGTACCTGCCTGCAACCGGCATCAGCCCGCGATCACTTCGCGGCGACTTCTGCCACAACGTGTTCGCGCTCTACATCCTTCAGCCGGGCAGCCTTGCCTTTGAGGCTGCGCAGATAATAAAGCTTGGCGCGGCGGACCTTCGAAGAGCGCAGCAACTCCACTTTGTCGATTACCTTGGAGTGGAGCGGGAAAATACGCTCGACGCCATGGCCGAAGCTGATCTTGCGTACCGTAAAGCTGGCCTGCGGCCCGCGGCTGCGGGAAATCACAACGCCCTCAAAAGCCTGCAAGCGTTCCTTGTCACCTTCCTTGATCTTTACGTGAACCCGTACGCTATCGCCGGGAACGAACTCAGGAAGGTCGGTGCGCCTGGTCTTGGCCAGAAGTTTTTCGATGATCAGGTTGGTCATGGTCTTGCCCCTTCGCTTCTATAAATTTTTGCCTTGCTGCTACGTTTCCTTGCCCGCGATGCGGGCCAGCAATTCCTTGTCTTCGTCGCCGAGCGCGGCGCGATCCAGCAGATCGGGCCGGTTACGCAGCGTTTTCTCCAATGCGGTGCGCCGGCGCCAGCGGCGTATTTCCTCGTGGTTGCCGGACACCAGCACCTCCGGGACCTGCCAGCCACGAAAATCCGCAGGCCGCGTGTAATGCGGGTAGTCCAGCAACCCGCCCGATGCACAGGTGGAATCTGGACCCTCGCCAGTTCCTGGTTCCGCGGATCCAGGTTGCGCGGACAGCGTAAACGATTCCTGCCGAGCAGAAGCCTGGTTGCCCAGCGCTCCGGGAATCAGCCGCGTGACTGCGTCCACGATCACCGCTGCTCCCAACTCGCCGCCGCTGAGCACGTAATCTCCGATCGAGAGCTCGCGGTCGGCCAGGTGCTGCCCCACCCGTTCGTCGACGCCTTCATAACGGCCGCAGATCAGGACAATCTGTTCCAGCGCGGCCAATTCTTCCGCCACGCCCTGGTCGAAACACACGCCTTGCGCCGATAGCAGCACAACGCTTTGTTTCGCGCCACCCGCAATCCGCTCTGCGCGGGGCTGGACCTTCAGTTCTTCAATACATTCAAAGATCGGTTCCGGCTTCAGCACCATGCCTTCGCCGCCGCCGAAGGGGCGGTCATCCACGGTGCGGTGCCGGTCGTGCGCAAAGGCCCGCAGGTCGTGGACGTCGATCGCCGCCAGGCCAGCTTCCCGCGCCCGGCGGATGATGCCGTAATCCAGTGGCCCGCGAAAGAAATCAGGAAAGATCGTCAAAATGTCGATCTTCATCGCGGGAACCTGAGCCGTTGTCATGCTGAGCAAGCAAGCCGCGCCAGCACGGCGACTCTCCGCTTCTTCGCAAGCGAAGAAGCGGCTTCGCTCAGGATGACAACTTCTTGTTACCAATCCTTTGCTGCTCTTTCTCTTCCGCGCTTAGCGGGGCGTTCACTTCCAGCATGCCTTCCGGCAGCTTCATGCAAATCTTCTTGTGCTCGATATCGGCGCTCGTCAGGTACGCATCCGCGTAAGGAATCTCGTACTCTTTCGATCCCGCATTCACGATCAGCAGCGGCGCTTCACCCGCTCCAAACTGTACGTCCTGAACCTGTCCAATCTCGCGATCGCGGTCGAAGACTGTGCATCCCACCAGATCGCTTACGTAAGCCCATCCCGGATCAAGCTTCGACCGCTCCCGGCTCGGAACCTGCAGCTCACTGCCGATCAGGGCCTCGGCATCGGACATCGAATCGATACCCGCGAACTTCACCACCAGGTGGCCCTTATGCGGCCACAATTCCTCAATCTCCAGCTCTCGGCGTGGTCCATCCCTGGGCAGCGCCCACAGCCGCATCCCTTGCTGGAACCGGTCCGGGATGTCGCTGTGTACCTCGGTGGTAACTTCGCCTCGCCGTCCCTGCGTCTTCAGAACGCGCGCGAGAGTAATGAACTCGTCGGCTATTCCAGAATCTCCAGCGTGAAACGCTTATTCGACCTTATACTTGCCGCCCCCAGCAGATTTCGCATGGCCCGTGCCGTACGCCCCTGTTTGCCGATGACGCGTCCCAGATCATTCGCGCCGACGGTAAGCTCGAGCACGGTATCGCCACCTTCCTCGACCTTGTTGACCGAAACCTGTGCCGGGTCATCGACCAGTGCTTTGGCGATGTGCTCGACCAGGACGCGGAGATCGCCGGTTGGCTCGCTGATCTTTTGTTCGCTCAAGGCTGTTCGCTTACAAGCTGTTCGCTCAAAGCGGGCTCCTGCTCAGTGGGATGGAATTCGCCGTGGCACGCGCAATGCGATCAGGCAACCGACGGAGTACTGGCCGGAGCCGGTTTGGACACAATTTTGCTGACCCGGTCTGACATCCTGGCGCCTTTGGAGACCCAGTAGTCAATGCGCTCGCGCTTGAGCTCGATGCTGGCCGGGCTGGTGCGAGGATTATAGGTTCCCACGATCTCGACCGGACGGCCATTGCGCGCACGTTCCTTTTCGATGACCACCACACGATACTGCGGTTGCTTACGCGCACCCGTGCGCGACAGACGAATCATTAACACAGAACTTTGTTCCTTTCCTAGTTGCTTCAGGCAGGCTGAGACAAACCATTATTTTTGCAGAATTTAGCAGGATTAGCAAGTTCGGCTTGGGGAATGGAGGGCTGGCGTCCCCGCCCGTGTTGCGTGGGACGGGCGGGCCGCGCGTCCTCCATTAAGACGAATCCAAAATTTGTACCAGGCCCTCACATTCTTGCTAATATAACCAGTTCAGTTCCAGTTCGGCACACCAGGGAGACAAGAACTCATGACTTACGTGATCGCAGAACCGTGCATCGGCACCAAAGACACCGCCTGCGTGGACGCTTGCCCGGTCGATTGCATTCATCCCAAAAAAGATTCACCGGCTTACGCCGAAGAAGAAATGCTCTACATCGATCCCGTGGAGTGCATCGACTGCGGCGCTTGTGTGCCCGTATGCCCGGTGTCGGCGATATTCGCGCTGGATGATCTCCCGGAGAAATGGGCGTCGTTCACCGAGCGCAATGCGAAGTATTTCGGACGGTAGTTGCTCGGGCGTCGGACGTCAGACTTCGGCACATCGCGGTTGACACCTGAGGTCCGAGGTCTGACGCCCGACGCCGTCTTCCCATCTCCCCACCTCTCCATTACAATCGAGCATTAACTTGCCGGGCTTCAATTTGCTAGGCTTCCATGGCACTGAAGGAGTCGGAAGCGATCGTACTGCGCACCTATCCTTTGCGCGAGGCTGACCTGCTGGTCACTCTGTTCACCCGGACGGAAGGAAAAGTTCGCGGCGTGGCGCGGTCCGCCAAGAAGTCCATGCGGCGGTTTGCCGGAGCGCTGGAACCACTCACCTACGTTCGGGCTTACTACGAAGATCGAGAGCGGCAGGAGTTGACCCGACTGAACTCCTGCGAGGTGCTGGAATCACCGTTGGCGACGGAAGTGGGCTATCCGCGGGCTGTAGCGCTGGCGCACGTGGCCGAGTTGCTCGACGAGTTGTTGCCGGATCGCGAGACCAACGACGCGGTGTTCCGGCTGGCGCTGTCGGTGCTGGCCGGGCTGCGCGGGCCGGCGATCTGGATGCCCGTCACGTATTTCGAGCTGTGGATGACCCGGCTGATGGGCTATCTCCCCGAGCTTTCAGAGTGCATCGCTTGCGGCCGCACTTTGAACGGCAGCCGGGCGTTTTTTCACGCTCTGGCCGACGGCTTGATGTGCGCCGACGACAAGCGCCTGGCGTCGTCGGAAATGTCGCCCGGCTCGCGGACCCTGGCAGCCCAGATGTTTCGCGCGCCGCTGGAAAGCTTTGCCGGAGCGCCGTGGCCCAGGACGCAGGGAAGCGATCTGCGGAAATTCTTGATCCAGATTCTGCAGCGCCACATTGAGAAGAAACTGGTGACCGCAGCCATGCTGGAAAAAATCAACTGAGAACCGAGAACCAGAAACTAAGAACTGAAAATCACACAAGCAGAGTGCCAGTCCCCAAACCCAAACCGCTCACGTTCCAGGAACTCATCCTGCGCCTGCAGACTTTTTGGGCTGAGCGTGGCTGCGTTTTGCAGCAGCCGTACGACGTCGAGGTCGGCGCCGGCACCATGGCGCCTGAAACTTTTCTGCGCGTGTTGGGACCGAAGCCGTACAAAGTTGCTTACGTGCAACCGTCGCGCCGTCCGGCCGACGGACGTTATGGAGAAAATCCCAACCGGCTTTTCAAGCACATGCAGTTACAGGTCATCCTGAAGCCGCCGCCGGAAAATGTGCAGGAACTCTATCTCGAATCTCTGGGTGCGATGGGCATTGACCTGCGCCAGCATGACATCAAGTTCGAAGAGGACAACTGGGAATCGCCCACCCTGGGCGCGTGGGGGATCGGCTGGCAAGTCATGCTCGATGGCCTCGAGATCACGCAGTTCACCTACTTCCAGCAGTGCGGCGGCGTGGACCTCGATCCGATTTCCGCCGAACTAACCTATGGACTGGAGCGCATCGCCGCTTTCCTGCAGGATGTCGATTCCATCTACGATATCGTGTGGGCACGCGATCCGGAAACCGGGCGCGCCACCACCTATGGCGATGTGCGGCTCGCGGATGAAGTGCAGTTTTCGGTTTACAATTTCGAAGCGGCCGACATCGAGAAAACGTGGAAACATTTCGAGCTGTGCGAGAGCGAATGTAAAACACTGCTCGAGAACTATGCCGCATTGAGCAGAGACAGAGATGGAGATAAAGATAAAGAGAAGACCGGCGGCCTTGGGCACGACAAGACACGATTTCCTTTGTTGGCCGCCTACGACCTCTGCCTGAAGTGTTCGCATCTGTTTAACATTCTGGATGCGCGCGGTGCGATTTCGGTGACCGAACGCGTAGGCGTAATCGCGCGAGTCCGCGCGCTGGCGGTCGGGATTGCCAAAGCGTATGTGGACCAGCAGCGCGGCGATGTGCGTGGGGAAGAAGAACCCGCCAGAAATAAGTCGGGAAGCAAGAAAGAGAAGCTGGAGCCGGTCGGGTCGTAGCGCAGCTTCCCGTAGCGTACGTGCGGTTTTTTGTAGCGCCGGCATCCTGCCGGCTGTCCCGAGGGCATCTTGCCCTCGGCGGTGAGGGCGAGACGCCCTCACGACAGCCGCCAGGGCGGCGGCGCTACAAGGATCAAAATCTAAATCACATGCCTGATTTCCTGCTCGAGATCGGTTGCGAAGAAATCCCGGCGCGGATGCTTGACGCGGCGTCGCAGGAACTGCGCGAGCGTGTGCACAAGTTGTTGGACCGGGAACGCCTTCTGCCCTCCGGATCGATCGATTCACTTGACACTCCCCGCCGCTTGGCTGTTCTGGCGGCGAACATTCGTGCCTCGCAGCCGGAGGTTACCGAGCAGGTGACTGGGCCGTCGGCAAGTGTGGCCTTCAAAGACGGGCAACCCACTCCCGCGGCACATGCGTTCGCCAAGAAGGCCGGCGTGGATGTTTCGCAGTTACAAACTACCTCAACTTCAAAGGGCGATTACCTCTCGGCGAAGGTGACGAAGCCCGGACGCACTGCGGCGGAAATTCTGGCCGAAGCTCTGCCCAGAGAGATCGCTTCCGTCTATTGGCCAAAGAGCATGTATTGGCGCAAGCCGAACGAGCGCTTTGTCCGCCCGGTACGCTGGCTCGTCGCGATGCTGGACGCCGACGTCATCCCGCTGGAGTTCGATGGTGTTCGCGCCCGGAACCAGTCACGTGGGCATCGAATTCTGGCCGACAAATCGGTTCCGGTTCCCAGCGCGGGCTCGGCCTACATCGAGGCTTTGCAGGCGGCGAAGGTCCTCAACCGTGACGCAAGAGAAAAGCAGATTCGCAAATCCCTCGACGCAGCCACTCGCACCATTGCGGGCGCGCGCTGGCGCGAAGACAAATCGTTGCTCGATACCGTGGTCAATCTCACCGAGTGGCCATCTGCGATTCTGGGTGCTTTCGATCCTGAATTTCTGGATCTGCCCGAGGAAGTTCTGGTTACGGTCATGCGCGACCACCAAAAATATTTCGCTGTCGAAGATTCGCGAGGCAGCCTCTCGCCTCATTTTCTGGCGGTGCTCAACACCGATGGCGACCGCGACGGCGTCATCCGGCACGGGCACGAACGAGTATTGCGGGCCCGCTTCAACGACGCCCGCTTCTTCTGGCAGACCGACCAGAAACATACTCTGCGGGAACGCGCCGGTTGGCTGAAGAACGTCACCTTCCAGAAAGACCTGGGCAGTTACTTTGACAAAGTCCTGCGGGTGCAGCGATTGTGCAGCTGGCTGTGCGAAATCATTCGCAAGGCCGGGGTTGCGATTCGACCCGGCGTTATCCATAAGGCGGCGTTACTGGCGAAGGCCGATCTGACGACGGAACTGGTGAAGGAGTTTACTGAGTTGCAAGGGATTGTCGGTGGGCTATATGCGAGAGTGCAGGAGCTCGATCCTGACATGAAGGCCGATGCCCGCGAAGCGGTTGCGACCGCAATTTACGATCACTACAGGCCGGAATCGATGGAAGATTCAGTCCCGCGGACCACCGAAGGCTCCGTGCTCTCCATCGCCGATAAAGCGGACAGCATCGCCGGCATGTTCGCGCTGGGGCTTCAGCCTACCGGATCAAAGGACCCGTTCGCACTACGCCGCCAGGCGAACGGCATCGTCAAGACGATCGCAGAGCATAAGCTGCCGGTAAGTCTCGCCCAACTGTTCAAGGATGCGCGTGAAACCTACCGCGGCTCGGCCGCGGAAAAGAAGTTTTCTGCCGATGTGGATTACGACAGCGCGGTGAATCATTTCCTGCGCGAGCGCCTGGAGTTTTACCTGCGCGACGTGCTCGGTTTCAGTTACGACGTGGTAAAAGCGGTGCTGGCGGCCAGCGCCGACGACGTGGTGGATGCTGCCGCGAGAGCGGAAGCGGTGAAAAGCGTTTTGCATATGCCCGAGTTTCTCGCCATTGCGGCCGCTTGCAAGCGCATGCGGAACATCCTGAGGCAGGCGAACGAGAAGGGGATCAAGTCGGCAGCAAAATTTGAAAGTTCGCCCAATTCTGCCGATGAGGAGAAAGAGCTGGCTGCGTACCTGGATACGCATGCTGCCAAGGTCGAGGGGCATCGGCAAAAGAAAGAGTATCGTGAAGCTCTGCTTTCGCTGGCGACTGCCAGGGAGCCGGTAGACAAATTTTTTGACAAGGTGATGGTTATGGTCGACGACGAGCGCGTACGGGCCAATCGCCTGGCGCTGCTGCAGACATTATTAAAGGAATTCTCCACCATCGCCGACTTTTCCGAGATCGTCACTGAAGTCACCAAGGAATCTTCGAAACAATAAAGGATCACACCTATTATGGCGACGCAAACTCTCCCCGAAACCAGTCTTGAGACCACAGAAAAAAGTCCTGCCACCAAATACGTTTACTTCTTCGGCGGCGGCAAAGCCGATGGCAACGGCAAGATGAAGGACGACCTGGGCGGCAAAGGCGCAGGTCTCGCCGAGATGACCAACGCGGGCCTGCCTGTGCCTCCGGGCTTCACCATCCAGACCGAAGCCTGCCGGGAATACATGCGCACCAACGGTGTTTCGGCGGAAGTAGACCGCCAGATGGACGCTGCGCTCAAGCGTCTCGAGGAGTTGCAAGGCCAGAAACTCGGCAAAGGCGAGAATCCGCTGCTGGTAAGCGTGCGTTCTGGCGCGAAGTTCTCCATGCCCGGCATGATGGACACAATTCTCAACCTTGGCCTCAATGATCAAAGTGTCGACGCGCTGGCCAAACGCAGCAATAATCCACGCTTCGCGGCCGACTCTTATCGCCGCCTGATCCAGATGTTCGGCAACGTTGTGCTGGACATCCCCAAGCACGCCTTCGACGAAGTGTTCGATGCCAAGAAGAAGCACAAGAAAGCCAGGCTCGATACCGATCTCGACGCCAAAGCGCTGAAGGAAGTGATCGAAGAATATAAAAAGGTAGTCAAGAAACACACCAAGCACGATTTCCCCCAGGACCCGCACCAGCAACTGGTCATGGCTCGTGATGCCGTGTTCCGGTCGTGGCAAAACGATCGCGCCAAGCACTACCGTCGCATCAACAACATCGACGACATGCTGGGCACCGCGGTCAACGTGCAGGCCATGGTCTTCGGCAATCTCGGCGACACCAGCGGCACGGGCGTGGGCTTCACCCGCAATCCCGCCACGGGAGCAAAAGAGTTCTATGGCGAATTCCTGATGAACGCGCAGGGCGAAGACGTGGTCGCTGGCATCCGCACCCCGGTGCCGATCCTTGAACTACAGAAGGTGATGCCCGCCGTTTACGACCAGTTGCGCGAGATCACCACGCGCCTGGAAAAGCATTACAAAGACATGCAGGATTTCGAGTTTACCATCCAGGAAGGCAAGCTCTACATGCTGCAGACCCGCAACGGCAAACGCACCGGGCCGGCGGCGGTTCGCGTTGCCATCCAGATGGTGGATGAAGGCTTGATCACCAAAGAAGAAGCAATCTTCCGCGTCGACCCCAACCAGGTTTACGAATTCCTGTTGCCGCGCCTGGATGAGAAAAGCGCCAAGGTGGAAGTGCTAGCCACTGGCCTTCCGGCCTCACCGGGTGCGGCCGTAGGCCAGATTGTCTTCACCGCCGACGAGGCCGTGGAAAAGGCCGGGCACGGTGCTACCAAGAATCCTGTCATCCTGGTGCGCGCGGAAACCACGCCAGAAGATATCCACGGAATGGAAGTGGCAGCTGGGATTTTGACTTCACGCGGAGGGATGACCAGTCACGCCGCCGTGGTCACGCGCGGCATGGGCAAGTGTTGCGTAGCCGGCGCAGGCGATGTCGAGGTAGACGAAAAGGCGCACGAGATGCGGGCGAAAGGGCAGGTGTTCAAGGCGGGAGACTGGATCTCGCTCGACGGCACCACCGGACGCGTCATCAAGGGCAAGCTCGGCACCATGGCCGCGAAACCCGACGACCCTGAGTTGATGAAGCTCATGGGCTGGGCCGAACCGTTCCGTAAGTTGGGCGTACGGGCCAATGCCGACATTCCGCGCGATGCAATTCAAGCGCGCGCATTCGGCGCAGAAGGCATCGGGCTTTGCCGCACCGAGCACATGTTCTTCGGGGAAAAGAAGCTCCCGCACATGCGCGCCATGATTCTGGCCAACACCGAGAAAGACCGCCGCGCCGCGCTCAAGAAATTGCTCCCACTGCAGCGTGCCGACTTCGTCGGAGTCTTTCGTGCCATGGACGGTTTTCCAGTCACCATCCGTACGCTCGATCCACCGCTGCACGAGTTCCTGCCACGACGGGAAGATCTGATGGTCGAGATCGCGGTACTCGAAGCCACCAAGCCGAAGTCTCCCAAACTCAAGGGACTCAAGACCCTGTTACGCCGAGTGGAAGAGTTGCACGAATTCAATCCCATGCTCGGACATCGCGGCTGCCGTTTGGGAATCACCTATCCCGAGATCACCGAGATGCAGGCCCGCGCCATCTTCGAAGCCGCAGTGGCGGTCGCCAAGGATGGAGTGAAGGTTTATCCCGAAGTGATGATTCCGCTCACCGCCACGCTGAAAGAAATGGCGAACCAGGCGGCGATCGTCCACCGTGTGGCCCAGGAAGTCTTTAAAGAAAAAGAGAAAACCGTTGACTACCTGGTAGGCACAATGATTGAGTTGCCGCGGGCTGCGCTGGTGGCCGACGAAATCGCGAAGGAAGCCCAGTTCTTTTCGTTTGGCACCAACGATCTCACCCAGACCACGTTTGGTTTTTCCCGCGACGACATCAACAAGGTGTTGCCGACCTATCTGGAAGAAGGCATCCTCAAGCAGGATCCCTTTGCTGTGCTCGACCGCGAGGGTGTCGGGCAATTGGTAAAGATGGCAACCGAGCGCGGACGAAAAACCCGCCCCGGTCTGAAAGTCGGTATCTGCGGCGAGCACGGCGGCGAGCCGTCGTCGGTAGAGTTCTGTCACCAGGTGGGACTGAACTACGTGTCATGCTCACCCTTCCGTGTCTTGACGGCTCGCCTGGCAGCGGCCCAGGCGGCGGCTACCGACAAGCTGAAGGTCGAGGGCGGGAGGACCAAGTAAGCGACTTGCAAAACCGGGAGCGTAAGCCCTGAAGCCTGCGCTCCCGTCGCCAAATCCGGTCGAAACGTCCCAACCCAATCCAGCCTCACAAGCTCACACCCTCCTTGCCCAGCTTGATCGGTTTCGCGGAATAGCTGAAGTCGTCCGCTTCATCCTCTCCTTCGCGTTTCGAGTCGGTTACCGTGGTCATAAATCCGGAAATGTTCTGCTTATCGACGGTCAACGTTACATAACCGTGTTGTTTGTCGTTGGCCGCGATGAGGTGTGCTTTAGTTTCGGGATCGACTCCGTCCTTGCCGGGATTCGCCGTCAAACCGTGCAGGTGGTAATAACCGCCGTGCCCTGCCACCAGGAAAGGAATCGTGATGCCCTTGGAGACGGTGCACTCGATGCGCTGGTAGTTGTGAACATCAGCGGTGAGGATCATGTTAGGCACCCGCCGAGAGTCGTTGATGGCGTGCTGCACCGCATCCGCCATGGCGGGGCTGCCGCTGTGATGGTCGTCGAACGAATAGATGGGATGATGCAATGCCAGGATCAGCGCCTTGTCTTCCGGCGCCGTGTCGAACTCGTTGGTAAGCCATTGCTGCTGTACCGAATCGATCGAGCCATGTTCGGGAACATTCGTGTACATGCCAATAATAGTGACCAGCGGGCAAAGCAAAGTGAAGTAAACGTTTGGCAGCGACATAGTCACTCGTGGCGCATCCTGCGATTCCGGACGCACTTGCGCACTGGGTGACATGAAATAGCGCACCCAGCCGTCGAGAGAGGTCTGACTCGCGTTGACCGGATCACCGTCGTGGTTGCCGGGGATCGAAATGATCGGCGTCGAGTAATGGTTGCAAGGTTCGTAGAACTGTTCGTAGTATTTGTCGATTTCACCGTTGTAGTAGACCACGTCGCCGAGGTGGTAGAAAAAATCGGTGGCGCCCGCCGCTTTGTTGAGATCGCCCTTCATTTTTGTCGCAACATCGGCTTGATAGTCAGCGTCCTTGATCCCGCCAGTGTCGCCCACGGTGTGAAAAACGATTTTTTTAGCTGAACCAATCTCGGGCAGGGAAGTTTCCAGCGAATAGTGATATGGCGGATCCCCCAAGGGTGGGGGGAGCGGCTGAAAACGCTGTGTGCGGTGAGTAAGGGTTGACAGCGGATGCACGCCCGGATAGGCCTGCGAACGTTTGCGGGGTGGGCGGGGACTAACCTGCCCTTGACGGAGCATGGTTTGCAGTTCTCTCCTTGATTGTGCTGTTTCCGAGTACTGATTTTGGAGGGAAGAGGATATTGCGGAGCCGAACCCTTACGATACTCGCCGAGTCTTGCGAAAGCAAGCGTGGCGGGGATGCCCGGGGCGACAGGAGCACGATTGTATGAGCCTATTGCGTCCCGGACAACGATTGATGCTATTGCATCCTTTGCAGTCTTGCGATCAATTTCTGCGCGAAGTTCTCGTCCGACTCCGACCAGAGCAGTCGCGCGTTGGCGCCGGAGGTTTTTTCGATTTTGTTGGTAAACTCGACCAGTTTCTGCACGTTCGCCCGCACTCTCGCCGCGGCCTCGATGGTCAGCGGGACTTCGTCCTGAAGAAAGAACGAGTCCAGGCCCAGGTCGACCTCGATGTGACCTTCTCTTTCATAAACTCCGTCGTCAAACTCGGTTCCGTGTACCAGGAATTTCACCTGCGACGGTTGCTGAGTCCATTCGCCATTTTCGGCAACGATCCAAAGATCCCAGAATGCTTCAAACAGGTAGGCGTAGTCTTCATGGAGCAGGTCGGACGCGATCAGTACCGCCTCCTCGGGGGAAATACCCGGCCGGAAGCGCCGTTCGAGGATGGTCGGTTCGTCCCAGGAGACGGGATGAAGCGCCAGATAAGTGACTCCCGGCTGCTGGGCCGAAAACGAAAATTGCCGCGTCACAGCCAGCGCGTGAGGCAACATCTCGTCGGCCTCAAAACTGGAAAACCAAAGACTCAGATAGAGAGGATCAGCCATTCAAAAGCGGCGCACACCAATCGCCCAGGCGCCGGTCCCATTCTAACCTGCTGGCTGTGCATGTTTGAGTCGCCCCACAAACAGCTCTGACCACAACGCAGCAGACACGCAGTAGATCGATCAGCTTGAGGATGCCAACACCAACACGTTCTTTGACACTGCTCCGATGCGCTGTTAACATCGAATATCAATCCGCAGGCTCCCGCCTTAGAACTGTGGTCCCCGTCGTCTAGCCTGGCCTAGGACATCGCCCTTTCACGGCGGTAACACGGGTTCAAATCCCGTCGGGGACGCCAACAAAAGAAACCACTTCGAGGATTCGACTAGTTTTGCCGCGCGTCCACAAACGTCCACTTACACCAGCTTTTTCCCCAGTCCGGGCGAAAGCAGTCTGACCACCCTGCTCTGCGCCTCGCGCTTCTCGTTGCTCACAGCTTGAACGTAGGTGTCCATGGTGACTCGGAGATTCGCGTGACGCAGAAGTTCCTGAATGACTTTGGGGTTTTCCCCGTTGGCATTCAAGATCGTCCCAAATGTATGCCGAAAGGTATGCCAGCCGATCCGCTTCTTGAGCCCTGTTCCCTCTGCCGCGCGCTTGATGTAGACGCGGTAGATTGAACTTGGCCAATACGGCTGTCTGCCGTTTTTCGCAGGGCTCGCATAAACCCAATCGGAGGGACCGTTGTAGGGGGTTTCCTGCTTCCAGAGCCAGAGGCTGTTCGCCAGTTCCGCGTCCAGGGGAATCGGTTTCTGCGAAGCCTCG